>CAZZEL010000016.1:0-47340 GCA_964652625.1 uncultured Gemmatimonadaceae bacterium
TCACGGGGGAGTACGAGGAGGGAGAGGTTCCCGAGGACCTGCAGGACAAGTTCCAGGAATGGGCGGTGGAGCTGCAGGAGACCCTGGCCACCACCGACGAGAGCCTCCTGGAGCGGTACCTGGAAGGAGAGACCATCACCCGGGAGGAGGCCATCGAGGCCATGGCCCGGGGGATGGCCATGGGAGAGGTGGTTCCTCTCTTCTGCGGGTCCGCCAAGAGCAGCTACGGGATGCGGGCCCTGATCCAGAAGATCGTGGAGCTCTTTCCCCACCCGGGAGAGATGGGCGGAGAGAAGGCCTCTCGGGAGGGATTGGACCAGGAGGTGACCCTGCTGGCGGAGGACGACGGACCCACGGCGGCCCTGGTCTTCAAGACCACCACGGAGCCCCACGTGGGCGAGCTCTCCTTCTTCAAGGTTCTTAGCGGGAATGTGGCGAACGGGATGGAGCTGACGAACGCCGCCCGTGGGGTCTCGGAGAAGCTCAACCACCTGAGCATCTCCCTGGGGAAGGAGCGACCGGAGGTGGAACGCCTGAACGCCGGGGACATAGGTGTGGTGGCCAAGCTCAAGGACACCCACACCAACGACACTCTCTCGGCGTCGGACCGGCCCCTGAACGTGAAGGGCGTGGAGTTCCCCAAACCCGACATCTCGGTGGCCATCCGGGGAGAGAGCCGCTCCGACGAGGACAAGCTGGGGGAGGTCCTGGGCAAGCTCCAGGAAGAGGATCCCACCTTCAAGGCGGAGTACAACGCCGAGCTGGGCCAGACCATCTGCCGGGGCATGGGAGAGCTGCACCTCAACGTCCAGTTCGAGCGGATGAAGAGGAAGTACGGGGTGAGCATCGCGACGGAGGCCCCGAAGATCGCCTACCGGGAGACCATCACCCGGGGAGCGGAAGGCCAGGGTCGGTTCAAGAAGCAGACCGGGGGCCGTGGCCAGTTCGGAGACTGCCACATCCGACTCAGGCCCCTGCCCCGGGGAAGCGGGTACGAGTTCATCGACTCCATCAAGGGCGGGGTGATTCCCAACAAGTACATCCCTTCCGTGGACAAGGGAATCCAGGAGTCGGCGGCCAAGGGTATCCTGGCCGGCTTCCACCTGGTGGACTTCTCAGCCGAGGTGTACGACGGATCCTACCACAGCGTGGATTCCTCGGACGTGGCCTTCAAGGTGGCCGGGTCCCAGGCGTTCCAGAAGGTGGCCAGGGAAGCCCGGCCCACCCTCCTGGAGCCCATCATGGAGGTCTCGGTGACGACACCGGACGAGTTCATGGGGGACGTGACGGGGGACATCACCTCCCGGAGAGGGAAGGTCATGGGCATGGATTCGGAAGGGGGCCGGACGACCATCAAGGCCCGGGTTCCGGAAGCGGAGCTCTACAAGTACGCCGCGGCTCTCCGCTCCATGACCCAGGGACGGGCCCACCACACCCGGAAGATGGTGAGCTACGAGCCCGTCCCGGAACTGGAGGCCCAGAAGATCATCGCTCAGGCCAAGGAAGAGAAGGAAGACTGAGAAGCTCATCGGATAGGGGAAATCCGCTTCGGAGCTCCTCTCCTCCCTTCTCCTTTTCCCGCCGCCACCGGGTTCCCTCCCGGTGGCGGTTTCCGGTATATTGCCCACTGGCGGGTCGCCCGGGTTCCGGGGCCCCCATTTCCCCCACATGAACCGGGTGGAGGAGCGCCTGGCGCCGGGATGGGTCGTTTCCCGGCTGGAGGTGGAGTCGTCCGGCAGGAGCCGGAAGCCACGGCAGAGGATTGGAGGATCTTGTGGCTGGACACAGCAAGTGGGCCCAGATCAAGCGGAAGAAGGCCGTCACCGACGCCCGTCGGGGACAGATGTTCACCAAGCTCATCCGGGAGATCACCGTCGCCGCCCGGCAGGGAGGTGGCGAGGCGGACTTCAATCCCCGCCTCCGTCTGGCCATCGACACGGCGAAGAACGCCAACATGCCCGCGGAGAACATCGAACGGGCGGTGAAGCGCGGGACCGGTGAGCTGGAGGGCGTCAACTACGAAGAGGTGAGCTACGAGTGCTACGGCCCCGGTGGCGTGGCCCTCTACATCGAGACCGTGACGGACAACGCCAAGCGGACGGTGGCGGATATGCGGTACATCCTGGACCGTCACGGCGGAAACCTGGGCACCACCGGCTCGGTGGCCTGGCAGTTCGACCGGAAGGGTCAGCTCTATGTGAACGCGGACCGCTACCACGAAGATGCCGTGTTCGAGGCGGCCATCGAGGCCGGGGCCGAAGACGTGGAGCGGGAAGAAGACGAGTTCATCGTCACCACCGACACGGGGAGCTTTCACGACGTCCAGGATGGGATGAAGGCGGCAGGGGTGGAGTTCTCCCAGGCGGAGCTCACCTTCATCGCCAAGAACGAGGTCTCGGTGGAGGGGAAGGACGCGGAGAAGCTCCTGAAGATCCTGGACGAGCTGGAGGAGCACGACGACGTCCAGAAGGTCCATTCCAACGCCGATATCGACGAAGCCGTACTGGCCCACGCCGGATAGGAGAGCAGGTTGGGGAGCGGATCCCAGGAGGACGGGGCTTCCGGGTGGGTGGTTCTGGGCATCGACCCGGGAACCGCGGCCACCGGGTATGGTGTCGTGGCAGCGAGGCCCGACGGTGCCTTCTCCCTCCTGGAGTGCGGTGTGATCCGGACCTCGCCCCAGGAGGCCCTTCCAGCCCGGATCCGGGAGATCTTCCAGGGCATCCAGGAGATCCTGCACCGATTCGATCCTGGAGCCGTGGCCGTGGAGGACGTATTCCAGGGCAAGAACGTGAAGAGCGCCCTCACCCTGGGGCATGCCCGGGGAGCCATCCTCCTGGCGGCGGCTCTCCAGGACCGGGTCATCGCCGAATACTCCCCCCGGGAGATCAAGAACGCGGTGGTGGGAACCGGATCCGCCACCAAGGAGCAGGTGGCCTACATGGTTCAGCGGCACCTCCGCCTGAAGGACCCTCCGGCGCCGGCGGACGCCGCCGACGGAACCGCAGCGGCTCTCTGCCACTGCCTGGTGGCCCACGCCCCTTCCACCTCCTTGTGAGCCCCTCCCATGTCCCGACCTGACGTTCTCATCGTGGGCGCCGGCCTGGCCGGGTTGGGCTGTGCCCTGGAGCTTCACAGCCAAGGCGTCCGTCCCCTGCTCCTGGAGGCCTCCGACGGTATCGGGGGACGGGTCCGCACCGATGAGCACGAAGGGTTCCTCCTGGACCGGGGATTTCAGGTCCTCCTGGAGGCCTACCCCGAGTGCCGGAGAATCCTGGACTACGACGACCTGGACCTCCGGCCCTTCTTCCCTGGTGCGGACATCTGGACCGGCAAGGAATTCGCCCGTTTCGTGGATCCCTTTCGCCGGCCCCGGGACGCCTTTGCCACTCTCCGGGCCTCGGTGGGAACCCTCCCGGACAAGCTCCGGGTGACAGGGCTGCGGGAGGAGGTTCGGGCGGGCCGGGCCCGGGATGTCCTGGTGGGCCCGGATGTGACGGCCCTGCAGGACCTGGAGGCCAAGGGGTTCACCTCGGGGATGATCGACGCATTCTTCCGCCCCTTCTTCGGGGGCATCTTGCTGGACCGGACTCTCTCGGATTCGGCCCGGATCTTCCGCTACCTCTTCCGGATGTTCTCGGAGGGGGACACCTCCGTCCCGGCGAAGGGGATGGGCCGGATCCCGGCTCAACTGGCCCGGCGGCTACCGGAGGGCAGCGTGCGCCTGGAGACCCGGGTGGACCAGGTGGCGCCGGGAAAGGTGCGCCTGGACGATGGAGAGGAGATGGCTGCCGAGGCCGTGGTGGTGGCCGTGGAGGGTCCGGAAGCAGCCCGCTTCCTGGAGGGTGTTCCGGCCCCGGCCTCCAAGGCCGTCACCTGTCTGTACTTCGCATCCTCCACGTCACCGTTGGACGACCCCATCCTGGTGCTGAACGGAGAGGGCACGGGCCCGGTGAACAACCTGGCCGTCATGAGTCGGGTGAGCCCCGCCTATGCACCGGAGGGGCAGGAGCTCATCTCCGTGACCTGTCTGGGGTCTCCCGTGGCGGGAGACGAGGATCTGGAACAGGAGGTCCGGACCCAGCTGGAAGGCTGGTTCGGAAACGAGGTGGAGGAATGGCGCCACCTCAGGACGTGCAGGATCCCCCACGCCCAGCCGGGCCAGGCCCCCGGGGTCCTGGATCCTCCGGAGCGGAGCGTCCGGGTGCAGGACGGGCTCTTCGTCTGCGGAGACCACCGGGAGACGGCTTCCCTCCAGGGGGCCCTGCACTCGGGAAGGCGAGCGGCCCGGGAGGTTCTGAGGCAGGGAGAGGAAGGAGCATAGGCCTTCGTCGGCTCCGGATTGATCCGGACCTCGGGAACCCTTTACCTTGTCCTCTCCGAAGAGATCCCAAAGGTCCGGGGCGGCTCCAGGTCCCGGATCCGGCGCACACCCTCGAGACCGGGACCGCGTTCGTTGATCAGTCGCCTGAAGGGAATCCTCGTTTCCAGGGACCTGGACACCGTGGAGGTGGAGACGTCGGGTGGCGTGGTGTACGAGGTGTACATCCCCTCTTCCGTCATGCAGCGCCTCCCCGGGATAGGGGAGGCCGTCGAGCTCCGCACCTGCCACGTGGTCCGTGAGGACGCCATGGCCCTCTACGGTTTCCTGGAGGCCACGGAGCGGACGCTCTTCAAGCGCCTTCTCACCGCCTCCGGCGTGGGAGCCCAGCTGGCCCTGGCCATGCTCTCCACCTTCTCCGCCGGGCGCCTGGCCCGGGCCCTGGCCGAGAAGGACCTGGGGGCCCTCACCCAGGTGAGCGGCGTGGGGAAGAAGAGGGCGGAGCGCATCGCCCTGGATCTATCCGAGAAGGTCCAGGACCTGGCCCTGGTTTCGGAAGGAGAAGAGAAGGCCATGCCCCCGGAGGTCGGGGAGGCCGTCTCCGCTCTCACGGCCCTGGGCTTCTCGTTCACCGCGGCGGACGAGCTCGTCCGGTCCGTGTCCAGGGAGGAGAACGATCTTTCTACCGAAGAGCTCATCCGAAAGGCCCTGGCCAGGACATGATTCCGGAGGCCACGCACGTCCCATGACCCGCCGCCACGAGGTCACCACACCCGAAGAGCTCCAGGAGGACACGGAGACGGAGCTTTCCCTCCGCCCCCAGCGTCTGGCGGAGTTCGTGGGTCAGGACAAAGTGAAGGAAGCTCTGGGGATCGCCATCGAGGCGGCCCGGCAGCGGCGGGAGCCCCTGGACCACCTCCTCTTCCACGGCCCCCCGGGCCTGGGGAAGACGACCCTGGCCGCCCTCCTGGCCCGGGAGATGGGGGTGAACCTCAAGACCACCTCGGGGCCCGTCCTGGAGAAGCCGGCGGACCTGGTGGGCATCCTGACGAATCAGCGGGAAGGGGACATCCTCTTCATCGACGAGATCCACCGCCTCCGGCCCATCATCGAGGAGTTCCTCTACCCGGCCATGGAGGACTACAAGGTGGAGATCCGTCTCTCCGACGGTCCCAAGGCCCAGACCATGACCATGAAGATCGAGCGCTTCACGTTGGTGGGGGCCACCACCCGGTTCGGGCTCCTCACGGCCCCCATGCGGGCCCGCTTCGGCATCGTGCAGCGCCTGAACTTCTACCCGCCCCGGCACCTGGGACTCATCGTTCGACGGAGCGCCGAGATCCTGGGGGTGAAGGCCACGGAAGAGGGATCGGAGGAGCTGGCCCAGAGGGCCCGGGGCACGCCCCGGGTGGCGAACCGGCTCCTCCGCCGGGTCAGGGACTACGCCCAGGTCCGGGCCGACGGGGTCATCGACGTGGAGGTGGCCCGGGCGGCCCTGGAGCTCCTGGACGTGGACGAGTACGGGCTGGACGAGATGGACACCCGGATCCTGAAGACCATTATCGAGAAGTTCGAGGGGGGACCCGTGGGCCTGAGCTCCCTGGCCGTGGCCCTGGGAGAGGACGCCTCCACCCTGGAGGAGGTCTACGAGCCCTTCCTCATCCAGGAGGGCTTCCTCATGCGCACGCCCCGGGGCAGGGAGACCACGGCACGGGCCTTCCGGCGCCTGGGCTACACCCGGCCCTCGCCGGGGGACAGGCCGAAGGACGGACCGGGGGACGGACCGGGGGACGGACCCCAGTCCTCCCTCTTCCCCGAGGACGGATGACGGATCGCATCCCCGACGGGAGCCGGGTGGCCGACTACGAGTACGAGCTGCCCTCCGGCCGCATCGCCCGCTATCCCGCCGACCGGAGGGACGAGAGCCGGCTTCTGGTGGTGGATCGCTCCGCCGGACAGGCAGGGGAACAGGCAGGGAAAGGTCTTCGCCACCTCCGCTTCCTGGACGTGGTCCGCTTCTTCCAGCCGGGGGACGTGCTGGTGGTGAACGAGAGCCGGGTGCTTCCGGTGCGCCTCCTGGGCCGCAAGCCCACGGGGGCCCCGGGGGAGATCTTCCTTCTCCGGCGTCTGGAGCCCGGGAAGGAGGGGTGGCCGGCAGGGGAGGAGACGGGGGCTGGGGGCGAGAAGGAGACCGTAGACCACCGGGACACCATCTGGGAGGCCCTGGTGCGACCGGGATCGAAGCTGAAGCCCGGCCGGGTGTTGGAGGTGGCCGAGGAGCTGTCGGTGGAGATCCTGGATTCCGCCCCCGGGGGTGGTCGGGTGGTCCGGCTCATCACGGAGCTTTCCGGTGAGGAGGCCCTGGAGCGGTACGGCCGGGTGCCCCTGCCACCCTACATCGACCGGGAAGACGAGGCCCTGGACCGGGAGCGCTACCAGACGGTGTACGCCCGGACCCCGGGCTCGGTGGCGGCTCCCACCGCCGGGCTGCACTTCACCGACGAGCTCCTGGACGAGCTGGCCCTCAGGGGGGTGACTCTGGCCCGCCTGGCCCTGCACGTGGGCCTGGACACCTTCCGCCCCGTGGAAGTGGAGGATCCCTCGGAGCACACCATGCACGCCGAGACCTTCACGGTGCGACCCGAGGCCGCGGAGGCGGTGAACCGGGCCAGGGCCTCCGGAGGCCGGGTGTGGGCCGTGGGGACCACGGTGGTTCGAACCCTGGAGAGCGCCGCCGGGAGGGACGGGAGGGTCCGGCCGGGCTCCCGAGAGACCGACCTCTTCATCCGGCCCCCCTACCGGTTCAAGGTGGTGGATCGCCTGGTGACGAACTTCCATCTGCCCCGTTCCACTCTCCTCATGCTCGTGTCCGCCTTCGCCGGATACCGGCGGACCATGGAGGCCTACCGGGCGGCGGTGGCCGGAGACTACAGGTTCTACTCCTACGGCGACGCCATGGTGGTGCTGTGAGGGCCGACTCCTTCTCCTTCCAGCTCCACGCCCGGGAGGGTCGGGCCCGGGCCGGGACCTTCCACACCCCCCACGGAGCGGTGGACACCCCGGCGTTCATGCCTGTGGGCACCCAGGGGACGGTGAAGACCGTCACCCCCCACGAGCTACGGCAGATGGGGGCCTCCATGATCCTGGCCAACACCTACCACCTCTTCCTGCGGCCGGGACAGGACGTGGTGGAGGAGCTGGGCGGACTCCACGCCTTCATGCGCTGGGACGGGCCCCTTCTCACGGACTCCGGGGGGTTCCAGGTCTTCTCCCTGGCCCGGATCAACCAGGTCCGGGACGACGGCGTGATCTTCCAGAGCCACATCGACGGCTCCCGCCACTTCTTCACCCCGGAAGGGGTCATGGACATCCAGGCCGCCCTGGGGGCCGACGTGGTCATGGCCTTCGACGAATGCCCCCCGGGAGGGGCGTCCCGGGCGGAGGTCCTGGAAGCGAACCGTCGGACCCTGGGCTGGCTGGAGCGATGCCGGGAACGGTTCCGGCAGCTCCAGGAGGAAGAGGCCCGGCCGCCCCAGGCTCTCTTTCCCGTTCTTCAGGGCAACGTCTTCGACGATCTCCGGCGCCAGCAGGCCCGGGACGTCCTGGCCATGGGACCCTGGTCCGGACTGGCCATCGGGGGCCTCAGCGTGGGGGAAGCCAAGGAGGACATGTGGCGCACCCTGGAGCTCCTGGATCCCCTCCTCCCCTCTGACGCCCCCCGCTACCTCATGGGGGTGGGCTATCCCGACGACCTTCTCCGGGCCGTGACCCGGGGATGCGACCTCTTCGACTGCGTGGCGCCCACACGGAATGCCCGGCACGGCACGGCCTGGAGCCTGGAGGAGGGGCAGGTGAACCTGAAGCATGCCCGCTTCACCCGGGACCGGGCACCCCTGGATTCCCGGTGTGATTGCTACACCTGCCGCCACTTCGACCGGGCCTACCTTCGGCACCTGGCGGTGACGGGGGAATGGCTGGGACATCGCCTGGTTTCCATCCACAACCTCCACTTCCTCGTGGACCTGGCCCGTGCTGCCCGGCGCCGGATCCGGGACGGGACGTTCCCGGGCTGGAGCCGGGATTGGCTGGACCGCTACGACGCCGCCCGGGGGGAAAAGGGGTAGGCTGTGGCCCCCTGTTTCCCGGGTTCTCTCGTGTTAGGTTACACGGGTTGAGGCCCTTGTTCAGGGGTCTCTCGGGTCCCTGGAGACCTTTCCTTCGTCCCGGTTACCTGGAGTAGGCGGTGAACGCAGTCATGCTCGCGGTCCTGGCGGCCCCCCGTGAGGGCGGCAACGCCACCCTCATCTTCGTGCTGCAGATGGCGGCCATCTTCGCCATCTTCTACTTCCTTCTCATCCGGCCCCAGCGGAAGGAACAACAACGCCATCGCACCATGATCGAGAACCTGAAGAAAGGGGACGACGTGGTGACGAACGGGGGGATCATCGGCACCGTGCTGCACGTGAAGGACGATCGTCTCACCATCAAGACCGGGGAGGACACCCGCCTGGTGGTCCAGCGGGGTCGAATCGCCCAGGTCATGGAGGTAGGAGACACGGAGTCCTGACGGGACTCGGGACGCAGGAGCAGGAGATTTGCCAGGAGGTCATCCCATGGCCATTCGAGAAATCAAGCTCATGGGGGAATCGGTTCTCCGGACGCCGACGGAGGACGTGGAGTCCTTCGACGAAGAGCTGGAAGAGCTGGTGGAAGACATGCTGGAGACCATGTACCACGCCCAGGGCATCGGCCTGGCCGCCCCCCAGGTCGGGGTGTCCCGACGGGTGCTGGTGGTGGATCTGGGAGAAGCCGACGAGGAGGGTGTGGGCCCCCTGGCCCTGGTGAACGCCAGGGTGGTGGAGTCCAGCAAGGAGAAGGACCGGGCCCCGGAGGGATGCCTGAGCATCCCCGGCCTGGAGGAGGTGGTGGAGCGGCCGGAGTCGGTCACCGTCCAGGGCTACGATCCCCAGGGCCGGGAGGTGAGCCTTGAGGCTTCCGGACTTCTGGCCCGGGCTCTCCAGCACGAGGTGGACCACACGGACGGCATCCTCTTCGTGGACCGGGTGAGTCCCTTCAAGCGAAAGCTCCTCATGAAGAAGTGGAAGAAGAGCCGGGCCGAGCTGGATCGGGAGGCGTCCTGAAGATCCTCTTCTGGGGTACGCCCCTCTTCGCCCTTCCCTGCCTCCGGGCCCTGGGGGAGGAAGGGCACGAGGTGGTGGGAGTGGTCACCCAGCCCGACCGTCCCGCCGGAAGAGGGCGGAAGCTCACCCCTTCCCCGGTGAAGGAGGTGGCCCAGGAAGAGGGTTACCCCGTTCTCACTCCGGAGCGCCCCCGGGGGGAGGCCTTCATGGATGAGGTCCGCCGCCTGGAACCGGAGCTCTCGGTGGTGGTGGCCTACGGACACATTCTCCTTCCCCAGGTCCTGGAGATCCCTCCCCGGGGATCGGTGAACGTCCACGCCTCCCTCCTGCCCAAGCTCCGGGGAGCGGCCCCGGTCCACTGGGCCATCCTCCGGGGCCACGAGATCACCGGCGTGACCATCATGCGCATGGTGGAGGCCATGGACGCCGGCCCCATCCTTCTCCAGACTCCGGAAGCCATCGGTCCCCGGGAGACGGCCACGGAGCTGGGTACCCGCCTCTCGGAGGTGGGGGCCGAGGCCCTGGTGGAAGCCCTGGCCCTCATGGCCGCCCATCCCCTGGAGGAGCGGGAGCAGGACCAGGAGGAGGCTACCTACGCCCCGAAAGTGGACCGGGAGATGGCCAGGGTGGACTGGAGTCGCCCGGCCCGGGAGATCGGCTGGCACCTCCGGGGCCTGGACCGGGTTCCCGGGGCCTGGACTCTCCTGGACCAGGAGCCGGTAAAGCTCTTCTCTCCCACGCCGGATCCGGACCAGGGGCACGGCCGGGAGCCGGGGACGGTGCTTCCCGGGGTGGGCGAAGGTGAGCTCTGGGTGGCCTGCGGTGAGGGAGCGGTGAGAATTGACGAGGTGCAGCCCCCGGGGAAGCGACGTATGGCGATCCGGGCCTGGCTCCAGGGCCATGCACTGGAACCCGGCTCCCGATTCGAGTGATTCCCCGCCTTCATCTCATCACCGATGACGAGATCCTGGGCCGGCCCACCTTTCCGTTGGTGGCCCGGGAGATCCTGGACCTTGCCGGGACCTCTCTGGCCCTTCACCTGCGGGGGCCGAGATCCTCCGGGCGTCTTCTCCACTCCCTGGCCCTGGAGCTCCGGGATCCGGCCCGGTACCGGGGATCCCTCCTCCTGGTGAACGACAGGGTGGACGTGGCCCGAGCCCTGGGACTGCCCGGGGTGCACCTGGGGCAGCGCTCCCTTCCCCTGCCTTCGGCCCGAAAGATCCTGGGCTCCGGGGCCCTCCTGGGAGCGTCTGTGCACGGGGCCCCAGAGGCCCGCCGGGCCCGGGACGACGGGGCGGACTACCTGGTGGTGGGGACCCTCTACCCCACGGCCTCCCACCCGGGACGCCCCGGGGCGGGACCCGGCCTCCTGCAAGAGGTCGGGGCCCTCACGGCTCTTCCCCTCCTGGCCATCGGGGGAATCACCCCGGAGCGGGTGGAACGGGTCCTCCGGGCCGGGGCCCACGGCGTGGCGGTCCGGGGCGGCATCTGGGATGCGGCGGACCCACGGGAGGCCACGAGGGTTTACTTGAAGAGACTGGGAGCCGGGTGGGAACCCGGCGGGAAGGGCACGGCGTGAGGCGTGGGAGGACGAAGGTGAGCGGCGGGAAAACCGCCACAGGCGGCAGGAAGACGGAAGGAAGCGGCAACGAGACCGGCGTGAGCGGCGGGAAAACGGAGAAGACGAGGTCCACAATGACGACGGACAGGACCGAGACCGGCGAGATCACGGTTCAGCTGAACGGCAAGGCCCGGGCGCTGCCCGAGGGCCTCACCGTCACCGAGCTCCTGGAGTCCCTGGAGCTGAACCCCCAGCTCGTGGTGGTGGAGCGGAACCGGGAGATTCTGGATCGCTCGGAGTACGCCCAGACCCGGGTGGAAGACGAGGACGTGCTGGAGCTGGTCCACTTCGTGGGTGGCGGCTGAGGCGAGGTCCGATCCGGAGCGGGCCCCCGGCCCCGGAGCCCACCAATCGTTACAAGGAAGCGGAACGGCGAGAGAAGGAATGAGAACCTATGAGCGCTGAGACCATCGACGGACCCCTCAGGATCGCGGATCGGGAGTTCACCTCCCGCCTCATCGTGGGCACGGGAAAGTACAAGGACAACGAGACCATGGTGAAGGCGGTTCGGGCTTCCGGCACCGAGATGGTGACGGTGGCCGTGCGCCGGATCGACCTGGATCGTACCAGGGAGGAAGGCATCCTGTATCATCTCGACCCGGAGGAGTTCCTGCTCCTGCCCAACACGGCGGGCTGCTACACGGCCGAGGATGCCATCCGGTATGCCCGACTGGGCCGGGCCGCAGGCTTCACCGAGTGGCTGAAGCTGGAGATCATCGGAGACGAGACCACCCTCCTGCCGGACACCCACGCCACCATCGAAGCGGCCCGGACCCTGGTGGACGAGGGATTCAAGGTCATGGCCTACACCACGGACGACCTGATCACCGCCCTCCGCCTGGAGGATGTGGGGTGCGTGGCCGTGATGCCCCTGGCCAGCCCCATCGGAAGCGGCCTGGGCGTGGTGAATCCCTACTACATCCGGGAGATCAAGCGACGCCTGGCCGTCCCGGTCATCGTGGACGCCGGGGTGGGCACGGCATCGGATGCCTGCGTGACCATGGAGCAGGGCGTGGACGGGGTCCTCATGAACACGGCCATCGCCGCCGCCGAGGATCCGGTGTCCATGGCCACGGCCATGCGCCAGGCCGTGGAGTCGGGGCGTCTGGCCTTCCTCTCCGGGCGCATGCCGGCCCGGGAGATCGCCGTCCCCTCCTCTCCCGTCCGGGGAATGCTGGAGTAGGAGGGCCGTGGGAAGGGGCTCCCGGAACCAGGAGGGGGATCGTGGCCCAGGGGTGACCCGGGATCGACGGGCCGCCGCCGAGATCCTCCGGGCCGTCTCCCGGGGGCGGCGCCTGGACCGGGCTCTGGAAGCCGCCGTCTCCAACCTGCCGGACCGGGAGCGGCGCTGGGCCCAGGAGGCGGCCTACGGCACCATCCGGCTCCGGGGCCGGCTGGACCACCTCCTGGACCTCCACCTGAGAAAGGGGCTGTCCAGCCTCTCTCCCCTCCTCCTGGACCTCCTGAGACTGGGGGCCTACCAGCTCCTCTACATGGACGGGGTGCCTTCCTACGCCGCCGTCTCCCAGACCGTTCAGCAGGTCCGTTCCCTGGCGGGGAAGGGAGGGGCTCCCCTGGCCAACGGGGTCCTCCGGAGCCTGGAGCGGGAGGGGGGTGACCGGGACCGCTTTCCTCCTTTCGAGACCTCGCCCCTGGAGCACCTGACCACCTGGGGCTCCCACCCCCCCTGGCTCCTCCGGCGCTGGCTGGGCCGTTGGAGCCCGGACCAGGTCCGGAGACTGGTGGAGCTCAACAACGCTCCCGCCCCCGTCTACTTCCGGCCCCTGGGCGTGGAGCCGGGTGAGGCCAGGGACCGTCTCCGGGAGATGGGGTGGGAGGCACGTCTGTTGGAAGACGGCATTCCCTGTCTTCTTCTGGGTTCTGGCACCGATCCTGCTCTCCTCCTCCAGGAGGTTCCCGGGATCGTTCAGGATCCGGGAGCCGCCCTGGTCACCCTCTACGCCCATCCCGAAGCCGGGATCCGGGTGGCGGACCTGTGCGCGGCTCCCGGGGGGAAGGCCCTCGCCCTGGCCCATCAGGGTGCCTATGTTCTGGCCGCCGACCCGTCGCTTCCCCGGCTCCGGGTCCTCCGGGAGAACGTGGAGCGGGTGGGCGGGAGGGTGTGGGTCGTGGCGGCCCGGGCCCAGGAACCCCCCCTGGGGGAGTGCCCCATGGTGCTTCTGGACGTCCCCTGCAGCGGAACGGGGACCCTCCGTCGGCACCCGGACGCCCGCTGGCGGCTGACACCGGAGACGCTGAGGGAGCTGGTGGACCTCCAGGAGCGGATTCTGGAAGGGGCGGCTCCCCTGGTTCCGGCAGGCGGTCACCTGGTGTATGCCACCTGCACCCTGGAGGAGGAAGAGAACGAAGGCCAGGTCCGGACATTCCTGGCCCGACATCCCGAGTTCCACCTGAAGGAAACCGGCGCAGTACCGGCCCGGTATCTGGATGAGATGAAGAGACTTCGTGTGCTTCCCCAAGAGACCGGATTCGACGGCGCCTTCGCCGCTCGCCTGGAGCGGGGATCATGAAGCTGGGGGAGTCCCTGGGGCGGCGCCGGAGGAAGGGGGGCCGGCGAGGGGGCGGAGGACCGGGGGAGGGCCGATTCGCCTCCCTCCTGGCCCGTCTCGGCGGCCCCCGGATCCTCTGGTGGGCCCTGGCCCTGGCCCTGGTGGGCTTCGGCGGCGGCTATCTCTTCTCCACCCGACTCCTCTTCCCGGCTCCCCCGCCTCCCGGCGACCTCGCGTCGGTGCCGGAGCTCCGGGGAGAGCTCCTGGAGGACGCCCGGGAGCGTTTGTCCGAGGCGGAGCTGGTCCTGGGGCCGGTGGACTCCCTCCGACATCCTTCGGCCCTTCCCGGTGAGGTCCTGGGGCAGAGCCCCCTCCCGGGCCAGCTCTCCCTGGTGGGGGACACGGTCCGGGTGGCGGTGAGCCGAGGGCCCGAGGAGCGGCCGGTCCCCGACGTTCTCCGGCTCCGAGGCGACCGGGCGGCCACGGTCCTGGAGGCGTCGGGATTCCAGGTGGTGGTGGACTCGGTGGAGTCGGACATCCCCCGGGGGGGCGTGGTGGAGGTGGATCCGGAGCCCGGGACCCCGGCGACCCTTCCCCGGGAGATCCGCCTCACGGTGAGCACGGGACCGCCCATGCTGGAGATGCCCCTTCTCCTGGGCATGCCCGAGGAAGAAGCCCGGGCCCTCCTGGATTCCCTGGGCCTGGAGGTGGGTGAGTTGGAGACCCGGTTCCGGTTCGGCCGGGACCAGGGGCTGGTGGTGGAGCAGGAGCCCCCGGCCAGCACCGAGATCCAGCAGGGCAGCGCCGTGCGTCTGGTGGTGGGACGCAGAGGGGGGTGAGGCAGCGTCCCGGACCCCCGGTGCCCGGCGGGAAGCACAGGAACTTTCGGCCCCCGGGACCGTAAGAAACCGTCGAATCCTTCAGGGGAATCGTGCCCGAGATGCGCGGACTGAGAAGCTGGATGCCCTACCTGGCCGCCGCCGGCGCGGCGGCTCTCGTCATCTTTCTGGCCTGGGTGAACCGGGAGCGGATGAGTCCGGTGGTTCCCGGACGGCCCGCTCCGGATTTCTCCGCCGTGAACCTCCAGGGGGAGCCCCGGAGCCTGGAGGACTACGAGGGGAAGGTCCTTCTGGTGAACATCTGGGCCACCTGGTGCCCTCCCTGTCAGGAAGAGATGCCCTCCCTCCAGCGGCTCTACGAGACCGTGGACGACGGGGACTTCGAGATCCTGGCCGTGAGCATCGACGCTCCCTTCGGCGAGACGGACGAGTTCGGTCGGACCGGGGGCAACCTGGAGGCGTACGCCCGGGTCCAGGGATTCACCTTCACCATCCTCCACGACCCCACAGGCGAGATCCAGGACACCTTCCAGACCACGGGAGTCCCGGAGTCCTTCGTGGTGGACCGGGACGGCATCATCTACAAGAAGGTGGCCGGAGCCACGGCCTGGGACGCCCCCCAGAACGTCCAGCTCATTCAACGCCTCCTGGAAGAGTAGAAGGGGAACCGTGCGCTTCATCCCGGGGATCATCTCCAGGAACTGGCAGCTCAAGATCCCGGCCCTGGCCATGGCCGTCCTCCTCTGGACCGTTCTCCGGTTCGAGTCCCAGAACCGGCAGGTCATCGACGACGTCCCGGTGAGGGTGGCCCTGAACGATCCCGAATGGGCCATGCTGGGAGAACCGCTGCCCACCTCGGTCCGGGTGACCCTGGCGGGTCCGGCCCGTGAGCTCATCGCCCTGGCCGTGGAGCGGCCCCCGGTGGTGATCCCCGTGGACGAGGTGGTGACGCCCGACACGGCCGTCCTCCTCCACCACGCCTGGGTGCGGCTCCCCAATCCGGAGAGAGTGAGCGTGGAGGCCGTGGAGCCCAGCTCCGTTCGCCTCTCCTTTCAGCCCATGGAGGTTCAGGCCGTCCCCCTGGCCCCCCGGGTGTCCGGCTCCCTTCCCGAAGGCCTGTCTCTGGCCGCTGCACCCCAGGTCGAGCCTTCTCTGGCCCGGGTGAGCGGACCCGCCAACCGCCTCCAGGCCCTGGATTCCCTGCCGCTGGCTCCCGTGGATCTGTCCGGGATCACCGAGAGCCAGACGGTCCGGCAGCCCGTGGACACCGCGGGCCTCCGGGGGATGGCCCTGTCTCCCCAGGAGGCATCCGTGAGGATCCGGGTGGAGGAGACGGTGGAACGGTCCTTCTCCGACATCGTCCTTAGGCTTCCGGAGTTGGGGCAGGATCCCCAGCTCCAGGCCCGACCCGAGTCCGTGACCGTTACGGTGGCTGGGGCCCGGAGCCTGGTGGAGGCCATGGGACCCTCGGAGTTCCGGGTGACCCTCCCGGTGGGCAGGGTCATGACCCTGGCCCCGGGGGAGGAGGCCAGGGTGCAGGTGGCGGTGGACGGGCTGCCGGACCTGATCAGGGCCCGGGTGAGTCCCGAATGGGTGGTCCTCCGGAGACCCGCAGGCCGGTGAATCGCCCCGTCCTTCTCGGAATCGAGACCAGTTGCGACGAGACGTCGGCGGCCCTGGTGGCCGGGCCCGACACCATCCTGGGCCACGTGATCCACTCCCAGGACGTGCATGCCATCTATGGTGGCGTGGTTCCGGAGCTGGCGGCCCGGGCCCACCTCCAGCGGTTGGAGGAGGTGGTGGAGGAGGCCCTGCGGCAGGCGGGCCGGAGGCTGGAGGAGGTGGACGCCGTGGGGGTGACGGCGGGACCGGGTCTCATCGGGGCCCTCCTGGTGGGCGTGTCCTGGGCCAAGGCGGTGGCCTTCGCCCTGGATAAACCCCTGGTGGCCGTCCATCACATGGAGGCCCACCTCTTCGGCCCCGTCCTGGAGGATCCGGAGGCCGAGCCTCCCTTCGTGGCTCTCCTGGTGTCCGGGGGGCACACCCTCCTCCTCCACGTTCCGGCCTGGGGGCGCTACCGGCTCCTGGGAGAGACCCGGGACGACGCCGCCGGAGAGGCCTTCGACAAGGTGGCCAAGCTCCTGGACCTCTCCTACCCCGGAGGGCCGGCCATCCAGGCCCTGGCGGAGATGGGGGACCCCGGGAGGCATCCTCTTCCCCGACCCATGCTCCGGCGGGACCAGCGACCCGGTGACGGCGAGTACTACGACTTCTCCTTCAGCGGGCTCAAGACGGCGGTGGCGAACCTGGCCCGGACGCTGGAGGAGGAGGGCCGGCTGGAGGAGGAGCGGGAGCACGTGGCGGCCTCCTTCCAGGAAGCGGCGGTGGACGTTCTGGCCAGCAAGACCCTCAGGGCCGTGGAGGCGACGGGTTGCCGCCGGGTGCTCCTGGGAGGCGGGGTCTCCGCCAACCGGCGCCTCAAGGCGGAGATCGCCAGGCGCCTGGGATCCCGGGGGCGCCTCTTCCATGCCTCCACCCGGCTCTCCCTGGATAACGGGGCCATGGTGGCCCGGGCAGCCCTCTTCCACCTGGAGCGGGGAGAGGTGGCTTCCCCTCTGGTGTCCGCCGACGCGAACCTGCCCTTTCCGGATCTGGAACCTGCCGGAGATCCTAGGGCCGGAAACGGCTCCGGGCCCGGATAGAGATCTCCAGCCGGCCGGGATGCCTCGGCTCCGGGGGGTCGCCATATTGTACCGGAGAGGAGACAGTCACCATGCCCAAATTCTATCGCAGAACGGAACCGGGTGCCCGGGAAAATCTGGGGGCGGCCCTGGTGGCGGCGGGCCTCGCCACCGGCGTGGCGGCCACGGCCTTCTACCTGGTTCGCCTCTTCCTGGCCCGGGAGCCCCTGGAGGCTCTCCCGAAGCGGGGAGAATCCCACGGGGAATCCCCGGGGGAATCCCATGCCGGAGCCGGCGAGGAACAGGAGTAGCATGAGGGAAGTTCTCCCTCGTCTCTTCCTGGCTCTCCTCTGGCTGCCCTGCCTGCTGGTCCTTCCCCCGGGAGGGGCAGTCCCCCTGGAAGCCCAGGCGGGGCTGGACGAGGTGACGGAGCTCCGGTTCCAGGGGAATGAGCGGTTCTCCGACCAGGTCCTGGCACGGGCCATCGTCACCCGGGAGACCTCCTGTCGTTCCTTCATTCTGGCCCCCTTCTGCTGGGCCGGCGCGGATTTCGCCCAGGAGCCCTACTACTTCAACAACAGGGAATTCCTCCGGGACGAAGCCCGCATCCGCCTCTTCTACTACCAGCGAGGATACCGGCAGACCCAGGTGGATACGGTTCTGGATCATCCCTCCGACGGGGAGATCCATCTCACCTTCCGGATCCGGGAAGGGGAGCCGGTGGTGGTGGACTCCCTGTCCTTCCGGGGCCTGGAGGAGCTGTCCGATTCCACGGTAGCCCGGGAGCTGGTGGAGGAGCTTCCCATCGACTCGGGGGACCCTCTCAGCGGTATCGCCCTGGACGCGGCGGAGGACTCCCTTCTCCATCGCCTCCGGAACCAGGGCTACGCCCACGCCGAGGTGCTCCAGGGATACTTCATCCCCTCGGGCACCCTCCGGGCCAACGTGACCTTCGACCTGTTTCCGGGCCCTCTCACCCGGTTCGGCTCCATCCGTGTCACCGGGAACGAGACCGTCCCGGAGTCGGTGGTCCGGCGCATGCTCCCCTTCCGGGAGGGCGAGCTCTACTCCCAGGATCTCCGCTTCGCCGGTCGACGAAACCTCTACAACCTGGAGATCTTCACCTTCGCCGATGTGGTGGCGGACACCAGCGGCGTCCGGCCGGACAGCGTCCTTCCCGTCACGGTTCGGGTGGCGGAAGGAGACGTCCACCGGGTGCGGACGGGTCTGGGGTTCACCACTGCGGACTGCATCAACGCCGAGGCTCAGTGGTCCAGCAGGAATTTCTTCGGGGGCGCTCGTCGTCTTCAGCTCACCGGGCGGCTGTCCAACGTGCTGACTTCCCCCCTCCGGGAGGCTGTGTGCCGGGACGCGGGCTCCGGGGAGTACGGTCGGTTGAACTGGCTCCTGTCCGCAGGCTTCACCCAGCCCTGGCTCTTCTCCCCCAGGAACACCCTCACGGCGAGCCTGTTCGGGGAACGCCAGTCCCTCCCGGACATCTTCGTCCGGCAGGCCCTGGGACTGAATGTGGGGCTGACCCACAGCCTTACCTCCTACATGCCTCTGACCCTGTCCCTTCGCCCCCAGATCTCATCCCTGGACGCCGCCGAGATCTTCTTCTGCTCCAACTACCTCATCTGCACCCCCGAGGACATCGACGTCCTCCAGGGAGCGAACTGGCTCTCCCCGGTGGCCCTGAGTCTGTCACGGGATCGCCGAAACCAGGTCCTGAGTCCCACCCGGGGTCACTTCGCCCTCCTGGACCTGGAGTATGCCGGGGACTGGACGGGATCGGACTTCCGGTACGTGCGGCTCCTGGGGGAGGGGGCCTGGTACCACCAGGAAGGGGAGGGCTGGGTTCTGGCCACTCGGCTCCGGGGGGGCTGGGTGAGCCCCGGGGGCTTCCGGGGTCTGGGACGGCCCGCGCCGGGTCGGGAGGTCGTGCATCCGGAGAAGCGGCTCTATGCCGGGGGACCGAACTCGGTCCGGGGTTTCGCGCAGAACCGCCTGGGCCCCCGGGTGCTGCAACTCCCCGACGTCCGGAACCTGTTCCTTCCCAGGGAGATGGGAGAATCTCCTCCCTGCACGGAGGAGGAGATCATGAACCGGACCTGTGACGCCGGCGCCCTGGACGACGCCGTGTTCGAGACCCGGCCCACCGGGGGCACCTCCCTCCTGGAGGGGAGCCTGGAGTTGCGCTTCCCCCTGGGGGGCCGAATCTGGGAAGGGGCCACCTTTCTGGACTTCGGGAATGTGTGGGGGGAGGACGACGACGTGGAGTTGGGCCAGGTTGAGCTCACGCCGGGTCTCGGGGTCCGGTACTTCAGCCCCATCGGCCCCATCCGGGTGGACCTGGCCTACCGCTTCGCCGCCGGAGAACGGCTCCAGGTGGTGACGCCTCAGATTCGCCCGTTCGATCCGGAGACGGACGACCCGGAGGACCCCCGGCGGATTCGGGACTTCGACGGGAACCCCCTGGACTACATGCTTGCCAGGGATCTGGCCCTCCTGGAGCCCAGGGTCCTCTACGGCGAGCTGGATCCCTGGTCCCTCCGTCGCTTCCAGCTCCACCTCTCCATCGGACAGGCCTTCTGAGAATGGCTACCCTCCCCGGCGTCCGACGGATCCTGGGCTGGCTCCTCATGGCCCTGGGGCTCCTCTTCCTCGGGGCGGCGGTGTTCCTCACCCAGACCCCCTGGGGAAAGCAGTGGGTGCTTCGGGAGGTCCTGGTCCGGGTGGATGGGGCCATCCCTGGGACCCTCCGGGTAGAGGGAGTCTCCTCCCCGGGACTCCTCAGGGGATTCACCTTCCGGGGGGTGGACATCCGGGACCGGGAGGGGCGTCCCTTCCTGGCAGCCGATTCCCTCCGGGGGGGGATCAATCCCCTGGCTCTACTCCGGGGTGACCTGGTCTTCACCCGGGTGGCCCTATTCTCTCCCCGGGTAACCCTGGAGCGCCTCCCGGGCCAGGGGCGCTTCAACGCGGAGAGGATCTTCACCTCCCCGACCTCCCCGGACACGGCGACAGGGGTGGAATCGCCGGAGGAGGCGGTCCGGGAGGAGGCGGTGCGGGAGGAAGGTGGAGCCCGGGAAGACGGACGAACCATCGCCCTCCGGGACACCCGGATCGTGGACGGCACCCTGGAGATCTTCCTGCCCTTGGGGGAAGGGGAGGAGACGGGAGAGGCGATGGTGGTGGTCCCGGGCCCCGAGGGACGGGGTCGCCTTCGCCTCTTGAGCTTCCGGGAGCTGAACCTGGAGCTCAGCCGAGCCACCGTGGCGGCTCCAGGCCAGGAGGGTGAGCGCTTCCAGGTGGAGAGCCTCTCGGTCCTGGCCCGGGTCTGGCCCGAGGCCTTTCGCATCAGTGACCTCCGAGGGGTGATCCGACGACGTTCCGGAGAGCTGGTGGCGTCCCTGGAGGAGCTCCGCCTCCCCTCCTCCGGGGTCCGGGCGAGCGTGGAGGTCCTCTGGGGAGACCAGACGCCGGTGCGGGTAGAGGCCCGGGGGGAGGCCGGACCCCTGGCCCTGGAGGATCTCCACTGGCTGGAGCCCAGGCTCCCAAGGGGGGAGGCCCGGGGGGCCTTTCGTTTCTCCCTGGCGGGAGAGAGCCTGGAGCTGGGGTTCCGGGAGACGGATCTCCTCCTGGATTCCGGTGGAATGGGGGCCCGGGGAACCCTGGTTCTGGGGCCGGAGCTGGCGTTCCGGGACCTGGCCCTGGAGCTGGAAGACGTGCCCCTGGCCCTGACGGACCCCTGGCTCCAGGAGCCTCTGCCCCTCCGGGGCCGGCTGGGAGGGAGGTTGGAGCTGGGCGGCGACCTGGACAGCCTGGCCGTGGAGGGGGATCTGGAGTTCCGGGACCCGGAGGTGGCCGGGTTCACTCGAGCTCAGGTGTCCGGCATCCTCCACGTCCAGGAGGAGTTGGGGGCCACGGCCTTCCAGGCCACCCTGGCTCCCCTGGAATGGGCCACCCTCCGGAGCCTCTCTCCCCGCATGACGCTTCAGGGGCCCGGCGCCCTCCGGATGGACGCCTCCGGGGTATTGGAGGCGGGCCTGGATCTCTCCCTGGAGGCCACGCATACCCCCACGGGACGCACCCCCAGCCGCGTCACCCTGGAGGGATCCCTCCATCGGGACACCCTGGACCCGGGGGAGCTGGTGACGAATCTCTCCGGAGACCTCCGACCCCTTTCCTTCACGGCCCTCCGGGAGAGCTTTCCCCAGCTCCCGGTCACCGGCGAGGTGGCCGGAACCCTGGGCCTTCAGGGGCCTCTGTCCGACGCGGTGCTGGAAGCTGACCTGGACACCGAGGCGGGCCCCATGACCCTCCACGCCCGGTTCGACCTGAGGGATCCACTCCAGCGCTACAGCCTGGACACGGAGGTCCAGGGCTTCCTCCTCTCCGACCTGGTCCCGGGGCTTCCGGAGCCCACCCGCCTCACCGGCAGGATTCTCGCCTCCGGGGAGGGAGGAGAGTTGGACGATCTCCAGGGGGAGGCCACCGTCTTCCTCAGGGGTGGGGAGGTGGGGAAGCTGGTGGTGGATTCGGTGGCTCTGGTGGCCCGGGTCCGGGACGGCCTCCTCCAGGTGGATGCCCTCATGGCGGAGACGGCCCTGGGGCGGTTGGACGGAGGGGGTTCCTTCGGGCTGGCCACGGGAGCCCCTTCCGGGGAGCTGCAGCTCCGGGTGGCTTCCCAGTCCCTGGCGGGGCTCCAGCCCTTCCTCTTCGGTGAGGTCCCGGTGGCCCGGGACACCCTGGGGCCCCTGGAGCGGGACGCCCTGGCCTTCCAGGGTGTGGACCTGGACACCCTTCCCACCCTGGAGGAGGTGCAGGTGGACGGAGCGGCCCTGGGCAGCGCCGTCTTCCGGGGTGGCCTGGAGGACTTTTCCGGGGAGGGGAGTCTGAGCTTCGAGAACCTTCGCTACCGGACCCACTTCGTGGAAGGGGGAGACCTGACCTTCTCCGCCCAGGGGCTGCCCGGGGCCCGGGGAAGAATCCGGGCCACCCTCCGCACGGATTCCCTCCGGGTCCTCTCCCTGAGCTTCCTCCGGGGACAGGCGGAGGTGGAGTGGGGGGATTCCCGTGCCCGGGTCCAGGTGGCGGCTCTTCGGACCGGGGAAGAGGATTACCGGGTCCGGGGCACGGTGGCCCTGGACACGTTGGGAGGGGGAGAGGTGAACCTGGACGAGCTCACTCTCCGTTTCGACACCGCCCGGTGGAACCTGGGGGGGCCTGCTTCCCTCACCTGGAGCGACCGGGGGCTTCGGGTTCGGGACTTCCGCTTCGTTCGGCCGGGTAGCGGGTTCATGCGCATCCGGGCCGACGGCTATCTGGCCCGGGAAGGAGAGTTGGACTTCGAGTTGGAGGTGGAGGAGCTGAACCTGGCCCGAGTGGCCCGGGTGGCTCAGTTGGAGGAGAGGCTGGAGGGTATGGTGGAGATGGATCTCCGGGTGACGGGATCCAGTCAGGCACCCCGGATGGAGGGAGGCGTGGCGGTGAGAAACCTCCGGAGGGGAGCCCTCTTCCTGGATGGTCTCGAATCCCGGCTCCGGTACCGGGACCGGGCAGTCTCCGGGGAGGTCACGGTCCGGGAGGGGGGAGGGGAAGTCCTTCGGGCCCGGGGGAGCTTCCCCGCAGACCTGCGCTTCCTCCAGGTACCGGCCCGGATTCCAGAAGCTCCCGTGGACCTGACTCTCACCGCCGATTCCTTCCCCACCCGCCTGGCCCTCTACTTCATGGAGACCGTGGAGGATGTGGAGGGGACGCTGAGCGGGGAGGTCCGCCTCCAGGGCACACCCGGAGAGCTGGAGCCCTCCGGCGCCTTCCGGGTGGCTGACGGCTCCGTGGTCATCCCGGCCATGGGGGTCCGGTACTTCGGGATCCAGGCCCGGGCGGACGTGGCCCCGGACGCCACCCTGGCCCTGGAAGGCTCCCTGCGTTCCGGTGAAGGGACGGCGGAGGTCTCCGGGACCGTCACCCTGGATCCCCTCTCCGACCCCCGACTGGACCTGGGCGTGGACATCCGGGAGTTCCGGGCGGTGAGTCGGCGGGACGTCCGGGCCACCATGGGAGGATCCATCACGGTGGACAGCTCCTACAGCAGACCCCTGGTCGAGGGTGATCTGACGGTGGAGGAGGGAGTCCTGCAGGTGGAGGAGTTCGCTCGAAGCGCCGGGGTGGTGAACCTGGGGGATCCGGCCTTCTTCGACGTGGACACGTCCCTGGCCGCCATCCAGCCGGTTCTCCGGGCCAGCCAGAACCCCTTCCTCCAGAACCTGCGCCTGGACGTGGGGGTCACGGTAGGCCGGGGAACCTGGCTACGGGGCCGGGACCTGAACGTGGAGATGGACGGAAATCTCCAGGTGTTCTGGGACCGGACGGAGCGGGAGCTGGTCCTGGTGGGGGAGCTGGAGGCCGTCCGGGGCATCTATGCGATCCTGGGCCGGCAGTTCCAGGTCCAGGAGGGAACCGTGAACTTCCTGGGAACGCCGGGGATCAATCCGAACCTGGACATCCAGGCCATGAACCGCCTCCGGACCGCCGGGGGGGAGGAGCGACTGGAGATCGTTGCCAACGTGACGGGCACCCTTCTGAGTCCCCGGGTCTCCCTGTCCAGCAACGCCGCCTTCCCCATCTCCGAGTCGGATCTGGTGAGCTACCTGGTCTTCGGCCGTCCCACCTACGCCCTGGCCTCGGGACAAAGCGCCTTCGCCGAGGGGGCCGCCGGCTCTCTGCTGGGTGCCGCGGCCGGAGCCGGGGTCACTCTGGGGCTCGGGACCCTGGGAAACCAGCTCGGATCGGTGTTCAGCCAGGGGTTCGGGCTGGACTACCTGGCCATCACCCAGGGACAGGACGTGAACCCCTTCGGCACCACCGCCGACTGGGCCGGGACGGTGGCCACCACCGAGGTGGAGATCGGGCAGTACCTCACCGACGACATCTTCGCCGCCCTGCACTGGCGCCCCCTCACGGAGCTGGCGGGAGCCGGACAGAGCCAGTTCGCCGGACTCCGGGTGGAGTGGCGGTTGGCGGACCTGTGGAGCCTGGAGGGGTTCGTGGAGGACCGCCTTTCCCGGAGCCCCCTCTTCCGCTCCACGAACCTGAAGCTGGACAAGGTCCTGGGGTTCTTCCTCTACCGGGAATGGGGGTACTGACGGTGGCACCGCTGCGCCGGAGAGAGCTTGCTGCCGAGGAACCTTCGCCGGGATCCCGCGGCCGCTCCCGGGGGTACTCTCCCAGTCCACGGGATGGGAAGCGACGAACTCTGAACACGAGGTGACGCGATGCAGCATGTGAAGGTCTTCGTGATGATGGCGGGCCTCACGGCCCTCCTGGTGGCGTTCGGAGGATACTTCGGGGGCCAGAGCGGAGCTCTTCTGGTGTTCATCCTGGCCGCCGGCATGAACTTCGGCATGTACTGGTTCAGCGACCGGATGGTCCTGAAGATGTACCGGGCCCGGGTGGTGGGGCCGGAGGAGGCGCCGGACATCCACCGGATGGTGGATCGCCTCCGGGAGCGGGCGGGCCTGCCCATGCCCACGGTGGCCATCGCGCCCTCCGAGCAGCCCAATGCCTTCGCCACGGGCCGGAACCCGGAGAAGGCAGTGGTGTGCCTCACCGCCGGGATCCTCCGCCTCCTCCCGCCCCGGGAGCTGGAGGGGGTGGTGGCCCACGAGCTGGCCCACATCAAGCACCGGCACATGCTCACCAGCACCCTGGCCGCCACCATGGCCGGGGCCGTGGGCATGCTGGGTACCATGGCCCGCTGGGGGGCCATCTTCTTCGGCGGTCGGGACGACGACAGCAATCCCCTGGGCCTGCTGGTCATGGGGATCGTGGCCCCCATCGGAGCCATGATCATCCAGTTCGCCATCAGCCGCCAGAACGAGTTCCAGGCCGACGCCACGGGGGGGGCCATCGCCGGCAATCCCATGTCCCTGGCTGGCGCCCTGGAACGTCTGGACGCATACTCCCGGCGGATTCCCATGGAGGTGAATCCGGCCGCGGCGCAGCTGGCCATCGTGAATCCCCTGGCCGGGTCCCGGAGACAGGGGCTCCTGAGCCTCTTCCGGACCCACCCGGCCACCGAAGAGCGGGTGGCCCGGCTCAGGGAACAGGCCGAAAGGAACCCATGAGCAGGATCGTCGGGATCCTGGGGGGCATGGGCCCCATGTCCACCGTGGATCTCATGCGGAAGGTCACGGAGAAGACCCCGGTGACGAAGGAGCAGGAGCACCTTCGGATCCTGGTGGACAGCCGGCCCCAGATCCCGGATCGGACGGCGGCCATCCTGGGCACCGGCCCCTCTCCCGCCCCCATGCTCCAGGAGTCCGCCCGGCTCCTGGAGCGGTGGGGGGCGGAGATCATCGCCATCCCCTGCAACTCGGCCCACGCCTTCCTGGACGACGTGAGGGAGGCCGTGAGCGTCCAGGTCCTGGACATGCTGGGCCTGGTGGGACAGGAGCTCTCCCGGAGCTTCCCCGAGGGATCTCCGGTGGGCCTCCTGGCCACCACCGGCACGGGAGAGGCCAGGACCTATCACGGGCGGATTCCGGACTTCAAGCTCCTCACTCCCTCTCCCCAGGGCCAGGAGGATCTAGTCATGGGGGCCATCTACCAGGTCAAGCTGGAGGATCGGGTGGAGGAGCCCCGGAGGAAGCTCCTGGAGGCGGCGGCCTCCCTGGATCCGGCACCGGTGGCCCTCATCGCCGGCTGCACCGAGGTGGAGCTGGCTCTGGCCGGCGCCGACAGCCCGGTGCCCGTTCTCCTCCCCATGGATCTCCTGGCTTCGGAGATCGTAGCCCAGGCCTGGGACGAGTAGCCCTTCTTCCCCATGGCTCGAGACCTCCTGACCGTCCGGGGCGCCAGGGAGCACAACCTTCGAGACATCGACGTGACGATCCCCCGGGAGGCCCTGGCCGTGATCACGGGCCTCTCCGGATCGGGGAAGTCGTCCCTGGCCTTCGACACCATCTACGCCGAGGGCCAGCGGCGTTACGTCGAGTCCCTCTCGGCCTACGCCCGGCAGTTCCTGGGTCTCATGGAGAAGCCGGACGTGGACGGTATCGACGGTCTCTCCCCGGCCATCTCCATCGAGCAGAAGACCGTGAGCCGCAATCCCCGCTCCACCGTGGGGACGGTGACGGAGATCTACGACTACCTCCGCCTCCTGTGGGCCCGGGTGGGGGTTCCCCACTGCCCGGAGTGCGGAGAGCCGGTGGTCCGCCAGTCTCCCTCCCAGATCGTGTCCCGCCTCCTGGAGTTGGAGGAAGGGACCCGCCTGGAGATCCTGGCACCCCTGGTCCGGGGCCGGAAGGGGGAGTTCAAGGACCTCTTTCAGCGGGCCCGGAAGGAGGGGTTCGTCCGGGTCCGGGTGGACGGAGAGACCCACGACCTGGCCCACCCTCCCAGCCTGAACCGCTACGAGAACCACGACATCGCCGTGGTGGTGGACCGGCTGGTGGTCCGGCCCCGGGATCGGGACCGGCTGGCCGATTCCGTGGAGACGGCGTTGCGGACCGCGGGAGGCACGGTGGAGGTGATGGAGCACCGGAAGGGGGGAGAGGGGACGAGCCATCTCTTCAGCGAGCGCTACGCCTGTGCCCGGTGCGGTATCAGCCTCCCGGAGCTGGAGCCCCGCCAGTTCTCCTTCAACTCCCCCTACGGTGCGTGTCCGGACTGCGACGGGCTGGGCACCCGGAAGGAGGTAAACCCGGATCTACTGGTGGGAGATGCCAGCCTCTCCATCCTGGAGGGCGTTGTCCTGCCCTGGGGGGAGCCTTCGGGCCACGTGCGGAAGTCCATCCTGGCGGGGCTGGCGGAGGCCTACGAGTTCCACCCGAACACCCCCTGGGGAGAGCTGGATCCCATGGCCCAGGAGGCTGTGCTCCATGGGTCCGGTAAGATGAAGATCCGCTTCCCGTACCACTCCAAACGCTTCGACGGCTACTACGAGGACACCTGGGAAGGGGTGGTGGGGAACGTGGAGCGGCGCTACCAGGAGACCCGGTCCGACGCCGTGCGGAACCAACTGGACGAGTACTTCTCCACCCTCCCCTGTCCCACCTGTGGCGGTTCTCGGCTGAACCCCCAGTCCCTGGCCGTGACCGTGGGGGGGAAGTCCCTGGGTGAGGTGGTGGAGCTGTCCATCGACCGACTCCTGGACTTTCTGGGCAGTCTCCCGGTGGAGGGGGAGGAACGGGAGGAGGGAAGGGCCCCGGCCCCGGGTCCCGGCCTCGCCGCCGCCATCGCCGGCCCCATCCTCAAGGAGGTCCAGGAGCGTCTGGGGTTCCTGCTGAACGTGGGTCTGGATTACCTCACCCTGGGGCGTTCCGCCGAGACCCTGTCCGGGGGTGAGGCCCAGCGCATCCGCCTGGCCACACAGATAGGAAGTCGCCTGGTGGGGGTCCTCTACATTCTGGACGAGCCCTCCATCGGGCTCCACCAGCGGGACAACCACCGGCTCCTGGAGACCCTGAAGAGCCTCCGGGACCTGGGCAACACCGTCATCGTTGTGGAGCACGACGAGGACACCATACGGGCGGCGGACTTCATCGTGGACCTGGGGCCCGGAGCCGGGAGAGCCGGAGGGGATGTGGTGGTGCAGGGGAACCTGGCGGACGTGGAGCAGGCCGCCGACTCCCTCACCGGGGCCTACCTCCGGGGGGAGAAGCAGATCCCCGTGCTGGACCGGCGGCGCCAGGTGGATCCGGAGCGCCTCCTCACCGTCCGGGGAGCCCGAGAGCACAACCTGAAGGGCATCGACGTCACCTTCCCCCTGGGCACCTTCATCACCGTCACCGGAGTGAGCGGCTCCGGGAAGTCCACCCTGGTCACCGAGACCCTTTACCACGCTCTGGCCCGGCACTTCTACAAGTCCCGCCTGGTGCCCGGGCGGCACGAGGGCATCGACGGCCTGAGCCACCTGGACAAGGTCATCGACGTGGACCAGTCCCCCATCGGACGCACCCCCCGGTCCAATCCCGCCACCTACACCGGAGTCTTCACGCCCATCCGGGAGCTCTTCGCCTCCCTTCCGGAATCCCAGATGCGGGGCTACGCCCCGGGCCGGTTCTCCTTCAACGTGAAGGGGGGACGCTGCGAGGCCTGCCAGGGAGACGGGCTGGTGAAGATCGAGATGCACTTCCTGCCCGACGTCTACGTGTCCTGCGACGTGTGCCGGGGTCGGCGCTACAACCGGGAGACCCTGGACGTCTACTACAAGGGCAGGAACATCGCCGACGTCCTGGACATGACCGTGAACGAAGCCCTGGAGTTCTTCGATGCCGTGCCCCGGATCCGCTCCAGGCTCCAGACGCTGCACGACGTGGGGCTGGGCTACGTGCACCTGGGCCAGTCCGCCACCACCCTGTCAGGAGGAGAGGCCCAGCGAGTCAAGCTGGCCACGGAGCTGGCGAAGCGGGCCACGGGGAACACCTTCTACATCCTGGACGAGCCTACCACCGGCCTGCACTTCGAGGACGTCCGTGTCCTGCTCCAGGTGCTTCACCGTCTGGTGGAGCGGGGGAACACCGTGGTGGTCATCGAGCACAACCTCCACGTGGTGAAGACGGCGGACTGGATCATCGATCTGGGGCCCGAGGGAGGAGACGCCGGAGGACGGGTCGTGGTGGAAGGCACGCCGGAAGAGGTGGCGGGACGGTCCGGCTCCTACACCGGGGAGCACCTGGCTCCCCTCCTGAACGGAGGGTCGTCCGTGTAGAGAGGCAATACCCTCCCTTTGTGTTCCTGCCCCCAGGGTATTACTCATAGGCGGGTCCGGCGAAGGGAGGCCGAAACCCGGATCCTCGGGCGAGCGTAGTGCCGAATGCGGTCGCCCGGGCTTCCCATTGGCGGACGAAGCGGACCTGGCGATTCCAAGGCCCCCCAGTCCATGGAGACGAGTTCATGGTTACGAGAGATGATCTTGAGAGCTACCTGATCCGGATGGATCTGGATTTCGAGGAGGTGGACGAGGGCATGTACCTCGTTCAGGCGGCGGACAACGGGCTTCCTGTGGTGCTGCATCACTCCCCCCCGCTCCTGGTGATTCGATTGAAGATCATGGACCTGCCCGAGGGCAGGAATCTCCGGGATCTTTACGCCCGTCTCCTGACCTGGAACGCCACGGACGTGGTTCACGGGGCCTACGGCATCGAGGAGGGGGATCTCATCATCTCCGACACCCTGGAGCTGGAGACCCTGGATTTCCCGGAAGTGCAGGCGTCTCTGGAGAGCCTGCAGATGGCAGCGTCCAGTCACCTGGACACGATCAAGACGCTGGCCGGCACCGGCGCGGAGGGCTGAAGCAATGGGAATCTTCCAGAAGCTATCCACACTTCTGAAATCGAACATCAATGATCTGATCGCCCGGGCCGAGAACCCGGAGAAGATGCTGAATCAGATCATCCTGGATATGCGGGACCAGTTGGCCACGGCCAAGCGGGAGGTGGCTGCGGCCATCGCCGACGAGCGCAAGCTCCGCTCCCAGCTCGACGATGAGGTCAAACAGACCCGGGACTGGGAGCACCGGGCCATGCTGGCCGTGAAGGAAGGGCGGGACGACCTGGCCAAGCAGGCCCTTCTTCGGCAGCAGGAGCATGCCCAGCGGGCCCAGGCCCTGGAGCAGACCTGGTCGGCCCAGGCCGAGGAGACGGAGAAGCTCAAGGGCTCGCTGCGGCAGTTGAACGACAAGATCGAGGAGGCCAAGCGGAAACGGAATCTCCTCATCGCCAAGCAAAAGAGGGCCCAGGCACAGAAGCGGATCCACCAGACCATGTCCGGACTCTCGGACACCTCCGCCTTCGAGGCCTTCAACCGAATGGCGGAGAAGATCGAGGAGTCGGAGCGCCGAAGCCTGGCCCAGGCCGAGGTGTCGGAAGCCCTGTCCGGGGACACCCTGGAGGAGGAGTTCATGCGTCTGGAGTCCGGTGAGGGGGACGAAGGCGTGGAGGAGCGCCTCTCGGCCCTGAAGCGGGAGATGGGTCTCATTTCCGCTCCGGAGGAGGAAAAGCCCCGGGCCCTCACCGCGGGTGAGGAGGAGGAAGAGGAGGAGGAAGGGGAAGAGGAGGGCGTGGACGCCGACGCCCACCCCAACGACGACAGCCCGCCTGTGGCCGACGCGGAGCTCCTGGAGGAGTTCGAGAACCTGGAGAAGAAAGAGGATTCCTCGTCATGAGTATCGTCTATCTCAACGGCGAGTTCATTCCCAAGGAAGAGGCCTTCATCTCCGTGGACGACCGGGGATTCCTGTTCGGGGACGGCATCTACGAGGTCACCGCAGCCTATCGGGGCAACCTGTTTCGCTGGGACCGGCACGTGGCCCGGGCCCGGCGGGGCCTCTCGGCCCTACGCATCGAGCTGGACCCGGCGGAGCTGGAGGACGTCCACCGGCGCCTGCTGAAGGAGAACGACCTGGAGGAGGCCCCGGTGGCCTTCGTCTACCTGGAGGTGACCCGGGGAGTGGCCCCCCGGACCCACCAGTTCCCCACCGAGCCCGTCCCTCCCACGGTCTACCTCTTCGCCGGAGAGTACCATCGCCCTCCCCGGGAGCGCTGGGAAGAGGGCTACCGGGCCGTGACGGTGCCGGACGAGCGGTGGACCCGGGTGGACCTGAAGACCGTCCAGCTTCTTCCCAACTGCCTGGGCAAGCAGGCCGCCGTGGATGCCGGCGTGGACGAGATCGTCTACGTGAAGGACGGGATCGCCATCGAGGGGGCGCTGAACAACTTCTTCACTGTCTTCGGGGACACGGTGGTGACCCATCCCACCTCGAACCAGATTCTACCGGGCATCTCCCGGGAGGTGGTCCTGGAGCTCTGCCAGAGGCTGGGCTACCCCGTGGAGGAGCGGGCCCTCCCCCTGCCGGAGCTCTTCCAGGCCGACGAGGCCTTCCACACGGGCACTCTCACGGAGGTCAAGCCCTGCGTGGAGGTGGACGGACGGCCTCTGGGGGACGGGAAGGTGGGCCCTGTGACCCGGTCCCTCTTCGACGCCTTCCTGGCCGAGGCGGAGCGGGTGGCGAAGAGCTGAGGGCCGACGCCTGCGGCGCGGTCCTGCCGGGTCCCTTCCCGGGCCTACTACCGGCGGCTGCTACCGGCGGTTGCTACCGGCGACTACTGACGGCGGCTCCTGACGGCGGCTCCTGTCGGCGGCTCCTATCGGTGGCTCCTATCGGCGTCGGATGGCCTCCGGGGGACCGCCCCGGAAGGTCCATAGGGGATCCGAGCCGTCCTCTCTTCGGCTGGCGGTGAAGACCGCCGGAGCCCCGGGCTGGATCTGCACCCCTCCCTTGGAACGGTCCAACGCCGTGTCGGCGGGGAAGAGGAAGAGCCCCTCCACCGAGAGGGTGTCCCGGGCCTCGGTGTCCCCCAGGTCCCCGATGGCCGAGATCCGTCCGCCCTGCTCGAGCAGGGGCTGCTCGTAGCTCACCATGAAGTCGGCGGGGTAGGGGGGAAGGCCCGGGATCACCACGGTGCCCCCCAGGACCAGGAGGTCCCCGATGCGTCGCCCGTTCGGGGGCAGGTCCAGGTACAGGTCCCGGCCCACACCCCGGTAGCTCCCGGTGGCGATGGCCTCCAGAGCCGCCGCCAGGGCCACGAAGTTCACCTTCCGGAGGTATTGCTTCTGGGGGTCGTCCCGCCACCCGCCGGATTCCACCAGGATCGTGCTGGTCCCCCACTGGGTGATGAGGTCGCCGAAGGCCCGGGGGTTGAAGGTGTCGTCGTACTTGGCCACGTAGCCCCCCACCATGGGATCCATGGCCTGGATCATCACCCCCATGACCTCCATGGCCCGGTGCCGGATCCGGTTCACCTCCCGGCTCTCGTCGAAGGGAGGAGAGAGGAGGGCGATGGCCACGCCCCGATCCGAGGACCCTACCCGGGTGCCGATCCCCTGGTCGTGGAGGTTGAAGCCGAAGTCCGGATTCAGTCGGTCCCGGACCTCCTTCAGCACTCTTCCCTCCGGCGTGGCCAGCCGCCGGGCGTCCCGATTGACGTCGATTCCCTGGGCGTTCCTCCGCTGGAAGCGCTCCGCTCCGTCCGGATTGAGGACCGGGAGGGTGTGGACCGTGCTCCCCTCCAGGATTGCCCGGATCGTGGGATGCTCCGGATCCCGGGCCACGGCGGCGTAGAGGTCCGCCAGGGCCATGCTGGCCGTGCTCTCGTCCCCGTGCATCTGGGACCAGAGGAAGACGGAGACGGGCCCCTCACCGAAGGAGATGGTCTTCAGCACCCGACCCTCGGCGCTCCGTCCCACCTCCTCCACCCGGAACCGGGGGGAGCTTTCCAGGACCGGGGTGACCACCCGCCAGAAGGTGGCGTGATCGAAGCGCCGGTCGGCCAGTCCCGAGACCGTCATACGGTCATGGAGAGCCGCGAGCTCGGCGGTGGCGGTGACGGCCCCGGGCTCCCCGGGAACACCGGGAGCCGGTGGAAGGGGTCCTCCGGGACGGGGTGCGGCCGGACCGGCTCCGGCGGGAGGACCCCCTCCGCAGGCCGTGAGACCGGTGGCCAGGAGGAGGGCGCCGAGGCAGATCCGAGGATCTCGCAGAGTCTGGTACCGCATGGTCGGGTCCTTGTAGTTGTCCTGTCGGGTTCCGTGGTCACGCCGAATTCGGCCATGGCTGCCAATCCGGGCGCTGCCTGGCCCGGGAGTCTCACTCCGGGTACAGGAGGTAAGCTTGCCTCTGCTGTCGGAAGCGTGCCAGGTCCTCCTCCCATCCTCTCCGGAGCTCCTCCAGCGTCGCTCCCTCTTCCAGGCCCATTCGGAGGGCGTCGGTTCCGGCCAGGCGGTCGAAGTGGGCCACCCTCCACTCCCACCGGGATCCGGAGGCCTTCCGGGTCTCCCGGAGAAGGGCCAGGGCGGCCAGGGTGGGATCGTACCCGGGGGAGGTGGCCAGGAGGCGGACCCCCTCCACCTCCTGGTCCCCGAACTTCCCGTCCCCGGGGTCTCGGGGAGTGAACCGGGCGGCCTCGAATCGTACACCGGGAAGGCCGTAGCCCTCCAGGGCCGTTACCAGGGCATCGGCCCGGAGCCAGGGCGCTCCCACCACCTGGAAGGGCTCGTCCGTCCCCCTCCCCACCGAGAGGTTCGTCCCCTCGAAGAGGCAGGTCCCTGGGTAATGGAGGGCGCTGGTGACGGAGGGCATGTTGGGGGAGGGGGGGACCCACGGCAGCCCTGTGGCAGAAAACCGCATGGACCGTCGCCACCCTGCCGCCGGCACGACCCGGAGATCCACCCGCACACCGAACTCCCCCCGGTAGAGACGGGCCAGCTCCCCGGCGGTCATGCCGTGGCGCATGGGGACGGGGTAGAGGCCCACGAAGGTGGAAAAAGCCGGATCCAGGACGTTGCCCTGAACCCGAACGCCGTCGATGGGGTTGGGCCGATCCAGGACCAGGAAGGGAATCCCACCCTCCTCGGCGGCCTCCATGGCCAGGGCCATGGTGGAGACGTAGGTGTAGTAGCGGGCCCCCACGTCCTGGATGTCGAAGAGGAGAATGTCCAGGTCCGCCAGCATCTCCGGCGTGGGCTTCCGGGTCTCTCCGTAGAGGGAGTGCACCGGGAGGCCGGAGACCGGGTCCCGGCCTCCCACGATCTCCACGCCCCCTTCCTCCGTGCCCCGGATCCCGTGCTCCGGGGAGAAGAGGGCCAACAGCTCCACATCCGGGGCTTCGACCAGGCGGTCGATGGAGGGCCGACCCTGCGAATCGATCCCGGTGTGGTTCGTGATGAGGCCCGCCCTGCGTCCCCGAACCAGGTGCAGGGAGTCCCGGAGGAGAACGTCGATTCCGGGAAGGACCGGAGCCCGGGCCGGGGCGGCTGTCTGCCGGGTTTCCCGGACCTCGGGACCGTCGGCCCGGGCAGGGGCCTCCCGATTTTTGCTTTCGCAGGCCAGGAGGACGAGCCCCAGAATTATCACCGCCGGGAGGAGGAGGACCGGCAGGGGCCGGAGACGACAGGATTGTGGGGCTCTGGAAGCGCTCATAACTTCCTTCCCGGTTCTCGTGGAAGGCCGGGACCCGGACCCCGGGGAGGAACGGGGCCCTCGTAACGCGGCTCGCCCCCCTTGTTCAACAGCCCTCCGGAGGGCTGTGGGTGAAAGGGCAAACTCGGGGACCCCCATCCCGGCGTCAACGGCAGGCCGGGAAGCCCGTCGGCCTCCGGGGCCCGGCCCGGCACCCGGAGAGGAGAGGCGCCCTCCCGCCCGATCCCGTGCGCACCGAAACCCATCACCCCGGCAATCGAGGGCTCGTGCATTCATGAAGGTCTCATTCTCCTCTGTTCTACTCTTCCTGTTCTCTCTCGTCGGCCTTCTCCTGTCCGGATGCTCGGGCCCGTCACGGTCCGGGCCCGAGTCCGCTTCCCCGACTCCCGGAGGTCCCCTGGCTTCCGACACCCTCCAAGCCCCGGAGGACACGCTGGACGTGGGGGAGAAGGAGCGCCGGGAGGACTCCCTCCGGGCCCGGGAGGAGGTCGGAGCCGATACCGTGGCTCCCCCGGCCCGGAGCTTCTCCTCCTGGTCCGATTCCGTCCTGGCTTCCCTGAGTCTGGAGGAGAAGGCCGGCCAGCTCCTCATGCCCTGGATGCTGGGGGACTTCGCCCCGGAGGGTTCGGAGAGCCACCAGCGGGTGGTGGAGCTGGTGGAGGAGCAGGCAGTGGGGGGGCTCATCGTGAGCGTGGGGTCTCCCACGGAGGTGGCGGCCAAGCTGAACGCCCTGCAGAAGCGGGCCCGGCTTCCCCTCCTGGTGAGCGCCGACCTGGAGCGAGGTGCCGGGTTCCGCCTGCGAGGGGCGGTGCACCTGCCCGGGGCCATCGTCCTGGGCGGGGCCACCGAGTTCCCCTCCCTCATGGCCCTGGGGGCCACCGAAGACCCGGAGCTGGCCTACGAGATGGGGCGAGTGACGGGGCGGGAGGCCCGGGCCGTGGGGATCCACGTTCCCTTCGCCCCGGTCCTGGACGTGAACAACAACCCGGACAACCCCATCATCAATGTCCGGTCCCTGGGGGAGGATCCGGCCCTGGTGGCCCGCCTGGGCCGGGCCTTCGTCCGGGGAGTGCAGTCCGAGGGAGCCCTGGCCACCGGGAAGCACTTCCCGGGCCACGGAGACACGGAGACGGATTCCCACCTGGCCCTCCCGGTGATCCGGGTCTCCCGGGAGCGTCTGGAGGCCGTGGAGCTCCGGCCCTTCCAGGCGGCCATCGATGCCGGGATGCAGGGGGTCATGACGGCCCACATCGCCGTGCCCTCCCTGAACGGAGGTGACGGCCTTCCGTCCACTCTCTCCCGGGAGGTCCTCACCGGCCTCCTCCGGGAGGAGATGGGCTTCCAGGGACTCGTCTTCACCGACGCCATGGACATGTTCGCCATCGACCGGCGCTTCGACCGGGGGGAGGCCGCGGTCCGAGCCCTGGAAGCCGGGGCCGATGTGCTCCTCATGCCCCCGGGTCCGGAGGCGGCCCGGGACGGGGTGGTGGAAGCGGTGCGTTCCGGACGCCTTCCGGAGGAGCGGCTGGACGCCTCCGTTCGCCGTCTCCTGGAGGTGAAGGAGGAGCTGGATCTGGATCGACGCCGGACCGTACCCGTGGAGGAAGTGCCCCGGGTGGTGGGCATTCCCTCCCACGAGACCTTGGCCCAGGAGATTGCCGATCGGTCCGTCACCCTGCTGCGCAACGACCGGAACCTGCTGCCCCTCCTGGGAACCCGGAGCGCCCGGGTCCTCTCCGTCACCTACCGGAGGCCGTCGGACCTGCTGGCGGGGCGGTACCTGAACGAGGGCCTTCGGGCCCGCTACCCCCGCCTGGTCACGGCGGAGCTGTGGAGGGACACACCGGAGGAGGTCTATGAGGGGCTCCGTCGCCGGGCCCGGACGTCCAATCTCGTGGTGGTCTCCCTCCACGTGACGGCCGTCTCCTACTCCGGGAGCGTGGCTGTCCCCGAGGAGGTGGCGGAGTTCATCCAGGACCTGGCCCAGGCCCGGATCCCCCATATCGTCATCTCCTTCGGGAATCCCTACCTGGTCCGTGACTTCCCGGATGTCCAGGCCTACATGCTGGCCTGGAGCGGAACGGAGGTGAGCCAGAAGGCCGCCGTCCAGGCTCTCTTCGGAGCCATTCCCATCCAGGGCCGGACCCCCACCGGCATTCCCCCTTTCTTCGAGATCGGCCAGGGGATCCAGCTACCCGTCAGGCGAATGCCGTGAACGATCGTCACCTCCATCCCCTCCAGCGCATGCCGCACCGGCTCATGCCCCACCGGCTCCTTCTCGTCGCCGCGCGCCGGCTCCTCGCCGCTTGCCGGCTCCTCCTTTGCGTTACGTGCGGGCTCCTCCTTCCCGCCACGCGCCGGCTCCTCCTTGTCGCACTCCTCCTGGGATCCCTGGCCTGGGGATGCGCGCCGCCCCCGGAGGGACCTGCGGCGCCGGCTGGCCCGCCCCCTCCCCTCCAGTCTTCCCTGGACGCCGGGGGTCGGGCCTGGGTGGAGGAGACCCTGGGCTCCCTGAGCCTCCGGGAGGCCGTAGGCCAGCTCATCGTGCCCTGGATGCCCGGGTCCTACACCTCGGAGACGGACCCGGAGTTCCTGGAGCTCGTCCGGTACGTGGAGGAGGCGGGGATCGGGGGCGTGGCCATCTCCATCGGTCTGCCCCACTCCTACGGAGCCAAGCTGAACGCCCTCCAGGCCTGTGCCCGGGTGCCTCTCCTGGTGACCTCGGACTTCGAGAACGGGGGGCCGGGCATGCGGATCAACCACAGCTACGCCCTTCCCACCCTCCTGCCCCAGGGGGGAGGGACCTCCTTTCCCCCCACCATGGCCTTCGGGGCCATCGGCCAGGCGTCCTTCGCCCAGGAGTATGGTCGGATCACCGCCCGGGAGGCCCGGGCCGTAGGCGTGCACCTGAACTTCGCCCCGGTCCTGGACGTGAACTCCAACCCGGCGAACCCGGTGATCAACACCCGGTCCTTCGGAGAGGACCCCCTCCTGGTGGCTCGCCTGGGAGCGGCCTTCATCCGGGGATCCCGGGAGGGGGGCGTCCTCACCACCGCCAAGCACTTCCCGGGCCACGGCGACACCCGGACGGACTCCCACGTGGAGCTGCCCGTGGTGCCGGCGGACCGTGAGAGGCTGGAGGCCCTGGAGCTCGTCCCCTTCCGCCGGGCCGTGGAGGAGGACGTGGACGCGGTCATGACGGCCCACGTAGCCGTTCCCGGCGTCCTGGGACCCTCGGGGCCCCCGGCCACCCTCTCCCCCTTCTTCCTCACCGAGCTTCTCCGGGAGGACATGGGCTTCGGTGGGTTGCTCCTCACCGATGCTCTCCGCATGCGGGCCATCTCGGAGCACTACGGCGTGGGGGAGGCGGCGATCCTGGCCCTGGAGGCCGGAGCCGACGTCATCCTGGCTCCCGCCGACGTCTGGGAGACCCTGAACGCCGTGGAGGCGGCGGTCCTGGAGGGCCGGCTGAGCCGGGAGCGGGTCGACGCTTCCGTCCGTCGCCTCCTGGAGATGAAAGCCCGGGTGGGGCTCCACAGGACTCCCAGGGTGAGTCTGGAGAGGATCGGGAATGTGGTGGGCTCGGGAGAGCACCTGGCCTTCGCCGATTCCGCCGCCAGCCGCTCCATCACCCTTCCCCGGGACCGGGACGGGCTCGTTCCCACCGATCCCCGGAGCTACGAACGGGTCCTCCACGTGGTCTACGCCCGGGAAGCGGACCTGGTGGCGGGCCGGGCTTCCGGCGCACTCCTGGGGGAGTACTTCCCCAGGGTCACGAATCGCCGGGTGGAGCCGGAGAGCCCCCTGACGGAGTACGAAGCCCTGGACTGGGCCGCAGGGGAGGCGGATCTGGTGGTAGTGAGCGCCTTCGTGCCCCCCCGTTCCGGGGCCGGGAGCGTGGCGGTGGCCGAGCCCCTGGCCCGGTTCGTGGAGGAGAGCGCCCGGCGTCGGCCCACGGTGGTCATCAGCCAGGGCAATCCCTACCTCCTCTCCGCCTTCCCCGAGGTAGGGAGCTATCTGCTGGCCTGGGGCCCCCGGGAAGTCTCCCAGCGGGCCGCCGTCCGGGCCCTGGTGGGGGCGTCGGCCATCTCCGGCACCCTCCCCGTCTCCCTCCCTCCCCATCACCGGTTGGGGGAGGGTCTGCGTCGTTCCCGGGTTCCCGGTGTTCCGAAGCTGGGGCTGGCGGCGGAGCAGGAGCTGGAGATCGGGATCATGCGTCGGGATTCCGTGGGGGCAGTGGAGGAGGCGTGGCGCCCCGGGGAGGAGGCCCCAGGGGGGCCGGGCTACGGTGACGAGCCCGTCTCGCCCCTGGAGGTGCCTCCTGCCACCGTGGGCATGGACTCGGAGGGCCTGGCCCGGGTGGACTCCCTCATCCGGGCGGCCCTGGCCGACTCCGCCTCCCCCGGGGCAGCTCTGGCCGTGGGCCGGCACGGCAGGCTCGTTCGCCTCCGGGGATACGGGCGCCTGGACTGGGACCCGGGGGCCCACCCGGCCACGCCGGTCTCCATCTGGGACATGGCCTCGGTGACCAAGGTGGCCACCACCACCACGGCGGCCATGATCCTGGCCGAGGCGGCCCGATTGGACCTGGACGCGCCCGTGGTGCGTTACCTGCCCTGGTGGAGCGCCGGGGATGCCAGGAAGGAGGAGGTGACGGTGCGCCAGCTCCTCCTGCACCGGGGCGGGCTTCCCCCCTTCGTCCGGTTCTACCGGGAGGTGGAGGGACGGGAGGCCTTCCAGGAGGCCATCGGAGCCCTCTCCCTGGCCCACGCTCCCGGCGACTCCACGGTCTACTCCGACATCGGGATCATGACCGTGGCCTTCGTGGTGGAGGAGATCACCGGGATGGGCCTGGACGAGTTCATGGCGGCCCGGGTGTGGGAGCCCCTGGGGATGCAGGACACGGGCTTTCGACCGGATTCGGTCCTCCTGCCTCGCATCGCCCCCACGGAGGTGGACGAGACCTTCCGGTTCACCCACGTGCACGGGGTGGTTCACGACGAGAACGCCTGGGCCATGGGAGGTGTGGCGGGCCACGCCGGTCTCTTCTCCTCGGCACGGGACCTGGCCGTCTTCGCCCAGATGCTGCTGAACGGGGGTGGGGTGGGAGCCTGCCTGCCGCCGTCGCCGAGTGCCCCGGAGAGGCACCCCGGGGGCGGCAGCGCGTCTGCCACCATGGTGCCCTGCTCCGGGCCCCGGCCGGGACCGGTGAGGATCGCCGCCCCCACCAGCGTGGACCTCTTCACCCGTCGCCACGACGAGACGGCGTCCCGGGCTCTGGGCTGGGACACGCCGGCCCCGGGATCCTCCGCCGGAGACTACCTTACTGCCCGGGCCTTCGGTCACACCGGGTTCACCGGCACGTCCCTCTGGGTGGATCCGGAGCTGGATCTCTTCGTGGTCCTCCTCACCTCCCGGACGAACCCCACCCGGGAGAACCGCCGGCACGTGCCCCTGCGCCGAGCCGTCCACGATGCCGTGGCCCGGGCCATCGTCGACCAGGAAGTCCGGAAAAGGAGCTGGTGAGGTGAAAGATCCCTCGGCGGTGCCGGCCAATCGGTCCCGGGAGCGCGTTCCCGTGCTTATCATGGAGAACCACGAGCTCCTGGCCCGGACCGTGGCCAACCGCATGGCCACTCTGATCCGGGAGCGGAACGCCCAGGAGCGGAACACGGTCCTGGGGTTGGCCACGGGCTCCACGCCCCTGGGCGTGTACCGGGAGCTCATCCGCATGCACCGGGAGGAGCGCCTGGATTTCTCCCGGGTGGTGACGTTCAACCTGGACGAGTACTACCCCATGGACCCGGAGAGCCCCCACAGCTACGCCCGGTACATGTGGGAGAACTTCTTCCAGGAGGTGAACATCCGGGAGGAGAACGTCCACCTCCCGGACGGAACCGTGCCCCGGGAGGAGCTGGAGGCCTACTGCGCCGGCTACGAAGAGGCCGTCCGGAGGGCCGGGGGCATCGACTTTCAGCTCCTGGGCATCGGACGGAGCGGCCACATCGGTTTCAACGAGCCGGGCTCGCACCGTGCTTCCCGAACCCGCCTGGTCTTCCTGGACTCCATCACCCGGGCCGACGCCGCCTCGGACTTTTTCGGGGAGGAGAACGTGCCCCTGGAAGCCATCACCATGGGGGTGGCCTCCATCCTGGACGCCCGGGAGGTGGCCCTGCTGGCCACCGGGGAGCACAAGGCCCGTGTCATCCGCCGGGCTGTGGAAGGGGAGATCCACTCCGATGTAGCCGCCACCTACCTCCAGGAGCACCCGGACGCCGGCGTCTACCTGGATCCTCCGGCGGCCGGGGAGCTGACCCGGGTGGCCACTCCCTGGCTCCTGGGGGACGTGGAGTGGACGTCCCGGCGGGAGACGGAGGCGGTCATATGGCTCAGCGAGAGGGTGGGGCGCTCCATCCTCCGGCTCTCCACCCGGGACTACCGGGACAACCACCTGAGCTCCCTCATGGCCCGGGACGGCTCCGCCGGCCCCGTGAACGGGCGGGTCTTCAACGGCCTCATCTCGAAGATCCGGGGGAAGAGCAAGCTGCCGTCGGAGCGGCGGATCCTGATATTTTCTCCCCATCCCGACGACGACGTCATCTCCATGGGAGGCATCCTCCGGAAGCTGGTGGAGAACGACAACCTCATCACCGTGGCCTACCAGACCTCGGGCAACATCGCCGTCTTCGACCACGACGTCCGACGCTACCTGGACTTCATGGAGCGGGGGGAGTCGGTCCTGGGAGGGGACACGGGAGACGTGAAGGAGAAGGTGGAAGGGGTCCGAAAGGCCCTGGCCCGGAAGGCCCCCGGGGAGGTGGACACCCCGGAGGTCCAGGCCCTGAAGCGGGTGATCCGGGAGACGGAGGCCGTCTCCGCCCTGGAGAGCGTGGGGCTGGGTGGGGGCTGTGCCCGGTTCCTCAACCTTCCCTTCTACCAGACGGGGAAGGTGAGGAAGGACCCGGTGAGTGAGGCCGACGTGGAGATTGTCCGGAGCACTCTGGAAGAGCTCGGGCCGGAGATCGTCTTCGCCGCCGGAGACCTGTCGGACCCCCACGGTACCCACCGCATGTGTCTGGAGGCCATCCGGAGGGCCCTGGAGGCGTGGGACGGCCCGGCCCCGGAGCTCTGGCTCTACCGGGGCGCCTGGCAGGAATGGTCCGTGGCCGAGGCCACGGTCCTGGTTCCCCTCTCCGAGGAGGAGCTGCGCAAGAAGATCCTGGCCATCTTCAAGCACCAGTCCCAGAAGGACAAGGCACCCTTTCCGGGACCCGACGAACGGGAGTTCTGGCAGCGCACGGAAGACCGGAACCGGGGAACGGCGGATCTCCTGGCCCGCCTGGGCCTCCCGGCCTACTACGCCATGGAGGCCTACGTGGTGGAGAAGGAGGGGAGCCCGGTTGTGAATCCCACCGTCGCCACCTCCAGTCTGGGCAGTGGCGGGTGAACCCCTTCACCCCCTTGGACCTGGCCGTCCTCGTCCTCTACCTCCTGGGGGTCACCGCATGGGGAGCCTGGCTGGGCCGGGGGCAGCGGGGGGGGAAGGACTACTTCCTGGGGAGCCGGGACCTTCCCTGGGGAGCCGTCATGCTCTCCGTGGTGGCCACCGAGACCAGCACCCTCACCTTCCTGAGCATCCCCGGGGTGGCCTACCTGGGGACCCTCACGTTCCTCCAGCTCACCCTGGGCTACCTGGCCGGGAGGATCCTCGTCTCCATCATCCTGTTGCCTGCCTACTTCCGGGGGGAGCTGAGCACGGCCTACGCCCTCTTGGAGAGCCGGTTCGGCACCGGGGCCCGGCGATTCACCTCCGGGGTGTTCATGGTCACCCGGCTGTTGGCCGACTCGGTGCGCCTCTTCGCCACGGCCATTCCCCTGGCCCTCGTCACCGGGTGGCCCTACCCCCTCTCCATCGTCGTCATCGGGGCGCTCACCCTCATCTACACCTACTTCGGAGGGATCAAGGCCGTGGTCTGGGTGGACGCCCTCCAGATGGGCCTCTACCTCCTGGGTGCCCTGGCGGCAGGACTGGCTCTCCAGGCCCTGGTGCCCGGAGGGTGGGAGGCGATCCTGAGCCGAGCCGCCGAGGCGGGGAAGCTCCAGGTCCTGGACTTCCAGCTCACCCTGGCCGTCCCCTACACCTTCTGGGCGGCTCTCCTGGGTGGGGCCTTCCTGACCATGGCGTCCCACGGCACGGACCAGCTCATCGTGCAGCGGCTCTTCACCTGCCGGGATCTCCGGGCCTCCCAGAAGGCCCTGGTGGGAAGCGCCATCACGGTCATGGCCCAGTTCCTGGTCTTCCTGTTGGTGGGGCTGGGGCTCTGGGTCTTCTACCAGGGCCGGAGCTTCGAGCGCTCCGACGAGATCTTCGCCCTCTTCATCGTGAATCAGCTTCCCCCGGGGATCACCGGCCTTCTCATCGCAGGGGTCTTCGCCGCGGCCATGTCCTCCCTGTCCTCCTCCATCAATTCCCTGGCTTCGGCCTCGGCCTACGACTTCTGGGCCCCCCTCCGGGGAGTGGAGAAGGACGAGGCCCGGATCCTTCGAGCCGGGAAGGGCTTTACCCTTCTGTGGGCCGGGCTCCTGGTGGCGGGAGCCGTGGTGTTCATCCCCCTGAGCCGGGAGACGTCGGCGGTGGAGATGGCCCTGGGAATCGCTTCGGTGGTCTACGGCGGCCTCCTGGGGGCCTTCGCCCTGGCCGTCCTGGTGGAGCAGGCCACCCAACGAGGCGCCATCGCCGGGATGGCCCTGGGCATCGCCACGGTCACCGTCATCTGGGTGACCATCCCGGACCGGGTGGCCTGGCCCTGGTTTGCCCTCATCGGCACGGCCGTGACCTTCGCCGTGGGCGCCGCTCTGAGGGGTGCGGGGAGGGTGGAGGGATGACGGGGAAGGGGGAGCGCAGCCCTGACCAGGGGACAGGCCACGGGGGCTCCGGGGGAAGCGACGGGTTCGTGGTGGGTGTGGACGGAGGGGGAACCGGGTGCCGCGTCGTCCTCATGGATCCGGAGAGAAGGACGGTGGGGGAGGGGAAGGGGCAGGCGGCCCTGGTCCGCCCGGACCGGCCCGGGGAGGCGGCCCGGGCCGTGGCCGGAGCCGTGGAGGCGGTGGTGCGGGACGCCGGTCTCACCCTGCCGGTCCGGGCCCTGTGGGCGGGGCTGGCCGGGGCGGGACGCCCCGGGGCCCGGGAGGCCGAAGAGATCGCCCTCCGCTCCCTGGGCCTGGCCGGCTCGGTGGAGGTGGGGACGGACGTGGAAGCCGGCCACCGGGACGCCTTCGGCACCGGGGCCGGAGTCCTCCTGGTGGTGGGCACCGGATCCGTGGCGTGGGGACGGGACCCGGAAGGCCGGCCGGTGAGGGTCGGCGGGTGGGGAAGCGTCCTGGGCGACGAGGGGAGCGGCTACTGGCTGGGTCGGGAAGGGCTTCGGGCCGTGGCACGGGCCGCGGACGGAAGGGGACGGCCCACCCTCCTCACCCCCCGCCTGCTGGAGGAGTTGGGGTTGCCGGATCCCCCGGCCCTCATCCCATGGATGGCCTCCGCCTCCAAGGGGCAGGTGGCGGCCCTGGCCCCCCGGGTGGTGGAGATAGCCCGGACGGGAGACCCCCCCGCCGCCGGGATCCTGCAGAATGCCCTGGAGGAGCTCCGCCGCCACCTGGAGGTACTCCGGGAGGCATGGGCTCCCTGGGGCGAGTCCTTTCCCCTGGCCCTGTCCGGAGGGCTGTTGACGGCAGGCGGCCCGTTGAGGGAGCTGGTGGAGGCGGTGGCCCGGGAGGGGGGCGCCCGCCTTCACCCGGAGGAGGTGGTGGGGGCCCGGGGCGCTGCCCTCCTGGCCCTGGAGCAGCTCACGTAGGCGCCCGCCTCCCAGCGGTCCCGCCTGGCTGCCGTTTTGACAGTCTCCGGGCTTGCCCTATCCTGGCATCTGCCTTTTCGACCCAGCGCAGAACCGTGTAAGTCGTTGGTGTGTGACCTTTTGGCAGATTCTCCCCTCTCTCTTTCTGGCACGTGGTATGCACCATCCTCGGGACAGGAACAACGCCGGAACGGGCATCATCGACCCGAAAGTCAGGCCCTTCCGGCCGCACAACGTCAACCGTGTTCCATGAAGGAGGGATGCAACCATGGCTATCACCCGTTACACCCGTCGTTCCCCCTTCCTCTCTCCCTGGCAGGAGTTGGAGGATATGACGGACCGTCTCAATCGGATGTTTGCTCCGGCCACCTCCGGAGAAGCGTCCCCTCGTCAGTTCTGGAGCCCCTCGGTGAACGTGGAGGAGAGCAAGGACGAGCTCCTGCTCACTGCCGAGCTTCCGGGCATGAGCATCGACGACGTGAACATCGAGGTGGAGAACAACGTTCTGACCCTGAGCGGCGAGAAGCGTGAGGAGAGGGAAGAGGAGGAAGGCCACAAGTATCACCTGTGGGAGCGCTGCTATGGTTCCTTCGAGCGGCAGTTCACTCTGCCCCGGACCGTAAAGACCGAAGAGATCAGCGCTCAGTTCAAGGACGGCATCCTCCACGTGCAGATGCCCAAGGCTCCCGAGGCCAAGAGCCGGAAGATCGCCATCAAGGCCGAGAGCTGACGGGCATCGCCCCACAACGCTGACGGACGGGGGGCCGGGAGGCGGTTCCACCGCCCTTCCGGCCAGCCTCCCGAGCCTCAGCCCCGAAGATCAGGACCGGGTCCGGAGTCTTGTCTCCGGGCCCGATCGTCGTTTCGTACCAGCCGTCCCAGGGCCTCGTGGAGACCCGGGCCGTTGGCTCCCAGGACGGAGCCGGCGTCCAGGGTCAGGGGGCCGCCGTCCAGGCGGGTGGCCATGCCCCCGGCCTCCTCCAAAATCAGGACTCCTGCCGCCACGTCCCAGGGACTCAGGTAGTCCTCCTCCCAGAAGGCGTCCAGCACCCCTTCCGCCAGGAAGCAGAGGTCCAGGGCCGCCGAGCCACACCGGCGCACCCCTCCACAGGCCGGGAGAATCCGCTGGAACTGTCGGCTGTAGCGGTCCAGGAGGTGGGGAGCCTTGAAGGGAAAGCCGGTGCCCACCAGGGCCGTGGCCATGCGGGTGGCCCCGGAGACGGAGAGGGGCAGGCCGTTCTTCCAGGCGCCCCGGCCTCGACGGGCCCACCAGCTCTCCCCGGTCCGGGCAGCCATGACCGCTCCCGCTTCCATGACGCCGCCCTGGAAGGACCCGCTCTCGTCCGGACCGGCGGAGCGTCCCACGGCTACGGAGGCGGCAAACTGGGGGTGCCGGTGCAGGTAGTTCGTCGTTCCGTCCAGGGGATCCACGATCCACAGAGGCGTGCCGTCCCGGGGCCACGGCGTCTGGGTTTGACGGTTTCCGTCTCCAGTTCGGCTCTCGCTTCCACTCCCGCTCCCGTCTCCACTCCCGCCATCGCCTCCGTTCCCGCCATCGTCTTCATTCCCCCCACCGTTCTCCTTCTGCCGGTTTCCCCATCCCTCGCCCTCCCCCTCAGCCCCCTGCGAGGCCGAACCGTCCTCTTCCTCCGCCAGGATCCGGTGGTGGGGGTGGCGCCGGCGGATCACCCCCAGGGCCGCCTCCTGGGCTTCCAGGTCCACCAGGGACACGAAGTCGCTGGAGGCCTTCTCCTGGGCCCCCTCCACGTTCACGGAACCGAAGTGTTGGAGGTGAACCCGGGAAGCGGCGTGGGCGGCCAGCAGGGCGGTCCGGAGGAGATCGTCCATAGGTGCGGACTCCAGGTGGGGAAGGGAAAGACCCTCCGGCGGAGGCTTCCAACCCCCGGGGAGGGACGATAACTTAACGCCTTTCGTCTGCGGGAGCCTGGCCCGGGCCTGGCGGTGCCGGGGGGCTTCCTTTCCAACACCGAGACCAACGGAACGATTCGGTCCATGAGCGGTCAACAGTCGGGCACGGGAAAGCGTCGGATCCTGAGCGGAGTCCAACCCAGCGGGGAGGCCCACCTGGGGAACTACCTGGGGGCCTTCCGGCAGTGGGTGGACCTCCAGGACAGCTACGATTGCTTCTTCTGCATCGTGGATCAGCATGCCATCACCGGGCAGTACGATCCCGCCCTCCTGCCCCAACGCATCTTCGACATGGCCGTGAGCCTTCTGGCCGTGGGCCTGGACCCGGCCAGGTGCTCCATCTTCGTCCAGTCCGAGATCCCGGAGCACACCGAGCTGGCCTGGCTCTTCAACTCCGTGACGCCGGTGGGGGATCTGGAGCGGATGACCCAGTACAAGGACAAGACGGCACGCCTTACTTCCATTCCCGCCGGTCTCCTGAACTATCCCATCCTCCAGGCCGCCGACATCCTCATCTACCAGGCGGACGCCGTGCCCGTGGGGGAGGACCAGCTTCAGCACCTGGAGCTCACCCGGGAGATCGCCCGGAAGTGGAACGGGGAGTATGGGCAGCTCTTCCCGGAGCCCCAGGCCATCGTCTCGGGCACGGGCCGGATCATGGGCCTGGACGGGGAGGCCAAGATGAGCAAGTCCCTGGGCAACACCGTGGGGATCCTGGCCGAGCCGGAGCAGATCTGGGAACGGGTCCGGAGAGCCGTCACGGATCCCCAGAGGATCCGGAAGACGGATCCGGGGCGCCCGGAGGTGTGCAACGTCTACTCCCTCCACGAGTTCTTCACCCCGGCGGAAGACCTCCCGGACATTGCCGAGAAGTGTCGGACCGCCCAGCGGGGCTGCGTGGAATGCAAGAAGATCCTGGCGGAGAACATCGCCCGGGAGTTCCGTCCCTTCCGGGAGCGGGCCGCCCATTACCGGGACCATCCCCAGGAAGTCCTGGCCATCCTGGCCGAGGGAGGGGAGCGGGCCCGGGGCATCGCCAAGGGGACCATGGAAGTGGTCCGGGAGCGCATGGGGATGGACTGGCGGAAGGTCCTGAGCTAACCACTCCATTCCGGGAGTTGCGTGGTGTGGAGCTGCGCATCGCTCTTCGGCGATGCTCCCTCGTCTCGCGAGGAAGCTGCCCGGTCCGCCCAACCGGAGTCGAGCATCGGCTTGAGCGGCGCTCCATTTCCGGCGACGGCCCGGGTCTCTGCGACGGCCCCGGTCTCTGCGGCGGCCCCGGTCTCTGCGGCGGTCCCATTCCCTGCGGTGGCCTCATTTCCGGTAGCGCCCCCCCCGTTTCTCCGGCGGGCATGCGCCTCTGGAACCGATGGAGGCCGACGGACCCGAGATTCACACCGTTTTTGCAGCAACGAATGCCCTCCGACCGGTCTGCTGCTGCAAACACGGTGATTATTACC
>CAZZEL010000016.1:47440-53091 GCA_964652625.1 uncultured Gemmatimonadaceae bacterium
CTGCTGCAAACACGGTGATTATTACCGTCTTCGCAGCAACGAATGCCCTCCGACCGGTCTGCTGCTGCAAACACGGTGATTATTACCGTCTTCGCAGCAACGAATGCCCTCCGACCCGTCTGCTGCTGCAAACACGGCGTCCGGGACCCGACGGGGCGTTCGACAGGTCCCCAACACCTCATAGCGCGGCAAGCCCACCCCCCAGAGCACTCACGGCAGGGATTGACCGATTCTCCGCGCGCGCAGAGGAAAGAGGAGGCGGAGAACCGAGTTCTTCCGCCGGAGCTCCGATTCTCCGCGCGCGCAGAGGAAAGAGGAAGAGGAGAAGTGTCTCTTTCAGCGCCTGGGTGAGTGGAAAGCCGGAGTCTCCGCACGCGCGCAGAGGAGAAGGCCGGCTCGGCGTCGCGTGCGGCAGGACCGGGCCCCTGATGAGGGGCAGGGGCACTCTGACAGAGGCCCCATGAAGGCCCTGCGGAGTCCCACGGAGCACCCACGAAGCCCCCAGGGAGCGCCAGGTAGAGTCGGATGCGGATGCCAGGGGGCTTGCGTCTCCCGAAAAAGGCTCCGCTCCCGGGAGCAGAGACGCCGGAGAGACCGACCCCGGGGAACGCCCCGGGATCTCCAGTGTCGTGGAGGAAGTAGACGGCTCCCCTGTTTCTCACCCCCCCCCGGAGGATGCCATGCTCCAGGCGTCGAGTGTTGCCCAGGCAGCCCAGACCGTGGGCGGAGTCCTCTCCTCTTCCCAGGAAGAGGTGGTTCTTCAGCTCCTTCTGGCCGCGTTTCTCGGGGGGCTGGTGGGCTGGGAGCGGGAGCTCCACGAAAAGGCCGCAGGACTCCGGACGAACCTCCTCATCTGCGTGGGCGCCGCCCTCTTCACCCAGCTCTCCGCTCACGTTTCGGGCCTGGGCTCCCTGGAGACCCCCGCCGATCCCACCCGTATCGCCTCCCAGATCGTTTCGGGAATCGGCTTCCTGGGGGCCGGGGCCATCATCCAGTCCAGGGCCCAGGTGACGGGGCTGACCACTGCCGCCACCATCTGGATCGTGGCGGCCATCGGGATGGGCGTGGGAGGTGGAGCCTACCTGGAAGCCACGCTGGCCACCGCCGTGGTCCTCCTGGCCCTCACCGCCCTGGGACTTCTGGAGCGGAAGACCACCCTGGGCTGGGTCCGCTTACGGGTGGAAGTGACCCTGTCCGACGAACCCGGGACCCTGGAGCGCCTGAAGAACTCCATGGGTGAGCTGGGCCTTTCGGTGAGGCTGAGGGACGCCAGCCGGGACCCGGAGGCCTCGGAGCGGAGCTTCTCCTTCATGACCCGGGTGTCACGGAAGACCCTTCCCGACACCTTGGACCGGCTCCTGGACCATCCGTATGTGAGGGCTGTCCACCCCCAGTGAGGAGGAGGTCCGGCCGCAGCGGCCTCTGGCCGGTGGCGGTCCCTCGGATCTAGCCACTATCTTGGGAGATCAACGGCTCGCCTTGGGGGGAGCCTTGCGACCAACCCTGTAATCTCCAGGGGAGCCGGAGTCGATTCCGCGTCATCTCGGCCCTTCTGCCTCCAGCACCGAAGGACCCACCATGATCGAGATCTTGAAGGCTGCCATCGAGCGGGGCGCCAGCGACATCCACATCAAGTCCGGGGACCTGGTCCGGGCCCGCCTGCACGGCAAGCTTGTGCCCCTGACCCAGCAGAAGCTGAGCCCCGACCAGGTGAAGAAGCTGGCTGTGAAGCTCATTCCCCGGGAGGATGACCGGAACCGGATCGACGATCTGCTGGACTACGATTGTTCCTGGGGAGTGCCGGGATTGGGCCGGTTTCGGGTGAACATCCTCCGGCAGAGGGGGAGCTTCATGGTGGTCATGCGGACGATCCCTATCGAGATCCCCACCTTCGAGGATCTCAGAATCCCCTCGGTCTTGCACGATATCTCCGATGCGGAGCGGGGCCTGATCCTTGTGACGGGCGTGACGGGGTCCGGGAAGAGCTCCACCATGGCCGCCATCGTGCAGCACATCAACACTCGGTACCAGCGGCACATCGTGACCCTGGAGAACCCCATCGAGTTCCTGCACAGGGACCAGAAGAGCTCCATCACCCAGCGGGACATCGGGACGGACACCGACTCCTTCATGACCGGACTCCGGGCCGCCCTGCGTCAGGACCCGGACGTCATCCTCATCGGGGAGATGCGGGACACCGAGACCATCGACACGGCTCTGAAGGCAGCGGAGACGGGCCACCTGGTTATCTCCACCCTCCACACAAAGAATGCCTTCCAGACCGTCTCCCGCCTCCTGGCCGTCTTCAAGCCCGAGGAGCAGGAGATGATCCGCCAGCGACTGGCCGAGACCCTGGTGGCGGTGGTGAGCCAGCGACTCCTCCCCCGGAAGGATGGTCGGGGGCGGGTGCCTGCGTGCGAGATCATGGTGGTGACGGGCACCATCAGGGACTGCATCGCCGACCCTGCCCGGACCCACGAGATCCCGGATCTCATCGAGGAAGGCCGGGAGCACTACGGGTCCCAGAGCTTCGATCAGCACCTCATGGAGCTTGTCCAGGGCGACGACGTGGACTTCGAGGTGGCCAAGGCCAGCGCCAACCACCCCACGGACTTCGACTTGAAGATGAACGTCTTCGGGCCCGAGGGCTCCGAGGAGGAGAACGGTGGGGTGGGCCAGCCGGGCTTGAGCGAGGGGATCGGGGACCTGTACGGCGGCCCGTGACCGACGAATCTGCGACGAAAGAGCGAAAGAAAGAGGCACACCCCGTGATTGATATCAGTGGCGTACATATTCCCGCAGTCACTCCGTTTCGAGGCGAGACGGGGGAAATCGACATCCAGGGCTTCAAGGAGAACCTGACGGGCTGGGCCCGCCATCCCATCCACGGCATCGTCACGTCCGGGACCACCGGGGAGGCCGTGCTCCTGGACGAGGAGGAGCGTGAGGCACTGGTGGTGGCCGCCCGGGAGGTCCTGCCTCCGGAGGTCCTGGTCCTGGCGGGCACCGGCTTGGAGTCCACCCGGGCCACCATGCGCCTCAGCCGGCGGGCTGCCGAGGCCGGGGCCGACGCCGTCCTCGTCCAGCCTCCGGCCTACTACAAGGGAGCCATGACCCCGGAAGCCCTCCGGGAGCATTACCTGGCCGTGGCCGACACGAGCCCCGTTCCCGTGATCGTCTATCAGGCCCCCTTGCGCATGAGCACCCTGGACTTCCCCACCGGTCTGGTGGCGGAGCTGTCCAACCACGAGAGTATCGTGGGCATCAAGGACTCCCGGGGGAAGCTGGAACTGATGGGTGAATTGGTGGAGCAGTGTCGGGAGGATTTCCAGCTCCTGGTGGGCAGCGGGGCCCTCCTCTACCCGGCCCTGGAGGTGGGGGCCGCCGGAGGGATCGTGGCTGTGGGGAACGTGGCCCCGGCGGCTTCCGGGGAGATCTTCAAGGCGTTCCGAGCGGGCCGCATGCCCGAGGCGGGGCGGCTCCAGGAACGGGTGGGGCCCGTGCACAACGCCCTGGTGGCGGGCATGGGAGTGCCCGGGGTCAAGGTGGCCCTGGACCTCCTGGGCTTTCACGGCGGCGATCCCCGACCGCCCCTCCAACCGCTCCCGCAGGAGGGAAGGACGAAGGTCCGTGAGATCCTGACCCGGGCCGGTCTCCTGGAATAAGGTCTCCTGGCACGGGTCCTTCCGGTACAAGACGCTCCGAGGCAGGACCTCCTGGAGCGGGTCCTTTTGGGGGTGGGGCCCTCCCGGATTTCCTTGACCCCCTCAACCATCCCCTCTAGCTTGCCCGGAGGATAGAGAAGCGAAAGGTCCATCCCCGGTGGAGGACCTTTTTCTATGCGCACCGGCCGATTCCGGACCACCGGATCCGGCCCCATGAAGGAGCCTGAAGTCCCGTGTCCCATGACCAGAAGAGGGGGCGTTGCGTCCTCGTGGTGGGAAGTCAGTGGGGTGACGAGGGAAAGGGGAAGATCGTCGACGTCCTGGCCCGGGAGGCGGACGTCATTGCCCGGTACCAGGGGGGAGCCAACGCCGGCCATACGGTCCACGTGGGAGACGAGGAGTTCATCCTCCACCAGATCCCCTCCGGGATTCTCCATACTGGAAAGCGCTGTCTCATGGGCAACGGTGTGGTTCTGGAGATGGTGGGGTTCTTCAAGGAGTACGACGAAGCCGAGGCCCGGGGAATCTCCCTGGATGGTCGGGTGGGGGTGAGCCTGAGGGCCCACCTTCTCCTGCCCTATCACAAGCTCCTGGACAACGTCCGGGAGGGAGCCAGCACCCGAAAGATCGGCACCACGGGCCGGGGCATCGGTCCGGCCTACGAAGACAAGGTGGGACGTCGGGGTATCCGGGTCGTGGACCTGAAGGACCCGGCCCGGGCCCGGGATCTTCTCAGTGAGGGCTTGGAGCGGACTCGTGCCCGGTTGGCGGAGTTGGGGCACACGGACCTGGGAGATGCGGAAGGGTGCGTGGAGACGACCCTGGCCCTCCGGGAGCGAATGATGGAGCTGGCCACGGACGTGGGCCTGGAGATTCACGAAGCCCTGAGGGGGGGGAAGAGGGTCCTTCTGGAGGGTGCCCAGGGAACGGCCCTGGACGTGGATCACGGGACCTATCCCTACGTGACCTCCTCCACCACCACCGCCGGTGGAGCCTCCGCGGGGGCGGGCATCGGCCCCAACGCCGTGGACGAGATCCTGGGTGTGGTGAAGGCCTACATCACCCGGGTGGGCAACGGCCCCCTGCCTACGGCCTTCTCCCCGGAGATGGACCAGAAGGTCAGGGAGTTGGGGTCCGAGTTCGGCGCCACCACCGGGCGGCCCCGGCGGTGCGGGTGGTTCGACGGGGTGCTGGCCCGATACTCCGCCAGGGTGAACGGTCTCACCGGCCTGGCCGTGACCAAGCTGGACGTCCTGGACACCCTCCCGGAGCTCTCCATCGCCACGGCGTACCGGACTCCGGAGGGAGAGGTGGACAACTTCCCCGCCGACACGGCCTCCCTGGGGGAGGTGGAGCCCATCTACGAGACTCTCCCCGGCTGGGAGAGCTCCACCGCCGACGTCCGGTCCCTGGACGACCTTCCCTCCAACGCCAGGGCCTACCTGGACCGGATCGCCGAGATCACGGAGACCCCGGTGCGCATGGTGTCCGTGGGCACCCGCCGGAGTCAGATCATCCGGGTGGACTGAGGACTCCGTTTCCCAACGGAGTTTCGACGGAAGAAGCTGGCGCAGGGAAAGGAAATCAGGTGTTCCCGGGTTCTTCTTCGGCCAGGACCTCCCGGACCTTCGTTACCAGGCTGCTCACCGAGAAGGGTTTGTGGAGGAAGTCCACATCACGCAGGAGCCCCCTCTGGTTGACGATAGCCTCGTCGGTGTAGCCGGACATGTAGAGAACGCTGACCTGGGGGAAGATTTCCGAGACCCTGTCGGCCAGGACCTTGCCGTTCATCCCCGGCATGACCACGTCGGTAAGGAGAAGATCCGGTTCTTCCCGGGATTCCTCCAGAAGGGCCAGGGCCGTTTCCCCGTCCGGAGCGTCCAGCACCCGGTATCCCTGTCGGAACAGGATCGTCCTGGCCAACCGCCGCACCCGGCCGTCGTCTTCCACCAGGAGGATGGTCTCCGACCCCCGGAAGTCCTGTGA
>CAZZEL010000016.1:53191-54684 GCA_964652625.1 uncultured Gemmatimonadaceae bacterium
GTTCAGGTCGAGGGTCTTGAACTCCAGCACCTGCTTCCGGCTGAAGGTGAGGAGCTGACGAACCAGGTCCCGGGCCTTTTCCCCGGCTTCCAGGACCGCCTCGGCCGAAGCCCTCCGGGCGTCCTCGGCGCCGAGATCCTCCAGGAGCATCTCCCCGTAGCCCAGAATGGGGGAGAGGAGGTTGTTCAGGTCGTGGGCCACCCCTCCGGCCAGTCGGCCGATGGATTCCATCTTCTGGGCCTGCTGGAACTGCTCTTCCAGCTCTTCCCGCTCCTTCACCAGCCGCAGCTCCTCGGTGATGTCCCGGATCACGGCCACGTAGTTCACCAGCTCGCCCGAGGCATCGTGCACTGCGGAGAGGGTGGCCTCCTGCATTCTATCCTCCCCGTCCTTGCGCTGGAGGGGGAACCGGCCGTGCCACGGTATGCCGGAGGCCATGGCCTCTCGGAGGTCGGCCAGCATTTCCTGGTCCGGCTCCTCGGTCCGCAACACCTCCCAGCCGGTTCCCACGGCCTCGTCCCGGGTGTAGCCGGTGATCTCCTGGAAGGCTGGATTGACGTGCTGGATGGTTCCCTGAGGATCGGTGATGAGGATCCCTTCTCCGGCCTGCTCGATGGCCTGGAGAAGGCGCTCCCGTTCCTCCTCAGCCCGCTTCCGCTCCGTGACGTCCGTGACCACCGCCGTGAATCCCTGGACATCTCCCCCCTCGTCCCGGTTGTAGTGCCAGTCCACGTGGACGTCGATGATGGTCCCGTCCTTGCGGACGTTCTGAGAGACGAAGGGCTCCGGGGCGGGCTGTTCCTTCTTGATATGCTGGAAGAAGTCCTTCAACTGCTGGACCTGCTCCGGGGTGGGATCGTGGTCCCAGATGTAACTTCCCTCCAACTCCCCGGGCTCGTAACCGAGAATCCTGTGATAGGCGTCATTCAGGAAGACCATGCGCCCGTCCAGGTCCACTTCTTCCACTCCGTAGGGAATGGTCTCGATGAGGTGGCGGTACCGGCTCTCGCTCTCCCGCAGGGCCTCCTCCGCCCGTTTCCGCTCGGTGATGTCCACGTGGGAGCCCAGGGTCCTCACCGGGTGCCCCCCCTGGTCCCGGATTACCGAGGCGTGGGCCAGGATCCAGCGCCAGGAGCCGTCCTTGTGGCGGAACCGAAACTCCGTCTCGAAGCCCGCATCCGATCCTGCCAGGGTGGCCTGGATCCGGGCCAGAGTCGGCTCCAGGTCCTCCGGATGGACCCGGCTCTTCCACTCCTGGAAGTCATCCCCGATCTCCTCGTCCGCATAACCGATCTGCTCCTTCCACTCCCGGGAGTACCACACCCGGTCGGTGCGGAGGTCCCAGTCCCAGAGTCCCACCTGCCCGGCCCGCACCGCCTCCTCCTGCCGGAGCCTCGCTTCCCTGAGAGCCTCCTGAGCACGTTTCCGCTCCGTGATGTCCTGTCCCACCACCAGCACTGCCGGCTCATGATCGAAGACCACCGGGACCGAGG
>CAZZEL010000017.1:0-21232 GCA_964652625.1 uncultured Gemmatimonadaceae bacterium
GGCTTCCGGGAGGTGTGGGTCTCGGGCTCCGATGCTGCGGCTCCCATCTCCCTCAGCCTCCACTCCACGAACCGCTGGAGGTGGCCCAGGTAGAGCTTCCGGGTTCGGGGGCTATAGCCCCTCAGGAGAAAGCCCTCCCGAACCCTCTCCAGGAGCTCTTCCACCGGGGGGTCACCTGGGGCGGACCTCGGGCTTTCGGCTTCCTGGCTTTCGTCGGGGGTCACCCGGAGTCGTTGGGAGGGGAATCGGTCCTGCAGGAGCTTCAGTGCCGTGTCCGGGTCCGGGAGGACCCAGATTCGGCGGTCCGGCACCCATCGGCGGCCGGGGATGGCCTTCACAATCTCCAGGTCCGCCCGGGTGAACCCGGGGCCCAGGGCGACCTCCAGGTGGTTGGGGCGGCGTGTCACCCGCACGGTACATGGGCGGGACGCCTTCGAGTAAGGGGCTCCGGGCGCTGGGTCTCGGGTGGCTGGGTCTCGGGTGGCCATGTCCCACGAAAGGCCCGGAGCCGGGGCGGGACCATGGTGCTTTCGGCCGAGAGGGCTCCGGTGGCCGGTGGGTGGTGGGGTGGGGAGCCTTCGTACCCCGGGAGGACCCTGACCGCCGGGTAGCTCGTACTATCCGGTGCGGGTGCCCGGGACTCCGCCAGTGGTGACCGCCCGGGACGGAAGGGCCTCATGGAGAACCCGTTTTCCAGTGTTCTGGACGCTCTCCGCCGGCTTTCCCGGCGGTTCCGCCGGGTTGCGGTCATGGGGAATCTGGCGGTGGCGGACGTCATCCTGGCCAGCCCCCGGACCCTTCGTCTTTCTCCCATCGGCCTGGCCTACCGCTTCTTTCTTCGTTCCCGCTACGTCCACAGCATGCTCTACCTGGGCCGGGGGAAGATGCTTCACACCACGACCCGGGAGGGCGTGGTGGTGGCTCCGGTGCCGGGGAAGATCTTCGACCGCCGGCGCTACGCCGTCTTCCGGGCCCCCCACCTGACCATGGACCAGCGCCGGAGGGTCTGTGCCGAGGCTTTGAAGCTCCGGGGGCGCAAGCTCGATCCTCCGGCCCTGGTCACGAACATCCCCGCCCGATGGCTGGGTCTCCGGGAACCCCTGGTCCGGCTGGAGAGGAACCGGGTGTGGTGCAGCCGGCTCATCCACCGGGCCTATCGGGCTGCCGGGTTTCCCCTGGTGCCGCCGGAGCGAGAGGGCACGGTGACCTCGGAGGACCTGGCCCGGAGTCCCCTGCTCCGGCGGATGTGATTTGCGCCCCTCCGGAGAGAGGGAAAGGTGCGGAGCGAAGGTGAGAGACCTGGAAGGACTGCGGGACGGCCCTCAGCCCTCCTCCGGGGGCTCCAGGTAGATGCCGGCGAAGAGGAGGGTACCGGACAGCCGCTCCCGCAGGACGAAGAGGAAGGGCCGGTCGGCCCGGAAGGTGAAGGGAGAGGGGGCGGAGGTGACGCCCATCTCCACGGACGTGACGGCGGCGGCCTCCGTTCCCTCCTCGTTCACGTCCACGTAGGCCTTCTGCTTCACCTTCTTGATGTAGAGTTCCATGGACAGGGCGTCGTCGGACATGCCGCTGAAGTCGGCCTGGCCCGGAAGGAAGGGGAGCTCCATGCCCATGGCCTTCAGCGTCTCGTTCAGCGTCTTCTCCCACTCCATCCGAAAGCGGGGGAGCTGGACTGTTCCGGGCTGGGAGCTCAGGCCGGCCAACATGGCGTTCCAGGTGGCCGGATCCAGGGAGGCCACCAGATCCTCCAGGGACCGTCCCTCCCGGGGGAGGACCACGGTCATGGAGAAGGCTTTCCCGCCGTAGGGAAGGTCCACGATCTGATAGTCCTCGGTAGCGGTGTAGGGAAGGGAGCCGGTGAGCTCCATGAGGGGAACCGGCGAGGTGGTGCCGTCCCGGGCGTGGAAGGGGGCCTGGGCGGTCTTGCCCTGGTCGAACTGGAAGGTCCAGGTGCCTTTGAAGTAGATGGCGTTGATGAGGAACATGACCGTGAGGGGGTCGATGGGAGGATCCACGATCTCCTCGATCTTGCCCTTCGTGGCGTCGCTGACCCAGGCGTTGATGGTTCCTGCGGCTCCGGGATCGCCGAAGTCCAGGGCCGCGACCCGGGCATCGAAGTAGGTCCGGGTCCGGTCCAGGAAGTCGGCACGGACGGAGAAGCCCTCCCGGTACCAGATGGAGTTACCGATGGCCATCTCCACCCGGGGATCCAGGGAGGTCAGGAGGTCGATGAGGTCCCGGTAGCCCTGGTTGATGTCCTCCAGGGACATGTCGCCGAAGCCCAGGGTGGTCCGCATCTCCTGGAAGGTGGCTCCCGCGGCGCCGTTGGCGGTCATCCCCAGGGCCATGGAGGCGCTCAGGGGAGACAGGAAGACGTTGGAGTCCGGCGCGGCGCTGTAGACCTGGTCCAGGAAGCGGAAGGCGAAGTCATTGCCGGCGGCGATGATGCCTTCCTCCGCCACGGAAAGGGAGCGGGGGAGCTCCTGGATCTCCTCCACGGAATCCTCGGGGCCGGTAGGAGAGGCCTCCACGCAGGCCAGGAGGAGGAAGGAAAGGAGGGCCAGGGTTGGGGCCAGGGTCGGGATGGCAGGACGACGGTACGACATCACGGAGATTCCCTTCTGGTCTCGGGTTTCTGGTGTTCAAGTCCGTTTTCCATCACGCCTCCGGGGGCTCCAGGAGGATGCCGGCGAAGAGGATGGTCCCGGAGAACCGCTCCCGGATCACGAAGAGGAAGGGGCGGTCCGCACGGAAGGTGAAGCGGTCGGGTACGGCGCTCTCCCGCATCTCCACCGACGTCACGCCGGCGGCTTCCGTCCCCTCCTCGTTCACGTCCACGTAAGTCTTCTGTTTGACCTTGTCGATGTAGAGCCCCCGCTGGACGGCCTCCCAGCACATCCCGGTGAAGTCGGCGCCTCCGCCGAAGGGCACCTTCATGCCCATGGCCTGGAGGGTCTCGTTCAGGAGCTTCTCCCACTCCATGCGGAAGCGAGGGAGCTGGACCGTGCCCTCCCGGCCATGGAGGCTGGACACCATTCCGGCCCAGCGCTCCGGATTCAGGGTGGCTACCAGATCCTCCATGCTCCCTCCCGGGGCCGGGAGGAGCACGGTCATGGAGAAGGCCCTTCCCCCGTAGGGCAGGTCCACCATCTGGTACGCTTCGGTCTCGTGGTAGAGGAGGGTGTCGGTGAGCTCCATGAGGGGTAGAGTGCCCGTGGAGCCGTCCCAGGAGTGGAAGGGGGCGTTTCGGGTCTCGCTCTTGTCGAACTGCAGGGTCCAGGTGCCCTTGAAGTAGATGGCGTTGATGAGGAACATCACCGTGGCCGGATGGATGGGGCTCTCCACGATCTCCTGGATCTTGCCCATGGTGGCGTCCTGGACCCACCGGTTGATGGTTCCCGCCGCCCCGGGGTCGCTGAAATCCAGCTCTTCCACCCGAGCGTCGAAGTACGTCCGGGTCCGGTCCAGGAAATCGGTCCGGACCGGCCAGCCCTCCCGGTACCAGATGGAATTGCCGATCCCCAGCTCTACCCGGGGGTCCAGGGACAGAAGCAGGTCCATGAGGTCCCGGTAGCCCCGGTTGATCTCCTCCAGGGAAAGGTCGGAGAAGCCCAGGGTGGTGCGCATCTCGTCGAACGTGGTGCCCTCGGCCCCGTTCATGGTCATGCCCAGGGCCATGGACGCGCTCAGGGGCGCCAGAAAGACGCTGGAGTCCGGGGCCTGGCCGTAGACCTGGTCCAGGAGACGGAAGGCGAAGTCGTTTCCCGCCCCGATGAGGGCCTCTTCCGTCACGGACAGGGAACGGGGAAGCCCTTCGATCTCGGGGACCGGCTCCGTCGGCGAGCTGTCGCCGCAGCCGGCCAGAAAGAGAAACGGTGCGGTGGTAAGGAGAAGGAGGGCCACCGGGCCGGTGGCCCGGCCAGGTGGTGCGCCTCGGCGGTGTCGTGCCGTCCGGCCCGGGATTCGTGGCCGAGTGGAGCCATGGGGTGCGGGCCATGGGTGGACCATGGGGGCCTCCTGGGGACGTCGTGGTCTTCTCTCCTGTACCTGCATAACGAACGAACGGGCTGTTTGTGACGGGGGCAGGGGCGTTTGCGAAGCGGGATGCCCGCGGGGCGAGGCCTCCCCGCGATTGGCGTCTCGGGGAAGGGTCCCCGGGTTTTCCACGGAACTCGCCCTGGTGTATTCGGTAGCACGTCGAGTACCTTCACGCTACCGACACGTGGGCAGGATCGGCACGTCGGTACACCGACACATTCACGACAGCACCCGAACCCCTCGCGGGGAGGAGCCACCATGAAGCGATGGGCGGCACTGGGTCTTGTTGCGGGATTGCTGACCCTGGGGGCGCCGGAGGAGGGCGCAGCCCAGGAGGGCCAGGATTTCCTGGAGGTGGGCCAGACGGCCCCGGACATCCAGGTGGAGGGCGCCACACGGTACGGCGTCCTGGCCGAGCCCGTGAGCCTCAGCGACTTCCGCGGCGAGACCGTGGTCCTGGCCTTCTTCTTCCGGGCCAGGACGCCTGGCTGAACAGTCCAGATGCAAGCGTACCGTGATCAGTACGCACGACTCTTCAATAGTGGCCAGAACGTGGTCCTCATGGGCATCGCGGCGGAATCGGCGGAGGACCTGGCCGCCTGGGCCCGGGACGACGACTTCCAGTTCCTCATGGGCAGCGATCCCGACGGCTCGGTCTACGCCGCCTTCGGGGGCGACCCCCGGGACAACGGCATGGTGGGAAGCCGGGCCGTGATCGTGGTGGGCCCCGACGGGCGCATCGCCCACGTCATGCCCCGGTTCAACCAGGCGGACCCCATGGCCTACGAGAGCCTGGGGGAGGTGGTGGACCGGCTGGCACCGGAGCCGGAAGGCTGAGGCGGGCTCTCAGCTTCCCCTTTCCTGAAAGCGCTCAATGCGGAAGGCCTCCCAGGCCACGGCCGTGCTGTGCCGTAGGACCAGCTCCGCCACGGCCCGGCCCACCAGGGGGGCGAAAAGGACGCCGTTGCGGCCGTGGCCGGTGGCGTAGAACAGCCCCTCCAGCTCCGGGTCCGGCCCCAGGATGGGGAGGTTGTCGGCGCTGATGGGCCGGAGGCCGGCCCAGGTCTCCACGATCCGGCCCTCCTCCAGCTCCGGGACGAGCTCGGCGGCGGCCCGGGCCAGGAGCTCCCGGCCCTCCTCGGTTACGGCCTCGTCGTAGCCCACGTCCTCCATGGTACTTCCAACAAGGATGCTGCCGTTGATCCGGGGCACCAGGTAGCGCCCGTCGTGGTCGCACACCAGGGTCCATGGCAGGGGCTCCGGCGGCAGGAGGCGGAGCATCTGCCCCCGGATGGGCCGGACGGGAAGGGGCCGGGGGAGGCCCTCCAGGGCGGCGGACCACGCCCCGGCCGCCAGGACGACTGAATCGGCCTCCATCTCGGTGCCGTCGGCGAGACCGACGCCGGTGGCCCGGCCACCCCTGGCGGTGAGGGCCCGGACCTGGGCGCTCCGCACGAGCTTCACCCCGGCGGCCTGCACGGCGTCGGCCAGGGCCACGGCCAGGCGCTGGGCGTCCAGGTGGGCCTCCGCCGGGAGCCAGAGCCAGGAGGGCACTCCCGGGGCGATCCGGTGGTGGTGGGTCCGGGCATCCCGGGGGGAGAGGATCTCCCCGGGAAGGCCCAGGCTTCTCTGGGCTTCCAGAGCTCTCCCGGCCTGCTCCTCCTCCTGCAGGGAGCGGTTGGCCACCAGCATGCCGTCCGTCCGGAGGCCCATGTCCCAATCGGCCAGGGCCTCCAGGCGCTCCCGGAAAGCGGGCCACGCTTCCCGGCAGGCCACGGCGAAGGGGAAGTCCGGGGCCTCCACGTCTCCTTCGTACTGGGGAGCCAGCATCCCCGCCGAGGCGCCGGTGGCCCCCACCCCGGGCTGATCCCGCTCCACCAGGACCACCCGGGCGTTCCGGGCCGCCAACTCCACGGCCACGGAGCACCCGGCGATCCCTCCGCCCACGATCACCACCCGTGGGGGCCCCGGGGGCGCCATCACTCGCTCCACCTTGAGTGGGCCGGGGTTCTCATGGCCCGGGAAGCCAGGATCCTCATCCCTCCAGCAACCCCTCCAGCACCGGCACCAGCTCCTGGTCTCCTCCCACCCCGGTGTAGGCCACCCGGCCCTCCCGGTCCAGGATGACCACGATGGAAGTGGTGGCTGCGTTGTAGGCCCGGACAGCGTTGCCCCGGTGGTCCCAGAGGTAGGGGTAGCCGGGATCATGCTCCTCCACGTGCCGCTTGACCCGGCGCTGGGACTGGGAGACGGCCACGGCGATGGCCACCATGTTCAGCTCTCCCTCCCATCGCTGCCGGATCCGGTTCAGCTGGGGCTGGAGGGCCTCGCAGTTCTCGCACCAGGAAGCCCAGAACTCCAGCAGGGTGGGTTTGCCCTCCTCCACGTAGTCCAGGAGACGGACGGGGTTGCCGTCCAGGTCCTGAAGCTCCGCGTCCGGGGCCGGGGTGCCCGGGGCCAGGGAGACCTCCTGGGCGGACGCCCCGGAGGGGAGGGCCGAGGTGAGTAGGGCCGAGGTCAGGAGGGCCGGGACCAGGGAGGCCGAAATCCCCAGGACCCGGGCGAGGCCGCTCAGCGCTGCGCCGGCGGGCCGTGGGAAGGAGGCGGGAAGGGGAGAGCAACAGAGCGGGGACCATGGATGGGTCACGAAGCCTCTCCTGGGGTTGGGGTGTGGGTTCAGGGGAAAGCTCACCATGGAAACGGGTCCAGCAGAGGGGTCCTGGGATGGAATTCGGGGCATGACGCTGGACCTCACAGGTTGTATCCGGCCCGGAGAAAGTAGTACTGGGCCACGGCGATCATGAGGATGCCGGCTCCCTTCTTCATCCAGACCATCCACTTCCCGGAGCGGGGCAGGGCCGCCAGCACTCCGCTGAACATTCCCACCACCACCAGGAGGGACGTCATACCCAGGGAGAAGACGAAGAGGTAGACGAAGCCCATGGCGCCGGCCTGGGTGGCCGCCACCCAGGTGAGGACGGCGGCGAAGGCCGGGGCTCCGCAGGGGGCCGCCACCACCCCGGATCCCGCTCCCAGGAGAAAGACGGCTCCGTAGGATCCTCCCTCCTGGGTGGCGGCCCAGTTCATGAGGCGGGTGGGGACGGGCACCGGGAAGACATCCATCATGAAGAGGGCGAAGAGCAGCAGGACGTTCCCGATGGCCAGCAGAGCCCACGGGTTGGCGCTGACGGCCCCGAAGAGGGTTCCGCTGAGGCCCGCCAGGAGGCCCAGAAAGGCGTAGAGGAGGGCCATCCCCACCACGTAGGTGAGGGTCAGGCCCAGGGTCCGCATCTTCCCCTGGTCCTCCCTGGCCGTCCCGGTGATCACCGAGGCGGTGATGGGAATCATGGGATAGATGCAGGGGGTGAGGCTGGTGAGGACCCCGGCGCCGAAGAGGGTGGCCACGGCCAGGAGGGGGCTTCCGGACAGGGTGGCGGAGAGCCCTTCTCCCTGGAAGGGAACGGCGGGGAAGATGGCGATGATGTCGGTGAGCATGACGTCTTTCCAACCCCCGGGGCGAGTCGGCGGTTCCGTTACCCCCGCTGAAGTGCGGCAGGGTGGGCTTCTGGACCGTCCTTCCTCCGGCGGAGGGGGAGCCTTCAGCTTGTCCCGGTTTCGGGTGCCGTGTCGGCTTCAGCGGCCCTGGTGGCTCCGGGAGCCGGGGCCGGAGCGGTTCCGGACCTCGGCGTGGGCCTGGGAGGCCACGGACCCCCGGGGAAAGATCATCCCCACCACGATGCCGAGAAAGGCCATGCCCGCCATGACCAGGTAGATGGTGGTCAGGCCGCCCTCCAGACCCGTCACCAGGTCCTGGAGCCTCTCGGCGGGAACCCGGCTCCGGAGGTCCGGGTCCAGGGCCACGTTGGCGTCCACGTCCTCCCCCAGGCGGGACGCCAGGTGGGCGTTCAGCACGGCCCCCAGGGCCGCCACGGCGATGGCCCCGCCGATGGTCCGGAAGAACTGCACGGTGCTGGTGGCCACCCCCCTGCGCTTCCACGGCACGGCGTTCTGGACCGCCAGGAGGTAGGGGGTGGAGAGGAACCCCAGCCCCGTTCCCAGGAGGAACATGGCCACCATGAGGAAGACCCTGCTGCTCTGGGCGTCGGCGGCAGCCAACACCAGACAGCCCACCGTTCCCACCCCGGCCCCCGCCAGGATGAAGGGCCGGTAGCCGAACCGGGTCAGGAGCCAGCCGGAGGTGGTGCTGGCAATGGGCCAGCCGATGGACATGGGGGCCAGGATCATCCCGGCGTCGATGGCCGTTCCTCCCAGCACGCCCTGGGCGAACATGGGCACGAAGGCGGCGGCGCAGAAGAGCATGGTCCCCATGAACAGGTTGCCCAGGCTGGCCACGGCGATGACCCGGTTGCCGAAGAGGTCCAGGGGAAGCATGGGCTCCGGGGCCCGTCTCTCCTGCCACAGGAAGACGGCCAGCCCCAGGCCGGAGGCCAGGATCATCCCGGCCGTCCGAAGGTCCGTCCATCCCCAGATCTCCGTCCCCTCCAGGAGGGCCAGGAGGAGGACGACCACGGAGGCTGTGAGGCTGAAAGTCCCCAGGAGATCCAGGCGGTGCTTCCGGCCCCGGGTCTCCTCCCGGAGGAAGAGGAAGAGCATGGCCACCGAGGCCAGGCCGAAGGGAATGTTCAGGTAGAAGACCCAGCGCCAGGACAACAGGTCGGTGATGAGGCCTCCGGCGGCGGGTCCCACCAGGCTGGAGACGGCCCAGACCCCGGAGAACACCCCCTGCATCCGGCCCCGCTCCTCCAGGGTGTAGATGTCGCTCACCAGGGTGGAGGCCACCGGGAGCACCCCACCGGCCCCCAGACCCTGGAGGGCCCGGTAGACGATGAGCTGATTGAAGGTGGTGGCGGTGCCGCACAGGGCCGCCCCCAGGAGGAAGAGCCCCACACCGATGGCGTAGATGCGCCGACGGCCGAAGAGATCAGCCAGCTTCCCGTACATGGGGACGGTGGTGGTGGAGGCCAGGAGGTACGCGGAGAAGACCCAGCTGTAGCGAGCCACCCCGCCCAGATCCGCCACCACGGTGGGCATGGCCGTCCCCACGGCCGTGGCTTCGATGGCGGCCAGGAACATCCCCAGCACGAGGGCGGCGGTGACGAGCTGTCGGGGGCGTCCTGGCTCCACCCTGCCTCCGGCGGTGGGATTCGGCGTGGACTCCGGGTCTCGGGCCCGGGGGATCTTGCGGTGCCGCCGGGAGCGGGGCAAGCCGGCGAAGGCCACGGCTCGGGAACGCCGGACGGAAGGAAAACCCCCGAGGGGGGTTCACAGCCCGGGAGGAAATCTATAGTATACTAAGGAGTTCTTTCGGCGGGAAAATGAGGCTTTACTTCTTCGTGAGCCGGGGAGCCTCTACGGTAAGGTTGCACGTTCGGGTGAACAAGCGCCTCACAGTGCCGCCCGGCAGGAATGAGCGGCTTCTGACATAGATGAGTTCAAAAAAGAGAAACGAACGGCAGATGAGCCAGGAAGAAATGGTGGGCGAGATCCTCCATTATCTCCGCAGGCTCACGCACGCCATCGATCAACACTCCAGCGCTCTGGCCCGGGAGTACGGTCTCACGGCCCCCCAACTTGCCGTGCTCCAGGCCATGGCCCGGAAGGGCGAAGTCTCGGCCAGCGAGGTGGCTCGGAAGGTCAGTCTCAGCCAGCCCACCGTGGCGGGCATCGTCAAGCGGATGCTGGCGAAGGGTCTGATCGCTCGAAAGCCCAGTGACTGGGACCGAAGGGTCGTTCTTCTGAGCCCCACACCCGAGGGATATCGCCTCCTGGCGGAAGCACCGCCACTCTTGAGGCAGCCGTTTCTGGACCGGCTCTCCAAGCTGGAGGAATGGGAGCAGACCCAGCTCCTCACCTCCCTTCGGCAGATCGTGTCCATGATCGAGCAACCACCATTCCCACTCCGTCGAGAAGCACCTTTCTCCTCCAGGTCCCGGACCTACGGGTCCAACCTGTCCGCCCACCCGCCCACTGCGGGCGCGGAGCCGGACCGACCTGGCCCAGGGGACACCGAGTCGAATTGACGCCGCACTACAAGCCCGAGAGGCAGAACAGGTAGATCATCATGAGTGAGCACAATGCGTCAGCTCCCCGTCTGCCGGAGGAGCTGAGCGAGGCATCGACCATCGAGGACCTTCCCGACGAAATTGCCGGGCAGGAGGAGTTGGAAGACTACCAGGAAGTGGAGATTCCCGAGGCCCTGCAGGATCCCGTGGATCCGGGATCCCTGGAACATCGGGACTTCGAGAACTCGGAGTTCTGGAAGAAGATCCCCGGGTTCGCCGACGTGTCCCGTGAGGAGTTCATGGACTACCGCTTCCAGGTGAAGAAGAGCGTCACCAGCGTGGACCAGCTCGAGGAGATCCTGGGCGACCTGGTGGCCCCGGAGTTCCTGGACGACGTCCGGAGCGGGATGGACCGGGCCCCCATGAGCATGCGGGTGAGCCCCTACATCCTGTCCCTCATCGACTGGGATCATCCCTACGAGGACCCCCTCCGGATCCAGTTCATCCCCGTGGGCTCCACTCAGATGGATGATCATCCCCTCCTCATGTTCGACTCCCTGGCGGAGCAGGACGACTCGCCCACCCCGGGGCTGGTGCATCGCTATCCGGACAAGGTGCTCTTCCTGGCTCTGGACGTGTGCCCGGTGTACTGCCGGTTCTGCACCCGGAGCTACGCCATCGGTGGCGACGTGGAAACCCACGACAAGGTGAACTACCGGCCCAGCAAGAAGCGCTGGGGCCCGGCCTTCGCCTACATCGCCGCCCGTCCGGAGGTGGAGGACGTGGTCCTGTCCGGTGGGGATCTCTACATGCTGGCCCCCGGGCACCTGGAGCACATTCTGGAGGTCCTGCTCTCCATTCCCCACGTGCGGCGCATCCGTCTGGCCACCAAGGGTCCGGCGGTGATGCCCATGAAGATCCTCACCCACCACGAGTGGACAGACGTGGTCGTCCGTATGGCCGAGAAGGGGCGGGAGATGCACAAGGAGGTGTGCCTGCACACCCACTTCAACTCCCCGAACGAGATCACGGACATCAGCCGTGAGGCCATGAACCACCTCTACGAGAACGGCGTCATCGTCCGGAACCAGAGCGTGCTCATCCGGGGCGTGAACGACGATCCGGAGACCATGGTCCGCTTCACCCGTCAGCTGGCCTACATGAACGTCCAGCCCTACTACGTCTACCAGCACGACATGGTGAAGCACGTGGAGGAGCTGAGGACCACGGTGGGGCAGGCCATCGAGATCGAGCGCCACGTCCGGGGCTCCACGGCGGGCTTCATGACCCCCACCTTCGTGAACGACGTTCCCGGCGGGGGCGGCAAGCGGGACGTCCACAGCCTGGAGTACTACAACGAGGTCACCGGCGTGAGCGTGTACCGGAGCCCGGCGGTGGACGAGGACCGGGTCTTCCTGTACTTCGATCCCATCCACCTGCTCCCGGAAGAGGGTCGGAAGCGCTGGGCCGACCAGGGCGAGCACCCCAAGATGGTCCGTGAGGCCATCGAGGAAGCCGGGATGGAAGACAAGACCCTGGCCACCGACGTCATCCAGGGCCCCAGCCTGGTGGCCGGTGACTGATCCGGCCGCCGTCTGACCCCCAGGAGCTATCCGGCCCACAGGGGGTGGGCCCCGTGGGGTGGACCTCTCGACACCAGCGCCACGAGGTCGGGCCCGTTGGTCAGGGGTGCGGCACCATCATCGACTCGGCCCCCCTTCGCCTCCACCGAGGCGGAGGGGGGTGGTGTCGTTCAGGGAGGCTCTCTCCGCTTCGCTTGCCCTTCCGGCCCCGGAGGCGTTAGACCCAGAGGATCCGGCGGCCTGGCGATTCCGCCGACTCCACCATCCCATCCCGGCTGGCCTACATGACGTCCTCCAGGCAGTCCCCGGTCCTCTCGTGGCTCCGCTACATCCTGCCTCTGGCCACCGCCGTGCTCCTCTGGTTCGTCCCGGCGCCGGCAGGGGTGGAGCCCGCCGGAATGCACCTTCTGGCCGTCTTCGTGGCCACGATCCTGGGGATCATCCTGAAGCCCCTGCCCATGGGAGCCGTGGCCGTTGTGGGGATCTGCGCCACGGCCCTCACCGGGACCCTGACCATCACCCAGGCCCTCTCCGGCTTCGGCAACCGGGTCATCTGGCTCATCGTCCTGGCCTTCTTCATCTCCCGGGGCTTCATCAAGACGGGGCTGGGGGCCCGCATCGCCTACGGCTTCATGGCGGCCCTGGGCCGGAGAAGCCTGGGCCTGGGCTACGGGATCGTGGCCACGGACCTGGTCCTGGCCCCGGCCATACCCTCGAACACGGCCCGGGCCGGGGGCGTGGTCTACCCCATCCTCCGCTCCGTGGCCGAGGCCTACGACAGCCGCCCCGACGACGGGACGGCCCGGCGCATCGGGGCCTTCCTCACCGTGGCGGCCTTCCAGGGAACGGTGGTCACCAGCGCCATGTTCCTCACGGCCATGGCCGCCAATCCCCTGGCGGCGGAGCTGGCGGCGGCCCAGGGAGTGGAGGTGACGTGGGCGGGCTGGGCCGTGGCCGCCCTGGTGCCGGGCCTGTTGAGCCTGATCCTGGTGCCCTGGGTCCTCTACCGCCTCTTTCCCCCGGACATCCGGGAGACGCCACACGCCACGGCCCTGGCCCGGGAGCACCTGGAGGAGCTGGGCCCCATGGGTAGGGACGAGTGGATCATGCTCTTCTGCTTCGTCCTCCTCCTGACCCTCTGGATCCTCTCCGGGACCCTGGGGGTGCACACCACGGTGACGGCCATGCTGGGGCTGGTGGTTCTCCTGGTGACCGGGGTCCTCACCTGGGACGACGTCCTGAACGAGCGAGGGGCGTGGAACACCCTGGTCTGGTTCAGCGCCCTGGTGATGATGGCCTCCTACCTCACGGAGCTGGGGCTCATCCCCTGGTTCAGCGAGACGGTGGGGGAGGCCTTCGGTGGGGTGGGCTGGTTGACGGGCTTCCTGGCCCTGAGCCTGGTCTACTTCTACTCCCACTACTTCTTCGCCTCCAACACGGCCCACGTCAGCGCCATGTACGCCCCCTTCCTGGGGGTGGCCCTGGCCCTGGGCACGCCCCCCCTCCTGGCGGCCCTCCTCCTGGGGTTCTTCAGCAACCTCTTCAGCAGCATGACCCACTACGGCACCGGGCCGGCCCCGGTCCTTTTCGGGGCCGGCTACGTGGAGGTGACCACCTGGTGGCGCCTGGGGTTCGTGGTGAGCCTGGTGAACCTGGCCGTCTGGCTCGGCGTGGGCGGGCTCTGGTGGCGGTTGCTGGGGTTGTGGTAGGGACCGGCGGGGTCCCCGAGGGCTCAGGGGGCCAGGAGCCGGGCCGCCTTCCGGACCGTCAGCCCTCCAGGGCCTGCTCCAGATCCTCCAGGAGGTCCTCCTCCTCCTCCAGTCCCACGGAGAAGCGGATCAGGGTGTCGCTGATGCCGCTCCGGGCCCGCTCCTCCGGGCTCAGGGCGCCGTGGATGGCCGCCGCCGGCCGGACGATGAGGGATTCGGCACCCCCCAGGCTGGCGGCGTGGGTGGGGAGGGTCAGCCGGGACAGGAAGGCCTCCGCCTCCTCCACGCCCCCCTCGAGCTCGAAGGAGAGCATGCCCCCGAAGCCGTCGAAGAGCCGGGAAGCCCGCTGGTGCTGGGCGTGGCTCTCCAGCCCCGGGTAGTGGACCTTCCGGACCCCGTGGTGGCTCTCCAGGAACTCGGCCATGCCCTGGGCCGAGCGGTTCTGGGCCCGGACCCGGACGGGGAGGGTCTTCAAGCCCCGCTCCAGGAGGAAGCAGGCGTGGGGGTCCAGGACCCCTCCCAGGTGGTCCAGGGTGACCTTGATGTCCCAGACCCGGGCCCGGGAGCCGGCCACGACCCCGGCGCACAGGTCCGTGTGGCCGTTCATGTACTTCGTGGCGCTCTCCAGGACCAGGTCGAAGCCCAGCTCCGCCGGGCGGAAGTTCACCGGGCTGGCGAAGGTGTTGTCGATGATGCTCACCAGGCCGTGCTCCCGGGCGAAAGCCACCACCGCCTCCAGGTCCGCCACCTGGATGAGGGGGTTCGTCAGGGACTCCACGTAGATGACCTTCGTGGTGGCCTCCAGGTGCCGGGCCCAGCTCTCCGGGTCCTGGGCGTCCACCGGGGTATGGCCGATGTTCAGCCGGGCGAACTCGTTCGTCAGCAGCCCCGTGGTCCCCCCGTACAGGCAGTCCTGCACCAGCATGTGGTCGCCGGTGGCCAGGTGGGTGAGGAGGGTGGCGGAGATGGAGGCCATGCCGCTGGCGCTGACCAGGGCCGCTTCCGTGCTCTCCATGGCGGCGATGCGGTGGTCCAGGACCCGGTGGTTCGGGCTGTTGCTCAGCCGGAGGTAGCCCACGTCGTGGTACTTCTCCCCGTGGTATTCGTAGGTGCTGGTCTGGAAGATGGGGGTGGTCAGGGCCCCCTCCATCCGGGGGTGGATGGCCCCGGCGTGGACGGCCTGGGTGGATTTCCTGGACTTGGACGTCATGGCTTTCCCCTCTGCCTCTCCGCTACTGTTCGTGGCGATGGTCGTGGAGCCTCTTCTCGGGAGTCGGACTCCACAATCTGGAAGGACCGGCCCGGGCGCAACAACGGGTCGGACCACGGGACGAAAACATTTTGCCCCCCTTTCTCGTAGGAGAGATGTGCCGGAGGTCGTCTTGGCGTCCTCTGGTGCTTTCCACCTCTTCAGGACCGCCAGCGGTTGGAGCCGACACCATGTATGACGAGATCGAACGGGCCGTCACCGGAAAGTCCCCTCGAGGCATCTCCTTCCTGGGTTGGGTCGGGATCGTCCTGGTCCTCCTGTTCATGTTCGGCACCGTGGGGGCCGGTTGGGCCTTCTTCCGGGTGAAATCGGAAGTGGAGGAGATCGCCCGGGAGATCCGCCGGGAGGTGGAGGTGGACCGTAGGGTGGCCGGGGCCGTCCACCTGGCGGAGGGGGAGGGGGTTCGGCAGATCCTCTCGAACCTGGGGCCCCGTCTGGACGATCTCACCGCCCGTCCCGAGGAGGGGCTGACCCTCATCCGAAACCTCCAGGCCGCCGATCTTTCCCACGGGTCCATTCAGGAGGCGGTGGAAGGCTCCCTGCGAATCCGGGGTGAGGAAGGGGAGATCACCGCCGATCTGCAGGGCAACCAGGAGGGCGGGTCCCTGGTCATCGGTACGCCGGAAGGAGAGATTCGCCTGGACCTGGTGAAGCAGGCCGACGGGGGGACCCTCACCCTCCGGGCTCCGGACGGGGACGTCCGCCTGGAGGTGGTGGGGGACGAGGAGGGGGGCCGGCTCCTCCTCCACACCGAGGACGAGACCATCCGCTTCGGTAGCGGCTGGGCCGCCGAGGAGCTCCCGGGGTGGGTCCCCCACCTGGACGGAATGCCCGAGGCTCCCCGCCAGGTCTACTCCGCTTCCTCCAGCGAAGGGTTCCTGGGAGCCGTGGCCTGGGAGGCCTCGGCGGATCCCAGGAAGATCCTCCGGTTCTACCGGGAAGAGCTGGCCCGTGAGGGCTACGAAGTGAAGGCTGAGCACGCCCTCCGGGACGCCGGCCACGCCCAGGGATCTCTCTGGGCCCGCCACGAAGGCAGCGGCCGGGTGGTCTTCGCCGTGGCCGAGGCGGAAGCCGACGGTCCCACCCGCATCCTCCTGGGCTACGGGGAGGAGAGCCGGTAGGCCCGAGCCGCCGAGCCGCGCCCGGGTCCTGAATCCTGAAGGCCTACCGCTTCATGACGTTGAAGGCGTACATCACCTGGAGGATGTCGTCGCTGGTGAAGGTGAGCTCCCAGTCCCCGGTCCTCCGGGCTCCGGGGAAGAAGGAGCCGTTGTACACCGACTCCTCGCTCTTCAGCTGCAGGACCAGGGTGTAGGGGGGCTCGATCCGGTAGGGGCGGTACTCTCCCCGGCTCTCCAGGGCCCGCCGTACCCCTTCACGGATCAGGTTCCGGGCCGTCTCCGGGTGGAGGCCGTGGGACGCGGCCCCGATTCCCTCCTTGGTGGCCACCGTGACCACGTCTCCCAGGAATCCCTGGACCTGGTCGCAGATGGCCTGGTCTCCCGCCACGAAGACCACCGGGACCCCGAAAGATCCGGCGATGAGGGCGTTGTAGCCGGCCTCGGGATAGCTCCGGCCGTTGATGGTGAAATCCAGGACGTTCCCCGATGACGTGTGTTCCAGGAGGGCGTCCGGTGTGCCGGCTTTGGCGTGATACCCCACGAAGATGACGGCGTCGAAGGTCTCGTCGATCCCCTCCATCATCCCCTTGACCCCTCCGGACCAGTCACGAATGAGGCGGGCCCGGGGATCCAGGAGGTCCGGGAGGATGTTCCGGGCCGAGCCGTGGGAGTCCCGGACCACCACCTCCGTGGCCCCGGCGTCATAGGCGCCCAGGACGGCGGCGTTCGCCTCCCGGGACATGATGCGCCGAAAGTAGTCGTAGTCCTTTCCCGTCCGACTCATCTCCTCCCAGTTCACGGCTCCGGCGATCCCCTCCATGTCCACGGAGATGAAAACCTTGAGGTCGCTCTGGGCCTTCACGGGCGAGGGGAGGGCCGGGAGGAGGAGAAGGAGGGTGAGAAGGGAAAGAAGGGGAGGGAAGAAGCTGGGTCCTCCGGCGGCGGATCTGGCGGAGCGTCTTCTCATGATGGATCTCTCCGTCGGGAGTCTTGGTGCAGGAAGGGGACAACCTATTCCATGGGCGTGACCGAGGGATAGCCCCGGCCAGGGGCTCGAATGGTTTTCCGGGACCCTGTGTACCAGGAGAAGAGAGCTCTCACGCACCTGCCGATCCTGCCCGGGAGGACCCGCCATGCCCAGCGACGCCCAACGCTCCCATCCCCTCGCCTCCCCCCAATCGGTCCGGGCCCTCATCGGGTACCAGGAAGGCTCGGTGGTGAGCCGCTCCCTGGCCTCCGCTGCCGGAGGGAACCTGACCCTCTTCGCCTTCGATGAGGACGAGGGGCTGAGCGAGCACACCACCCCCCACGACGCCGTGGTCCATGCCCTTGAGGGGACGGTCCGGGTCACGGTGGGGGAGGAGGAGCACGAGGTGGAGGAGGGAAGCCTCCTCCTCCTGCCCGGTGGCGTGCCCCACGCCCTCACGGCACTCACGCCCTTCAAGATGCTCCTGGTGATGCTGAAGCAGGGGTGAGCCGGGGGGAGACCCCGGGGATCCCGGGGATCCCTGGGCCTCTGCGTCAGCTCCACTCCAGCAGTCGCCGTTCCCCTTCCAGGCCACGGATGTGGGTGGCGTCCTGGCCCACCTCCAGGGTGCCCAGGAACTCACCCTCCGGGTTTCGCACGGCGAAGTACTGGATGTGGACAAAGCGCCCCTTCATCTGGATCCAGAACTCCGCCTGGTCCCGCTCCCCGGTCTCGAAGGCCCGGACGATCTCCCGGACCATGTGCACGCTCTTGGGGGGATGACAGTTCTCCACGTGTCGGCCGATGGCCGCCGGGCTCCGGGGGAAGATCCGCTCCGGGGTCTCGGAGTAGTAGCGGACGTGCCCCGAGGCGTCCACGAAGGAGAGGTCCACGGGCAGGTGGCGGAAGATCTGGTCCACCTGCTCCAGGGTGAGCTGGCCCGTTCCCAGGGTGAGGAGACCGTCCCGGGGAGGTTTGGGAAGGGTCCCTGGAGTTCCGGAGCCGGCACCGTCAGGGGCGTCCCCTCGTCCCACTTCCATCCCGGGGGCGGCCTCTTCGGAATCGGGCCGTCGAGACTCCGGCCCCATGGGGGACGCGCCGGCCACGGGCAGGGAAAGGCCCGGTCCGGGGAAGTCGGCCTCCGGCTCGGCGAAGGCGTACCCCAGCTCATCGTCTCCGGCCCGAACCTGGGCCCATTCCTCCCGGCTCAGGGTCTGCATGGCCAGGGGGAAGAGGATCTTGTTCTCCTTGTAGACCATCTCCGAGACGGAGCGGGCCAGCGCTGCGGCTCGTCCGGGGAGCTGGGACCGGGGGGTGTCCCCGGTGCCCACTTCCGAGGGAGTGGGGGAGGACGTCCGGCCGGCCGACAGGGCCTGTCGGGTGGCCTTGAGTTGTTTCCGGATCTCGTCGTGGACTCCCCACATGACCTTCGGCGGTCCGGTGATCCCGTGACGCTCCAGGAAGGGGAAAAGCTGATGCTCCTTCCTGAGGTAGTGGCTGTGGATTCCCCCCAGGGCATCCAGGACCTCCCTCATCTCCTCTTCCTGACCCTCGGGTTCCCGGGCTTCGGGATTCCACTCCGCCGCCAGCTTCCCCAGCCGGTTCGCCAGATCCCGGATGATCCGGTTCTCGGCCATGGCGGTGCGGATCGGATGTCCCGGGGGCGGGGCCACGTCCTCCACCTGGTCCAGGACGTCCCGCATCACCGAGACGTGGAGGTCGCACAGATTCTGGATCTCGTGGACCGGAAGGCCCTCCCGAATCAGCTCCTCTTCCAGGGCGGCGATCTCTCCCGGGGAGAGGCCGTCCACCAGGAAGTCGAATCGGGCTTTCGCCTCCTGGGGATCCATGCCGTCGTGGAGGTCCCGGATGAGGTCCTTGAGGTCCGGGGCGGTGGTGTGCGTCGTCATCGTTCGATCCTCCCTTTGTCCCATGGTCACGGGGGGGCGTCCGCCGCACCCCCCTTTCCGTTCAGCCTCCCGCCACCAGTGTAGCCCCACGGATGCCCCAAGGATGTGAGCTTTGTCACATCCGGACGGGAGCCTCCCTTCGACCCGCCCATGGAGGGCCTCCTTTGGGCCTCCGGGAGGACAAACGAATCGGGCGAGACCCGAAGGCCTCGCCCGATCCCATCTCATGAAGCTGCGTCGTACAGTGATAGTCTATGTCGTGGACTGCTGTCGGGGGCCGCCGCTGGCGACCTTCCCCGGGTCCATCACTTGATCAGATGAACCTCGCTGTGGGGGGCGCAACCCGCTCGGCGGAAGTCCCTGGCCCCCAGCTCCACGTTCTTGTCGCAGATCCAGTACTCGCCCCGGGAATCCACGACCACCTTGATGGGACGCCCGCTGGTCTTCCGAATTCCGTTTCCCATGGTTCTCGTCTCGGCCATCTGTCGTCTCCTGTGTGAGAGTTTGAGTGTGGCGCTGTTTCCGTCTAACTACTGTCTAATTTATGTGTAGGTTTTAGCGTGTCAAGACCTAGACAAAAATGGAATGGGATGGGCCACCTACGTCCCGCCGAGAATCCAGACGTTGTCGAAGGAGGGGGGACAGTCGCCGCACTGCTGTTGTTCAACAGCTTTCCAGAGGTGAGGGACTCAGCGACCCTTCTTGGTAGAGCGGCCCCCCGGGGTTAGGTTCAGGCCTTCGCGACGAGAGATCCTCAAGATGGATTGAACCCATGCATCATCAGTTCAGGGCTCTGCTGGTCCTTTCCGTTGTGGCCCTGGGGGCCTGCGAGAGCCAGGGGGGGACCCCGGCCCTCGACACCGAGGACCAGAAGGCCAGCTACGGAATCGGCCTGAACATGGGGAGTCAGCTCCAGCCTGCTCAGTCCCGGGTGGATCTGGACGCCTTCATGGCCGGCGTTCGGGACGGAATGACCGGGGCGGAGCCCGCCCTTGCACAGGATGAGCTGCAGGCGGTCCTGCAGGCCTTCAGCCAGTCCGTGAACGAGCAGCTCAGCGAGCAGCGGGCGGCCCAGGCTGAAACCAACACCGCCGAGGGGGAGGAATTCCTGGCGGAGAACGCCCAGAAGGAGGGCGTCCAGGTCACGGAGAGCGGCCTGCAGTACGAGGTGCTGGAGGAGGGGGACGGTCCCACCCCCGGCCCGGAGGACCAGGTCTCCGTCCACTACCGGGGAACCCTCCTGGACGGCACGGAGTTCGACAGCTCCTACGAGCGGGGCGAGCCCGCAGAGTTTTCCGTGGACGGCGTCATCGACGGCTTCTCCGAGGGCCTTCAGCTCATGCCCGTGGGGAGCAAGTACCGCTTCTACATCCCCTCGGAGCTGGGATACGGACCCCAGGGAGCCGGCCAGCGGATCGGGCCGAACGCCACCCTGATCTTCGAGGTGGAGCTCCTGGATATCGTGGAGTAGGCCACTCTTTCCTCCGGGGACCTCCTCCCCGGATCACGGCTCTTCCGGTTCGACGCTGGCGCGGCCTCGGGTGAGGCCCGCCAGCGTTTTCCGGAAGGCCTCCACCTCCCGGGTGGGAACCGCCACCCGGTAGCGCACCTCGCCTCCGTACTCCTCCTCCAGGAGCCTTCCCCCCACCTCCTCCAGCAACCGCTTGAGGGGATCCACCGCCTCGTAGTCCACCACCACCAGGAGGCGGGTCCTCCGGACCTTCTCCGCCACAGGGAGGGCCTCCAGGAGGAGCTTCACGCCTCCTCCGTAGGCCCGGCTGAGGCCCCCGGTGCCCAGCTTGGTGCCGCCGAAGTAGCGGGTGGAGACCGCCACGATCTCCCCTACATCGCTGTGGAGAAGGGTCTGGAGCATGGGCCGGCCTGCCGTGCCGTGGGGCTCTCCGTCGTCGCTCATCCCCACGGACGCCGTGTCCCCGGGAGGGCCGGCCACGAAGGCCCAGCAGTTGTGGGTGGCGTCCGGGAACTCCTCCCGGATGCGGGCCACGAAGGCGTGAGCCTTTTCCGAGGTCGGTGCGTGGCCCCCGGTGGTGATGAACCGGCTTCTCCGGATGCTCTCCTCCACCCGGTGGATTCCGGCAGGGACGAGATACCGCGGCGGGGCCTGGCTCATGGTCCCATGGATGGGCCCCGCTCCGGTGGATAGCAAGGGGCCGGGAGCGGACGCGACGGACTCACCGCCCGGTTGGTCCCTTCATGTGCTTTTGCGTCTCGACAGACCTGCCCGCTCCCGGCTAGGATTGATGGAGGGGGGAGGGGGTGAGGGAACGACGCCGGAGTCGAGGGATTTGAACCGCCATCCAGGAGGCCGGCCATGGCCAGGACCATAGTGGAGAAGATCGTGGGGGCACACGCGGGCAAGGACGTGCAGCCCGGCGACATCGTGGACATCGGGATCGACGTGAGGGTGGCCCGGGATTTCGGAGGGGCGAACGTGGTGAAGAACCTCCGGGACAACGCCCTTCCCATCGCCGATTCCTCCCGGACCCTCTTCACCTTCGACTGCAACCCCGGGGGCTCGGACCAGAAGTACGCCACGAACCAGCAGATCTGTCGGGACTTTGCCCGACAGGAGGACATCACCGTCTACGAC
>CAZZEL010000017.1:21242-53292 GCA_964652625.1 uncultured Gemmatimonadaceae bacterium
GACGAGGGACTGGCCGTCCCCGGTTCCACCTTCGTCTCCACCGACTCCCACGCCAACATCCTGGGAGCCATCGGGGCCTTCGGGCAGGGGATGGGAGACGTGGACGTGGCCCAGGCCTTCGCCTTCGGCTCCGTGTGGTTCAAGGTCCCGCCCACGGTGAAGGTCGTCCTCCGGGGGCGGCCGTCGGAGCACGCGTCGGCCAAGGACATTGTCCTGGCCATGCTCCGGGAGCTGGGGGCCAACGGACTCCTGGGCTACGCCGCGGAGATCTACGGCGACGTGGTGGAGGAGCTGAGCCTGGCCTCCCGGATCACCATCTCCTCCATGGCCACGGAGATGGGGGGCATCATCGCCCTCTTTCCCCCGAACCGGGAGGTCCTGGAGTACTGTGGCCGCCGGAGTGGCCGTGACGTCTCCGGTGTCTTCGCCGACGAGGGCGCGTCCTACGAGAAGACCCTGGAGATCGACATCGAAGGTCTCCGCCCCCAGGTCTCCCGGCCCGGCCACCCGGAGGACGTGGTGGATCTCTCGGAGGCGGCCGGGACGAAGATCGGCTCCGCCTTCATCGGATCCTGCACGAACGGGCGCTTCGAAGACATGCAGGCGGCGGCCAGGGTCCTGGAGGGTCGGAAGGTGGCGCCGGGGGTGGTCCTGAAGATCGTGCCCAGCACCGACGAGGTCTGGCAGCGCTGTCTGGACCAGGGCCTCATGAACGTCTTCAAGGAGGCCGGGGCCCTGGTGAGCAATGCCGGCTGTGCCGGATGCGCCGCGGGCCAGGTGGGCCAGAACGGCCCCGGGGAGGTGACGGTGAGCACGGGGAACCGGAACTTCGCCGGCAAGCAGGGCAAGGGGCAGGTCTACCTGGCCTCCCCCGCCGTGGTGGCGGCCTCTGCCGTGGCCGGGGTCCTGACCCCCCCCGACGACATCCCGGAGGAGCCCGTCCTCTTCTCCGTGGAGAGGCGGGACGTGGAAGCCCCGTCGGCCGCCGCCGGAGCCGGTGCCACGGGGACGGTCGCCGGAGAGGCTCCGGAGACACCCGGGAAGCCCGAGAAACCCGAGGTGTTCCGGGGTCGGGTCTGGGTTGTGGAGAAGGACAACATCGACACGGACATGATCTTCCACAATCGCTACCTCACCATCACCGACGTGGAAGAGATGGGCCAGTACACCTTCGACAACCTGGAAGGGTGGGAGGACTTCGCCGAGAAGGCTCGGCCCGGCGACATCGTGGTCACGGGCAAGAACTTCGGGGCCGGCTCCTCCCGGCAGCAGGCGGTGGACTGCTTCCAGAGCCTGGGGATCTCCGTCATCATCGCCGAGTCCTTCGGGTCCATCTACGAGCGGAATGCCATCAACAAGGGCTTCCCCATCGTCCGGGCCGACCTCCTGTCCGAAGACCTGGAGACGGGGGAGGAGATCGAGGTGGATCTCAGGTCCGGGACCATCACCCTTCCTTCCGGGAAGACGGTGGAGGGGGCCTTCTCCGAGGTGCAGAGGGAGATCTACAAGCGGGGCGGCCTCCTGAAGGTGGGGTGAGAGCCGCCGGGACCGGTCCCCACACCTCCTGGAGCCGGTCCCCCTGCCGCCGGATCGAAACCCGCCTCTCGGGGGTCCCGTAGAGGTGCCCATGGATAGAACGGCACCCTTGCGCGGCTTCCCTGCATGAGGCCCATTCCATCCCAGGGTCTTCTCCCGGCCGTCCCGGCCTGCGCCGGTCGGACCGGTCTCGCCTTTTCTTCGAAGGAGCCAGAACGATGAACCAGCGGTTTCCCCGAACCCTCCCCGGGGTCACAGCCATGCTGTCGGCCCTCCTGGCCCTGATCCTCGTCCCGGTGCCGGGTCTCTCCCAGGAGGAAGAGCCCGGGCGGGCCGCCGACTCTCCACGCCCCATCGGGCTCCAGGACGTCCTGGACTGGGAGCGGATCAACACCACGGTCCTCTCCCACGACGGAGCCTGGTTCGCCTACCGCTTGAGCCCCACGGAGGGGAACAGCGAGGTGGTGGTCCGGAGCACGGTGGACGACACGGAGCACCGCTTCCCCATGGGGGAGGCGGCCAGCATGTACGGGGGGGGCTCGCTTGTCTTCAGCCATGACTCGGACTGGCTGGCCTTCACCATCTATCCCACGGTGGAGGAGAAGGACCGGTCCCAGGGGAACCGGAGTCGTCCTCACAACGGCGTGGGCCTGGTGGACCTCTCCTCCGGGGAGATGACGGAGGTCGAGGATATCCGCTCTTTCGCCTTCGCCGGGGAGCGCGGCGGGTGGATCGCCCTCCACGGCTATCCGCCGGAGCCCTCCAACGGGGGACCCCGGGGAGGTGGCGAGGACGGCGACGACCGGCCCCGGGGTGCCAACCTCCTCCTCCACGAGCTGGCCACCGGCGTGAGGATGAACCTGGGGAACGTGGCGGACTTCGGGTTCGACGAGTGGGGCCACTGGCTGGCCTGGACCGTGGACGCCCAGGACAAGGCTGGAAACGGCGTCCAGCTCCGGGACATGGAGACGGGCGTGATCCGGGTCCTGGAGAGTGACGATGCCCGCTACAGCCGCCTGAGCTGGGCCGAAGATCCCGCCGCCCTGGTGGTCCTCAAGGCCGTGGAAGACGAGGACTGGGAAGATCCCCTCCACTCGGTGGTGGGTTGGACCGATTTCGGGGCGGGGGACGGGCCGGAGCGGGTGGCCTACGATCCGGCGGAGGACCCCTCCTTCCCCCAGGGCATGACCGTCTCTCCCAACCGGAGCCCCCGCTGGTCTGAGGGCCAGGACCGCATCTACTTCGGCATCCACGAGGTGGAGATGACGGAGGAGGCGAAGGAGGAGGAGGAGGAGGCCGAGGAAGAGGAGCTGCCTCCGGGTGAGGAGGAGGCCGAAGGAGAGGAGCAGCCCGTTGCGGCGACGGAGGACCTGGACGACGACGAGAAGCCCGATGTGGTGATCTGGCACTGGAAGGAGCCCCGGATCCAGGCCATGCAGCAGGTCCAGGCCAGCCGGGACGAGAACTTCAGCTACCTCTCCGTCTACTGGCCCGACGAGGACCGTTTCGTCCGCCTGGCCGACGACGTGGTGGAAGACGTCAGCCCGGCAGACGAGGGCTACTGGGCCGTGGGCTACGACGACAACCCCTACGAGCTCCTGGGGAATCTGGACGGGCGCCGCTACCGGGATGTCTACGCCATGGACACCCGGACCGGTGAGCGGGAGATGGTCCTGGAAAAGGTCCGCTGGTCCTTCGACATCGGGCCGGACGGGGAGCACTACCTCTACTACCGGGACGGGAACTTCCATACCTACGCCTTCGACTCCGGCCAGCACCGGAACATCACCGCCGATGTGCCCACCTCCTTCATCAACACCGAGGACGACCACAACGTGGTGGATCCTCCCGTCTATCCCCGGGGGTGGACGGAGGACGGGGACGACGCCCTCCTCTACGACAACTGGGACATCTGGCGGGTGGCCGCCGACGGCAGCGACTTCACGAACCTCACCGTGAACGGGAAGACCGACAGCATCCGCTACCGGGCTTTCACCCAGTTCGATCCGGAGAACGAGCCGGGGCTCGACCTCTCCGAGCCCGTCTACTTCCGGCCCTACGGGGAGTGGACGAAGAAGTCGGGGATGGCCCTCATGACGAACGGGGAGCCGGGCCCGGAGATGCTGGTCTGGGAAGACGCCTCCTACGGGGCCTTCATGAAGGCGGAGGATGCGGACACGTACCTGGTGTCCTGGGCCACCTTCCAGGAGTATCCCAACTACCACGTCACCGACGCCCGCCTCTCGGACACTCGGCAGATCACCGACGGCTACCCGGAGCAGGACGACTACCTCTGGTCCGACGGGGCCATGCTGGTGGACTACGAGAGCGACCGGGGAGACCGGCTCCAGGGAGCCCTGCACCTGCCGGCGAACTACGAGGAAGGCAAACGCTATCCCACCATCATCTACATCTACGAGCGCCTGAGTCAGGGGCTCAACACCTACACCTTCCCCACCGCCTACGGCTTCAACAAGTCCGTCTACACGTCCAACGGCTACGCCGTCCTCATGCCCGACATCACGTACAAGGTGAACGACCCGGGGATGTCGGCGGTGTGGTGCGTGTTGCCGGCCCTGGAGGCGGCCATGGAGACGGGGGTGGTGGACCCGGAGCGGGTGGGGATCCACGGCCACTCCTGGGGTGGCTACCAGACGGCCTTCCTCATCACCCAGACCGACGCCTTCGCCGCGGCGGTGGCCGGGGCTCCCCTGACGAACATGATCTCCATGTACTCGTCCATCTACTGGAACTCGGGCTCGGCCAACCAGCCCATCTTCGAGAGCAGTCAGGGCCGTTTCACCGGAGGCTACTGGGACGTCCTGGACGCCTACACCCGGAACTCCCCGGTCTACTTCGCCGACCAGGTCACCACCCCCCTCCTCCTCCTGCACAACGACGAGGACGGGGCCGTGGACTGGAACCAGGGCATCGAGTACTACAACACCCTCCGGCGCCTTCAGAGTCCCGTGGTCATGCTCCAGTACGTGGGGGAGAACCACGGTCTGCGGCAGGAGCCGAACCGCCGGGACTACATGGTCCGGATGCGGGAATTCTGGGACCACTACCTGAAGGGCGAGCCGGCACCCGACTGGTGGGCGGAGGGCGTGCCCCACCTGGAGCTGGAGGAGCACATCGACGAGCGGGCCAAGGATCTGGTGAAGAAGAAGGACGAGAAGGAGAAGGACGAAAAGGAGAAGGGCGGGGAAGGAGGAGACTGAGGCCGGCCGGGGTCCCCCGGCGGATGTCCCCTCCGGCCCGTCACAGGAAGGAGGCCCCCATGCGGTATCGGTGGTCACGTGTCGTTTTCCGGCGCTCAGCCCTCCCGGTGTCCCCGGGATCAGGGGGCCTCTTGGCCCTGCTGGCCCTCCTGACCCTGGGAACCGCCGCCTGCGACAGCATCCTGGGGTCTGGGGATGACGGAGAGGAAAAGGAGGAGGCGGGGACCCTCCTTTTCGTCAGCGACCGGATGGAATTGCCCCACTGGGACGACCGGGTGCTCCAGGAGGTCTTCCGCATGGAGGCCGACGGTACCGGCCTGGAGAACCTGGGGCTCACTCCCGCTCCCTCCTACGGCCGCCCCCGCTTCCACCCCGACGGTTCCCGCTTCCTGGTGGAATCGAGCCTGGCTTCCGACTGCACCCAGATCTGGGTGGTGGACCGGGACGGGCTCCATGCCACGCCCGTCACGGGTTCCCAACCGGCCCATGGGTGCAATGCGGCGCCCAGGTGGTCTCCGGACGGGGAGAGGATCGCCTTCAACAGCTCCCGCGAGCCGTCGGAGTGGAGCCCCAGCGTGTGGGTCATGAACGGGGACGGCTCGGGTGTGGTCAATGTCTCCCGGAACACGAATCCGGAGGTGGTCCACCTTGTCCACGGCTGGTCGCCGAACGGGCGCATCGTCTTCCATTCATGGGACAGCCACTGGTCCTCGGTGACCACCTACCAGGTGGATCCGGACGGCACGGAACGAGAGCCCATGTTCCAGACACAGGGAGACCATGGCCCGTTCTGGTCCCCGGACGGGACGAAGGTGGTGTTCGTGAGCCAGCGGGACGGGAACTCCGAGGTCTACCGGATGAACGCCGACGGGTCCGATGTCCGGAATCTGACGAACCATCCGGCCCCGGACGACCTCTTCGGTGCATCGGTCGATACCCCGGTGAGCCCCTGGTCGCCGGATGGCGGGAAGATCGTCTTCCGGAGCGACCGGTACGGTCAGGGAGACCTGTTCGTGATGAACGCCGACGGAAGCAGCGTCCTCCGCCTCACCGATCTTCCGGGATCGGTGGTCTTCCAGGGCTGGTCCCCGGACGGAGAGAGGATCGCCTTCTGCAGCTTCGGTCCCGGCGGCCAGGACAACTGGGATGTTTTCGTGAAGACCCTGGGCACCCTGGAGGTGGTGAACGTCACGGACCACCCGGCAGAAGACCGGTTCGCCGCCTGGCTTCCTCCACCATCGGGAGGCTGAGCCGCTCCGGGGAGGCCGGAAATCCCGCCGGGGCACTCCGAGCGGCGCTGCCCGGAAGCGCGTCACCGGTGAGAGACCAGGAAGCGCCGCGAGCTCTTCCTGTTCCCCTCCTACAACCGGGGCATCCACTTCCCGAAGGATCTGAGCACCAGGAGAAGGACCGCCGCCCCGGCTCCGGCCAGGAGGAGGGGGATCAGGTCGCCCAGGGGCTCGCACTCCCGGGCGGCACCGCCCTCGCCTCCGGCCCCTTCGGCCTGGGCCTCTTCGGCCCCCTCCCTCTCCTCCGCCGGCTGATGCATGTGGCAGAACCGGGAGCCGGGCCGTGCCTCCAGCTTGCATCGCTCTCCGCTCTTCGTGGTGGCCGCGCAGCGTGCCATGACAACTCTCCTGTGATGGACGTTCTTCCTGATACTACGTGGCCCGAGGCCCGCAGGTTCACTTCGGGTGCCCCGGGAGAGGCTTTCCAGGGATACCGGGGGATGCCTCCGGAGGGCCCTCACGGGGCCCGGATGCGCACACGCCCTCCTTCTCCCAGGGATCGGGAAACCTCGGCTCCCCGGGTCCCGTAGGGTCCACCAGTCGAGACTCCGGACCCCGATGAGGAAACCGCCCATGATCACGATTCTCCGGCGCATCCTGAAGCTGATCCTGAGCTGGATCCAGGACTGGCTGTGATGGACACCCTGCTCCACGATCTCCGCTTCGGGCTGAAGCTCCTGTGGAAGGAGAAGCTCTTCAGCGCCACGGTTCTGTTGACTCTGGCCGTCTGTATCGGGGCGAACACCACCATCTTCAGCGTCATCAACGCGGTGGTGCTTAAGCCCCTGCCCTACGAGGAGCCCCAGGAGCTGGTCACCCTCTTCAACTCCTATCCCGGCGCCGGAGCGGAGCGGGCCTCGAATGCGGCCCCGGACTTCTTCTTCCGCCGTGACGAGATCGAGGCCTTCCAGGAGCTGGCGGCGTTTCAGAGCTGGGGCCACACGGTGGGGGAGCCCGGGAGCACGGAGCGGGCCCGGACCCTGAGGGTCACCTCCACCTTCCTGAACACCCTCCAGGTGTCCCCGGCCCTGGGGCGGAACTTCACCTGGGAGGAGATGGAGCCGGGCAACCACCGGAAGGTCATCCTGAGCCATGCCTACTGGCAGGACCGCTTCGGGGGCGCCGCTTCGGTCCTGGGTCAGGACCTGAGGGTGGACCGGGAGCCCTACACCATCGTGGGCGTTCTCCCGGAAGACTTCCGCCTGGCCTGGAGCAGCACGCCCCGGGACTTCCTGGTTCCCATTTCCATGTCTCCGGAGCAGCGGGCGGTGGACCAGCTCCACAACAACAACTTCTCCCAGATCGCCCGCCTGGCCCAGGGTTCCACGCTGGAGCAGGCCCGGAGTCAGCTCCAGGCCCTCAACGCCCGCCTGAGCCAGGAGTGGCCCGTTCCCAACGCCTCGCAAATCCTGGAGGACGCAGGGTTCCACTCCGAGATCCACCTCCTGAAGGACGACATGATCCGGGAGATCCGCCCCTCCCTCTTCATGCTATGGGCCGGGGTGGCCTTCGTTCTTCTCATCGGGTGCGTGAACATCGCCAACCTCATGCTGGCTCGCTCCAACGTGCGCATGCGGGAGCTGGCCACCCGCCTGGCCCTGGGGGCCGACCGGTTGCGGGTGGGCAAGCAGCTACTCACCGAGGCCGTCCTCCTGGGTGTGCTGGGCGGTCTGCTGGGTCTCCTGGTGGGATGGGCAGGGGTCCAGGTGATGGGGACCCTGGGCGTCCAGGAGCTCCCCCGGGGCACCCAGGTCTCCCTGGACGTGTCCGTTCTCCTCTTCACCCTGGTCCTGGGCCTGGTAGCCGGAATCCTCTTCGGGAGCATCCCCCTCCTGAACGTCATGCGCTCGGACCTGAGCGGGGTCTTCCGCACCGAGGGCCGCTCCGGCACCGCGAGCCGCAGGGCCGTGTTCCTCCGGAGCGGCCTGGTGACGGCCCAGGTGGCCGCGGCCTTCATCCTCCTCATCGGGGCCGGGCTCATGGCCCGGAGCTTCCGGCAGGTGGTGGAGATCGACCCGGGATTCCAGCCCCAGGGGGTTCTGGCCGGCTACGTGGCCCTTCCTGATGCACGCTACCCCGACGATCCGGCCCGACTCCGGTTCATGGACGACCTCCTCCGGGAGGTCCGGGCTCTTCCCGGGGTCCAGAGGGCCAGCGTCACAAGCCAGATCCCCTTCGGCGGCTCCTTCGGCGCCAGCGTCATCATGCCCGAAGGCTATGCCCCTCGCCCCGGAGAGTCCCTCCTGTCTCCCTTCCGGAACCACGTGGGGACGGACTACTTCGAGCTCATGGGAATCCCCCTTCTGGAGGGGCGGACCTTCCAGGAGCTGGATCACGAAGACGATGCCCGGGTCATCATCCTGGACGAGTGGCTGGCGAACCGGTACTTCCCCGATGAGAGTCCCCTGGGGAAGCGGATGCTGTACGGGGCCGTGCCCGGGATAGAGGAAGACCTGGAACCTTACATGTACACCATTGTGGGGGTGGTGGGCTCCGTGCGGCAGAACGACCTGGTGGAGAGCAACTTCGTCGGGGCCTACTACTTCCCCATGGGTCAGAACCCGGATCCGTCGCCGGCCCTGGTGGTGAAGGCCGACGCCGATCCCACCCCCCTGGTGTCCAGCCTGCGGGAGACGGTGGCGGAGCTGGACCCGGAGCTTCCCTTCTACAGCGCCCGGACCCTTCAGGAGCGGATCGACGAATCCCTGGTGGCCCGCCGCTCCCCCATGCTCCTCCTCATGATCTTCGCCGGGGTGGCCCTCTTCCTGGCCGCCGTGGGGATCTACGGGGCCCTGGCCTACTCCGTGACCCAGAGGACGAAGGAAATGGGCATCCGCATCGCCATGGGGAGCAGCGCCGGGGAGGTGTTCCGGCTGGTGGTCCTCCAGGGACTGAAGGTGGTGGGGATCGGCCTGGTGCTGGGTGGCGTGGGCGCTCTTCTCCTGGTTCGCCTCATCCAGTCTCTCCTCTACGGGGTGGAGCCGGCGGACCCGGCGGTCATGGGGAGTGTGGCGGTCCTGCTGGCCGTGACGGGTCTCCTGGCCTGCCTACTGCCGGCCCGTCGGGCCACCCGCATCGATCCGGTGGTGGCTCTGACCACGGAGTAGGACCTCCCACGGGTTGACGTTCTCACCCTGGGCGCTGCCGCGTGCGCCACGGCCGCCCGTGCATCGGTCGGTGGGTTGCGATAGCTTGCGGCCAGCCCTGAATCCCAGCGGAACCGCCCGTGTCCGAGACGTCCCGAGACAGCAGCAGCACACCGCCGAAGCACGCCAGCGACGAGAAACCCACGCCCGGCGGTTTCGGCACCTTCGCCGGAGTCTACACGCCCTCGATCCTGACCATCCTCGGCGTGATCATGTACCTGCGCTTCGGCTGGGTGGTCGGGAACGTGGGACTCCTCCGGACGCTGGTCATCGTTACCATCTGCACCGGAATCACGGCGTTGACGGCCCTCTCCATGGCCTCCATCGCCACCGACCGTCGGGTCCGGGTGGGCGGGGCATACTACATGATCAGCCGCTCCCTGGGAGTAGAGACCGGCGGCGCCGTCGGTCTCCCCGTCTACTTCGCCCTCGCTTTCTCGGTGGCGCTCTACACCATCGGGTTCGCCGAGTCGGTGACCCGCGTCTTCCCGCATGTGCCCCAGACCATCCTGGCGGCTGTCACGACCGTCATCGTGGCGGTCCTCGCCGTCGTGAGCGCCAGGCTGGTGATTCGAACCCAATACTTGATCATGACCGCCATCGGGATTTCGCTCCTGTCGCTCCTGTTCGGCGGGCCCATCGAGGAGACGACGCTCCAGATCCAGCCGGCCGCGGATCCGGCTGCGGGCTTCTGGGTGGTACTCGCCGTCTTCTTCCCGGCCGTGACCGGAATCGAGGCCGGCGTCAACATGAGCGGCGACCTGAGGGACCCGGGGAAGTCCATACCCCGGGGTACCCTGGCGGCGCTCCTCACCGGCTATGTGGTCTACATGACGCTCCCGTTGGTCCTTTCCACCCGGGCCACGCCGGAGACGCTCATGGACGACCCGCTGGTCATGCGCCGGATGGCCTTCTGGGGCGACGCCATTCTCCTCGGCGTCTGGGGCGCCACCCTGTCCTCGGCGTTGGGCAGCATCCTCGGGGCACCACGGGTGCTCCAGGCTCTGGCCCGGGACGGAGTGCTCCCTCGGTTCATGCGGGTACTCGGGCGGGGGAGCGGGGAGCAGGACGAGCCCCGGGTCGGGACTGTTGTCACTCTGGCCGTGGCGCTGGCCGCCGTCTCCCTCGGCGAGCTGAACGTCATCGCGCCGATCCTGACCATGTTCTTCCTGGCCTCCTATTTCACCGTCAACCTTGCCGCGGGGCTCGAGAGAGCGCTGGCGAGCCCGTCGTTCCGGCCCTCGTTTCGGGTCCACTGGTCCCTCTCCCTCCTCGGCGCCGCCGGTTGCATTGTCGTGATGTTCCTCATCAACGCCATTGCCACCGTGGTGGCGGCGTTGATCATCGGCGGCGTCTTCCTCTGGCTCCAGCGCCGGGAAATGCGCACAACCTGGGGCGACGTGCGCCGGGGTGTCCTCCTGTCGCTGGCCCGGTCCGTACTGCTTCGCCTCGACGAGGATGTGCCCGACCCGAAGAACTGGCGACCGAACATCCTCGTCCTCTCCGGCGCGCCCACCAGCCGGTGGCACCTGATCGAGCTGGCCCGGAGCCTGACCCACAACCGGGCCCTCATGACCGTGGCCACGGTTCTCAAAGAGGGGGGCGGGGACGCGGCGGGAGACCAGTCCGGGATGGAGCGGACCATCAGCGAGTACCTCGACCGCCGGCGCGTTCAGTCGCTGGTCCGGCTGGTGGAGGCCCCTTCCCCGTACGAAGGCGTCGAGCGGCTGGCGTCCGCCTACGGCTTCGGCCCCCTGACACCCAATACCGTTCTCCTGGGCGTCTCGGAGCGGGCCCGATTCCGTGAACGATACTGCGGAATGATCGCAAATCTCCACCGGAGAAAGCGGAATGTGATCATCCTGCGGGAAGACGAGGAACCCTTCGGCCGGCGCAAGCGGATCGATGTCTGGTGGGGCGGGCTCCAGAAGAACGGTGGCCTCATGATGATCCTCGCCTACCTGCTCCGGACCAGCTTCGACTGGAGCCGCGCTCGCGTGTGCGTGAAGCTGATGGTCCCCCACGAGGACGGCGCCGGTGCCGCCCGGGAGAACCTGAAAGGCATTATCAGCGGGCTCCGGATCGGTGCCGAGTCCGAGGTCCTCGTCGGGCCCCAGGACGGCTTCCCCGAGACGTTGCACCGTTCCTCCGCCGATGCGGACCTCGTCTTCCTCGGCCTGGCCGAGCCCGCCGGCGTGGAAGACTTCACCGCCTACTACGAGCGGCTCCAGCGGATGGCCGACGGGCTGCCCACCACCGCTTTCGTCCTGGCTGCCGAGGACCTGGACTTCGGCGAGGTGCTGCTGTAGGTGGGGGGCAGGGGAACGGCGCGGGTCGAGGGAACCACGAACGAGACCATGGTCCATCGACATTCTCCGTGCACAGAGCGACGGTGGGCGCACATACCTGGCAGGCGTGGCCTTGGGGGCGACGCACCCGGGACGGGACGCCCGTTGCCCTACTCCAGCACGTATCCCGCGGCCAGCTCCCGAAAGTTCCGGGTCTGCTGACGGATCCAGCCCCCGTCCCGGTCCAGCTCCCGGGCCAGGATTTCCGCCACGGGCTCGGCCATCTCGGCGGCGGCCCGGGCGTCCAGGATGAGGGACCGGCTCCGTCGGGCCAGGACGTCGTCCACGGTCCGTGCCATCTCCCGGCGGGCGGCCCACATCACCTCCCCGGCCCGGAGGGGCAGGCGGAAGTGGAGGGGCTTTCCCAGGTCCGGATCCGACGACAGGAGAGCTTCCACCTCCGGAGCGTCGGAGCCGTAGGCTGCCAGGTCCCCGAACCGTCCGGGGTGGGTGTGGAACCCGTGGATGTTCAGGTCCTTCGTGATGCAGTCCCGGGGCTCCATCTCCCCCAGGACGATCCCATGGTCCACCGTGTCCTCCGCCATCTTCCGGTAGGTGGTCCACTTTCCCCCGGTGATGGTCACCAGGCCGGATCCGGAGACGTGGAGGGTATGATCCCGTGAGAGGGACGCCGTGTCCGGACTGTCCCCCGCGGCCACCAGGGGCCGGAGGCCGGCGAAGCAGGAGAGGACGTCCGCCGGTTCCGGATCCTCCGTCAGGTAGCGGGCGGCGTGGGAGAGGAGGTAGGTCACCTCCTCGTCCAGGGGCATGGGCTCCAGGGGGGTTTCCTCCACCGGTGTGTCCGTGGTCCCCACCACCACCACCCGGTGCCAGGGGATGGCGAAGAGGACCCGTCCGTCGTCGGTGTGGGGGACCATGATGGCCGAGTCTCCGCCCAGGAACCGCCGGTCCAGGACCAGGTGCACGCCCTGGCTGGGTCGGATCATGGGCGTTGCCTCCGGATCGTCCATCCGTCGGACCTGGTCGGTGAAGACCCCGGTGGCGTTCACCACTACCCTACCGGAGGCCCGGAGGCTCTCACCGGTCTCCGCGTCCCGGGCCGTCACTCCCGTCACGAACCCGTTCCCGTTCTTCTCCAGCCCCGTCACCCGAACGTAGTTCAGGACTGCGGCCCCCTGGTCCGCGGCGGTCTGGGCCAGATCCACCAGGAGGCGGGCGTCGTCGAACTGCCCGTCGTGGTAGACCACCCCGCCCCGGAGACCCTCGGTCTCGATGGTGGGAAGGCGCTGGACCGTCTCTTCCCGGGAGAGGTTGTGGGAAGAGCCGAACCCGTACTTTCCCGCCAGAGCGTCATAGACTTTCATCCCGACGCCGTAGAACGGGGCTTCCCACCAGGAATAGTTCGGCACCACGAAAGCCTGGTCCGCCACCAGGTGAGGGGCGTTCCGTCGCAGCCGACCCCGCTCCCGGAGGGCCTCCATGACCAGGGGGATGTTCCCCTGCTGGAGGTAGCGAACCCCCCCGTGGACCAACTTCGTGCTCCGGCTGGAGGTCCCCTTGCCCAGGTCGCTCTGCTCCAGGAGGAGGGTCCGGTACCCCCGGGAGGCGGCGTCCACGGCCACCCCCACGCCGGTGGCCCCGCCTCCGATGACGATGAAGTCCCAGAGCTCCGTCGCATCCCGGGCCCGACTCAGCATGTGGTCTCGATTCACGTTCTGACTCCCGTTCCCCTTCGCTCCTCCGACATCTCTGTCTCCTGACCGGCATTCCCGCGTCCCTCGCCATGTCTTACTCAACCACAGAGGGCTGTTGAACAAGGTGGGCGAGCCGCGTTACGAGCGCCACGGCTCCCGAAATGGAGGGCGGGAAGGCACTACCAGGGGATGCAGGCACGGCCCTACATTGGATCACGGCTGGCGACGCATCAGGGCGAATGGACCCGTGCGGATCGACCCGCCGACGATCCACGGACCAGGCTGGAAAGAGGGAGGACACGTGATCATTCGGAGACGGGAGTTCCTCAAGGGAGCGGTTCTGGCTGGAGGCGGCCTCACCCTGGGTGCCGTGCCCCTGGTGGCCCTCGAGCCCACAGGGAGTCGGCTCACCGGAAACCCGGCCTCGGACTCCGGGACTCAGGAAGGTCCTCCCCGGACCCTGCGGATCCTGATCCTCGGGGGCACGGGGTTCATCGGACCCCACCAGGTCCGATACGCCAGGGAGCGGGGTCACGCGCTGACCCTGTTCAACCGGGGGAGGACCGCCCCCGATCTCTTCCCTGGGCTCGAGCAGCTCCGGGGCGACCGGGAGACCGGGGAGCTGGGAGCCCTGGAGGGAAGCCGGGAGTGGGACGTGGTCATCGACAACTCCGCCACGAACCCCCGCTGGGTCCGGGAGTCGGCCCAGCTCCTGAAGGATCGGGCGGGGCAGTACATCTTCATCTCCACCCAGTCCGTATACGCCTCCCGGGCGGAGATCGGCATCGACGAGACGGCGCCGGTGGGGCGTCCGGACCTGCCCCGGGAGGAATGGACCGGGTACGGCCCCTCCAAGGCCCTGGCCGAGGAGGAGGCCCGGGAGGCCTTCCCCGGCCGGGCCACGGTGATCCGCCCCGGGCTCATCGTGGGCCCCGGGGACCGGAGCGACCGATGGACCTACTGGGTCGCCCGGATCCACCGGGGTGGGGAGATCGTGGCCCCGGGCACCCCCGACGACCCGGTGCAGTTCATCGACGCCCGGGACCTGTCGGAATGGGTCGTCCGGACGGCGGAAGAGCGGACCACCGGGACCTTCAACGCCGTGGGCCCCTCCTCCCCCTTGAGCCTGGCGGAGATGCTCTACGGAATCCGGGCGGTGACCACCTCCCCGGTCTTCTTCGTCTGGGTCGACGCCGACTTCCTCCAGGATCTCGGCGTCCGGGCCTGGTCCGACATGCCGGCCTGGATGCCTCCGGAAGGAGCCCGGGCGGGGTTCGCCCGGATGAGCAACGAACGGGCTCTGGACGCCGGCCTCACCTTCCGGCCCCTGGCCGTCACGGCGGAGGAGACCCTGGCCTGGTTCCTGGGACGGCCGACGGAGGAGAGGACCAACCTCCGTGCGGGCCTGGATCCGGACCGGGAGGCCTTCATCCTGGACGCCTGGCGGGTGAGGCAGGGAAACGTGCAGGAGTGACGAGCCGGTGCTCCGGCAGCCATGATCCTCGAGAACGGGAAGGCAGGACAACATGACGAGCCGACGGGAGTTTCTGGCAGGGGCTGCGGCCGGAGGGGTGGGCCTGGGGTTCGGGGGCATGTCCATGAGGGGCGAGGCGAACGTGAATCCGGCCACGGGAGTCGGAGCCACCGGCCCCCGAGGGGGCCCGGGCCACCGCCCGCTGCAGGAGCTGCCCCGGGCCGAGAGGCCCCTGGACCTCCTCATCCTGGGGGGAACGGCCTTTCTGGGAATCGCCCAGGTGGAGTATGCCAGGGCCCGGGGGCACCGTGTGACCCTCTTCAACCGGGGCCGGACCAACCCCCACCTCTTCCCGGAGCTGGAGAAGCTGGTGGGAGACCGGGCCATTCCGGACTACTCGGCCCTGGAGGGGCGGCGCTGGGATGCCGTGCTGGACAACTCCGCCAGCCTGTCCCCCTGGGTGGAGGATTCCACCGAGATCCTCCGGGACTCCGTGGGCCACTACCTCTTCGTCTCCAGCATCTCGGCCCACAAGGACAACAGCCGGATCGGGGGAACCGAGACCACCCCCGTGTTCACCGAGGAGGACTACCGGGATGCGTTGGAAGCCGGCCAGGAGCGGGCCTACGGGCCGAACAAGGCCCAGGCGGAGAGGGTGACCCTCCGGGCATTCGGCGACGGGGGGATCGTGGTTCGGCCGGGCCTCATCGTGGGCCCCCACGACCGGAGCGACCGCTTCACCTACTGGCCGGTCCGGATCCACCGGGGTGGTGAGGTCCTGGCTCCCGGCGATGGCTCGGATTGGGTGCAGTGGGTGGACGTGCGGGACCTGGCCCGCTTCATGGTCCACCTCCTGGAGGTGGAAGCTTCCGGCACCTACAACGCCACGGGACCCGAGGCCCCCCTGACCATGGCCGGGCTCCTCTACGGGATCCGGGCCATCACCTCTGCCGACGTCTCCTTTGCCTGGGTGGAAGCCGACTTCCTCCGGGAGCACGAGGTGGGGGCCTGGATGGAGATGCCCCTCTGGGTCTATCCCTCCCCGGAGATGCGGGGGTTCAGCGCCTGGGACTGCAGCAAGGCCGTGGAGGCCGGTCTCACCTTCCGTCCCCTGGCCGACACGGCCCGGGACACCCTGGAGTGGTGGGCGTCCCAGCCCCAGGAGGATCGGGAGCTGGGCACGGGCCTGGATCCGGAGAAGGAGGCCCGGATCCTGGAGGCATGGCACGCCCGGTCGGGGTAGGAGGCCGGGGTAGCCAGACGGGGTAGTAGCCTAGTCGGCGGCCTGGGCCTCCTCTGCCGTGGCTCGGGGGAAGTAGAGGCGTACCGACGTGCCCACGCCCCGCCGGGAGCGGATCCGGGTCAGCCCCCCGGACTGGCGGGTGAATCCGTACACCATGCTGAGTCCCAGCCCGCTGCCCTTCCCCACGTCCTTCGTGGTGAAGAAGGGCTCCACGGCCCGGGCGGCCACATCCGGGGCCATGCCCACCCCGTCGTCCGTGACGAAAAGGACCACGTAGGGCCCGGCCCGGGCCTCCACCTCTTCCAGGTCCGCCGTGGTGAGGTGGGTGTTCTCGGCGCCGACGGTCAGGGTGCCCCCCTCGGGCATGGCGTCCCGGGCGTTGATGGCCAGGTTCAGCAGCGCGCTCTCCAGCTGGGCCGGATCTGCCAGGATGGGCCACACCTCCTGGCCCAACCGGGTCTCCACGGCGATGGTCTCTCCCAGGGTCCGGCGGATGAGGTCCAGGAGTCCGTGAACCAGCTCCGAGACGGACAGGATCCTGGGGGCCAGGTTCTGACGCCGGGAGAAGGCCAGGAGCCGCTGGGTGAGAAGGGCTCCCCGTTCTGCAGCCCGGGTGGCGTCGGAGGTGAGCTTCCGGAGCTCCTCGTGGTCCGGATCCCGGGGAAGATCCTCGGCCAGGAGCTCCAGGTTGCCCCGGACCACGGTGAGGAGGTTGTTGAAGTCGTGGGCCACCCCGCCGGTGAGCTGTCCCACCGCCTCCAGCTTCTGGGCCTGGAAGAGGTGCTCTTCCAACTCCCTCCTCCGCTCCTCCTCCTTGAGCCGGGTGGAGATGTCCACCAGGGAGATGCGGATGAGAGAGCGACCCTGGTAGGGCAGACCCACCAGGCGGAGCTCGCAGGGGATGTCCTTCCCCCGGGCGTCCCGGATCAGCCATTCCGTTACCGGCATCTCCCCGGCCTGAACCGCCTCCACGAGCTCGTCCAGGCGTTCCCGGGACGACCGGCCGTCGGCCTGGGTGGGAGGATGGAGCTGGTCCAGGCTCATGTCCTTCAACTGGTCCTGGCCGTAGCCCACCAGACGCTCCCCGTTGGCGTTGACCTGGGTGAGGCGGTTCTCCTCCGGGTCGTAGAGGGCGATGGCTTCCGGAGCCCCTTCCACCAGGGCTCGGAAGCGCTCCTCGCTCTCCCGGAGGGCTTCGTCCCCCCGTCGCTTCCGGACCACGTGGACTCCGGCCAGGGCCAGAAAAGCCGTCATGAGCACGGCCACGGGGATGGCCACCTCCGGAGAGAGGAGGAGGGGTGGAGGCACGGTGAAGACCATGGTGTCTTCCCCGAGTTGGCCGAAGAGCCCCCGGGCCTGGACGGCGACGGTGTGGGTGCCGGCATCCGGAGCCGGGGTGGAAGCCGAGCGTTCCGTCCCCCACGGGGACCAGGGCCCGTCATCCAGGCGGAATCGGGTGGGGACCTGGGCGGGGGAAGTCTGGCCGTTGAAGGGGAAGGCTCCCCAGGTCAGGTGGAGGACGTCCTCCTCCTGCAGCACGGATACGATCCTGGGACGGGGAGCCGGCTGCTCCTCCTCGTCCCGTGACAAACGGGCCACGCCGTCTCCGGTGGTTCCCAGGAGAACCACCTCCTCCCGCACGTCCAGGGGCCAGACCCCCGTGGTGCTCAGGCCGGTGGTGGCGTCGAAGGTCACGGGGTGCCCGTCCTTCAGGAATCCCACGCCCCGGTTCGTGGAGAACCAGACACGTCCCTTCTCGTCCACCTCCACGTCCCAGATCTCGTCGCCGGGCAGCCCGTGTTCCTCCCGGGTGAGGTAGCGGATGCTGTCCCCCGGCCCCAGGGTCCCCAGTCCGGTCCGGGTGTTGTGGCCTCCCCCGAACCAGGGGGTCCCTGCCGAGTCCACCGCGAGGCTGAACACCTTCGGATGGCCTGCCGGTCTCAGCCCCTCTCCGGGTCCCCAGTGGCTCCAGCGTCCCTCCTTCCACCGGGTGAGCCCCCGGAGGGTCCCGAACCAGTAGGCCCCGTCCGGACCCTGGGCGAAGGCGTAGGCCCGGCTCTCCAGGAAGCCCTCCGGGTCCGTCCAGCGGGTGATCCGTCCCTCCCGGAGGCGGTACACTCCCTGGCCTGCTCCCTCCTCGTTGGCAGACCCCAGGGAGAGGTACCAGACGCTCCCGTCCCGGTCCACGGCCACGTCGTGGATCTCTCCCACCAGCCCCTCCTGGGCTCCCCAGTGGGTCCATCCCTCCCCGTCCCACCGGTAGGCGCCCTGGAAGGAGCTCCCGCTTACGGCCCAGACCCCGCCGCTGCTGTCCCGTGCCAGACCCGTGATCCCGGGGCGTGGCTGAGGACAGGGGATGGGGATCCGGCCGGGAGGGTCCGTGGGGCTCCAGCGGCCCAGGCCCACCTGGGTGCCGATCCAGATGGCCCCGTCGGGGGTGGAGAGGATGGCGTGGACCCGGTTCCGGAGATCCGGAAAGGGAAAGGACAGGCTCCTCCAGCGTTTGAGGCTGTCCCGGAACCAGTGGAGTCCCCGGCTGGAGGCCAGCCAGACGTCTCCGTTTTCCGCCAGGTAGGCGAAGTAGAGCCCCTGGGCCCGGGAGCTGGAGATGGAGGAGACGGACTCCCACCGGTCCCGGTTGAGAAAGCGGACGTCCCCGGTCTCCCAGAGCATGAGGGCCTGGCCGTCGTCCCTCAGGTCACCGGAGAGGAGCAGGTTCCTTCCTTCCGACGTCACCTCCCGGGCCCGTTGGCTCGGGCTCCAGGACAGGAGGCTTCTCCGGTCCGGAGGCCCCTTCCGGAAGGCCATCCCCTGGCCCCGGCGATTCTCCAGGACCAGCCCCACCAGCTTCGTCCACGTGCCCTCCACGGGAAGGGCGCTCCAATCCCGTCCATCCCAGTGGAGAAGTCGGCGGCCGGTGTGTGCCCAGACCCGGCCGCTTCGGGTGCGCCAGGCATGGTGGCCCCGGCCCGTGACCCGGGGCTCCTGGGGGGTGTCCGAATCGCCGGCGCCGGCGGTGTACCTGTCCCGCTTCTTCTCCCCGGAGGCCTGCGAGTCCGGCAATCCCGGCGAAGCCCCCTTCTCGGGAATCCGGATGGCTCGCCCCGTATCCCCCTCTCCCTGGTAGACGGTGGCGATGAGCCCCCCTCCTGCGGTGGGAAGGGCCTTCACCGCCTTCCCTTCAAGACCCGGCGGGAGCGGAAACGGTCGAAACCCCGCCGTGTCCCCCCGAAAGATCCTCCCCTCCTTCGCCACCAGGACCCGGTCCCTTTCGTCCGGGACCAGGGAGGTGACCCGACCGGGAGGCAGGCCCCGGGCGGAATCCGCCACGATCCACTCGTACCCGTCGTAGAAGGCCACGGCCTCCCGGGTCCGGATCCAGTACGTGCCTCCCGCCTCCACCATAGCCTCGATGCGACCGGCGGGGAGGCCCGAACCCGGGTCGAAATCCACCCAACGCCATTCCTGGGAGAAATCCGGGATCTCCTGGGCCGGGAGATGGGCCGGAAGATGGATGGGGAGGCCGGTCAGGAGAAGAAGGAGGAGGGAGAGAGCGAGACACCCAGGAGGAACGGGGAGGACGCGCCGAAGGCGGCGGGAAAGGAGAACAGGAGGAGGGCTTCCCGTCACGAGGTCTCCGCGGAGGTCCAGGGGTTCCCGGGCACCATCCATCTCCCATGGGGCGGATCGGTCATGGGACGCATGGGCACCGGGATGTGAGTGGCACCTTCCGCCCGTCCCGAGTCTCGACCTTCCGGCGGTGTTTCTTGAGGGAAAGGGAAGGGGAAACGGAGGCTGGGCGGGCCGGTGGTTTCCCTCCAGGGCCCCGCCTACCTATACTACCCCCGTTTCTGAACCCCCCAGGGAGAGCGCCCATGAGCCTCCAGGATGTGGAAGCCGTCATCGAGAGTGCGAAGTCCCGGGGGCCGGGGAGCCTGGAAGGGTTCATCCGGCGCCGGGCCCCCCAGATGCCCGACGACAAGGTCCGGGAGACCGCCGAGGTGGCGGTGGAGATCATCGAGTCCGTTCCCGTGTTCCTGGCTCGAGCCTCCCAGGAGGCCAGGAACCGGAGCATGGTCCGGACCGTCCAGCCGGTGCTGGACCACGCCGAGCAGTACTTCCTCCGTCCCGTGGATCTGATTCCGGAGATGACCCAGGGTCTGGCCGGACTCCTGGACGATTGTTACCTGGTCCTGCGGATCCTCCAGAACCTGGACCGGGGGACCCAACCCTTCCTGGACTGGGACCTGGACCAGCCGGTGGCGTTCCTCCGGAGTCTGGTGGGCCGGGAGATCAGCGGGAAGCTGGACACCCTTTCAGAAGCGGCCATGGAGGAGGTGTCCCAGCACCTCTCCCTGGTCTGGGAGCAGGTGGCCCACGAGGCCTGAGAAACGGCACCCGCCCGGAATCCTGGGCCCCTACCAGCTGTGATCCCTGGCCTCCAGGTAGAAGGCCGCCTCCCTGACGAACTCCGTGTTGCTCATCTCCTCCCCGGCCCGTGAGGGGCTGGGCCCGATCCAGCAGTGGGGCTCCCGGCGGCCGTAGAGCACGGTGGCCCGGGGCTCCGGGTTGGAGAGGGTCCCCAGGGTCTCCTCCATGAGATAGACGGCGTTGTCCAGGTAGTAGGAGTCCATGTCCCCCACGGCCACGTGGAGCTTGCCCACCAGGCTTTCCCCGATGCGGGACCAGTTCGTCTTCAGGTAGTGGGTCAGGTCGTAGTTCTCCTTCCAGTAGCCCGCCACCTGGTGGTCGATCTCCCCCGTGACCCGGTCCCAGATGGGTGCCGCGTAACCGTCCGGGCCCACCGGGGAGTAGGTGGCTTCCCAGATGGCCCACTGGCCTCCGGAGCGCCCGTCGGGCCCCACGGCCCGCTCGTACCCCATTTCCTGCCGGATGGTGGAGACCACGTTGCCGTCCGGAAGACGCCGGTTGGGGCGTTCCACCTTCACCCAGTCCGAGCCCCTCTCGTAGGCATTGTCGTCCTGGTAGATGTTGACGATCTGGTAGTAGTTGAAGTCCACCCCGTCGGGGCACCAGCCCCAGCTTCCCCCGAACACGTCCGGATAGAAGATCTGCATGGCCAACGCTTCCCAGCCCCCGGTGGAGCCTCCGGCCAGCAGGCGGGCCCAGGGCTCGGGGATCATCCGGAACTCCTCCTCCAGGTAGGGGATCAGCTCACGGGTCAGGGCGTCTCCGTAGGGCCCAACGTTCGCCGAGTTCACCGAGTAGGAGGTGTCGTAGAAGGGATTCGCGTCCCGGAAGCTCACCAGGATCATCCTGGGCGCGTCAGGGGAGCGCCAGAACTGGGAGAAGCCAGGGTTGGCCCGCCGGCCTTCCTCCCCGTCCTCGGCGTAGCCGAAGGGAGCGCTGCGGCCGGGGAAGTGGCCCTGGAGGTAGATGACCGGGTAGTGCCGGTTCGGGTTCTCCCAGTAGTCCGGGGGCAGGAGGATGTTGGCGCCGATGTACATGTCCTGCCCCCAGAACCGGGAGACGGCCTCGCTTCGGATCTTCACGAACCGCACCAGGTCTCCCCGGTCCGTGGGGTTGCCCTGCTGGAGCGAGCCCCCGGAGGGAACCGCCTCCACGGGAGGGATCACCTGGTCGATGACGAGCTCCACCGTCCCCTGGGCTCCAGGCTCCATGCCCACGGTCTCCACGGGACCGAAGGCATTGCCCGGGGCCCGCCAGGGGCTCTGGCCGGCGCCGGAGTTCAGGTGCATCTCCACGGTGTGCCCGTCGGCCCGCCGGAAGGTGGTGAAGACATTCAGGAAGGCCTGCACCCGGTACTCGCCTGCCGGGACCTGGCTGAGATCCGCTAGCGGGTAGCCGATGACCCCCGGATCCCCCGGGGTCAGGGAGGTCGTGCCCCCGCCCGCCAGGTTCCGGACCTCCATGCCCCAGAAGGGCACACCCGAGATCCCCACCTGCCTCCGGGGCTCGGCTCCGTCCTGTCGGGTGATGATGACGTACACCCGCCCCGTCACCGGGACCTCCAGGCCCAGGTCGGCCATCTCCCGGGCCGCGTCCGGCGCCAGACGAATCCGGAAGGTGGTGGCCGGAAGGGCCGGCTCCCGTGCACCGGCGTCGGACGTGAGGTCTGCCGCGCCCACGTCGGGAGCGAGACGGTTCGCCGCGGGGGCTGCCGCCTCCACACCGGAGGCCGGCGCCAACTGGGCGGGAGCCCGGGGGCTGGCAGGGGGAGCTCCGGCGGTCCCGGAGATGGGGACAAGGAGGGCGGCCAGGAGTGGGAAGAGGAGGCTCATGGCGTATTGCGGTCCTTTGGCGGGTGGACGGTGATGCCGGTCCCCCAGGAAGCGGGGCCGGTTGCCGCGAGGCGGCCATGGAACAAGGTTCAGCCACGCCTCGCCCCGTGCAAGGAGCGCCCTCCCTCTCCCTCGAGCCTTCAGGAGCCCACGACCATGCGACAACCCCGGGTCCGGCACACCCCCGCTCCCTCCCAGAGCCCGTCTGGCCCCATCTCGGATCCCTCATTCGCTCCGGGTTCCTTCTCGGCCCGCGGCCTCCGGCTCTGCGGCCTCCCGGTCCCGGCTCCGCCTCTCCTTCCTGTTCTGCTCCTTGCCCTGGTGGTGGGCTTGGGGTGCGAAGGGACCGATGGCCCCGAAGCGACCCCGGAGGACCCGGCCGGCGAAGAGGCCCGGAATCCGGTCCTTCCTCTCCGCTTCCAGCCGGACCGCACCTTCACCATCGTCCAGTTCACGGACACCCAGGACGACCAGGACCTGGATCCCCGGACAGTCCGGCTCCTGGAGGCGGTCCTGGACGACCAGAGGCCGGACCTGGTGGTCTTCACCGGGGACAACATCCGCTCCGGGCCCGAGACCCGGGGGGACGTGTGGCGGGCCATCCGCTCCTTCGCCGAGCCCGTGGACTCCCGGGAGATCCCCTGGCTCGTCACCTTCGGGAACCACGACGAAGACCACACGTCACTGACCGGTGTGGACGAAGAGGCCATGTTGGAGCACTATCGCTCCTACGCCTACAACGTGAATCGGCCTGGTCCCCAGGGCGTCCACGGAACCGGCAACATGCATCTCCTGGTTCATGCCAGCGACTCCCCTCGCCCCGTGCTGGCCATCTGGGCCCTGGACTCGGGCCGGTACTTCCCCGACTCCGTGGCGGAGCAAGCCCTGGAAGCCGACGGGTTGCCGGGATGGGACGTGATTCACCCCACCCAGGTGGCCTGGTATCACCGGACCTCGACGGCCCTGGAGGAGGATTCCGGTAGGCCGGTCCCGGGCCTGGCCTTCTTCCACATTCCCCTGTGGGAGTTCCGTTTCATGTGGGAGGCCCGGGAACACCACGGGGTGGTGGGGGAGAAGAACGAGGAAGTCTCCTCGGGACCCTTCAACAGCGGCCTATTCGCGGCCATGCTGGAGCGGAGGGATGTGAAAGGAGTGTTTGTGGGTCACGATCACGTGAACGACTACGTGGGAGACTACTTCGGCATCCGCCTGGGCTACGCAGCCAACGCCGGCTTCGGAACGTACGGCCTGGATGGAGAAGAGCGAGACCGCCTCCGGGGCGCCCGGGTGTTCGTCGTAGGGGAGGAAGACCCGGCAGCCTTCGAGACCTTCATGGTCTATGCCCGGGACTACGGGATCCAATAGGAGGCAGGTCCCGGCCCGCGTGAAACCCAGCCGAGGCGGGGATCCCTCTCCTGTGGGACACGAAGGTGGCCCAGCCCGGCCCGCCCCTCGACCCGGAGGCGGCGGTGTATCAGATTGAGGGCTGCGAGAATGCTACCGGGAAGACGAAGACAAGGACCCCTCCACCTGGAGTCGTCTCATATGCATCCCCGTCGACATCGGACGCGCCCCCAGTCCCTTCTTTGCCTCCTTCCAGCCCTTCTCCTGGCCTTTCTCACGCTGGCCTGGCCGAGGCCGGTTCCGGCCCAGGACGAAGCCCGGCTCCTGCGGTTCCCCCATATCCACGGTGACAGGGTTGTCTTTACGCATGCCGGAGATCTGTACACGGCCTCACTGGATGGGGGAGAGGCCCGGCGCCTGACCTCCCATGAGGGGCTGGAGCTCTTCGCCCGCTTCAGTCCCGACGGTCGCCGGATCGCCTTCAGCGGAGAATATGCCGGCACCCGGCAGGTCTACGTCATGCCCTCGGAGGGGGGTGTGCCCCGGCAGCTCACCTTCTACCCGGACGTGGGGCCCATGCCGCCTCGGGGAGGCTACGACCACCTGGTACTGGACTGGACTCCGGACGGCTCGAAGATCCTGGTCCGGGCGAACCGGACACCTTTCGGTCAACGGGTGGGGCGATACTACCTGGTGGACCCGGTGAACGGGGGCCTGGAAGTGCCCCTGGAGATCCCGGAGGGGGCCTCCGGAGCCACCTACGACGAGACGGGCACGAAGCTCGCCTACAACATCAAGAGCCGGGAGTGGCGCCACTGGAAACGGTACCGTGCCGGACGGCAGCAGGACGTGTGGATCTACGACCTGGCGAACCACGCCAGCGACCGGATCACCACCCAGGCCAGCACGGACAACTTTCCCATGTGGATCGGGGACGAGATCTACTTCGTCAGCGACCGGGACGAGAACCAGAAGCTGAACCTCTGGGTCTACGACACGGAGACGGGGGCCAGGAGGCAGGTGACCCGCCATACCGAGTACGACGTCATGTGGCCCAGCCGGGGCGTCGGGGGCATCATCTACGAGAACGGGGGCTACCTCTACCACCTGGACCCGGCCACGAAGGAGAGCCGGAAGCTCACCATCACCCTCACCGGGGACTGGCCCCACACGAACCCCTACTACAAGAACGTCTCCGACGACGTGGAGTCCTTCGACATCTCCCCAAGCGGCAACCGGGCGGTCTTCGGGGGCCGGGGCGAGCTCTTCACCGTGCCGGCGGAGAAGGGCAACATCCGAAACATCTCCGAGACCCCGGCCCACCGGGAGCGGGGCGTGACCTGGTCTCCGGACGGGGAGTGGATCACCTTCTTCAGCGACGCCTCCGGCAACTACGACCTCTACGTCGTGCCCTCGGACCGGTCCGCCGAGCCCCGGCGCCTGGTCTCCGGGGAGGAGGTGTGGATGGACGGGGTCCGGTGGTCACCGGACTCGGAGTGGATCGCCTGGTCGGACAACAGAAATCGCCTCCGGGCCATGGAGGTCTCCTCGGAGCGCCTGGTGGAGATCGACGAGAGCCGCCTGGGAGGGCTCAGCGACTTCAGCTGGTCCGCCGACTCGAAGTGGATCGCCTACTCCAGGAACAACCCGAACACCATGTCGTCCATCTGGCTCTACTCCCTCGACTCCGGAGAGGCCACCCGGGTCACCGGAGACATGACGGACGAATCCAGTCCGGCCTTCGATCCCCAGGGTCGGTTCCTCTACTTCGTGAGTGAGCGGGATTTCGACTTCAGCTTCGGCGGCGGGAGCGACTTCCAGTCCCGGATCTACGTGGCCACCCTCCAGTCCGACTACGGCCATCCCTTCCCGCCGGAGAGCGACGAGGAGCCGGCGGTGGCGGGAGAAGATGCCCGGGGCGAGGAGGAGGGGCCCGGCCCCGAGACGGGCCCGGAGACGGGCCCGGAGACGGAGGGCGCCGCCCTGGCCATCGACCTGGATGGTCTCGGGCAGCGGATCATGCCCCTTCCCGATCTGGACCCGGGAAGCTACCGGGGCCTGATTCCCACCGAGGACGGCGTTCTCTACTTCTCCGGAGGAGGGCTGCACAAGTACTCCCTGGAGGACCGGGAGGCGGAGGAGATCATCAGCAGGATCAACGGATTCGCCATCACTCCGGATCGGAGCAAGCTCCTGTATCGGACGGGACGGGCCGATTTCGGAATCGTGGCCGTGCGACCCGGACAGTCGAATGACGCCGGGCGCCTGGACCTGGAGGGGATGGAGCTTCGCATCCATCCCCGGGTGGAGTGGGCCCAGATCTACCACGACGCCTGGGTCATCATGCGAGACTGGTTCTATGACCCGGATCTCCACGCCGTGGACTGGGAGGCCATGTACCAGCGCTACGAGCCCCTGGTGGATCACGTGAAGCACCGGGCGGACCTGGACTACGTCATCACCGAGCTCATCGCCGAGATGAACGTGGGCCACGCCTACGCCAACTCCTCACCGGAGATGCCCCGGCCGGAGCGGGTGGAGGTGGCGCTCCTGGGGGCGGAGTTCGAAGCCGACGGGGACCGCTACCGCATCCGGAACATCTTCCCCGGGGAGAACTGGCATGAGCAGTACCGTTCGCCCCTCACGGAGCCGGGGATCGACGTGGAGGAAGGGGACTACCTCATCGCCATCGACGGGGATCCGGTGACCACGGAGGACAACCCCTACGCCTTCCTGGTGGCCAAGGCCGACCGGACGGTGGAGGTGACGGTGAACGACCGGCCCAGCCCCCAGGGGGCCCGGAGCTACCACGTCCGACCCATCACCAGCGAGCTGGGCCTCCGCTACCAGCAGTGGGTCCGGGAGAACGCAGCCCTGGTGGACTCCCTCTCCGACGGCCGCATCGGCTACATCCATCTTCCCAACACCGGCGTTCCCGGGCACCGGGAGCTCTACGAGGGCTGGCGCCCCCTGCACATGAAGGACGCCCTCATTCTGGACGACCGCTACAACGGCGGCGGTTTCATCCCCGAGGAGATGGCCTTCATGGTGGGGGCTCCCCTCCTGAACTTCTGGGCCCGGCGGCACCTGGATCTCTACAGCCAGCCCGCCGTGGCCCACACCGGACCCAAGGCCCTGCTCATCAACGGACAGGCCTCCTCCGGAGGCGATGCCTTCCCCTACTACTTTCGCCGGCTGGACCTGGGGCCCCTCATCGGGGAGAAGACCTGGGGCGGCCTGGTGGGGATCAGCGGGAACCCCTCCTTCGTGGACGGGGGCAGCCTCTCCGTGCCCCGCTTTGCCTTCGTGGACGTGGAAGGGGAGTGGGCCGTGGAGGCCGAGGGGGTGGCTCCGGATCCGGGCTTCCAGGTCCTGGATCGTCCGGAGGAGATCGCCGCCGGACGGGAGCCCATCATCGAGCGGGCCATCCAGTACCTCCTGGAGGAGCTGAAGAAGCCCCAGTACCAGCGGCCGGAGAAGCCCGGAGGGCCGGTGCGGAGAGCCGGCGGCTCAGGGGGTGGAGGAGGCTGAGGCCCGGCTCTTCCAGGCCGCCAGAATCTCTCCTTCCCGCTCCGGCGTGAGGGGGAATCGGGTCCGGGCCTCCCTCCGGCGCTCCTCGGACACGGCGTCGGAGTACCACCAGTCCCGGGTGTCCAGGTGGGTCTCGGCCAGGGGCCGGTGCCGGAGTCCGTGCCGCAGGGCCTTCCCGATGTCGATGCTGGTGTAGCCCTTCTCCGTTCCCACCGGCATGACCCAGGGGACCACGTAGGTGAGGTCGTGGGCCTGGAGGAAATCGTAGTCCTGGATCCAGGTCCATACCACCGCCGTCCCGGTGCAGAAGCGGAGGCCGTGGAGGAACTCTTCCATGGTCATGGGAGAGGCGGGGCCCGCCACGTTGAAGACGCCTCCGGTCCGGGTTTCCACCAGGTGGAGCATGAAGTCCACCAGGTCCCTCACGTCCAGGAGCATGACCGGGTCCGTCTTCTTCCCCATGGCCAGGACCTCTCCACCCCGCTCCATCCTCTCCACCCAGAAGGGATGCCGGTTCTGCCGCTCGCCCGGTCCCGTGAAGTGTTGCGGACGGGCGATGATGGCCCGGTGGCCGAAGACCTCCTGGACCTCCCGCTCCCCCAGGGTCTTCATGACCCCGTAGGCCGCGCTCACGTTCTCCCCGCCGGAGGGATCGTCCGTCCGGGTCTCCCCGCTTTCGTCGATGTCCGTGGTGAGGTAGGGCCAGTACACCCCGGTGCTGGAGACGAAGAGGTAGAGGTCCACGGCATCCGCCAGGAGGCGGGCCGAGTCCCGGGCCCACTCCCACTCCCGGGTGGAGTTGTCCAGGACCACGTCCCACGTCCGGCCTTCCAGGGCCGAGAGGTCGTCCGCCCGGTCCCCGATGAGGTGCTCCACATGCTGGAAGTCCTCCACGAAGATCTGCGGCTTCGTTCGGCCCCGGGTGAAGATGCTCACCTCGTGACCCCTGGAGAGGGCCGTGTGGACCTGGTGGGGGCCCAGAAAGCTCGTCCCTCCCAGGATCAGGATCCGCAGGGAGGATGAGGGTCCAGGGTGGGGTCCCTCTCCGGCGGCCAGGGAGCCTCCCCGGGCCAGGGATCCTCCCGCCGTCAGAGATCCTCCCGCCGCCAGGGAGCCTCCTGCCGCCAGGGAGCCTCCGGTCAACAACGACGTTCGCAGAAAGTCGCGGCGTGTGGGTGTCATGGCTTCCTCGAGCTTTCCTTGTCGAGTTCTCCCCGGGTTCCTCAGGGTCTTTCCTGGGTCCTCAGCTCTTGCCCAGGCCCCCCCACCCTCTTCCCTCCTCAGGGATAGAGGCGGGTCCGACGCCAGCTGGCAGGCTCTTCGGCACCGGCTCGCTCGAAACGGAACCGGTCGTGGAGCCGATTGACTCGCCCTTGCCAGAACTCGAAGTGGTCGGCTCTGAGTCGATAACCTCCCCAGAAGGGAGGAAGGGGAACCTCCTGCCCCTTGAACTTCTCCTGGTAGTGCTTCACCCGCTCTTCCAGGACCTCACGGCTCTCCAGCGCCTCGCTCTGTCGAGACGCCCAGGCCCCGATCTGACTTCCCCGGGACCGGCTATGGAAGTAGGCCGCCGATTCCTCCTGGGAGATGGTCTCCACGCTGCCCTCCAGGCGGACCTGGCGCTGGAGAATGGCCCAGTGAAAGACCAGGGTGGCCTGGGGGTTGTCTTCCAGGTGGGCCGCTTTCCGGCTTCCGTAGTTCGTGTAGAAGACGAAGCCCCGTTCATCGTAGGATTTCAGGAGCACGAAGCGGACGGAGGGTTTCCCGTCGGGGGTGGCTGTACCCAGGGCCGTGGACTCGGGAAGGTAGATTCCCGAGGCCTTCGCATCTTCGAACCATCGATGGAAGAGAGCCAGAGGATCGTCTCCCGCCGTCTTCTCCGACAAGCCGCCCACCACCGCCTTGCCGGCGGTGAAGAACGCTCGAATGGTGGACCAGAGGGTCATCCTCCTGGATGCCTCCTGTCAGGTTTTCGGTGCTGCCAACCTACTGGTTGACCGTGCTGGCAGCGTATCGGTGGACCGGGACAGCGGCCCGCAAACTCGCGTCACTCCCGGTCTCCGGCCTCGCTCCGGCAACCGGATCCCGAGCTCGGCAGACGGGGCTGGCCCGCTTCTCCCTGCCGTCCGCGGGTCCGGGCGACGCCGCCAGGGTGCAAGAAGATCCCAAGAAGGGCGATGGGTAGCAAGGCGGGAGGTCCCGCGATCCGGGTTCGTGCCCTCCAAGAGGGTTGTTGAACAGCCCTCAACAGGTCGTGAATTCCCCAACAGAGCACCTTCGAACGGGCCTTTGGGGGATTGACCTTCTCTCAGGGGGTGAAATCCCCAAGCAGGCCTTCGCTATCGGTCCGTTGGGGAATTCACGTCGCTCTTCCTGGTCTGGCAACCGCAAGCGGGCCCCCTGGATGGACGGGAGGGGAAGGGGCAGTGGCCGGTGGGTATGAATCAGGCCCGGAATCCCAAAGGGAGGCCGTTGGCGTTGCCGGGGTCGAGGGAGCCGGCTCCCTGTCTCAGTCCTTCATCTTCTTTCGGGCCAGGATGGCCATGGGAATGGCCGCGGCTCCGGCCACGATCCCGGCAGTCACCGCTGCGCCCTTGGTCTTCAGCATGGAGCGGGCGCCCCGGAGGGCCAGGAGGTTCTTCGGTCCTTTCACCGGGTGCTTGGCCAGATAGGTGGCTCTCGGGGCTTTCATGTATCCCAGAAGGCTCGTGAGCTTCTTCATCATCTCGGGTGTCCTTTGCTGTCGTGTCGTCGTCGGTGGTTGTCGTGTGGTGTTCGTGTGGTGTTCGTGTGGTCGTCACTGGATGCCTCTCGGCGTTCCTGGTCGTTGTGGGGTCCTGTGACGTCCGTTTCGGAGCGAGTCGTACATGACTGCCCTCTGACCTCATGTACACTGCACCCGGCCATGGGGTCGGAGGGGACCTCTCCCCCGGTTGCGTGCCGGGCCCCCGAACCCGAGCTTCCCTCCCTGGTTTGGCTCGGCTCCGGAGGGAGCTCTCCCGACTCCTCTCCGGGGCATCACCCCACGCCCACGGGAGGGCACGATGATCCGGTTTCTCCACGCACGTATTGATGCGTTTCTCCTTCTTATCCCCCTCGTCCCTCTCCTCTCGGCCTGCGGCACGGAAACCGACGAGGCTGCTCCACCCCGCACCGAAGCGGAGATCGTGGCCCACGCCCAGGAGATCCACGAGGCTGCCGTCACCATCGACACCCACAACGACATCCTGGGGAATTGGGGCACGGAAGAGATCAATCCCTGCACCGGCACGGACATGCGGGTGGACATTCCCAAGATGGAGGCCGGTGGATTGGACATGACCTTTCCCGCCGTCTTCGTGGGTCAGGGGCCCCGAACGCCCCAGGGCTACGCCGAGGTGAAGGCGGCGGCCATGGAGAAGTTCGACGCCATTCACCGGGTGGCCGAGGAGATGTGCCCGGACAAGGTGGAGATCGCCTACCGGACCGAGGACGTGGAGCGGATCCTCTCGGAGGGGAAGAAGGTCTACGGAATCGGCATCGAGAACGGCTACGCCATCGGTCAGGACCTTTCCCTGGTTGAGCAGTACTACGATCTCGGAACCCGCTACATCACCCTCACCCACTCCGGCCACAACGATATCGGCGATTCCTCGACCCCCCGGGGGGGGGCGGAGGAGGAGCACGGCGGCTTGTCGGAGTTCGGGGAAGAGGTGGTGAGGGAGATGAACCGGCTCGGGATCATGGTGGACCTCTCCCACGTGTCCGACAACACGGTCCGGGACGTCTTCGCCCTGACCCGGGCTCCGGCCATCGCCTCCCACTCCGGCGCCCGGGCCCTGGCCGACCATCCCAGGAACCTGAGTGACGAACTGCTGCAGGGCCTCGCCGAGAACGGAGGCGTGATCCAGATCGTGGCCCTGGACAGCTACCTCATGGAGGATCCTCCGGAGAAGGTCCAGGCTATCGAGACTCTCCGGGAGGAGATGGGGATCACCAGCCGGGAGGCCTATCGGGCCATGACGGAGGAGGAGCGGGAGGAGTACCGGACCCGCCTGGAGGAGATCGAGGCCCAGTGGCCCGGAGCCGACGTGACCACCTTCGTGGATCACATCGACTACGTGAAGGACCTCATCGGTATCGACCACGTGGGGATCGGCACCGATTTCGACGGCGGCGGCGGGATCAGGGGCTTCAATGATGCCAGCGAGGCTCCCAACGTCACCGAGGAGCTGGTGCGCCGGGGCTACACCGACGAGGAGATCAGGAAGATCTGGGGTGAGAACCTCCTCCGGGTCTGGGAGCAGGTGGAACAGGTGGCCGCCGGGCTCCAGTCGGAGGCCGGCTGACCGGGGGGCGGCCTGCCCGGCTTCCTCACCCTGGCCACAACCAGGCGAAGGTCCCGGCCGTGAGCAAGGCATAGACGATCCCGTCGGCTACCTCCTTCCAGGTCATGGACCAGCTGACCCCGAAGAAGATGGACCGGGGAAAGAGGGCGCCGCAGTGCCCCAGGAAGGCCGCGGTTCCGGTGACCCGGAAAACGGTGAGGTACGCCGTGCCCGCCGGGAGAGTCACGTAGCCGATGTAGGCCACGAAGAGCCCCAGGACCAGGTAGAAGAGGAAGGCCTGACTCAGCCGGCTCCCCATGGCCAGTTGCTTCGCCGGGTCCCGGAGGTACAGGAAACCCGTGGGCCCGGCCCGGACCTTCTCCCGGAAGGCGTCGGTGGCCATCTCCTCCCGATCCAGGGTGTGGGGAAGGGCGTACTGGCCCGGAGTGAGTTTTCGCGCCCGCATCTCTGCCAGGAGGGCATCCTGATCCGGGAGGGGTCGGAAGTCCTTCCGGTGATGGGGCAGGACCACCCAGGCCAGGAAGGCGGCGAAGAAGACCAGGACGGCGGAGAGCAGGATGGGGAGCCACAGAGAGGCCAACGAGACCATGGAGTCCTCCTGGAGATGAGCTTCGGGTTTTCAGTGAACCCTCCAAATCCCGACGGGATGGGGGTCGGCTGTCAAGCCTGGCC
>CAZZEL010000018.1:0-1320 GCA_964652625.1 uncultured Gemmatimonadaceae bacterium
AGCTACGGGCCCGGAGCCGGATACCCCGGGGCATGGAGCGCCGGGGAGGGGGGTGAGTCCCGGGTGCCCGAACTCAGAACTTGACCTGGAAGACCAACTGGACCCGACTGTCCGTGGCCCGGCCCTCCCTGTCCCAGTCCAACCGGTCCCAGTCCAGGAGCAGGATGTTCTGCCGTCCCAGGTCGTAGCCCACGCCGAGATGGATCCGGGAAAGACCGGCGTCCTCGAGTCCCGGCGTCCGGTCCACCTGGTCGTAGCCTCCCAGGATCCGCCACCCTCCTCCTGGACGTAGCTCCCCGAACACCGAGGCTCCGGAGTAGTCCGTGGCCTCCCCGGCTTCCGGGAGGGTCGAGAAGGGCTCGGTCCAGGTCCCCTTCTGGTTGCCTTCTCCCCACACCCGCTGTGCAGTGACGGTCCCCCGGGGGTGCTGGTAGGAGAGGAAGAGGTCGAAGGTCCGCCAGTCCGGGATGGGGTACTGGTCCCCGGAGCGGTTCCCCTTCCCTACGATTCCGAGCCCCGACACCTGGAAGCCCGGTAGGCGATCCGGAAAAGGACGGAGGGTGAGACGGCCCTGGACGACCTTGTTCGTGTTCCGCTCATCCCCGTGATACCCTCCACCGTTGTAGAGGCCCAGGGCGAAGCTTCCCCATCGTCCGGCGTAGTCCGAGCTCACCTCGTTTCGGTACTCCGCCGGCAGGTCCGGGCCCAGGGATCCGGAGAGGGTCAGGCCGAAGTCCGCGGAGTTGAAGATCCCGGTTCGCTCCAGGAACATGGGATCCCGCATCCGATACAGGTTGATGTGCTCCTCGAAGGCCAGCCACACCATGTGGACGATCCCACCTTCGAGGCTCAGGTCCCGAATGCCCTCCAACTCGCCCAGATCGTATTTTGCGTAGGCGTATTTCAGTCGGACCTCCATGTCTCCCCGGCCGTCCCCTTCCCGGTCCTGACTCGTGTCCAGGGTGAGGCGGCCGGTGAGGCGGGGCAGAATGCGCACCCGAGCCGTGAGGTAGGAGCGGTCGATGACGAAGGCAGCCGAATCCACTCCCCCCCGGCGAGCTCCCTCGAATCCAAGGTAGAAGAGTCCCGAGAAGGTAATCCGGGCCGTATCACCGGAGGCGCTTTCCGACACGTCCTGCCCCAGGGCAGGGCCAGGGCAAACCAGGACCGACAGGCCGGGCAGCCCCAGCCCGAAACACCCCAGGAGGAAGAGGAAAGAGGTGGGAATTCCGGCACATCTGGTCACGGCGGAGCACCTGCCTGTATTGGGTCACAGAAATGTAACGAGGCAGTCTAGGTTCCGGAGACTGCGGAGGCCAG
>CAZZEL010000018.1:1420-2685 GCA_964652625.1 uncultured Gemmatimonadaceae bacterium
GGGAACCAAGGTGGGAAGAGCTCAGCAGGTGGAGTGGATGAGAGCCCCCACGGGGCGGGTCTGTCTGAGCTCGCCGTAGCGCCGGATGGCTTCCGGCGTGGGGAGAACCACGGCCTCCACCCCCCGGTCCTCCAGGAGCTCCAGGGTCCCGGGGGCAATGTTCAGGCGTTCGTTCCGGCCCCTGGAGAGCACCACCACTTCCGCGCCGTGGTCCAGGAGCTCCCTGACGTCTCCGGGTTGAATGCCGTCGCCGTGGCTCGTCCCCGTCTCCCCCCAATCCCACTCCCGGGCGCCTCCGGGCCAGAGCTTCACGTCCTTGAAGGTGCGTCCGTCCTCCAGGGTCACCTTACCCCAGGCGTCCTCGGCGATGGCTGGAGCCGTCTTCGATTCCGGCATGCTGCCCTCCTCCTGGTTCCGTAGCTGACGTCGGCGGCGAGGGATGTCCTCGTCTCCCCCTGCACTCTGTACACTCCCCTCCGGTACCCTGGATCCCGGACTCGCCACCCGGGTAGGCGTCCTCAGACCATCGGTATCCAGGAGGATGATCAGAAAAAGGGGGGTGCGGCCGCGTCCGGCCCACTGCTCTCCTGGCGATGCCCTCTTGCGGATACCATACCAGAATGCACGCGAATCACACCCGGGGCCCGACGCCTCGGGGGAGGCGGAGCCCATGTCACAGGAGTCACGGGAGAAAGCTCGGGAAGCCATTCGCCGGTTCGAATCGGGACGGACGGATTTCGAGGAGTTCTTCGATGCCCAGGGTGTACGCACCCTCATGATCCGGGAACCGGAGGATCCCCGCTTTTACCGGGTGGAGGCGGAGGACGAGAACCACGAGTTCGTGGTGGTCATGACCGGCGTGAATCTCCCTGCCACCCAGGTCCGCCCGGAGGAGCACCCTGCGGATCTGCCTTTCCTGCCGGAGCGGGAAGCCGTCCTCCTCCGGCTGGCCTCCACCGGGGCCAAGATCCTCCGCTGGGACGGCATCCCCGAAGCCGAATCCAGCTTCCAGGAGCTTTTTCGCCAGCTTGAAGGGTCCGGCTGGGAAGCCGTGGAGGAGGGAGCCGGTGGAAAGGCAGGTGAAGACGAGGGATCCACCTCCCTGACCCTGCGGAAGGAGGACCGGATCCGGCAGCTGGCCCTCTTCCACGATCCGGAGGGCCCTCGGCTGGTCCTCACCGACGATCCACCCGAGAAGACGGAACGGCCCTGGTTCCGGAACTGCTGAAAGTCGGAAGGCCCGACCCTGGTTCCGGAACTGCTGA
>CAZZEL010000018.1:2785-46689 GCA_964652625.1 uncultured Gemmatimonadaceae bacterium
TGGTTCCGGAACTGCTGAAAGTCGGAAGGCCCGACCCTGGTTCCGGAACTGCTGAAAGTCGGAAGGCCCGACCCTGGTTCCGGAACTGCTGAGAAAAGGAAGCAGCGGCGCTGGCTCCAGCGCCATCGGAAGACGCGGCCCCGATTCCCGAACCGCCGAAGGCCAGACCACCTACTCTGGCGTGAGGACCTCCTCTCCGTCCAGGGTGGCCACGATCACGGCTCCGCAGGAGTCGCTCAGGACGTTGATCATGGTCCGGAACATGTCCAGGATCCGGTCCACGGCCAGGATCACCGCCACCCCCTCCAGGGGCAGGCCCACGGCTCCCAGGATGATGGACATCATGACCATGCCGCTCATGGGCACGGAGGCGGCACCGATGGAAGCCAAGAGGGCCGTGAGCACGATGATGAGCTGCTGGTCAAAGGATAGGGCGAAGCCGTAGACCTGGGCGATGAAGATCACGGCCACGCACTCGTAGAGGGCCGTGCCGTCCATGTTGATCGTGGCCCCGATGGGCAACACGAAGGAGGAGATCTTCTCCGAGACCTTCGAGTTCTCGTGGACCGCCTCCATGGTCAGGGGGAGGGTGACGATGGTGGAGCAGGTGGAGAAAGCGGTGACCAGGGCCGGGGGCATCCCCTTGTAGTGTCGGAAGGGGTTCTTGCGGGTCACGAGCCAGACCAGGGTGGGCAGTGTCACGGCGCCATGGATGAACAGCCCCACCAGGACCAGGGCGAAGTAGAAGCCCAGGGACCGGAAAGCCTCGAAGCCCGTGGTGGCCACGATGCGGGCGTTGATGCCGAACACCCCCAGGGGCGCCGTCCAGATGACCACGTGGACCAGCTTCATCATGGCCTGGAAGGCTCCCTGGAAGAAGTCCCCCAACTGGCTCTTGTAGGGCTCGTCCAGGCGGGTGACGAAGTAGCCGAAAAGGATGCAGAAGAAGATGACCGGCAGCACGTTCCCTTCGGCCAGGGCCTGGAAGGGATTCTCCGGGATGATCTCCAGGATGAGCTCGGTGGGCGTCTGGGAGGCCGCCGGGATCTCCTCCACCTCCCGCTGGAACTCGATGGCCGACCCGATCCCCGGCTGGAAGATGTTCACCAGGGTCTGCCCCACCAGGATGGCCAGGAGGCTGCTTGTGACATAGTAGGCGAAGGTCTTGGCGCCCAGGGCTCCCAGGTTCCCCCGCTCTCCCACGCTGATGACCGCCGCCGTCAGGGAGGTGATGATGAGGGGCATGATGGCCATGCGGAGGAGCCGCAGGAAGATGTCCGACAGGGGATCGGCCACCGGCAGGATGGCTTCCCCCACCACCTGCCCCGCCGCCATGCCGGCGAAGAGGCCGACGAAGATCCAGAAGGTCAGGGAGCGGAGGGGAAGCTTCATGCCACGCTACCGCCAGACCTTCCCCAGGAACTCCTGGATCTCGGGCACGCCCCCCTGGAACACCAGGTACCCGTCGTGGGGCTCCCGCTCCGTGATCTCCCCGGCCACGGGCGTGGCCATGATCTCCTTCACCAACTCCGGGTCGTCCGGGTGCAGACCCAGGGCCCAACCCAGCTTGATATAGGCCACCTCCGGGAGCATGTTCGCCAGGGGCACCACCCCCAGCTCCAGGATCTCCCGCCCCGTCTCGTAGACGTGCATCTGCACGAAGCCCCACAGGGTCTGCAGGGTCATGTAGACCTGCACGCCGGCCTCCCGGGCTCGCTCCAGAGCCGGGTAGATGAGACGGTTCACGTGCCCCAACCCCGTCCCGGCGATGACGATCCCCCGGTACCCCTTCTCCACCAGGGCGTCGATGATGTCAGGCTGCATCCCCGGATAGTAGTACGTGAGGGTCACCCGGGAATCAAAGGCCGCCTGAACCGTCACTTCCCGGTCGTTGCGACGGGGCCGGTAGTCGTCGGTGAGGGGGGTGATCCGGTCCTCCTCCACCATGCCCACAGGGATGTCTCCCAGGGTGCGAAAGGTGCTCCGGACGGAGCTGTGCATCTTCCTCACCCGAGTGCCCCGGTGCAGGAGATTGTAGAGGTCCGAGGTGGGGCCGAACATGCAGACCAGAACCTCGGCCATGGGGCCATGGCCGGCGGCCCGGGTGGCGTTGATGAGGTTCTGGGCCGCATCCGAGGAGGGACGGTCCGAGGACCGCTGGCTTCCCACCATGACGATGGGTACCGGGGGGTCCTGGACCATGAAGCTCAGGGCCGCCGCCGTGTGGTGCATGGTGTCGGTCCCGTGGCCGATGACCACGCCGTCGTACCCCTCCCGGATGGCCTCCCCCGTCTTCTCCGCCAGCACCAGATACTGCTCCGGCCCCATGTTCTCGCTGAAGACGCCGAAGAGCTTCTCCGTCTCCAGGTTGCAGACGTCCGCCAGCTCCGGTACGGACCCGTAGAGCTCCCCGGGGCTGAAGGCGGGAATCACGGCCCCGGTCCGGTAGTCCAGGCGGGAGGCGATGGTCCCCCCGGTGCCCAGGAGCTTCACGTCGGGGTGAGCCGGATCCGTGGGGAATTCCTTCTCGGGAATGTGGTAGTGGGCCTCTCGGTACCCGATCTTCTCCAGCTCCAGAACCGTGTCGTGGCGGATGCCGATGTTGTAGCCGATCCCCAGCTTCAGGACCAGGTGAAGGTCGTCGCTGGTCTCGGAGCGGGGCAGGAGGAGACCCTCGAAGGCCCCCCGGGTGGTCCGGGCCCGGACCTCGCACCAGACGGTGATCCCGAAGCGCTCCATGAGCTTCCGGGTGGGGCCCCGATAGCCCCGGTACGGATCCTTCGTCGCCTGGACGCCCTCCCCATTGTCCCTCACGTCTCCACCTCCTGGCTTTCCGTCTTCGCCTCCTGACCCGTCTTCTCCCCCCACCCCGGCTCCGTCTCCGGGTCTTTCTTTCCCGCAGCCTCCGGGCCCACCGCCGTCCCCAGCTCCAGCAACCGGATCAGGGCGTCCCGGACCCGGGCCGGATCCATGCGGCCCAGGAGGTGGGGCATGACCTCTCCCATGGCCCACTCCAGCACGGCCTCCGGCCCCTTGTGGGTGGGGCGGTCCGGATCCCGGGCCACGCGCTCCAGGCGCTCCTCCAAGATGGCCTCGTCGTCGGGCCCCTTCCGGTAGGGTGAGAGGATGGCCTCCACCTTCTGCTCCGGAGAGGCCAGGATCCCGTCCAAGGCCTGGGCCATGGCTTCCGGCCGCACCGTTCCTTCCTCCACGGCCCGGACCAGGGGAGCCAGTCGTTTCGGGGCCGGAAGCTCCCGGGTGTCCTCCCCCCACCGGTGTCGGGCAATTCTCCGCTCCCGGAGGTGGAAGGGGATCCGCTTCTCCATCACCGTGGCCAGGCGGCGGGCCACCTCCCCGGCCTCCGGTTCCAGGCTGTCGAAGAGGTCCGCCCAGGGGGCGGCGGCCAGGGCCCGGGCCGTCCGGATGTCCATGCCCATCTCCCGGTACCGGTCCTCCCGGGCCCAGGGGGTCTCGGGGAGATCCTCCTGGATCCGGGCCAGCAGATCGTCGGAGACGGGCAGCGGCGGGGTGTCCGTGTCCGGATACATCCGGTCCGGTCCGGGAAGGATGCGCTCGAAGCCGTTCGTGCCGTCGGGAAAGGCCTGCCGGGTCTCCGCCGGGATTCCCTCCAGGGCCTCCCGGGCCCGGATCAGGATCTCCCGGGCCGCCGTGGCGGCGTCGGGCTTCGAGGCCCAGACCAGGACGATCCCGTCCTCGGATCCGGCCCCCAGGGCCTCCTCGAGCTCCCTCCACTCCCGGTTCGAGAGGGCCCCCGCACCCTGGGAACCCTTCCCGGAGTGGAGGAAGAAGGGGCGGTGGACGGGACACGCGATGACCCGCACCCGGTCCGCCAGCTCCGAAGCGAAGAGACGGTCGGGCTGGGTGGGATGGTCCAGGAGCCCGGCGAACCCCGGCAGCCGGACGGCCACCACCACCTCACCCCGGTCCCGGGCTTTCCGAAGGGGTCCGAAGGCGGAGGCGGCCAGAATGGGGCCAGCGTCCACCACCAGGGGCGAGATCTCCCACGGCAGTCCCTGGTCCGGGATCTCCAGCGTCCCGGCGGTAACGGCCCTGCCCTCCAACTCCGCCTTCACCCTGAGGAGATTCAGCTGGCGGAAGGCCTCGTTGTGGACCAGGAGGGGCAGCCCCCGGTGGTGGTGCACCCCCTTGATCTCCACCCGCCGGCCTCCGGCCACGGATACGTTCACGTCCTGTCGGGCGGCCCCGGCTCCCCGGAGGACCTTCCGGGTGGCCCGGGTCACCTGGGCCACGAGCCGGCCTGCGGCCTGGAGCTCCAGGGGCGTGACGAGCTCCGGTTCCGTCACCACCTCCGTCAGGGGCATGCCCAGGCGGTCCGTCCGGTAGGTGATCCGGTGCCCCACGTCCGACACCTCACGGCAGGAATCCTCCTCCAGGGAGAGCTGGCGGATCCGGAGCTCCCGGTCCACGCCCAGCTCCGGCACCCGGAAGGGGACGGCACCGGACAGGCCCACCATGGCCGTCCGTTGGAAGCCCGTGGGAATGGAGCCGTCCAGGTACTGCTTCCGCATCACGTGGAGCTCGGACACCAGGTTCAGGGAGAAGAGCCTGGCGATCTCGATGGCGATGGACACGGCCTCCGGATCCATCTCGAAGGGCGGGGTGTCATCCATCTCGTACGTGCACACCGAGTCCCGCTCCAGGAGATAGACGATCTCCTTCCGGGTCTTGAACTCCATGAGGGCGGTGCCGTCGTACTCCCCCAGCTCGCTCAGGGTGGGACGCATGTGCCGGAGGACTTCGGCGTCCACACGAGTGGTCCGGCACCCGGCGGGACAGCGGCAGAAGAGCTTGGAGGCGGTCCGGAGTTGCTGGTGGACCTCCAGGCCCGAGAGGAACCCCAGGACCTCGTAGTCGCCCCGGGTCATCTCCCGAAAGGGCCGGTCCGGGAAATCCAGCACCGGCTCCCTCCGGGGGTTCACGTCTCCCGGGGGTCTCACCCCGGCGTTCTTCGTCTCGTCGCCGTGTTCAGCCATGGAGGCCCTGGGTTCAGGTCACCCCGGTGAGGACTGCCCGTGGCCGGGGCGGAGGTCGATTCAGACACCGGCCATGGAAGATACCGTCTTGACGGCCAGAAGGTAGGGAATCTCCGGGGAAACGCGATGGAGGGAATCTCCGGGGAAACGCGATGGAAGGAATCTCCGGGGAAACGTGACGGGATGAAACCCCGGGGAAACGAGGTCGGGGAGCCCCCCTGTCAGGTCCCTCCACCCCCGGTGAGGCGGTCCCTGTACTCTTCGCTGGCGAAGATGGCCACTTCCACCCGCCGGTTCAGCTGCCGACCCTCCTCCGTTTCGTTGGAGGCGATGGGCTCTTCCTCCCCCAGACCCTGGGCCCGGACCCGGTCCGGCCGGATCCCCTGCTGCATGAGAAAGGTGGCGGCGGCTTCGGCCCGGTTCTCCGAGAGGGTCTGGTTGTAGGTCTGGGGGCCCGTGGAGTCGGTGTGTCCCACGATGAGGACCTCGGACTCCGGATACCGTGCCAGGCTTTCGGCCAGGTTGGCCAGGTTGCTTCGGGCCTCCGATCGCAAGGCGTAGGAGTCGAAGTCGAAGAGGAGGCCGGAGTCGAAGGTCACGGCGATCCCCTCCCCCACCCGCTGGACGGTGGCGTTGGGAAGCTCTTCCTCCAGGGCCTCCGCCTGCTGGTCCATCTCCCGGCCGATGATGGCCCCGGCGGCTCCGCCCACGGCGGCTCCGATGATGGCTCCCCGGGTGGTGGAGCCCAGGGCCTTGCCGATCACCCCCCCGGCCACGGCGCCGGCACCTCCGCCGATGACCGCCCCCTTCTGGGTCCTGGACATGGCGCAACCGGACAGGAAGAACAGGGAGAAGAGGGAGAACAGGAGCGCCACGGCCCCTCCGGACCGAAGGCGGCGGGGGGCGAAGCCGGGAGATGAGGTTCTGGTCATCGTCGTCGCGTAGCTCTGAATTGAGGTGTCGAATGAGGTATCGAAGGAAGGGAGGGTGCCGTCGCCATCCCGGACCCCCGACAGCAGGCGAACCTCAGAGGGAGCTCAGAGGGTGTCCCCTCCACCTCCGCTCTCCCGCTCCTCCCAGCGGATGGGCCGGTTCGAGCGGTCCACCCGGATGATCTCGATGGGGTAGGATTCACCGGGGAAGGGATCCTGTTCCCGGGTGGTCCGGACCACGATGTACATGACCTCGATCTCCTCGTCCGGATTCCGGGGATTCGACTCTCTCCGGAAGCCCACCGAATCCACCTGGATGGCGTCCCCGGGATCGCTCCGGCCCGCCCCCACGAAGACGATCATGTGCTCGTCGAAGTCGATCTCCGGAAGGGGGGTAGGATCGTCCAGGGCCTGGGTGGCCCGGTCCCAGGCCCGACTGAAGCTCGCCGAATCCCGGATGACCTGCCGGATGGTGTCCGCGAGGGGGGCGGCGTCATCCCGGTAGAGGCGGTCTGAGGCCTCCACGGGCCATACCCTGGCCGCCGGGGGCGGGGCCACCCGGATGCTGGGACCGCCGCACGCGGCCACCAGTCCGGCCAGGGCCAGGAAGAGGAGGATGCTCCTGCGGGTCGGGTCGCCAGAGGTGCTCACGATCAGCCTTCGTCCGTAGGGTCCGCGTTCTCGGTAGCCGCTCCCTCAGCGTACGAAGCGTCGGGGGCAGGCGAAACCGTCGAAGAAGCCCCGCCGGAGAATCGGCGGCGCGCCGGCCAGGTCCAGATCTGCCTGAACAGTAGCTCCAGTGTCGTCCAGGGTCCATGACAGACGCCAGGTGTCCCCGGTGGCCTGCCATCGGGCCTGGTGGAAGAACTTGAACAGGGCCCAGGTTCCCCGGTGGCTCAGGCTGTCGGCCCGCTCGCCCACCTGCACCCGGAGCATGACCTCCTCGGCGGTGGCGGCCTCCCAGGTGAAGTTCCCCCAGCGGATATCGTTCCGCAGGTAGCCTTCCTGGTCCCCATCCACGTTCAGGGTGATGGCCGGGACCTCGTTCGAGGGCTGCCCCCGGAGCCGGAAGCGGAGGCGGGGGTTCTCACCGCCGTGACCGTAGAGGAGATCCGCCACAGTCCGGGCCCGGTTCACCAGGGACCGGAAGTCGGCGGACGGCGTCAATCCCTCGTTCTCCACCTCCTCCTGCAGGGCCCACAGGGCCCCGGACTCGGGGTGCAGAAGCTCGTTCACCGCCGCCAGCTCCGCATCCCGGCCTCCCACCTGGAAGGGGAATCGCTGGAGCACCTCACCCGTGGTGCGGCAGAACTGCTGGCCCCGGGAGTCCATGGCGGCTACGTCGCTCCTGCCGATGGCGGAACGGGCGTAACGGACCGGGGCTCGAAGGAGGGACTCCACGGAGGAGCCCACGTCCACGGCCGTCTCCGGAGCCGTGTTGAAGCTCAGGCGAACCCCGTCGATCTCCCCGGAGACGGCCTGGGCCGCATCCGACGCCCCGGCCTGGGCGCTGCTGGACCCCGGATCGTCGGAGAGCTGTCCCATGGCCCCGGCCAGGTTGCTCAGCTCCGCCAGGTACGGTTGGCCCGCCTCACCGAAGATCCGGTCCGTGAGCTCCGGCGGGGAGAGAACGTGGACCGGCTGGAAGGTGGGAACCACAAGAGCCGAGTCCACCACGGTGTGCTGGCTGGCGATGGCCAGAAGCTGGAAGAGGGGAGAGCGGGGTCCTCCCAGCTCCTGGAGGGCCCGCTCCGCTCCACCCAGTCCGGGATTCACCACCCGGGCCCTGGAGAGGAAGTCGATCCAGGTCTGGACGTACTCCTCCTGGTAGCGGGCCCGGAGGGTGTTGGCCATGGCCGCAGGATCGATGCCGGTGAAGTAGTCTCCTCCCACCACGTAGGACTCCCGCTGGAAGAAGTCCGAGGCGCTCTCCAGGCCGTCCAGCACGAAGTCCCATCCATCCCGGGTGAAGGCCCCGGGGACCTCCACCGTGTCCACCACGAACCGGCCCGATCCGGGAAGGTCCTGGTTGAACTGGATGGAGGGGAACTGGCTGCTGGCCTGGGACAGCATGGCGGAGTAGAACGACTCCTCGTTGGCGTTGTCCCGGAGGAAGGCTCGGGCTCGTTCCACCGTCAGGTTGTCCGCCGCCTGGTCGAAGGGATTTCCGTAGGGCAGCTCCGCGGCGTAGAGATTGAACTGGGCCAGAGCCAGATCCCGCCGTTCCTCGTCCACCTCCCGGTCTCCCTCCCACAACTCCAGGAGGGCGGGCCCCAGGAAGGAGACGGAGCTGGAATCCGGGAAGGAGGTGGTGATGAGGTAGGCCTTCAGGGCCCGGTACTTCTCCTCGTACTCCTCCGGCGTGGGCTCCTCGGAGAGGTCTCCCAGGGAAGCCAGGAGAGCCGCTCGCGTCGTCCGGAAGAGGAGCTCCCGGAAGCGCTGGAAGTAGAGCCTCCGAACCTCCGGGAACATCCCGGAGCCGGAGTACAGCCCCCAGCGGATCCGCAGGGGCCGGCTCTCCCGCTCGTACTCGGCCAGCTTCGCCACCTGGGCCCGAAGGGCATCCAGGCGCTCGAGATCCTCCAGGGGAGCCAGACCGGTCCCGGTGAAACGCACGTCCTCCACGGCCTCCACCGCGGTCCGGGTTTCTGTGCGAAGGTTCCGGTTCCCCATGAAGGAGATGAAGAAGCAGAGCGCCAGCAGGCACACCAGCCCAAAGCCCGAACCCAGAAGGACCCGCTTCCGGAGCGCCGCCCTGGGGCCTCCCATGGAGGCTTCCACCGCCACCCGGTCCGGTAGGAGCACATCCGGAAGGAGCCGGGCAAGGAAGGTCCAGTGGGCCACCCGCCCCCCGGAGACGGGCTCCGGCTCCGGTCCTCCCCCCATCTGGGAGGGGTCGAAGATCATGGTGGCGCCCTTGGACATCTGGGGCACCGGCGTGGCCACGGCGGGCTCGGGCCGGGCGTCCGGGGACACGGGCCGGATCCCGGTGAAGTAGAATCCCCGGAGGAAGGGACTGATGCGCAACTGACTGGGCCGGGTCAGCTCCAGGAGGAAGTCCCGGGCCCGGTCCGTGGCCTTCCGGTACTCCCGGGGGAACTCATAGGCCTCGGTCCGCTCCAGGGAATCCCCCTCCCGGGCCATGACTTCCACCCGGCGCCGAGCCAGGGAAAGGAACACGCTCTCCAGGGCGCCATCCAACCGCTCCCCCTGCCATCGGTTGTAGAGGGCCGGATCCCGGCCTCCGGCCAGGGGGAGGGTGGCTCCCAGGGGCTCTTCGGCTTCCTGCTGGTTGAGGTTCCGGACGAACTCCGTGAAGTGGGGAAGCTGGTCCGCCTTGGTGAAGAGAACGTAGACGGGAAGACGACGATCCAGGGCCACCGCAGCCTCGTTGAGCCGTTCCCGGACCGCCTTGGCCAGGGACTGGACCTCCCCCCGGTCCTTGTTCATGATCCACTCCGTCCCCAGGCACACCAGGGCCGCCCGGGCCGGCTGCTCCTTGCCCATCCCGGCCCAGAACCCGGTGCGGAGGGCGTTCAGCACCCGGTCCCAGGCTCCGCTGGACCTGGAGGCGTTCTCCCCGGCCTCCAGGAGGACCGTATCCCGGCTCAACCACAGGTTGAGGTTCGGGGTTGAGGGAGGCGGCTCCCCTCCCTCTCCATCCCCGGCCAGGAAGTCGATCTCCAGCCCGGATTGCTGCACCACACTGGTCTTGGCGCTCTGGCCCGGACCCATGACCAGCATGACAGGCAGGGTCTTGAGCCCCTTCTTGCTCGACACCCCGGAGGCCACCAGGCGCCGGGTGGCCGTGGAGAGGTAGTCCCCGATCTCCGGGGCCTCGCCCGGCCGGTCTCCCTTCCCTTTCTTCTTCCCCTTCTCCGGAATGAGGCGGGCGATGAGGAACACGGCCAGCGCCCCCAGGACCCAGATGGCGATGCGGAGAACCCACAGCTTCCATCCCGCCAGTCCGAGGAAAGAGGCCACGTACCAGCCGATGATGCCGATGGCGAAGAGGCCCGGGAGGCTGAACATCAGAGATCTGGGAGAGAGTCTCATGGGCTGGGATCTGACGGTCTAACGGATCATTTGGCCGACCAGCTCCCGAACCTCGGCGTTGCCCGAGGCCAGGAGAAGCCGGAACCCGATGAACAGGACCAGGGCCACGGCCCCGGCCACGATGGTCCCCCGGATGAGGCGGGGGACCCAGGGATCCCGCCGGGGCGGAGCTTCCTCCCCCCGGGGCAGGTAGGCCTGGGGGGTCACGGACCCGGCCTCTCCCCTGATCCTGTGGATCTTCTGGGTCGTGGCGGTGATGAGCCCCTGGATCTCCGCCCCGTCCGAGGCGGCGTACCGCCCCTTGAACCCCAGGAGGAGGGAGAGGAGGAACACCTCCAGGATGTCCGCCAGATCCCCGGAGTCGGGCCGGGCCAGGAGATCCCGGAGCTGAAGGTAGAAGTTCTCCCCCCCCACGTTCTCTCCGAAGAGCTCCTGCTGGAGGGGATACCCCACCCAGGCCTCCCGCAGGGGACCCGGCGCATTCAGGATGGACTCGTCCAGGAGGGCCACCACGGCGTAGGTGGCCAGCTTGGCGTACTCCGCCGAAAATCCGGACTGCCGGGTGGTGCTGTCCGCCTGACCCAGCAGGGAAAGGAGGTGCCGGCGGAACTCGTTTCCATCCGGAGCATGGACCTGGTTCCTCCGGACCCGGGCCGCCACCGTGAGAGGCTCCTGGAACGCCAGGGCGAGCCTCCCCTGTTCCTGGGGGAAATGGTCGGCAAGGGGCCCGGAGCCGGGGTCGGGAGAGGGATCGGGAGTCATGGCCTCATACGGGTTCAGGCTTGCACGACGATGAGCTGGATGTCTACCTGGGACAGGGCGTCGGGCAGGTAGATTCCCACGGACGACCGGGCCTGGATCAACTGCCAGCAGGGTCCGGTCTGCACCAGACGGAAGTATTGGGCTCCCAAACGCCGGGGAATGGAGGACGGGGGCTGAGGCACGTGCTCCACGGGAAGACCCGGATTGGCGTCGTCCACGAGGCGCAGGATGTCCTCTCCGGAGCAGACCTTCACGAGGGTGGGTACCCCGCTGAGGATCTCACTGGCGCCCGTCTCCGACGAGACCTGCAGGAGCCATTCGGACTTGCGGAAGACCCTGGCGTCGTCCAGGGAAGCCTTGAGAACGTTGGGTCCGTCCCGCATGAGGCGGACGACGATGAAGCTCTCCGGAACCATCACCTCCAGGAGCTTCCTCAGCCGCCGCTCCAGCAGGCTGAAGCACTCGGTGAGGTTGTCGTGATCGTAGGGAGGGAGATCCCCAGCGCTGAAATCGGTGGAGAAGGTGGAGAGGGCCCCGGCCAGGCGGGCCATCTCCCGGTACAGATCCTCCGGGTGACATCGGGGCAGGGTCATGAGGTGCTTCAGACCCGCGAGACCCGAGTGGATGGAATGGGACATCCAGTAGCTCAGGACCTCTTCGGAGGAGAGATCCGAGAGGTCGTCCCCCACCATGGCCCGGCGCTGGGCCATGACTTCTCCCTTGGAGCCGAGGATGTCCACGAGCCGCCTCAGCATGCCCGGCAGCTGGGGTGTCGCTCCGATGTGGATGCAAGGGGGAACGAAGTCCTGGACGTACTCATAGTGCCCGCTGGGACCTCTCCGAACCTGGGCCATGGGCAGAGAGACCATCTCCTCGGTGAGCTCCGATTCGAAGGCGAATCGGAAGTTCTTCGATGCCAGGAGAAGGTCCCGCTTCTCCTCCCCCGTCACTTCGTCCTGGATCTCCACGGATTCGGCCCGGTAGCGGTGCTCCGAGGGCCCGGAAGACCCCTTCTCCGTCTCGTCGCAGTTCCGGCGGCCCATGCGAAAGGCGGGGATGGCCACGTAGACCGTTCGGGCACCATCGTCGGCGCCCTCTCCCTCCCCCGCCGAAATCTCCGGCGGCGGGGCATCGCCCTGGGGAAACTCGAAAGGCAGACCGTCGGGCATCACTCCCCTGGCTTCCAGCAGAGAGATCTTCCCTTCTCGGATCGCCTCCCGGTCCAGATTCAACCCAGAAAAACCATAGGGCCGGAAGGAGAGATTGGAGAGGGCGGAGGCCGCCGAGTTCTCGAAGTACCGTGATTGGGCCTGGAAATGGTGCTGGGCGAGGTGCATGCCCTCGCTCCATACCACCTTGGAGTAAGGTCTCACTCCCATATCGGCCTTGGATGAGAGGGTGATCGAGAGAGATCGAGGGAGGGATCCAGGAGGAACCCCGTCCCCCCTGAATTTTCCGGGTCCCGGCTCCACGAGGCAAGAGGGCTGTTGAAGATGGGGGTACGAGCCTTGTAGGTTGAAGAGGTACCCACCCGGGGACGGCCCGTCCAGGGCAGCCGGGTGGGTTTGTCCTTCCGACGCGGAAAAACAGGTGCATTTCACCATGACCGGCGACGAATTCCGCTCCCGCTACCAGCTGGGCGAGCGCTTGACCGAGTCCCCCGTCGTCACCCACCGGGCCACGGATGACGCGGGCAATTTCGTGATGGTCCACTTCCTCCTGGGGAGCCCGGAAGTCAGCCAGGCCTCCCTCCTCCAGAAGGTCCGGGACAGCCACGACACCTCGCCCCCCGTCCGGGAACGGGTTTTGGAGATCACCGAGTCCCAGGGCGTGACCGTGGTGGTGACCCAGGTCCTGGAGGAGTTCTCCGGCCTGCTGGAGTGGCTGGAGGGTCATGGCCGGGCGGAGGAAGCACCCCGGACCCCGGAACCACCCGCCCAGGAACCGCAAGAGCCGGCCGCAACGGAGGTGCCCCCCGGGCCGACCGCGACGGAGGGATCCCACCAGCCAGCCGGGACGGAGGAACCGCAAGAGCCGGCCGCGACGGAGGAACCCTCGGAGCCGGCCGCCGGAGACCAGCCTCCGGAACCCTCCAGGCCCGGCACCTACACCCAGCTCTTCAAGACCTCGGACATGGGCTTCGGCGAGTCCGAGGCGGAGAAACCACCGTCCCAGCCGGAGGAGGCACCATCCGCCCCGGAGGAGGCCGAGCCGGCCAAGGACTCCTCGGGATCCTACACCATGCTCTTCGGTCCCGGCGCCCCGGGGGAAGCCTCGGGCCAGGAAGACCCCGGGGGTCCACAAGACGCCCAGAACCGGCACGCCCCCCCGAGCCAGACCCCGGCCCCTGGCCAGACCTCGGCCCAGCATGGCGCAACGGACCGGGCCCCCGGGCAAGCTCACAGCCCTCGCCGGGACGAGGCACCAGCCCGGGACGAGGCACCAGCCCGGGAGGAGGCACCAGCCCGGGAGGAGGCCCCGCCCCAGGGCGACGCACCCGCCCGGGACGATACCGGACCCCAGGACGAGGCCGCCGGCACGCCGCCTCCCGAGGCGCCCCCCTCTGATTCCCGGCTCGCGCCGTCGCCGCCGCCCCCTCCCCCGCCTCCCACCCAGGAGGAGTCGGGAGCCCCTGGCGTCCGCTTCCCGAAGCCCCCACCAGCCCCTCCCCAGCCGGAGATCCCGACCCCGGACGCGACTTCGGCTCCGGACGCGACCCCAACCTCGGAGGCGACCCCAACCTCGGACGCGACCCCAACCTCGGACGCGACCCCGCCCCCGGACGCGACCCCACCCCAGGGAGGAGAGGAGGGGAAGGAGAAGGAGAAGCCCCGACAGGAGAAGGACAGGGAGGACAGAGAGGACAGGGGGGAGAAGAAGAGTCCGGGCGCCTACACCCAGATCTTCGGAGCCCTTGGCTCGGAGGAGGGCTCATCCCGACCCAAGCCCCCACCGGCCCCGGAACCACCTCCGTCCCGGCCTCCTGCACCGCAACCCCCGTCGCCGCCACCACCCAGGCCCGAGGCCCGGCCCCCCTCCCGGCCCGACTCCGGGCCGCCGCCCGCCCAGCCGTCGGAGTCCTCCTCCCCGGAGTGGCAGCGATGGAAGGACACGCCGGGAGCTTCCGGGAAGCACATCCCCTCGGACGACTACCTCCAGCGATTGGGAGGCGGGGGACAGAGGGACGAAAGCTCCAGCTCCCCTCGGCCTCCCTCTCCGGCCCCTGAGCCCAAGCCCCCGCCCTCCACCCCCGGGCCCGGAGCCCCGGGGGGAGGCGGAAAGCCGGGACCGGGACACTACACCATGATCCGGGAGGGGCTCTCCCCCACCCCCGCTCCTCCCACCGGACAGGGGGAGCAGCCGGCATCGGCACCGGCGGCGGCACCGGTACCGGAGGAGGAGCCGGCGGCCTCCGGGCCGAGCCGGCGCTCCAGGATGCTCACCATCCTGGGGCTCGTGGCCATCGTCGTCGTCATCGTGGCCCTGATCCTGGTCTTCGCCCTCACCGGCTGACGAGGCCCCCCGCCCTACTTCTCCTCGGGCGGGAGGATGAGGACCAGCTCCATCTCCGGATCCGGGATCTGGGACGCTACCCAGACGGCCACACTCCTGGAGCGGAGCACGGCCTGCCAGAGGGGGTCGGTGAGCTCCAGGCGGAAGTACCGGTAGTCCAGCTTCACCGGAAGGGCACGGGGCGGCTCGGCCACGTGGCTGAGCTCCACCCCGCTCACGGACTGGTTGAACAGGCGCTGGATGTCGTCCCGGGAGGCCACCTTGATGAGCCTGGGTGCCTTCTCGATGAGCTCCGCGTCGGGCATGTCGGAGCGTACGGCCAGGTAGCCCTGCACGGCCTGGAGGTGCCGGTCCTCGTCGATGGAGGCCCCGAAAACCGAGGGCTCCACCGCCTCCAGGCGGATGCTCACAGCGTGGCTGGCGATGACTGTGTCCAGGAGATTCCGCAGGACTTCGTCCAACTCCTGGAAACACCCGGTGAGGTCATCGTGACGGTAGGACGGAAGCTCTCCCGGATGGACATCGGCGGAAAAGGTGGTCAGGGCCCCGGCCAGAGAGAGGAGGACCTGGTAGAGGTCCAGGGGATGATGGGGCCCGGGGCCCAGGAGGTGCCGGATCTCCGGGAGGTGGGAGTTGATGGTGTGCAGGAGCCAGAAGCTGGGAATGTCGGCGGCGCCGAACCCGGCCAGGCCGGCGGAGCGCTCCCTCCGCAGCCGCCCCAACCCCGTGGCCTTTCCGGCGAGGATGGAGTCGATCCCCTTCACCATCCCCACCAGGTGCTCGTTGGCCGAGAAATCCAGGAGAGGAGGCAGGAAGGAGGAATCCAGGGAGAGGGTGTCTTCGTCGCTTCGGAGGATGCGGGCCACGGGGAGGGCGCTGATCCCCTCCATGGACTCCCCCTCCACCAGGAGCCTCAGGTTCTTCCTGGCCACCTCCACGGGACGCTCCGCCGTACCCGTGTTCTCGTCCCTGAGATAGGAGACCTCGGCGGAGAACCGGGTCCGGAAGCCCTCGTCCCCGGCGCCCACGTTCCGGTCGCCGGACCGGTACTGGGGGACCGCCAGGTAGGCCAGCATGGAGGTCTGGTCCGGCTTCCAGTACTCCTCCAGGCTCTTGGAGTCCGGGGCGGGCTCGGAGTCGGGAAAGTCGAGGAGGAGTCCATCCTCCATGATTCCCCTGGCCTTGGGAACGGAGAGGACGCCCCCTTCCAGGGCATCCACGTCGATCTTCAAGGTGCTGAAGCCCCAGGGGAATCGAACCAGGGACCTGACCCGGAATTCGAGCTGACCCTCCAGGAATCGATCCTGGACCTGGAGGTGCTGGGGGCTGAGGAGGAGCCCCTTGGTCCAGAGGATTCCTTGCATCTGTCTCATGGCGAATGCTCCCAGGGTGATACCGGTCTCGGCGGGCCTTCTCACACTGCGCCGGATCTCTCGTCTTGTCCAGGGGAGTCCGGGTCCGTCGGTCGCCCGGGGCCCGGGACCATCCTACATTGGGAGATGGGGCGGCAGCTTCCGCCCCCGACCGTGTCCTTTCGCCCCTCTTGACCCTCGAGTCTCTCACCATGCACTACGTCCAGGCCACCGACGATTCCCTCTGCATCGCCGTCTTCGGGGACTTCCTGGGACGGGAGGCTACAGAGGAAGCCGGACCCGCCGAGCCCTGGGAGCCACGGAGAGCCACACCGGAAACGGTCTCCGGTCTCCTGGGCCTGCGGCCCACGGTGCAGATCACCGCACTCCAGGGCCCGGAGCCCCTTCGCCTCCAGCTCTCCGGGCTCGAGGATTTCCACCCCGATTCCCTGTTCCGGCGACTGGATGCGTTCCAGGAGCTCCGGGAGGCCCGGCAGGCCATCAAGGAGGGGGGTCCCCTGCCCCCGGGGCTGATCCCGGAGGAGGGGACAGCCCCGGAGGAGGGGACGGCCCCGGAGGACGTGGCTGGGGAGGAGGCCAGACCGGAGGCCGGGTCTCCCCCGGCAACCGGGGAGGCGGACCGCACGGAGATCCCCTCCGGATCGGACCTCCTGGACGCCATCGTCCAGGGCGATGCCGGGGACGACGAAGCCGAAGCCGACCACGGCAGGCCTCCTGCCAGGGGCCCGGACCGGGAGCTCCGCAACTTCGTCCGGGAGATCGTCCGGCCCCACCTGGTGAGCCCCGATACGGAGAGGAAAGACGCCATCGCCGAGTTGGACCGGGGAGCGTCGGAGATGATGGGGCGGATCCTCCACGACCCCGGCTTCCTGGAGATGGAGGCGGCGTGGCGGTCCCTGGTCTTTCTCCTGTCACGAGCCGATTCCGCGGGCAAGACCCGGATATACCTGGTTCCGGTGACGAAGACCGAGCTCGCCCGGGAGCTCCTCTCCAGGAACGACCCCCACGCCACTCGCCTGTTCGACCTTCTCTCCACACCCCCCCCGGGCGTCCCGGACGGCCGGTGGGGTCTGGCCCTGGGGGCCTATCACTTCGGTCCTGGGCCGGAGGAGCTGGAGGTTCTCCGGGGCGTCTCCCGTGTGGCCGGCCGGGCCCGGGTGCCCTGGCTCTCGGGGATGAGCCCCCGGGTGATGGGCGTGGACGCCTTCTCGGCTTCGGAACGAGGCGAGGCTTGGCCGGATGAGGAGCCGGAGGAATGGCGGTCCCTTCGGGGGGAGCCGGAGGCCGCCTGGTTGGGCCTGGTGGCCCCCCGTTTCCTGGTCCGGGAGCCCTACGGTCCGGGAGGGCTTCGTGCGAAGGCCTTCCGGTTCCAGGAGCCCGTGGCCTCCCGGTCTCACCTGCCCTGGGGAAACGGCGCCTTCGTGTGCGGCGCCCTCCTGGCCCAGGCCCACGCCCGGGCAGGATGGCGGTTTCGCCCCTCCCAGGGGCTGGACCTGGACGGCCTGCCCCTGACTCCCGGAGCCGGAGGTGACGACCCTCGCCCCAGTCCCCTGGAGGCGGAGCTGTCTACGGGGGCCGCCAGGATGCTGGCGGAGCGGGGGGTCGTGCCCCTGGTGTCCTTCCCCGGCCAGGCCCGAATCCGGGCCGGGGGGCTCCGCTCCCTCCAGGAAGACGGATCCGAGCTTCGGGGCCGATGGGAGGAGGGGATGTAACACCACGGAAACGTGCGAGAGGAGAATCTGGCGAAAACAGAGGAATTTCTTGACACCGGAATACCGGCAGCCTACCGTTCAACATTGAGCGATTGTTGGCCCACCGGACCATCGGCATTCCGCTCGATTCTTCAACGACAAGCCTCCTTCGGACGACGCGTTCGTCCCACAAATCACCCGTTCTTTCGCGGTTTTCAAGGCCCAGGAGAAGAAGATGGCCGAGAGTTTTCAGCAGCGCCGCAAACGTCAACGTCCTACCCGGGTCAACCTCGTCTACGAGGTGGAGACCGGGGGTGCCATGGTCAAGCGGGAGCTCCCATTCATCATGGGGGTCATGGCGGACCTGGCCGGAGACAACGCCGAGAACCTGCCCGAGCTCCCCGACCGGGAATTCGCCGAGGTGAAGCCGGACAACTTCGACAAGGTCCTGAAGGGCATCGCTCCCAAGCTCCAGTATTCCGTGGACAACAAGCTGGAGCCGGATTCCGAGGACAAGATCGGGATCGAGCTGAACTTCCAGAGCTTCGACGACTTCAGCCCGGAGAAGGTGGCCGAGCAGGTGGAGCCCCTGAAGGCACTCCTGGACAAGCGTCGGGACCTGGCGGACCTCAAGAGCAAGCTCGCCACGAATCGGAAGCTCAACAAGGCGATTCAGGCGGCTCTCGGAGACGAGGACTCCAAATCACAATTGAAGTCGGAACTGGAATCCAGCGGAGGTGAGGACGATGGCTGAAGCCGAGAAGCAAGCGGCCCCCCAGGAAGCACAGGCCGAAGAGGTCAGTCTCCTGGACCAGATCATCGAGGAAGCGAAGCCCGGGGAAGAGGAATCCGCCCGGAAACGCGCCCGGGACATGATCGGGACCTTCATCCAGGGTGTCCTGGATGAGACGGTCACCTTCAGCCGTGACACGGAAGCCATGCTGAACGAGCAGATCCGTCAGATCGACGACCTGCTCACGGATCAGCTCAACGAGGTCATGCACCACGAGAAGTTCAAGAAGCTGGAGAGCTCGTGGCGAGGCCTCCGGTACCTGGTCTCCCAGAGCGAGACGGGCCCCGAGCTCAAGGTCCGGGTCATGAGCATCACGAAGGATGAGCTCATGGACGACCTCACGGCCGGGAAGGCCGAGATGGCCGTGGACCGGAGTGAGCTCTTCCGCAAGATCCACCAGCAGGAGTTCGGCGTGTTCGGCGGCACCCCGTACGGCGCCCTGGTGGGGGACTACGAGTTCGGGAAGTCGGGCCAGGACGTGAAGCTCCTCACCCGGATCTCCCAGCTGGCGGCCACCTCCCACTGCCCCTTCATCTCCGGCACCGCCCCGAACATGTTCGGGATGGAGAGCTTCACGGAGCTGGACGACGTCTACGAGCTGGAGACGGCCTTCGAGGGCACGGAGTACGCCCAGTGGAACGCCTACCGGGAGACGGAAGACAGCCGCTACGTGGCCCTCACGGCTCCCCGCATGCTCATCCGGGAGCCGTACGGCAAGGACACGGTTCCGGTGAAGGCCTTCGACTTCACGGAGAACGTCACCGGAAAGGAGCACGACAAGTACCTGTGGGCCAACGCCGCCTGGGGCCTGGGGGCCTCCATCACCAAGGCCTTCGCCCAGAGCGGGTGGTGCGCCCGGATTCGAGGGGTGACGTCAGGCGGGCTGGTGGAGGGTCTTCCCACCCACACCTTCGAAACCGACGAAGGGGACACGGTGATGAAGTGCCCCACGGAGGTTCTCCTCCCGGACGACCAGGAGTTCGAGCTGGCCAAGCTGGGCTTCGCTCCCCTGGCCAACGAGAAGAACACGGCCAACGCCGTCTTCTTCAGCGTCCAGTCGACGCAGAAGCCCAAGCAGTACGAAGGCCCCGGGGGAGACGCCGCCACGGCCAACGCCGCCCTGTCGGCCCAGCTTCCCTATCTCTTCGCCGTCTCCCGCTTCGCTCACTACCTGAAGACCATGATGCGGGACCAGATCGGCTCCTACAAGACGAAGGAAGAGCTGAGCAACATGCTCAACAACTGGATCGCCGGTTACGTCCTGAAGACGGAAGGCGCCAGTCAGGAAGAGAAGGCCAAGAAGCCCCTCAGGGAGGCCCGCATCGACGTGGTGGAGAACAAACGGAAGCCCGGGACCTACCAGGCCGTGGCCTTCCTGCGCCCCCACTTCCAGCTCGACGCCGTGGACTTCTCCATGCGCCTCGTGGCTGACGTACCCGATTGATCGGGGCCCCATCGAGCCCCGAGGAAGAACGACAGGCAAGACCCCCAGTGGACACCACCTGATTCACGCGGAACAAAACGGAGGAGGGAGACATGGCTCTGGACGCATACCTCACCTTGGACCCCGAGTTGCAGGGCGAATCGGAGAAGGAAGGGCACGAAGGAGAGATCGAAGTCACCGGCTTCAGCTTCGGAGGGCACAATCCCTCCAGCGTGGGTCGGGGATCCGGCGGGGGAGCCGGGACCGTGGATCTCCGCCAGTTCACCATCCAAAAGGTCACGGACGCGTCCAGCGTGGACATGTTCCGCTACGTCTGCTCCGGGAACCACTTCAAGACCGGCAAGCTGACCCTCTACAAGTCCGGAGGACCGGCGGGGCCGCTGAAGTACCTGGTCTTCGAGTTCAAGATGCTCTACCCCGAGGACATGGACTGGACCGGCACCGAGGGTGGGGACGATGTTCCCATGGAGACCGTTTCCTTCGCCTTCGAGGAGATCAAGGTCACCTATACCCAGCAGGCTCCCGACGGTACGGCTGCGGGAGACTACGTGGGCGGCTGGAACCTGCGCCAGGAGAAGCTCCTCTGATCCACGCCCCTCTCCATCCCCGACCCCTACGGAAGGTGACCCGTCGTGGACGCTGAAGCACTCTTTCGGGAAGGCCGCCTCACCGATGCCGTTGCCTCGCTGAACGAGGCCATGCGGAACGATCCCACGGATCTCCGCAAACGCACGTTCCTCTTCGAGCTGCTCTGCTTCGCCGGGGAGCTGGATCGTGCCCAGAAACAGCTGGACGCCATCAGCACGGCCGATCCGGAGCGGGAGCTGGCGGCCTTCGGGTACCGGGAGGCATTGCGGGCCGAGGAGACCCGGAGAGAGATGTTCGGGAAGGGGGAGCTGCCGGAGACCGGCGGCTCCCCGTCCCGACTCTCCGGCACGCTGAACGGGGAGCCCTTCCAGGACCTCACGGATGCCGATCCCCGGATCGGACCCCGCCTGGAAGTGGTGGTGGGAGGCCGCTACACCTGGATGCCCTTGGAGCACCTGGTGAGCTTGAAGGCCGACCCTCCCGCGCACCTCCGGGACCTCTTCTGGATTCCGGCGGAGCTGACGACCTCGCCGGCCCTGGACAGCTACGAGGGACCGGTCCTGGTGCCGGCCATGACGCCCTTCGCCTGGCAACACCCGGAAGAGGCGGTGCGCCTGGGCCGGATGACGGATTGGCAGGAGCTGGACGATGGCCGAGAAGCTCCCATGGGCCAGAAGCTTCTCCTCGTCGACGACGAGGTGTTTCCCTTTCTGGAGATCCGGGAGCTCGTGATCACGCCCCCCGCCGAATGAGACGGGGGCAACTCCTCCCTTACATATCATGCTGAACCTGGAAGAGCTCCTCGCGCCCGTGGAGGGGGACCTCCCCGCCGGCCCCGAGGCGAGGAGCAGCAACGAGTACGCCCAGATCGAGAGTGCCTACCGAGCCGCCGACGAGCCGGCCCTCCTCGTTCCCGGGGAGGATCTGGAAGGCCCGGGGGCGGACTTCGAAGACGTCCTGGAGCCGGCCCAGGACTTCCTGAAGGACCAGTCCAAGGATCTGAGCGTGGCCACGTATCTGGCGGCCTCCCTCCTCCACGTGGACGGATTCTCCGGGTTCGCCGACGGCCTGGAGCTCATCCATGGTCTCATGGACAGGTTCTGGGACGGTCTCCATCCGGGAGTGGAAAGTCGGGCCGCCGTGCTGGAGTGGTTCGGCTCCGACGACGTGGCCTACGCCGTCTCCCTGGTGCCCCTCACGGAGATCGACCCGGACTTCCGGCTGCCGGAGTACAAGACCTGGGTCAAGGAGGAGGCGGACGAAAAGGGGCGCTCAGACGAGGATGAGGAAGGGACCGACTTCTCCTCGGCCTTCGGGCAGACCCCCCGGGAGTGGTACGTGGAGCTGGTGACCTCCCTGAACCGGTGCACCAGCGCCGTGGAATCCATCGTGGAGCTGGGGAATGAGAAGTTCCAGGAGGCCGACGCCCGTCCCCCTCGCCTGAAACCGCTGACGGAGGCCCTGGTCCAGGTATCCAAGGCGGCGGAAGACCTCCTGTCCCGCAAGCCGGGACCTCCGATTCCCACGGAGGCCGAGCCCACGGCCCCTCCGGAGGCGGAGGGAGAGGTCCAGGACAGACCCGCAGGGGAGCCGAGGGCGGAGCAGGCGGCTGGAAAGGGCGTCCTCAGCGAGCCCCGGACCCCGGAGGAGGCCACGAACCTGGTGCTCCTGGGGGCCCGCTATCTCCGGACCCAGGCACCGACGGATCCCGGCCCCTACCTCCTGGTTCGGGGGCTGCGGTGGGGGGAGCTCAGGGCCCAGGGCGACCACGTGGACCCCCGGATCCTGCAGGCACCCACCACCCAGCAACGCACCCGTCTGAAGACCCTCTACCTGGACCAGGAGTTCGAGACCCTCCTCCACGAGGCCGAGGAGATCATGGCCACGCCGGTGGGCCGGGGCTGGCTGGACCTCCAGCGCTACACGGTCCAGTCGACGGAAAGGCTGGGGAAGGAGTACCGTGAGGTCCGGAACGCCGTGGTGAAGGCCACGACCCGGCTTCTGCAGGACGTGCCCGGACTCCTGGAGATGAGCCTCATGGACGACTCGGCTACGGCCTCTCGGGACACCATGGGCTGGCTGGAAACCGAAGGCCTGCTGGCTGCCGGGGGATCGGAGGGGGAAGGAGTGGAGGAGCCCCCCGAGAAGGATGCCCGGAAGATCATCCAGTCGGCGAGCTTCGACCGGGCCGCCTCCATGGCCCGGAGCGGGGATCCCGAGGGCGCCATCAACCTCCTCATCGAGAGGGCGGAGCACGAGTCCAGCCGCCGGGACCGCTTCATCACCAAGTCCGAGGCCGCCGGGATCATGGTGGAGCACGACATGACGCCCGTGGCCCGCCCCATCCTGGACGAGCTCTTCCAGCTCATCGAAGAGCACCGACTGGAGGAGTGGGAGCCGGCGGAGGTGGTGGCCCGTCCCCTGGGGCTGCTCATCCAGTGTCTGAGCGAATCCGAGGATCACCTGAAGAACGATCTGTACCCCCGCCTGGCGAAGCTGAGTCCCCTTCTGGCCATGCAGGTGTCGGGGCGGAAGGACAAGGGGAGGGGGGAAAGGAAGGCGGCGGACACAGAAGCTGCGCCTCCCCCGGAGCCTTCTCCCCCCCAGGATGATGATGCCCCCTTGCCCAGCAGCTTCCGGAAGCGCGAGGATGCGGGGTAGAGGAGAGACGATCAGGGCCCGAAACCGGGCCGTGAAGGCCGGAAGGGATCGCCGTGGCTGAGGATCTTGTTCGACAGTCGGTCCTGGACCGCCTCATCGGCGCGGATCAGATCCGGACCGGCGGATCGAAGGAGGGGCGCTCGGCCCGGACCTGGCGCGAGTCCGTGGCCATCCTGGAGCAGAACGTCCTCCGGGACGTGGAGGCTCTCCTCAACACCCGGCAGGTGGCCTCCCCGGCGGGAACGTCCCACCCCCACGTCACGGACTCCATCTACAACTACGGGCTCCTGGACGTCACCACTCTCAGCGCCGACTCCGGGGAGACGGCCCACGAGATCCGTCGACACATCCGGGAGACCATCGAGCGCTTCGAGCCCCGCCTGGCGGACGTGGAGGTGGTGGACCCGGGAGAGGACAAGGAGGACAAGCGCTCCGCCACCCGGATGGTCCGGTTCCGGGTGGAGGCGACCCTCCGCACGGAGCCCGATCCTGAGCGGGTGGAGTTCGACACCGTTCTCGAGCTGGCCACCAAGCGGTTCGAGGTGAGCAGGGAGTGACATGTCTGAGGAAGGCCTGAAGGACTACTACGAGCAGGAGCTTCGCTACCTCCGGGAGCTGGGGAGGGAGTTCGCCCAGCGTCACGGGGAAGTGGCTGGGGGGCTCCGCATGGAGGCGGGCCAGTGGGCCGATCCCCACGTGGAGCGGCTCATGCAGGGGTTCGCCTTCCTGGCCGCCCGGATCCATCGCCGCCTGGACGACGACTTCGCCAAGATCTGCGAAGCCCTCCTCAACGTCATCTATCCCCACTTCCTCCGGCCCATTCCCAGCCTCTCCGTGGTGCAGCTGGAGCTGGATCCGGATCAGGGAATCACCTCGGGCCTGGAGGTGGAAGCGGGCCAGAGCCTGGTCTCCCCACCCACGAAGGAAGGGGGGATCCGCTGCCGTTTCCGGACGGCCTATCCCGTCACCCTCTGGCCCCTCCGGGTCACGGATGCAAGCTGGCAGACCCCGCACGGCCTGGGCCTGGGGGGACAGGCCCGGGAGAGCGCCGCCTGCCTGTCCCTGAAGCTGGAGGCCCTGGGGGGCCATGAGTTCTCCGACCTCCAGATCCCTGGCCTGCGCTTCTACCTGGACGGGGACCTCCACTTCACGTCCACCCTCTTTGAGCTCCTGGACAACAACTGCACCGAGATCCTGGTCCGGAGGGGAGACGACACCGGAAGCCCCACCCTGCGCCTGCCCTCCACCGCCCTGGAGCCCGTGGGCTTCGAGGCCGACGAGGGGCTGCTGCCCCTGCCCCGTTCGTCCTTCCTGGGATTCCGGTTGATCCAGGACTACTTCGCCTTTCCCCAGAAGTTCATGTTCTTCCGGCTCTCGGGACTGGAGCGGCTGTCCCGGGCGGACCTGGGAACCTCGGCGGAGATCCTCTTCCTCATCCGGCGCTTCGAGGGAAGCGAGCGACAGGACATCCTGGAACGAGGCGTGAACCGGGACACCATCCGTCTGGGATGCACCCCGGTGGTGAACCTCTTCTCCTCCGAGTCCGAGCCCATTCGGCTGGATCACAAGACCTCGGACTACCTGATCCGGGCCAAGGGCGCGGCCCGGGAGTTCTCGCCCCAGGTCTTCTCCATCGACGAGATGGAGGCGGTGGTGGGATCCCGTCCCCAGCGGGTTCCCCTGGATCCCTTCTTCTCCTTTCGCAGACGGGACCGGTCCGGGGGCTTCCCGGTGTTCTGGGTTCCCCGCCGGTTTCCCAGCGAGTGGCTGAAGGAGGAGGACGCCACGGACGTGCGGGTGTCCTTCGTGGACCCGGCCGGGGGCACCATCTATCCGGACTTTCCCTCGGCGTCGGCCCGGCTCACCTGCTTCAACGGGGATCTGCCCACGAAGCTGGGCATCGGAAGCGACCGGGATTTCCATCCCGAGGGCGGGGAGGGCTCGGCCCTGACCCGGATCACGTCCCTCATGCACCCGACCCCTCCCGTCCATCCCCCCACCGGACCGAAGAACTACTGGCAGCTCGTGTCCCAGTTCTCCCTGAACTACCTCTCCATCGTGGACGAGGGGACGGCGGCTCTCCGTGAGGTGCTGAGCCTGTACAACTTCGGGGACCGGGACGTGGGGGAGAAGCACATCCGGGGCATCGCCAACGTCAGCAGCCAGCCCTGGTCCGCACCGGTGCACGGGGAGGGGGGACTGAGCTTCGCCCGGGGCCGGAAGGTCACCATCGACTTCGAGGAAGACAACTTCTCCGGGGGCGGCATCTACCTCTTCGCCAGCGTCCTGGAGCGCTTCCTCGCCCTGTACGCGAACCTGAACAGCTTCAGCAAGCTCGAGGCCCGGGTTCGTTCCAAGAACCGTGTGTTTCCGTTGAGAGAATGGCATCCGAGAGCAGGCTTGAAACCCCTCCTGTAGAGCCGGAGGCCCGGGCCCCCGGGGGGGAGGAGAACGCGGGAGAAGCCCCGGACGCCGTGGAGGCGCTGGAGGCGCTGGAGGAGATCCTCCGGGAGGATCCCTGGTCCTTCCAGTTCTTCCAGGCTGTCCGCCTCCTCCGGCGGCTCCACCCCTACTCCCGGGGAGTGGGAGAGTTTGCCTCTCCCTCCAGGGAGGTGGCCCGGTTCTCCACGAACCCGAGGCTGGGCTTTCCCGCCGGGGAGATCCAGGAACTGACTCTGGACGACGCCGAGCCGGCCCGCATGGAGGTCAACTTCATGGGCCTGGTGGGGAACAAGGGCGTCCTGCCCCTCCACTACTCCCGCACGGTGCGCCAGCAGGAGAAGAGGGAGGAGCCCGGGGCGTTCCGGGACTTCCTGGACATGTTCCAGCACCGCCTCCTCTCCCTGTTCTACCGGGCCTGGGAGAAGAGCCGCCCCTGGGTGGCCTTCGAGAGAGGCCAGCCCGATTCCCTCTCGTCCCGGATCTTCGACCTCCTGGGCCTGGGCGGCCCCCACCTCCGGGGCAGGATGGAGGTTCCCGACGAGAGCCTCCTCTTCTACCCCCAGCTCCTGGGGTCCCGGCACCGAACGGCCTGGGGCCTGGAACGGCTCCTGGAAGACTATTTGGAGGTCCCCACCACGGTGGAGCAGTTCGTGGGGGGCTGGTACCCCCTTGAGAAAGGGGCCCAGTGCGAGCTGGACGACGAGCCGGGTCCCGGGGCCCCGGGGCTGGGGCTTCAGACCATCGTGGGAGACGAGATCTGGGATCCCCAGGCCCGGGTGCGCATCCGTCTGGGCCCCCTTCCCCGGGACCGGTACGAGGAGTTCCTCCCCGGGGGAAACGGGCACCGGGCCCTGCAGTCCCTGGCGGAGTTCTTTTCCGACGGGCGGCACGACTTCGAGATCCAACTGGTCCTGGCCCGGGACGACACGCCGTCCCTGGAGCTTGGGAGCGAGAAGGATCCCACGCCCCTGGGCTGGCTCACCTGGCTCCGGACCCGACCCATGACGAGAGACCCCGACGAAACCACCCTGACCCTCTGAGGGGAGACGGACCATGAACACCGACATGCGGACCCTCATCGGCAAACTCAATCCACGGACCCGGAGCGTCGTGGAGAACGCCGCCGGCCTCTGCGTCGGTCGAACCCACTACGACGTGGAGGTGGAGCACTACCTGCGGAAGCTCCTGGACGACGACGAGGGGGACGCGTCGCACGTGTTCCAGTTCTTCGGAGTGGAACGGGCCCGCCTCCAGGCCGACCTGGATCGGAGCCTGGACAGCCTGAAGACCGGCAACGCCCGGACTCCCAGCCTGAGCCCCAGCCTCGTGGACCTGTTCTCCGACGCCTGGCTCTTCGGCTCCCTGGAGCTGGAAGCCACCCAGATCCGGAGCGGCTTCACCCTGGTGGCCCTGGCGGCGAATCCGGACCTCCGGCGCCTGGCCGTCTCCGTGAGTCCGGAGATGGACAAGATCTCCGCGGAGAAGCTCCGGAAGGAGTTCATGACCGTGGTGGGAGGATCGGCGGAAGAGACGGTGGTGGCCGGGCCCGGAGCCCCCGCCGCCGGGGAAGGGCGACCCACCGGGGACGGCAAGCTGGACAAGTACACCCAGAACCTCACGGAACGGGCACGCCAGGGCCTCCTGGACCCCGTCCTGGGCCGGGACTTCGAGATCCGGCAGGTGGTGGACATCCTCACCCGGCGCCGGCAGAACAACCCCATCCTGGTGGGAGAGGCCGGAGTCGGGAAGACCGCCGTGGTGGAGGGCTTCGCCATGCGGGTGGTGGAGGGGGAGGTTCCCGACGTGCTGAAGAACGTGGAGCTGAGGAACCTGGACCTGGCCCTTCTCCAGGCGGGAGCCGGGGTCAAGGGAGAGTTCGAGAACCGCCTCAAGGGTCTCATCGAGGAGGTCAAGTCGGCCCCGAACCCGGTGATCCTCTTCATCGACGAGGCCCATACCATGATCGGCGCAGGGGGGTCGGCGGGCCAGGGAGACGCGGCCAACCTCCTGAAGCCGGCCCTGGCCCGGGGAGAGCTCCGGACCATCGCCGCCACCACGTGGTCGGAGTACAAGAAGTACTTCGAGAAGGACCCGGCCCTCACCCGCCGCTTCCAGGTGGTGAAGGTGGAGGAGCCGGTGGAGGATCTGTGCACCGTGATGATGCGGGGGGTGGTGCCGAAGCTGGAGGACCACCACGGCGTCCGGATCCTGGAGGAGGGCATGGAGGCCGCCGTGCACCTCTCGGCTCGCTACCTCTCGGACCGGCACCTGCCGGACAAGGCCGTGAGCGTCCTGGACACGGCCTGCGCCCGCCTCTCCCTGGGCCGACGGTCCCTGCCCCCCTCCATCGAATCGGCCCAACGGCGACTGGACGATCTCTCCGTGCAGAAGCGGAACCTGGAGCGGGAGGTGGCCGTGGGGGCGGACCACGCCCGCCGCCTGGAGGAGATCGATGCGGACCGACAGACCATCGAGTCCGAGCTGGAGGTGCTGAACGGCCGGTGGGAGAAAGAGCTCGGCCTGGTGGAGAAGGTCTGGGACCTCCGGGAGCAGATCGAGAGCGCCGTCTTCGGGGAGGAGGAGCCGCCTCCCGTGACCGAGGCGGGAGGCAACCCCGGAAACGAGGACACGGACGAAGGAGAGTCCGACGCCCCGGCTGCGGTGGAAGACGGCCCCGAGGGGTCCGGAGAGGAGAAGGCCTCCGACGACGAGGCCTCGGCCCAGGAGGCTTCGGGGGACCAGGCTTCCGACGACGGGGCTTCCGACGAGGAGGCCTCCCACAAGGACCCGGACGAGCTCCGGGAGGAGCTTCGCGCCCTGGACCGGGAGCTCAGGGAGTTCCAGGGGGACGATCCCTTGATCCCCGTCTACGTGGACGCGGACCTGGTGGGTCAGGTGATCTCCGGATGGACGGGGATCCCCGTGGGAAAGATGATGCAGGACGAGGTCTCCACGGCCCTGGAGCTTGAAAAGCACCTGGGAGAGCGGATCATCGGACAGGATCACGCCCTGGAGGTGGTGAGCCACCGGATCCGCACCTCCTTCGCCAAGATCGAAGACCCGAAGAAGCCCAAGGGGGTCTTCCTCTTCGTGGGCCCCAGCGGCGTGGGGAAGACGGAAACGGCCCTGGCTCTGACCGATCTCCTCTACGGCGGGGAGCGGAACCTCATCACCATCAACATGTCCGAGTTCCAGGAGGCCCACACGGTGTCCACCCTGAAGGGCTCCCCCCCGGGATACGTGGGCTACGGCGAGGGGGGCGTCCTCACGGAGGCCGTGCGCCGCAGACCCTACTCCGTGGTGCTCCTGGACGAGATCGAGAAGGCCCACCCCGACGTCCTGGAGCTCTTCTTCCAGGTCTTCGACAAGGGCCAGATGGAGGACGGAGAGGGACGGCGGATCGACTTCAAGAACACCATCATCGTCCTCACCACGAACGCCGGAACGGACACCATCATGAAGCTGTGCTCCGACCCGGAGACCATGCCCACCTGGGAGGGCCTGGTGAAGGCCCTGAAGCCGGAGCTGGACCAGACCTTCAAACCGGCCTTCCTGGGCCGGACCGTCATCGTCCCCTACTTCCCCGTGAGAGACGAAGCCCTGAAGACCATCGTCCGGTTGAAGCTGGGCAGGATCGTGAACCGGATGAAGGAGACCCACGACATGACGTTGGGCTTCGAGGACGAGTTGGTGGCGGAGATCGCGTCCCGGTGCACGGAGGTGGAGAGCGGGGCCAGGAACATCGACAACATCCTCACGAATACCCTTCTGCCGGACCTCTCCAGGGTCCTCCTCCAGGCCATGGTGGACGGCCAGACCCCGTCCAGCGTCCAGGTGGACATCGGGGAGAAGGGGGCCTTCGAGTACGAGCTCGAGTAAGGTAGCGCGCCATGCCTCGTTATTCCCAGCAGGAACACCCCTTCCGGGTGGAAACACCCCTGGGGGAAGACGTTCTTCTCCTGGACGGGTTCACAGGGGAAGAGACCGTCTCCCGACCGTTCCGCTTCACCCTCCAGCTCCTGTCGGAGGATGACGCCGTCGATCCCCAGGCCCTCCTGAGAGAGGCGGTCACGCTCTTCGTGCGCCTCCCCGACGGCTCGGAGCGGCCCATCCAGGGGAAGGTGAGTCGGTTCCGGCAACTGCAGAAGGCCGAGGATCTGACGGAATACCAGGCCGAGATCGTGCCCTGGCTGTGGTTCCTCTCTCTCTCCACCGACTGCCGGGTGTTCCAGAACAAGACCGTCCTGGAGATCATCGAGGAAGTCTTCGGGGCCTACGGCGACGCCGACTTCGACATCAAGTGCCTGGAGGACTACCAGCCCCGGGAGTACTGCGTCCAGTACCGGGAGACGGACCTGAACTTCGTCTCCCGTCTCATGGAAGAGGAAGGGATCTACTACTACTTCGAGCACTCCGAGTCGGGACACACCCTGATCCTGGGTGACAGCCCGGACACCATCCCCGACTCCCTCCAGTCCACGGCCCGGGTGAAGCCCGAGTCCGGGGGTTGGCAGGAGGAGGAGCCGGACGTGGTCACCGAGTTCCAGCGGGAGCACTCCGTTCACACCGCTGCCGTTACCCTCACGGACTACGACTACCTTCAGCCCTCCCTGGACCTCCGGAGCAGCGCTTCCTCCGAGAGCTTCGAAGAGATCTACGACTTCCCCGGGCAGTACACCGAGGTCCCCGAGGGGGAACGGTATGCGGATCTCCTCCTGAAACAGCGCTCGGTCCTGAAGGAGCTGGTCACAGGCGCCGGGACCTGCCGGGGATTCCAGAGCGGCCACCAGTTCGAGCTGAAGGACCACTACCGCACCGACGCGAATCAGCGCTACCTCCTCCTCTCCATCGCCCATTCCGCCCAGGGGGCCGGCTACCGGTCCCGGGATTCGGCGGTGGACTACCGCAACGACTTCCGGTGCATCCCCATCACCGTCCCCTACCACCCGCCCCAATCGAGCCCCAAGCCCTCCATCCAGGGCTCCCAGACCGCCGTGGTGGTGGGACCCTCCGGGGAGGAGATCTACACCGACGAGCACGGCCGGGTGAAGATCCAGTTCCACTGGGATCGCCAGGGGTCGAAGGACGAAAACAGCTCCTGCTGGGTCCGGGTCTCCCAGCCCTGGGCCGGGAAGTCCTGGGGCGCCGTGGCCATCCCCAGGATCGGACAGGAGGTCCTGGTGGACTTCCTGGAAGGGGATCCGGATCGGCCCATCATCACCGGACGGGTCTACAACGCCGAGCAGATCCCCCCCTACTCGCTCCCTGCCAACAAGACCCAGACGGGGATCAAGTCCCGGAGCTCGAAGGAGGGCAATTCCTCCACCTACAACGAGATTCTCCTGGAGGACAAGAAGGGGAGCGAGCAGATCACGATCCGGGCTCAGAAGGACATGAGCACCACGGTCCTGAACAACGAGTCCCTGAGCGTCGGGGCCGACCGTAGCATCAACGTCGACAAGACCCACACCGAGACCATCAAGAAGGACACCAAGATCACCGTCACCGAGGGGAAGCTCGAGACGAAGGTCCAGTCCGGGAGCGTCCTGCTCCAGGCCCAGGACAACTCGGTGAAGATCGACGCCAAGACCCAGGCTCACCTCCTGGGCCAGGGCGATGTGCTGGTGGAGCGGGACGGTAGCCATCGCATGGAGGTCAAGAGCGGGGAGGTCACCCTCACCTGCGGGGGCAGCTCCATCGAGATGACCGACAGCGACATTACCCTGTCCTCGCCGCAGATCTCCCTGGAAGCCGACATCAAGGTGGAGATCAAGGTGGGGGCCAGCACGGTGAAGGTCTCTCCCGCCGGGGTGGAGGTCTCCGGACCCACGGCGAAGGTGGAGGGGACGGGTATGACGGAGATCAAGGGTGGAGTCGTGAGAATCAACTCCTGAGAGAGGTCCCATGCGGTTGCTGAGCGAAGGGTCCCAGGTGCTGGTGTTCGGAGGCCGCTCGGGCGGAGTGATTGTGGGCGTGGGGCTGGTCCTGGCGGGCCTCGCCTTCGGTGTGCTGCCCCTCTTTCTCTACCTGCGAAACCGGGAGATCCCGTTCCTCATCCTGTCCGGGTTCGGGCTCCTCCTCCTCCTGGCGGGCTTCTGGGCCCTGGGTCACCAGCACCGGATCGAGTTGGACGGAGCCTCGGATGTGGTCCGGGTCATGCGGGGCAACCGCTTCCTCTCCAGTCCGGACTCCATCCCCTTCAGTCAGGTGGCCGAGGTGGGGATCCTCCAGAAGGTCTACACGTCGGTCTCGGCCGGCGTGGCCCGGCAGTACTATGCCATGGAGCTGAGGCTCGCCGACGGGAGCCGCATGGAGATCCAGGACCAGGAGGTGGAGCAGGACCTGGAGGAGACCCGGCGGCGGGGCCGCCAGGTGGCTGAGTTCGTGGGAGCCCCCTTCGACGGGGAGCCCTCCCCACCCCCCTGAGCCGGGGACCGCCGGCCAGGGCCGGGGCTCCTCGGCCCCCGTCGGGGGATCGTCGACGGGCTCCTCAGAAGCCCGCTCACCGGCCCTGCCGGCCGGAGGATATCGGAAAGAAACCTGCGCCCGGGGGGCTTGTTTCTTAGAAGTGTGCGGTTCCCAGGTCCACGGTCTCGTGGGGCAGCTTCACGCCGTCCACCCAGACGTCCACTCCTTCCAGCTCGTCGATCTCCGGCTTCTCCCGGGTAGGCAAGGTGAGAGGCAGCCGTTCGGGGGTGGGGGCCGTCCCGCTCCACACCATCCACACCCGGTCCTCGTCGGCCCGCACCCAGAGGGTGTGCAGGTGGGTGCTGGTGGTCAGGGCATTCCCCCGGAAGGCCATCCGTATGTCCGGCACGACGCCGGGAAGGGCGAACCGGCGCTCACCCTCGGGATGGAACCCCAGGAGCCTCATGGGCTCGTCGCCCCTCAGCCTGGGCAGCGCCAGGCCCGGGGAGGCTCCGTTGAAGAACGCCAGGTCGGGCCCGTCGTCCAGGGTCCGGGCTTCCCCTCGACTCAGGTGATCGGGAGGGAGCCATCCCATCCTCACCTCCCGGACGGAAGCCTGCTCAGGGGGGAAGGGCGGCATCAGTCCTCCCAGAACGGCCCGGGGATACCAGGCCCGGCCGAACCACCCCAGGCCCGCCGGCAGGGGCTGGGCCCACCAGTGGCGGGGGTCTCCCACCACGATCCTCTCCGGGGTCAGCAGATCGTCGGGATCCTCGAAGTTGGGAAGGGGCCGCTCCTCCAGCATCCAGGCGTGGGGGTTCACCGTATAGGCCCGGCCCACCGGGTTCCGGGGATAGACCCCCGGGTGGCAGACCAGGGTCAGGTACTCGAGCCATTCCTCCACCGTGCCCGGATCCTCGTTCCTGGGCACCGACGGATCCACACCCCCGTACGCCCGGTCCCATGTCAGAGGAAGACGGGTGAAGGGTTCCGGCTCGCTGAAACGGAGCCGGTTTCCGTCCATCCGGTGGATCAGGCGATCCCCGAAGACCCTCACGTACTTCCGGTGGTTCCCCACCTCCACGCCGGCCCAGGACTCCGGGACAGGGCGCTCATGGTGCGCCACCACCTCCCCCGTGACCACCACGTCGGTCTTCAGCTTGAAGGGCACGACCTCCGACTCGGCCACGGGATAGGCACCCGGCTCGGTCTCCTTCGGCACGAGCTCGTCCTCCTCCACGAACTCGGCCTGCTCCTCACAGGGCGAGAGTCCTTCCCGGGGATCCAGGGCGAAGGTGCGCTTGACCAGGGCGGTGACGACCTGTCGGCCGTCCTCGTCCCTGGCCAGGAAACGGAGAGTTCTTCCGAAGACCTCTTGGCTCACGACGGTGATCCGTTCAGGACTTGAATTCCCTCGGTGGCCTGCTGGGCCGGGGATTCGGCCCCCCCCCCCCTCAGCGGTCTGGAGGGAGGTGAGCTGCCCATTCACCGAGTAGTTTTCCACGTTCCAGTTCTCCCCGCCCACATTCCAGTAGAAGATCTTGACCTGGCCGTTGGACAGGTCCAGCTCGGCGATCTGGTAGGGGAGGGCGATCTTGCCCTCCATGATGACACCCAGGGGGATCTTGGCGATGTCCTCGGCGGCGTTGGCCATGATGGCGTTCCCCATGGCAGCCATGAAGCTCGATCCCCCGAAGCGGTTCCCGAGCTGGCCGACCCTCTGCCAGGCCTGGGAAGCCCGACCGCTGCCGTTCCCGAGCCGGTTGAACACAAAGGCCACGGCCATGGTGATGGCGATTCGCACGAACCCCATGAGGATGTCCATCAAGGTCAGCCCCACGAACACGGTGTTGGGCACCAGGAGCAGACCCCCGATGGGAAGGGGCACCGGTGCGTTGCACTGCAGAAGGGGGAGCACCGGAGGAAGGTGGCCCGACGTGGGCTTGTTCTCCGTGAGGACGGTGCCGGCCCCGAAGGTGTGCTTACAGAACGAGGTGGCGATGGCTACGGGGGTGAGGGGCCCCGGGGGAACGCCGGAGTGGAGGATCCCGATTCCCGAGTCATGGCCGAGCTGGGCCGGCGTGAAGCCGTCCGTCATGGTCTTGGTGGCCATGGACGCCCCGGGGCCCCAGAAGTTCGTGTGGGGGATCTCCACGAAGGGGTGCTTGGGAATGGGGGGCGCCGTGTAGGGAGGTGGCGTGATGTCCGGATGGGTGGAGGCGATGAACATGAGCCGGACATTCACGGTGTGGGACGCGAAGGCGGGAATCATGGCTGCGGAGCTCCCGGATCCAGAACCTCGAGGGTCGTCGTCCGGAGCTGGCCCGGCACGACCCTGTACTTGAAGGGAGAGCGGTGGAGGAGGAAGATACGCGAGTCGTCGGCCAGGATGCCCAGGGTGTCCACCCGGCTCTCCACGTCGTGGATGTCGTCGTCGAAGGACACCCGGACCCGGGCCCGGAGGTCGGGCATCCGGAAGGCCAGGCGGCCGGAGGGTCCCATGCCGTAGAGGCTCACCTCGGTGCCGGCCGGGACGTCGGTGAAGACCAGGGATGGATGTGCCGACTGGAAGACCTCGGGCTTGACCCGCTGGGTCCCTGCCTCCCGGTCCACCTCCATGCCCCGGTCCACGGTGAACATGGTGGAGAGGGGGACCGGGGCGAAGCCGGCGGGCTTCGGCTGATGGGCCCAGGAGCCGATCCGGTCCAGGGGGTCCTCGATGTTGGGGAGAGGGGCCCCGTGGGCATGATCCTCCAGGAGGACGAAGCCACGACCCAGAGGATTGTAGGCGTAGGGCACCTCGTATCCGTGGGCCTTGGCCGAACCGCCGTAGGACCGGGACCAGGACAGGGGCATGGCTTCGAAGGGCTCGGGAGCCGTGGCCAGGATCCGGTCCTGCTCCCTGACCCAGTAACGGTCTCCGAAGACCGCCAGGTCGCGGATCTCCTCCCCCACCTGGAGTCGGACGGTCATGCTCGGAACCGACCGGCCCTCGGGGGGCCGGGCATGGCCCAGGGCGAAGATGTCGAAGCCGGGCTTCTGCGGGGCGGTGTCCGACGGAATCCAGCCCAGGTCCCCTTCTTCCGGCTCGGTCAGGACCGGGAGCTGCTCCTCGGCCAGGCGCAGCGAGCCGTCCTCCCCGACATCGTAGGTCACCTTGAGGATGCAGATCGCCAGAAGAGGATCGTCCTCGTTGCCCGAGAGGGCGCTACGGACCAGCTCGGCCGGCCACTGGGACTGATTCGTGAACTCCACGATCCCTCAACAGTTCAGGAGAACCCGCTCACCGTCGAGACGCACGTCGTCGTTGGCCTTCAGACGGACATCCCGCCGCCGGGAACGCACCTCCACATCGTGGCCCTCCACCCGAGTCGTCCCCTCCGCCGCGATGTCCACCTCTCCCCGGGCCTGGACGCGGAAGTCGTCGCAGGAGAGGGAGACGCTCTTCGGGCTCTCCAGGCGGACGGCGGCCGAAGGGAAACGGAGGACCGGGCCCCGGGGTGTGAATTGGATCTCCATCTCCACCCCGCCCTCGGGAGAAGAAATGACCAGGGTGTCGTCGCCGCCGTCCCGGGTCAGGCGGACGGCCCGTCCGTCGGGTGTGGTGAGAAGGTCCCCTTCAGGGGAGCGGGACACCGGTTCCGGCTCGCCCCGGTGCTCCACCAGGACCGGGGATCCGGAGATCTCCCGGTGGGAAGGCTCGGCTCGAACGACGGTGGCGGATGGGTGCATCGAGTCCAACGTACTCTCCTCGGACGAGGGGATGGGAATCGGGTGGAGGATCCTGCTGATCATGATTAAACTCGTCCCGCCTGTCGCGCAACTGAGGGATGTGTGGCCTGACACCCCTGTTCCCGTTGGCCGGGACGGGCCGCGGGGAATCCGTTGCAGGCCCCTCCGGAGCGACCTAACTTGGCGGTACTATCGAGGGAACCGTTCTCCCTGCCCATCCTCCTTGCAGACGTCTGAAAGATCACGTGGACCTTCCAGGAGCTGCGGGACCTCCATCTCCCAGACCTTCTTCCAGGGACAGGTTTTTCGGGGACTCACCATGAGGCCGAGGCCATGGGGGGAATCCGATGGAGAGAGGAGCATGAGGGAGCCGACACCGCCGGGAGAAGAGGAATGATCGTCGACTTCGCGGGACTCACGGATGTGGGGGAAAGCCGGGATCACAACGAAGACGGGTTCGTGATCTGGGACATGGCCCTGAACCAGGAGCTTCCGGAGCCGGGCACGGACCATCCCCTGGAGCAGCGCCCCCTCCTCCTGGCCGTCTCCGACGGGATGGGCGGGGCCCTGGCCGGGGAACGGGCCAGCGCCATCACCCTGGAGGTCCTGAGCCGGCACGCCACCGATGCCATGGCCCGTCTCGGGGGGCTGGACACCCTGGGCCTGGAGTCCTGGCTCGCCGAGGGGATCCACCAGGCCAATGCCCGGGTCCTGGAGACGGGGCGGCAGGATCCCTCCGTCCGGGGCATGGGAGCCACGGCCACAGCGGGTCTGGTGTTCCCGGGGGCCTTCGTCCTGGCCCACGTGGGAGATTCCCGGGCCTACCACTTCAGACAGGGACAGCTCCGGCAGCTCACCACGGACCACACCCTGGTGGGCCAGCTCGTCTCCCAGGGTCAGCTCTCCAGGCAGGACGCGGAGAAACACGAGCAACGCCACGTGCTCCTCCAGGCCGTGGGGGTGAGGGACACCCTGGAGGTGGAGTCCCGCTCCATCGCCCTGAGGAGCGGCGATCAGCTCCTCTTCTGCAGCGACGGTCTCTATGACCTCATCTCCGACGAGGGGATCGCCGAGACCCTCGTCAATGAAGGCCCACCTCTGTCTCAGTGTCGGGCCCTCGTCACCGCCGTGAACTCCCTGGGGGGGTTCGACAACACGACGGTCATCATCCTGCACGTCCGGTAGGAGGCCCATGGGACTCCTGAGCTCAGGGAGAAGACAAAATGGCCAGTCTACACGAAGGCGCTGTGATGTCCTTCTACGCCAACGGCTGCGGCCGCATCCGCACCATGTGGGGAGCCTGGCGCCAGCCCCAGCGTCAGCAGGCCTTCGCCATGACCCACCGGTCCCTGTGCGACCGTGTGGGCCTCCCGGTGGCCCCCATCACCTTCAAGACCAGCGATGACCTGGGCAGCTTCAGCTGGGGATCCTGGAGCATCGTGGTGGGGAACAAGCCCTTCAAGAAGGACCTGACCAAGGAGGAGTTCATCGACCTCTGCTCCACGGTTTATCACGAGACCCGACACGCGGAGCAGTTCTACCGGGTGGCCCAGGGGCTTATCCTGGGACGGATCGACTTCCCGGACAAGCTGAAGTCCCGGGGATCGGACGTGGTGCGGATCGCCAACGGAATGGGGATCAGGAGCCGCATCGTACAGCATGCCAAGGCACACAAGAACACCTACCTCGCCTTCGCCCGGTCCCCGAAGATGTCCCACTGCACGACGGGGTCCGGCCCGGGTTGGAGCCACTGGGATCCCACGGTCTCGGACTGGCTGGAGCGGACCTACGCCAAGTCCAAGAAACGGTTTGCCTCGGCGGGACAGGACGCCGCCGTGGGAACAGCCATCGACCGGGCATGGTACAGGGGAGCCGAGGACGAGCGGGACGCCTACGCCGTGGAGGACGCCCTGAAGCGGCACCTCAACGCCTCCGTCTGAGTGTTCCTTTCCCCTGCCGGTCCGGTGCCCCGGTGTGGCCCGTCCACGGCACGCAGTGACGACAGGAGTCCATGACCGACACCTCCGTCTGCCCCGGCTGCGGGGAGACTCTACGACCCGACGATGACCGCTGTCCCCGGTGTGGCACGCCCCGGCGGGGATCCAGGCCTTCGTCCGGGCCTCCACGGGGGGCCACGGAGGTCCTGGGTGATACCCCCCGGCCCCCCTCCGGAGATTCTCCGGATGTGGCCCAGGCCTCGACAGGGGAGGGGGAGGAGGGGCCACCGGGGCCTGAAGTGGGGGATGGCGGCGGCGGTGGCGATGCCGATAGCGATGCTGGCGGTGGCTCCGAGAACCGGGCTTCCGACGAGGCCTTCGACGTCTGGAACGAGGTCCGGCAGCAGCTCCAGGAGACCACCCGGGGGGAGTTCGAGATCGAGGGGGAGCTGGGCCGGGGGGGCATGGCGGCGGTGTACCTGGCTCGGGACCTGGCCCTGGACCGACCGGTGGCCATCAAGGTCATGGCTCCGGGGCTTCTCACGGGTCCGGGCATGGTGGACCGGTTCCGGCAGGAGGCCGTCACCGTAGCCAACCTCCATCACCCCAACATCATCACCATCCACACCGTCAAGCAGGCCGGCCCTCTCCACTTCTTCGTGATGCAGGTGGTGGAGGGGGCCTCCCTGGAAGACATCCTGGAACGTCAGGGGACCCTCCCCATCTACCTGACCCAGGCCATCCTCTACCAGCTCGGCATGGGCCTCTCCTACGCCCATCGCCAGGGCGTCATCCACCGGGACATCAAGCCGGCCAACGTCCTCCTGGACGGGGAGGGCAACCCGGTTCTCACGGACTTCGGCATCGCCAAGGTCACCACCGCGTCCAACCTGACCCAGACCGGGGCCACCATCGGAACCCCGGCCTACATGAGTCCGGAGCAGTGCAAGGCCGGGGAGCTGGACGGGGCCTCGGACCAGTACTCCCTGGGGGTCCTGGCCTACGAGATGCTCACGGGTCGGGCCCCCTTCCAGGGCACTCCCTTCGAGATCATGCAGGCCCACACCAGCACCCCGCCCCCCGGCATCCGGGATCAGCGGCCGGACTGCCCCCCGGAGCTGGAAGCGGCGGTCCTGCGCATGCTTTCCAAGGACCCGGCGGAGAGGTTCGGCGATGTGGCCGAGGCCATCGAGGCCCTGGGAGGCTTCCTTCCCGGACCCCAGGACCCGGCCCGAAAGGAGTTGGCCCGGCTGGTGGAGGCGGAGGGTGCCGTCTCCCTGCAGGAGGGGGCCCATCCCACCCCCTCCTCTTCCACCCCCGTGTCCACCACAGGGGAGAAACAGACCCGGAAGGGATCCCGGCCCTTCCTCTGGGTGGCCGCCGGTCTCACCCTGGCGGCCGTGGCCGTCTACGGCGGCCTGAGCTTACGGGAGCCGGCCACGGAGCCGCCTGCGGAGCCCGCACCCGCCACCACCACTCCGCTTCCGGTGGCGAACATCGAGTTCGTTGACCCTACCGAGGAGATCCTGTTGGGCAACGAGCTCCGGGTCCGGGCGTCCCTGGCGGACGTCAACGGGGAGCCCCTCTTCGGACGGGAGGTGGCGTGGTCGTCCAGCGACCCGGACGTCGCTGCGGTCCAGGGCATGGACGAGGAGGTCACGGTCACCGGCGCCGGCGTCGGGGAAGCGGAGATCGTGGCCCGGGCCGGGGACGTGGCCGGGAGCTTCCAGGTCCTGGTCTCGGCCCCGGCGGCCGGCGAGCTTACGGTCTCGAGCCCCGCCCAGCAGCTCCCGGTAGGCGATGAAGTGGCCCTCTCTGCCGTCCTCACCGACGAGACCGGGGCCAGGATCCCCGACGCCGAGGTCACCTGGAGCTCGGCGGACCCGGCGGTGGTCCGGGTGGATCCCGGCACCGGCGTGGCCCGGGGAGAGAGTCCGGGCCGGACCCGGGTGACGGCCCGTTCCGGGGAGCAATCCGGAAGCCTGGTCCTCACCGTGACAGGACGGGTGGAGGCCGTGTCCATCCTTCCCCCGGAGGGCCCTCTCCAGGCCGGGGAGACGGTGGTGGTGAGAAGCAGCGTGACATCCCGGCCCCAGGGTTTCCTGGGACCCCAGGGCATGGCCTGGAGCTCGTCGGATCCCTCCGTGGCCTCCGTGGGCCAGGCCCAGGGAGATTCGGTGGTTCTCACCCTGGTGGGTGCCGGAGAGACGGTCCTCACCGCCCGGGCCGGGGAGGCGGAGGGGAGCCGGACCCTCCAGGTCGCCGCCGCCCCCATCCCGGTGACCCTGGAGCTCTCCACCCCCTCTGTGGCCTTCGCCGCCGTGGACGGACAGGACCCACCGGCCCGGGAGACGGTGGAGGTGACGGTGGGAGGTGAGGCGCAGCCCACCCTGGGGACGGTGGAGTACGGTTCCGGGGGGAGCGGCTGGCTGTCACCGGAGCTGGGAGCCCTGGCCGGGGGACAGGCCACCCTCACCCTCCAAGCCGATCAGAGCGGGCTGGGAGAGGGGAGCTACTCGGCCCGGGTGCCGGTGGAGGCCGGGGAGGTGAGCCGATCCCTGGAGGTCCGCTTCACCGTGGCCGCCAACCCCGCCGAGGGGCCGGTGGAGCCCACGGACCAGGCGGCCCAGGAGCTCACCGCCCTCCTCCAGGAGTACTCCGAGGCCATCAACAACAAGAACACCACCCGGGTCCGGGAGATCTTCCCTTCCCTTCCCCAGGACGCCATCGACGACCTGCTGCGCATTCGGGCCTCGGATACCTACTACCTGCAACTCGCCCCGGGATCCCTGCGCCTGGGATCCCGTGAGGGAACCCTGGAGGCGGACGTCATGTCCGGCGTCCTGGGCTCCGACGGCCGGGGGGAGCTGGTGCGGATGATCTACACCTTCGCCCGGGGCCAGAGGGGATGGTACGTGGTCTCCCTCCGCCCCGGGTCCTGAGATCGTTCAGCTCACCACCAGGATGACCCGGAGAACCCGGGGCGCCACCTCCTCCAGCCCAGGACTCTGGGAGCTCACCACCAGACGGCCCTCGTGGCGCCCACTGGACAGGCCGGTGGGAACGATGACCACGAAGAGCTCCGCCGGCTCGTCGAAGGTTGCCGTGGTCCGATCCAGGAAGGCCCCGGTGATCCAACCCTCCTCCTCCCCGGGAGGATAGGTGGGGACCCCCACCCGGAGTCCGGACAGGTTGACCCGGGTCTGGGAGCCGTTCCTCACGCCCACCCGAATCCCCGTCTCCCCTGAGGCCTGGGACAGGGGTCCCACCACCATGCTGTCCCCGGGAAGGGGCACGTAGACCGTGTCTCCCCCCACCACACTGTCCTTCACCAACTGGATGGTGGGCAGATCGAAGGATCGATCCGGCTGGCGAGCGGCGAAGGTGACGGCCACCGTGTCCGCCCCGCCCCACGTGCTGAGCACCGGGACCCGGGCCGTCCAGTTGCCCTCGGGAAGGGTGGCGGCGGTGCCGGCCAGGCTGATCTGGAAGCCCTCCACGACCTCCCCTTCTCCGGGCTCGGTGAGGAGCCAGCCCGAGAGGCCACCGGAGAACGCCACGGTCCCCAGGCTCACGGACCCCAGGGAGGCCCGGTTCCCGGCCCCGGTGTTGGAGACGAAGACCTGGGAGCTCAGGGTATCGGCGCTACTCACCGTATCGGTGAAGGTGACGGAACGGGTGGAGAGGCTGAGGACCGGCGAAGCCAGGTCCAGGGTCACGTCCAGGGCCCCGTCCCCACCGCTCTCGCTGGCGATGGTCACGTGGGCCCGGTGGGTGCCCCCGGCCACCCCGTCGATCTCGGGCTGGAAGCTGACGGTCAGGTCCGTCACGGAGCCGGACAGCCACCCCTGGGCTCCCTCCCCATACTCGATCTCCGCCACGCTCAGAGCCCCCATCTCCCCACCGCCGGCGTTGAAGCCCGTCACCTCCTGAGGCGGTGGGGCCTCCCCTCCCACGATTCCGCTGAAGCGCATGGAATCCAGAGAGAGCTCCAGGCGAGGGGGAATGGTCCCGGGAGTCACGGTGAAGGCCACCTGGATGGTGTCGCTGCCCCCCAGGGTGCTCACCACCGGCACCCGGGCCTCATACGCAGTGGACCGGGCCGGGAGATCCCCGGTCACGGCCAGGAGCCGCACCGTGTCCTGGGCCGGAAGAGTGGCCTCCAACCAACCCGACGCTCCCTCCCCGTACACGGTGGAGGCCAGGCTGATGGTGCCCAGGCTGGCGAAGGAACCGCCCCCGGTGTTGGCGATGGACACCCGTGCGGGCTCGGGGCCGCTTCCCGCCACCGTATCCCCGAAACTCACGGCCCGGGGAGACAGGGTGAGACGGGAGGTCCCCACCACGAAGGTGACCTGGATCTCCTCCGACCCGCCGTTGCTGGTCACCGGGAGGCTGGCGGTGTACGTGCCCTTGGCCAGGGTGCCCGTGGAGGCCTCCGTGGTGATGGTGGTTCCGCTCACCGAGGCCGAGAGCCATCCGGAGGCACCGGAGCCGTACGTGACGGAGCCAAGCTGGATGGTCCCCAGGGATCCGCCCCCGGCGTTGGAGGCCTGGACGGTCTGGGCCGGGGGATCGTTCCCTCCCACCAGGGCATCGAACCGCTGAGTCGTGGCCGAGAGGACCATGACCGGGGCATCGGCCTCCCGGACCACGGTGAGGGTCACGGTAAGGGTCTCGCTTCCGCCGTTGTCACTGGAGACGGGGAGGGTGGCCGTGTAGCTGCCAGCCCCGAGCCCCGATTGGCTGACGGTGATGTCCAAGCTGCCTCCGGACACCGAGGCACCGGTGCCGGGCTCGTCCAGCCACCCGGAGGCCCCACCCCCGTAACTGATGGTTCCCACGGTCACGGACCCCAGGTCGGCGTCGCCGCCCGCTCCGGTGTTGGAGAAGGTCACGGTCTGGGTCGCCGGGGCTGAGCCTCCCTCCAGCCCCGTGAAGGAGAGGGCCCGGGTGGAAGCCGTGAGCACCGGTGAGCCCACTTCCACCGTCACGGCCACGTCCTGGCTGCCTCCGAACTGGCTGGTCACCGGCACCGTGGCCGTATGGGTCCCGGCGGCCAGGGAGCCGGTGGCGGGACTCAGGGTCAGGACCGTCCCGGCCAGGGACGAGGTGGAGAGCCACCCGGAGGAGCCTCCGCCGTAGGTGATGGTGCCGATTCCCAGGGTGCCCAGGTCCCCCACCGTCCCTCCCCCGCTGTTGCTGAGGGTCACCTCCCGAGGGGTCGGCGAAGCCCCCCCCAGGACGGCGGAGAAGGTCACGGAGGACGTGGAGAGGGCCAGGCCCGGCGGCTGGGTCGTGGCACTCACGGTCAGGGTCACGTCCACGGAACCCGAGCCGCCCTGCGTGCTGTTCACCGGAAGGGTGGCCTCGTAGAGGCCGGCACTCAGGGAACCGATGGTGGCCGAGAGATCCACCCGGGTGTTCCCTCCGGCCAGGGCCGCCGTGAGCCAGCCGCTCCCGCTGGCGTAGCTCACCGTGCCCAGGCTGATGGTTCCCAGGCTGGCGAAGTCCCCGCCACCGGTGTTGGAGAGGTCCACGGAGACCGAGGCCGGCGAGGCCGTTCCCCCCTCGGCCCCGCTGAAGCTCACGCCGGTGGAGGAGAGGGTGAGGGTGGGTCCGGCCACCTCCAGGGTCACCCCCACGGTTTCATTGCCTCCGTTGTCGCTCTGCACCTCCACGTCGGCCCCGTAGCTCCCCGCCCCCAGCCCGCTGACGTCGGCACTCAGGGTGACGGTGGATCCGGTGAGGCTCGCCGAGAGCCACCCGGAGCCCGAGGAGTAGCTGATGGTACCCACGCTCAGGCCCCCCAGGGGATCGCTGCCGCCGTTGTAGAGGAGGACGTCCTGATCCGGAGGATTCGAGCCTCCGGCCACCGCGTCCATGCGGACCGTGGCCGGGGACACCTGCAGGTCGGCGGCCCCTCCCGCCGCCGCTACCGTGAAGGTCACGCTGATGTCCTCATCTCCCCCATCGGCGCTCTGAACCGGGACGGTGGCCGTATAGGGACCACCGGCGGCGGTGAGGGAGCCCGTCGTGGGAGACAGGGTGACCGTGCTGCCGGCCAGGGAAGCGGACAGCCAGCCCGACCCGGTGCCGTAGGAGATGGTGCCCAGGCTCAGGGCCCCCAGGTCCGGGAGGCCTCCGCCCCCGCTGTTGGAGAGGGTGATGTCCTGGGCCGCCGGATCTCCCCCTCCCTCCTCGGCGAAGAACGTAGCGGAGGTGGCGGACAGGGAGAGCGCCGGGGGATCGGCCTCCGAAGCCACCGTCAGGGTCACGGAGATGGACTCGCTTCCCCCGGCGGCGCTGTTCACCGGAACGGTGGCCGTGTACGTGCCCGCCCCCAGGGCGCCCAGGGAGACGGAGAGGTCCACCCGGGTGTCTCCTCCGGCCAGAGTCGCCGTGAGCCAGCCTCCGGGTCCCCCGTAGCTCGTGGCCCCCAGACTCACGAAGCCCAGATCGGAGAACCCCCCGGATCCGGTGTTGGAGAGATCCACGGAGACGGAGGCCGGGGAGGCCGAGCCTCCCTCCTGCCCGCTGAAGCTGGCGCTCCGGGC
>CAZZEL010000019.1:0-46651 GCA_964652625.1 uncultured Gemmatimonadaceae bacterium
AGCCTTCTAGGCATTCACGTACTTCCGCAGCTCCTGGATCTGTTCCGGCTTGCCCAGGACGATCATCACGTCACCCGGATCCAGCTTCGTGTTGGCCGAGGGATTGTAGACGTAGGCGTACTCCTCTCCGTCCCCTTCTCTCTCCAGCTTCCTGAGGGCGATGACGATGAGTCCGGTGTTCTGGGGAATCCGGGCATCGGCCAGGGTCTTTCCCGCCAGGGGTGAAGTCTCCGAGACGGTCTCCTGCTCCAGCCGGAGGGTGAGGTCCGGTGAGCGGGTGGCCACGTCCAGGAAGGAGACCACGCTGGGTCGGAGCATGAAGGAGGCCATGCGGATGGCCCCGCTGGCATTGGGGCTCACCACGTGGTTGGCTCCGGCCCGGTAGAGCTTCGAGACGTTCTCTTCCTCGAAGGCCCGGGCCACGATCTCGATGTCCTTGCGCAGATCTCTGGCCGTGAGGCAGACGAAGAGGTTGTCCGTATCGGCGCTCAGGGAGGCGATGAGCCCCCGGGCATGCTCAACGCCGGCGTGCTCCAGGAAGTGGTCCATGGTGGCATCGCCCTCGATGACGTTGATGTGGGGCAGAAGCTCCCGAAGCTCCTGCACCTTCTCCCGGTCCCGCTCCACCACCACGAAACTCTCTCCGGCCACGAGGAGCTCCTCCACCACCTGGCTCCCGGTGCGTCCCGCTCCGCAGACGATCACGTGATCCTTCATCCTTTTCACCTCTTTCAGCAATCGGCGCCGCCGCAGCACGTCCTTGAGATCCAACTCCACGATGAAGGAGGTCAGAAAGGCGAACCAGAGTCCCAGCCCTGTGATCCCGCTTGCCAGAATGAAGCTGGTGAACGCCCGGCCCACCCCGGAAAGGGGTTGTACCTCGTCGTATCCCACCGCCGTGACGGTGATGATGGTCATGTACAGGGAATCCTGCCAGGTCCACCCCTCGATGCCCATGAAGCCCAGGGTCCCGAAGAGGAGGACCGCGACGAAGAAGAGAGCAACTCCAACGAACCGGCGAACGTAGACGTTCATGGAGATCCAGGACTGGGGTTCCGGTGGACGAGGAGCGTTCGTTCGCGCCCCACCCTGGAAAACCTAGGAATGTTGCGGGTTTTCGGCCATATCTCCCTTGACGGGTCCGTGTGGCGTGTGTACCGTTGTTTCATATTCCGCCTGGAAAATGGGGAAACGCCTGTTTTCTCGCGGGTTTTCGACCCCAGGGGGTCCCGTCCCGAAAGAGGTGCGGCACACCCGATTTCCATGACATCGCGGCGGCGGCCGCACCCAGTTCTTTCTTTTCAACTCATCGAGAGGAGTCACCTGATGAACAAGTCCGATCTTGTGGATGCCCTGGCCGGGGAGACCGGGATGACCAAGGCCGATGCCTCCCGGGCTGTGGACGCGATGTTCGGCCCCGACAAGGGTATCATCGCCAAGAACCTGAAGAAGGGCGACCGGGTTCAGATCACCGGTTTCGGGACTTTCGAGGCCAAGAAGCGGAAGGCTCGCACCGGCCGCAATCCCCGGACTGGCGAGACCATCAAGATTGCTGCCACCAAGACCCCCAGCTTCCGGGCCGGGAAGGGTCTGAAGGACGGCATCAAGTAGGACCCTGACCCCCGAGAGAGTCGGGGAACGTTCCGGGTGGGCACGCCCCGGCCGGAATGGGTGGGGCTTCATGCCCCCGGCGGGTGTGCGGCCGTCGGGGACGGGAGCCAACAAGGAAAAGGAGGCCACGCCCGGTTGCGGCGTGGCCTCTTTCCGTTAAGGGGATGGATCCGGACGCCCGGATTCGGTGGTCAGCGAGGCCGTCGCTTCCGGTCCTCCCGGCTGGTGCGGCCTCCCCCTCCACGGCGCCCCCGGGGACTGCCCCGATCGTAGTCCACCCGGACGCTCCGGCCCCGGATGCTGGTGCCGTTCAGGGCCTTCATGATTCGCTCGGCATGCTCGGGAGCCACCTCCACCAGGGAAAAGGTCTCCCGGATCTCGATCTTGCCCACCTGGGATCCCTCCACCCCCGCCTCCCCGGCGATGGCGCCCAGGAGGTCCCCCGGCCCGACTCCGTCCTTCTCGCCCACGCCCACGAAGAGCCGGACCCAGGGTTTGGCTCCGGCGGAAGGTTCCTCCCGGCCTCGGGATGCCGGAGCGCCTGGAGCCCCTTCCTCCTTGCCGGCCTGAAAGGTCCGGTGGAGGAGGGCCAGGGTCGCTGCCGCCACCTCTCCGGGTGACCACTTCTCGTAGAGAGGCTCCAGGGTCAGGTAGTGGGGAGCCAGATTCTCCTCCTCCAGCGTCGTCCGGAGACGGTCCCGGAGACGCTCCAACTCTCCGGCCACCCGCGGAGGTACGGGCTCGGAAGCCGGAAGGAGGCGGTACCCGGTGCGCCGGGCCACGTCCTTCAGGTGGGGTAGCTCCCGGGAACGGATCAGGATGATCCCCTCCTCCCCCCTGCCGTGCCGGCGATCCAGGGAATCGGGGTCGGAGGGCACGTCGTGGCTCAGGACCTTGACGGAGGCGGGGTCATCCAATTCGTTCAGGACCCGCCGGGCCTGCATCTCCTCCACCCCGAGCCAGACGGGAAAGGCCTCCTCCCCCGGGTGGCCCGCCGGATATCCGTGGAGTGTGAGAAAGTCCCCCAGGTCCGCGGCCTGGTCTTCCGTGTGGGAGAAGACCAGGACGTGCCGGGTCTCTTCCTGTTCCAGGGCACCGGCCACCGTCTCCAGGGTCTCCTCCAGCTTCTCCTCCCCCGTCACCCGGTAGCGCACCGTCCCTCGCCTGGGTGCGGCCTCCTCGGCCTTCCCCTGGGCCGCCCGGGGGGGCAGGTGGACGGCCCGGTGGAGGTGGGACGTTCCGAAGGCTTCGGCCTGGGGGGTGAGGGGCTGACTGAAAAGGACCCTCTGTCCCTCCTCCGGAAGGATCTCGAAGAGGGTCTCCAGGAGGTCCCGGTCCCGGGACGACAGGGCGGCGAAGCCGTCGATCACCGTGATCTCCACCTCTTCCAGGGAGAGGGCGGATTGGCGCACTGCCCCCATGAGATGGGAGGGAGTGGAGAAGAGGATGGAGGCCAGGGGCGGGAGGGCCCAGGGAGAGCCCAGAGCCGCCACCCGGTGTCCGGGCACCGCGGCGAGGCGGGAAAGGGAGCGGGCCAACCGGCGAGCCGCCTCGGGGGTGGCCGTGAGAACCAGACCCCGTAGGGCCCGGGCCTCGGGCTCCACCCGTTGAAGGAGGACCGAGCCGTAGGCCGTCAGGGTCCCGGCCCCGGGGCCGGCCTGGGCCAGGAGGTGATTCCCCCGGAGGAGAACCGGGATGGCCGACGCCTGGAACCCGGTGGGGACCTCGATCCCCTCCGCCGCCAGGGCTTCCGTGAGCTCGGGGGATATCCCCAGTTCCTGGAAGGTGGACATGGGTCGGGCCCCGGCCTCAGCCGAACTCTCCGCTTCCCGGGCCGCCCTCGTCGCCGGGTTCGTAGGGGAGGAGATTGAGGAACTTCTGCACCTCGTAGTCCATGCGGGAGGTGCGGAGCTGGTCCGTGGACGCCACCACATCCGTGTAGGGACCGTGCCGATGAACCGCGAGGGTCACCGTGCCCTCCTCCCCGGAAAACGTAGCTCCGTGGGATGAGCTCTTGGACTTGGACAGCCCGAGACGCTCCGGGAGAAACTCGTCTGCCTTCTGAAGGACCTCGTCGGGGTTGGAGGCCGTCTTGCGTTGGTATCCAGCCATGGTCGTTCTACCGTTGGGGTTCGTCGAAGTTGTGTTGTGGAGCCAGGAAGCGATCCAGGCTCTCCGGGTCCGGGTAGCCTTCCAGGGTGCGATCCTTCCACAGCAGGGTGGGAACCCGGGTGATGCCCGCCGTCTCCGCCCTGGCCCGGGCCGTCTCCACCTCCTCGGTATAGCGGTCCACGTCAAGTACGGCCTTGGCTTCGCTTCGGTTCAGGCCGTGTTCCCCGGCGAGCTCCGTCAATACGTCCACTCGTCCGATGTCCCGGCCCTCTTCCAGGAAGGCTCGAAAGAGGGCGTCGTGGATCTCCCGAAAGCGCCCTTTGTCCCGGGCGTGTCGGGCCAGCTCATGAGCCTTTCGGGTCCAGGGCACGATCCAGGGATCGGCCAGGGGCATCGACCGGGTCCGGGCCTCGGGGACCATGTCCTCCCACCGTTCCCGCCAGGGACCGTCCTCCGGGTCCAGGAGGGAAAGAGGGGGTGGCCGAACCTCCAGGGGCTCCAGGGTCAGCTCGGATTCTCGCCCCTGGAAGAGGGGCCGAAGCCGCCGTTCCAGGAGGAAGGAGGCCGGGTCCACGTAGTCGAAGTACAGGACGATGGGCTGGGCAGCACTCATGGGTCGAATCTGGCTGCCCCGGCAGGAGCGGGCAACCGATGGGGATGAGGCGAGGACCAAAGGAGAGATGCTGGTCCGGGGACAGGAAAGGCCTGAAAAGCCACGGGGATTTGTCTCTGCCCGCGTCTTGAATCCCCTTACGGGGTGTCCGATATTTCGGATTCCTCGGCGGGGAAGAGCGTCCTCGGAGCCAGGCCCCGCCTGCACGCGAGAGAAAAGAGTGCCGTCCATGGAATTCTCCAAGAACATCGCCCGCCTGCAGCCCTCCGCCACCATCGCCGTGAGCTCGCTGGCCAAGCAGCTCAAGGCCGAGGGGCGGGACATCATCAACCTCAGCGCCGGGGAGCCGGACTTCGATACACCGGAGTGGATCTCCGACGCCGGTGTTCAGGGAATCCGGGAAGGGAAGACCCGCTACACTCCCGCTCCCGGAACGCCGGATCTGCGGAAGGCCATCGCTGCGGATCTGCAGAGACAGTTCGGGGGAGAGGTGGACTGGAACGCCGTGGTGGTGAACGCCGGGGCCAAGCACTCCCTGTTCAACACCTGCTTCTCCCTCTTCGGGCCCGGGGACGAGATCCTCATCGCCTCTCCCTACTGGACGTCCTATCCCCAGATGGTGGGGCTGGCCCAGGCCGAGCCGGTCTTCGTCTTCGGACCCCAGGAGAAGGACTTCCGAGTGACCCCCGAGGACCTGGAGACGAAGGCTACCGACAGGACCCGGGGATTGATCATCTGCTCTCCCAGCAATCCCAGCGGCGCCGTCTACACCCTGGACGAGCTGAAGGCCGTGGCCGAGTGGGCCCGGGACCGGGGGGTCTGGGTCATCGCCGACGAGATCTATCGCTACATCAACTTCACCAGCGACGGCCGGGCCCCCAGCTTCATGGACCTGCCCAAGGCCTCGGTGGGAGATTTCGTCCTGGTGGACGGTGTCTCGAAAGCCTTCGCCATGACCGGGTGGCGCATCGGGTTCACCTACTCCGACGTGGAGCTGGCCAAGAAGATGGCGGCCCTCCAGAGCCACACCACCTCCAATCCCGCCGCCCCCTCCCAGGAAGCTGCCCTGGCGGCCTACACCCAGACGGAGCGGGCCGAGGCGGAGATCAAGCGCATGGTGGAGGCCTTCGGCCGGCGGCGGGACCTGGCGGTCCGTCTCTTCGACGAGCTCCTTCCCGGGTTTTCCTATGTGAAGCCCAACGGGGCCTTCTACCTCTACTTCCGGGTGGATTCCATCTTCCGGGAGGGGATGGACGACTCCAGCGCCGTGTGCAAGTGGCTCCTGGAAGCGGCGGAGATTGCCGTAGTGCCCGGCGTGGCCTTCGGCGACGATCGCTACGTGCGGATGAGCTACGCCACCTCGGACGAGCTCCTGGAGGAGGGTATCCGGCGACTGGCGAAGGCCGTGGAGGGGCTGGAGTAGGGAAAGACCCCTACGTGGCCTGCAGCACCCGTCGGGCGGCGGAGAGGGAGCTCCCCACGTAGCCTCCCCCGAAGAGGTTGACGTGGACCAGGAGGTAGTAGAGCTGGTAGAGGTCCCGGAGGAAGAGGTCGTAGTCCTCCTCCAGGGCTCTCGCCTCCCGGTATGCTTCCCGGAACCCGGAGGGGAAGCTCCCGAAGAGCTCCATCATGGCCAGGTCCACCTCCCCCACGCCCCGATACACGGCGGGGTCGATGAGAACCGGCCCGCCGGCGGGACCCGGATAGTAGTTCCCGCTCCAGAGGTCTCCGTGGAGGAGGGCCGGGCCTCCCGCCACGGGGGCTTCCATGATGTCCTCCAGCCGGTCCAGCAGGTCGTCCAGGACGTCTCCCCGGGCTCCGGTGAAGTGCCCGCCCTCCCGGGCCATGGCCAGCTGAGGTGCCAGGCGGCGATCCCGCCAGAAGGCGGGCCAGCCGGTCAGGGGCCCGTTTCCCTGGGGCAGGGAACCGATGAAGTTGTCTCGCCGCCACCCGTACTCCTCCTCGTTCCCGCCGGCCCCATGGAGCCGGGCCAGTCCCTCTCCCAGGCGCCGGCCGTAGTCCCTCCCTGCCGACCCACGGGGGACGAACTCCAGAAGGAGCCACCCGGGCTCGTCCTCGGTGCCGGCTCCTCCCCAACCCAGGACCTTCGGAATCCGGAGAGGGGTGCTCCGGGCCCCTTCTTCCAGGCCCTCCAGACCATCGGCCTCGGCGGCGAACATCTCCACCGGGGCCGAGGGGTTCCACTTGAGGAAGAAGGCCTCTCCTGCCGTGGTCTCCAGGCGGGCCGAGGGATTGATGCACCCCCCACCCACAGACGTGCTGGAGCGGATCTCCGCAGCCCCTCCCAGCTCCTCTTCCAGGGCCTGCTGCACGCCCTGGAGGACCGGTGCCGGGACCCTCATGCCTCTCCCCGTCCCTCCTGGGAGAGGATGTGGTCCAGGAGCCCCCGGCACGACCGCTCCACCATCCGGTAGACGTCCTCAAAGCCCCCGGGCCCGCCATAGTAGGGATCCGGGACCTCGGCTCCGGGACCTCCCTCGGGATCGAACTCCCGGAGGAGGTAGAGGGCTGTCTCACCCTTAACCCCGTCCCGGAACTCCTCCAGGTTCTCCAGGTTCTCCCGGTCCATGGCCACCAGGTAGTCGAAGCGACGGAAGTCCTCGGGCCGGACGTGGCGGGCGGATCCCGAGAGGGTGACTCCGTGGCTCTGGGCCGTCCGAATGGAGCGGGGGTCGGGAGACTCCCCCACGTGCCAGCTTCCGGTTCCCGCCGAGTCCACCTCTAGCCGGTCCTCCAGGCCTTCTTCCGAGATCAGGTGCCGGAACACCCCTTCGGCCATGGGAGACCGGCAGATGTTCCCGAGGCAGACGAAAAGGACGGAGGTCTTCTGGCTCATGACGCTGGGCTCTCCTGGTTGTGATGCTACGTTCCGTCGGCACCCTCTTCCGGGGCGTCCCGTGGACCGGAATCCGGGCGCTGGAGCAGGCTTATGCTAACCCATACGGGCCCGGGAGATCCTCCACGCCTCCCTTTTCCGGGAGGCCGTCCCCGGCCCGGCCCGCCGGTTTCCGGAGATCCGCTCTGCCGTTCCAGGCCCCGGCTTCCAGCCCGGAGGGCCAGCCCCCGGTTCCAGGGACAGGATGCACCTTCCCGGGGCAAAACGTGTAGATTCATGACTTGAACCAACGGCTGGTGGCGCAACGGCCCCCAGCCCGGACCGGGATCCGTCCCGGTGATGGAGACCCAAGCAGAGGTGGTGTTTCTTGTCGAAGGTGGAGTTGTTCAGGGAGTTGTCCCTTTCCCAGGAACGTCTGGCGGCGGTGGAAGCCCTGGGTTGGGTGGAGCCTACCCCCATCCAGTGGAAGGCCATTCCTCCGGCCATGGAGGGGAAGGACGTGGTGGGCGTGGCCCAGACCGGTACGGGGAAGACCGGAGCCTTCATGATTCCAGTCCTGGAGCGGATCCGGGCCGGCGGAGGGATCCAGACCCTGGCCCTCTGTCCCACCCGGGAGCTGGCCCAGCAGGTTGCCGAAGACACGGAGGAGCTGGCGAAGGGGACGGCCATTCGTTGTGCTTCCGTGGTGGGAGGAGTGTCCTACGAACCCCAGGAAAGGGCCTTCCGGGAAGAGGTGGAGATCATCGTGGCCACCCCGGGCCGGCTCATCGACCACATGGAGAAGGGGCGGGTGGATCTGTCCAACCTGACCACCTTCATCCTGGACGAGGCCGACAGGATGCTGGACATGGGGTTTCGCCCCCAGATCGAGGAGGTGACCCGTCGGATTCGAGGACATCCCCAGGTCATGCTCTTCAGCGCCACCATGCCCCACGGGGTCCATGCCCTGGCCCTCCAGATCACAAGGGATCCCGTGTGGCTGGAGGCAGCACCGTCCGGGACCCTGGCTCCTGGCATCAGCGAGATCGTCTACTCGGTGAAGCCGGAGAAGAAGCCGGACCTGTTGCTGAAGCTCCTGGAGGAAAAGGGTTGGGACCAGGTCCTGGTGTTTTGCCGAACCAAGGTGGGGGCCGATACCCTCCAGTCCCGTCTGGAGCAGGCCGGGATCCGGGCCGAGGCCATGCATTCGGACCGACACATGCGAGACCGGACCCGGGCCCTGGAGCGCTTCTCCGAGGGCCGGACCCGGGTCCTGGTGGCCACGGACATCGCCCAGCGGGGACTCGACGTGGAGGGTATCACCCACGTGGTGAACTACGACGTTCCCCTGGACCCGGAGGACTACGTGCACCGGATCGGCCGGACGGCCCGGGCCGGAGCCAAGGGCACGGCCGTGACCTTCCTCACGGCGGCGGACCTGGGCGCCTTCAAGACCCTGGAGTACCACCTGGGCCGCCCCCTGGAGCGGGTGCACCTGCCGGAGTTCGACTACGCCGGCGCACCGGTGAAGGAGGACCGTGCGGCGGCACGCCGGGGTGCCCGGTCCCGCTCTCCTCACGGCATGGGCTCGAAGTTGAAGGACGAGCTCAGCCCGGAGGAGCTGGACGACATCCTGAACCTGGGTCGTGATTCCTGACGGACCCGGATTTCCCCATTCCCCCTCTTCCGAGGAGTCGCAGCGATGATCCTGAAGAAGTACGGAACGTCCTTCCAGAGCGTGGTGCCGAACTTCAACCCCCGGGCCCTCACCGAGATCGCCTTCCGGCGAGATCGGTCCTTCTCCATTCCCGTGGAGGATTTCCGGGCCAGCTACGAGCGGGCGGACGAGATGAGCATCACCGCCGAGACGGAGGGGGACGTGCAGGACGAGGCGGAACAGGCCCTCATGTCCACGTTGAAGGAACGGGTCGAGGAAGTGGAGGCTTCACTGGAGGAAGGAGCGGTCCTGGTGGTGGAGAGCCAGGAGGGGGAGGACTATCCCAAGACCCGGGACAAGAAGAAGAAGGTCATCGTGGAAGGGGAGAACCGCCTCTACTTCTACTGGTGGGTGGAGCCCCCCTTGCGCCTGGGGGTGTACCGGAAGAAGGAGGGGTAGCCCATGGTGAAGCTGGCGGACATCCACGCGGCCAGAGGCCGGATCCGGGAGGGGATCGTCCACACGCCCTGTAAACCCTCCCAGGCCTTCTCGGACCTGGTGTCCTGCCAGCTCCACTTCAAGTTCGAGAACCTCCAGCGCACCGGCTCCTTCAAGGACCGGGGCGCCCTGAACAAGCTTCTTCTCCTTTCCCCCGAGGAGAGAGAACGGGGGGTGGTGACGGCCAGCGCCGGGAACCACGCCCAGGCGGTGGCCCACCACGCCTCCCGCCTGGGTGTCGCCTCCACAGTGGTCATGCCCGAGCTCACCCCCCTGGTCAAGGTGGCGAACACCCGGAGGTACGGGGCCCGGGTCATCCAGCAGGGGGCCACCCTCTCCGACGGTCTGGAAGAGGTCCATCGTCTCGTGGAGGAGGAGGGCCTCACCCTGGTCCACGCCTTCGACGACGAGGCGGTCATGGCCGGCCAGGGAACCATTGGCCTGGAGCTCCTGGAGCAGGTTCCGGAGCTGGACACCGTGGTGGTGCCCATCGGAGGTGGAGGGATCATATCGGGCATCGCCGTGGCCGTGAAGACGCTCAAGCCCTCCGTGAGGATCGTGGGGGTAGAGGCTGAGGCGGCAGCGTCTGCTCGGGCCTCCCTGGACGCCGAGGGGCTGGTCTCCATCGAGAGCGCCGAGACCCTGGCCGACGGGATCGCGGTGAAGCGGATCGGGGAGAGGACCTACCCGGTCATCCGGGAGCTCGTGGACGACGTGGTGGCGGTGGGGGAGGAGGAGATCGCCCGGGCCATCCTCCTCCTTTTGGAGCGAGAGAAGACGGTGGCGGAGGGAGCCGGGGCCGTGCCCCTGGCGGCCCTGGTGGGGGAGAAGATCCCGGTGGAGGAAGGAGAACGGGTGGTGGCGGTGCTCTGTGGAGGCAACATCGACGTGAACATGATCTCCCGGATTATCGAGCGGGGACTGGTCCGGGACGGCCGCATGGCCCACCTCATCGTCAAGGTCCGGGACCGGCCGGGCTCCCTCTCCCGCCTGGCGGACCTGGTGGCCCACATGGGAGCGAACGTCCTGGATCTCCATCACCGCAGGGGATTCGCGGACATCTCCGTGGGGGACGTGGAGATCGTCCTCCAGCTCGAGACCCGGGGCCGGGATCACGTGGACGAGATCATCCAGGCCCTGGAGGAACGGGGGCTGGGGGTGGAGGTGGACGTGTGAGCCCAGGCTGAGGTGGACACCTTCCTGGCGACCCTTCCAGAACCAAGAAAGGGATGGGGTTTACGGACAAGGGATTGGACCCCGGCGGCCCGATCCCCGTTCGGCCCGCCGATCCTCAGGGATTCGACAAGGGGGGTGTCCTGGACATGAGAGTGGGACTGACGTTCAACCTCAGGCAGGAGGGAGGGGAGGACCAGGCGGAGCTGTTGACCCGGAAGGATGTGGACCGGCTCCTGGAGGCCATCGAAGACCTGGGCCACCAGGCCGTGCCCATCGAAGTCACCGGCCCTCCCAGGGTCATCATCGACCGTCTGGTCAAGGCGGCTCCGGACCTGGTCTTCAATGTTGCCGAAGGCGTGGGTGGAGCCAGCCGTGAGGCCTACTATCCCTCCATCTTCCAGATGCTCCGCCTCCCCTTCACCGGAAGCTACAGCTTCGCCCTGCACGTGGGCCTGGACAAGCAGCTCACTGAAGCCATCCTGGACAAGCAGGGCATTCAGGTTCCCCGGGGCGCCCTCGTCCGCTGCGATGATCACTGTCTTCCTGAGGACATGCCCTTCCCCCTGATCATCAAACCCAACGCTGAGGGCTCTTCCAAAGGGATTTCCCAGGAGTCCGTGGTGGAGAGCCGGGGGGAAGCCGAAGACGTCATCCAGGAGCTTCTCCCGGACTATCCCCTGGGGTTGACGGCGGAGGAATACATCCCGGGCCGGGAGTTGGCCGTTCCCTGGCTGGAGGCCTGGCCCGGGGGGCTCCTGGAGATCGTGGAGTGGGAGATCCAGCGGGAGGAGGGCCGGGCCATCATGGACTACGAGAGCGAGGTGGAGGGGATGCTGGAGTCCGTGTGCCCTCCGGAGCTGGAGCCGGAGGAACGGCAGGCTGTCCTTGCCCTGGCGGACCGGACGGTGCAGGCCCTGGAGCTCAACGACCTGGGACGGGTGGACATCCGCCTCCATGAGAACGGCATCCCCTACCTCATCGAGGTGAACGCCCTCCCGGGACTCCGGCCCAACTTCTCCTACATGACGTCGGCCCGGACCAAGGGATTGGAGTTCACCGAGGTCATCGGCCTGGTGATCCGCTCCGCCGCCCAGCGGTTCGAGCTCCCCATCAGTCCGGAGCGGAGAATCCAGGTCCCCTCGCCCCGAGAGCGGGCGTCGGCCCACGACCTGGGCCTCCAGGTGGGCCGCTTTCCTCCAGGCCCATACAACGCCATCACCGACGTGGCCGGGGTGAAGGTGGGCCATGTGACCCACATTGAGGACAACGTGACCCCCGGGGACGGTGGGGAGAAGGCCACGATCCGCACGGGGCTCACGGCCATCGTGCCCAGCCCCCATGAGTTCTTCAACAACCACCTGGTGGCCGGGGGGTTCATCCTCAACGGGATCGGGGAAATGAGCGGCCTTACCCAGGCCATCGAGTGGGGCTGGTTGGAGACCCCCATCCTCCTCACGAACACCATGTCCATCGGGGCCGTGCACCGGGGCATCATCAAGTTCATGCTCGCCGCCCACCCGGAGCTGGGCCACGACCTCTCCGTGGTGATACCCCTCATCGGGGAGACGGACGACTCCTTCCTGAACGACGTGCGGGTGAACGTGAACGACGAGGAGGACGCCCTGAAGGCCATCGAGAAGGCCTCCGACGGGCCGGTGCCCCAGGGCTCGGTGGGCGCAGGGACCGGGATGATCAGCTTCGACTTCGCCGGGGGCATCGGGAGCGCCAGCCGGGTCCTGCCCAGGGAGCTGGGAGGCTACACCGTGGCCGCCCTGGTCCAGTCGAACTTCGGGAAGATGCGGAATCTGACCGTGGAAGGGGCCGTGGTGGGCAAGGCGCTGGATCCTCTCTACCCCTACGAGAGCAGGAGGGAGGATGACCGGGGCTCGATCATCGTGGTGGTGGGCACCGACGCCCCTCTCCTCTCCAACCAGCTCAACCGGGTGTCGAAGCGGGCCGCCCTGGGTCTGGGGCGGGTGGGCTCCCACGCTGCTGCTGCCAGCGGCGAGATCGTGGTGGCCTTCTCCACGGCGAACCGGACCACCCGCAAGATCAAAGAGCGGACCCGTCAACTGAACCTCTCCTTCGTCTCGAACGAGTTCATCAACCCCCTCTACGAGGCGGCGGTGGAGGCGACGGAGGAGGCCGTCCTGAACGCCATGTTCCTCTCCAGCGGAATGGACGGGCGCCTGGGCAGGAAGGCACCGGCCCTGCCCATCGACACGGTCCTGGAGCTGGTGGGAGTGGAGTCATGATCGTCTACAAGGAGGAGATCCGGCGCCACGCACCGGCCACGGGCCCGGATCACGGGAAGGCCGGGAAGTACATGGACAGCGTGGAGCGGGTGGAGAAGATCGTGTCGGCCCTGGAGGAGGCCGGCTTCGGGCCCCTGATGACGGAGCCCAGGGAGTTCGGCATGGAGGCCGTGGAGGCGGTCCACGACGCCCGTCTCATCCGGCACATCCGGTCTTCGGAGGAGCTGGAGCCCGGAGAGGCCGTCTATCCCTACGTCTTCCCCTACCGGGACGACTTCTGCTCTCCCCGGACGGACCTCCACGAGGCGGGATACTACTGCTTCGACGTGGGGACGGTGATGCAGCGGGGGACCTTCCCGGCGGCGAAGGCCGCCGCGGACTCGGCCCGGGAGGGGGCGGAGGTCCTCCTGGAGGGTGAGGAGGACCGGGTGTTCGCCCTCTCCCGGCCCCCGGGGCACCACGCGGACCGGGAGTTCTACGGAGGAATGTGCTTCTTCAACAACGCCGCCGTGGCGGCCCGGCGCCTGGCCCGGGAGGGCCCTGTGGCCGTCCTGGACCTGGACTTCCACCACGGCAACGGCACCCAGGGGATCTTCTACCGGGATCCGGAGGTCCTCTACGTCTCCATCCACGGGGATCCCGCCCGGCACTTCCCCTTCCTGTCCGGCCATCCGGACGAGCGGGGGGAGGGGGCCGGAGAGGGGTTCAACCGGAACCTGCCCCTTCCCCCGGGGACGAACCTGGAGGCCTACCGGGTCTACCTGGACCGGGCCGTTGATAGGATCGGGACGTTCGGTCCCCACGCCCTGGTGGTGTCCCTGGGCTTCGATACCCACCGGGGAGACATCCTGGGAGACGCCCGTTTCGAGTCCCGGGATTTCCAGTCCCTGGCGGGAGAGCTACGGGGCCTGGACTGGCCCCTCCTGGTGTGCCTTGAAGGAGGTTACGACCTGGAAAGCATCGGCCCCAACGCCGTGCACTTCGCCCGGGGACTGTTCCGGTGATCTCTTCCCCGTGGAGGACGAGGGAAGAGGGAGAGCCGAAAAGGGTAGGGCCATGAGCGGAGCGGCCTTGGTCGTCCTGGCCGTTCTCTGCATGATCCTCACCCAGGCCATCCACAACGCGGTGGTGCCGGTCCTCTGGCCCCTCTCATCGGACTCGCTGGGCCCTGAGTCCTCCCCGGACCTCCAGGGCCTCCACCGACCCCTCCTCGTCCAGGATCACCTGGAACTCGTCTCCACTGGCCAGGTTGATGAAGCGGGTGGGGGAGAGAGGGAAGTAGGGCTCCGGCGAGTCCTCTCCCACGGCGGCCAGGAGATGATCATCCTCCACGGTGATGGAGACCTCCACGTCCATCCCCTGGAGGGTGTACGTTCCCTGGACCCGGTCCAGGAGGGGCTGATCCAGGCTCACCACGTCCACCTCCCGGGGAAGGGGAGCGGGCCAGCCGTAGCTCCGGGCGGCGGCCTGGATGATCTCCATGGCCAGGAGGGTTCCCTGGTCTCCGTTCGTCATGACCACGGCCCCTTCCCCTTCGTTCACGAAGGCGACGAACTGGGCTTTGAAGCCGTGGTTCGACCCCCCGTGGGTGAAGCGGGGGGCTTCCCCGTCCGTGATGGAGAACCCGAGACCCCACTCCCCCAGCCCCGGGGTTAGCATGGCCCGGGCCATGTCCGGGGACAGGGGCACCTCCGACTTCCCCTGGTAGGCCGCCTGGATCGCCAGGGCCAGTCGAGCCAGCTCCGTGGGGTTCGTCCAGAGGCCGGCGGCAGCCATCTCCGGGTAGATGTGCCACTTCCCCTCCACCCGGGTACCGTCCTCCAGGTGCCCGCTGGCGGCCAGGGACTGCTTCTCCCGGGGCAGGGGCTGCCGGTAGCTGCTGGCCTCCATGCCTGTCGGGTCCAGCACCAGCTCACGCATGAGATCGGGGAAGGGCTCCCCGGTGACGTCCACCAGGAGCTTCTGCAGGACGGTGTAGCCTCCCCCGGAATACCTCCACACGCTCCCTGGAAGGGTGTCCACCCGGACCGGGGCCGTGTTGGCCGGACCCCCTCCATCCAGGACCTGGACCGTGGTGGGAATGGAGTCCCCCACGGCGTAGCCCGGGAAGCCGTGGACGGTGAGTCCGCCCGTGTGGGTCAGGAGGTGCCGGAGGGTCACGGGCTCGGCCCGGGTGAGCTCGTTCTCCGGTATCCGCCATTCCTCCAGTTGGCCATTCACCCCTTCGTCCAGGCTGATCCGTCCCTCCTCCACCAGCTTCAGGGCCGCCACGGCCGCCACCGGCTTGCTGATGGAGGCGGCCTGGAAGAGGGTCTCCGGGGTGACGGCCTCTCCCGTGGTGACGTCCGCCACACCGTAGCCCCCGGCCCAGGCGATGGCACCCTGGTGGATCAGGGCCACGCCGGCCCCGGGCACCCGGTAGTGATCCAGGCGTTCCTGGATGGTGAAGCGCTCGGGTTGGCGCCCCCGGACCTGGACCATGGTGGAGAGACCCTCCTCCACCTCGCGGCGTCGAGGATCTTCCTCCGTTTCGCCCCCGGGGCCGGGCTCGCAGCCGGGAAGAAGGAGAAGGCCGGCCAGGAGAAGAGCCGCCGGCCGCCTCATCGGCTCCACCTCTCGAACCAGTCGTGTAGGTAGAGGACGCTCCGCATGTAGTTGGAGGGATTGGAGGAGGTGCCGTGGTACTCCCCCCTGAAGCGGAGCATGACGGTGGGGACCTTCTGCACCTTCAGAGCGGCGTAGAACTCCTCCGTCTGGGAGATGGGGGTCCGGAGGTCCAGCTCTCCCGTCATGAGCATGGTGGGTGTGGTGACGTTCCCGGCGTACATGAGGGGGGAGCGCCGGAGGTGCTCCGAGGGATCCTCCCAGGGGAAGGTCTCGAAGTTCCGGTACCAGCCGGCACCGTCCGTGGTCCCCACGAAGGAGACCCAGTCGATGACCGGGTAGTTGGACGAGGCGGCTGCGAAACGGTCCGTGTGGCCCACGATCCAGGCGGTGAGGACGCCCCCGCCGGATCCGCCGTAGACGAAGAGGTTGTCCTCGTCCACGTACCCCTGGGCGACGACCTCGTCCACCCCGTTCATGAGGTCGTCGTAGTCCTTCCCCGGATAGGCGTTCTCGATGGCGTTCCCGAACTCGCTCCCGTATCCGGCGCTTCCCCGGGGGTTGGTGTAGAGAACCACGTAGTCCTCGGCGGCGTGGAGCTGCCAGCGGAAGTTGAAGCCCACACCGTACATGCCGTGGGGCCCGCCGTGAATGGTGAGAATGAGGGGATAGTCTCGGGAGGGATCGAAGTCCGGGGGCTTGATGATCCAGCCCTGGATCCGGTAGTCGTCCACGGACTCGTACCAGATCTCCTCCACCTCTCCCAGGGCTACGTCAGCCAGGATGTCCTGGTTGACCCGGGTCAGGCGGTGCATCCGGGAGGGGGCCTCCAGGTTGAAGGACCAGATGTCTCCGGGCTCGTGGTAGCTGGAGACCGTGGCCACCACATTTCCCTCCTCATCCATGGAGGAGAAGCCGAGCTCGTGGTTGCCCTCGGTGACGGCCCGGGGATCCCCCTCAAGTGGAGCGAACCAGAGGTTCTCCGTACCCTCCATGGCGGCGTTGAAGTACAGGCCGCTCCCGTCGGGGGCCCAGGTGAGATTTCCCAGCCCCCGGCCCAGCTCTCCGGCGATGCGCCGGGGCTCGGAGCCGTCCATGTTCATGACGTAGAGGCCCGGTTCCACGTACGTGTCGTCCGTCATGTCGTAGCCCTGATAGGCCACCATTCCGCCGTCCGGAGAGGGCACGGGCCCCCGGTCCGGTCCGGCTCGGGTGGTGAGCTGACGGATGTCTCCGGTCTCCACCGCCACGGCATAGATTTCCGATTCCCGCCACTGCCAGTCCGCGTCCTCCTCCCGGAGAGACGTGAAGAGGATCTCCTCTCCGTCCGGAGTCCACTCCGGTCCGGAGTGGTCCCACTCACCGTCGGTGAGCTGTCGGGGTGTACCCCCCTCGGCGGGAACTACGAAGATGTGCCGATGGCTGGTGTCGATGAACCCGCGCCGGTCCTGCCGGTAGTCCAGGCGCCGGACGATTTTGGGCCCCCGGGTCCAGTCCGCCCCCTCCGGCCGGTCCGGAAGGTCCACGGACCAGGGCTCGGCGTCCTCCACCTGCATGGTGAAGGCGATGCGGGTGCCGTCGGGAGACCAGCGGAGACTCGAGGGAGAACGCTCCAACCGGGTGATCTGGCTTGTGGCCCCCTCATCGTCCATCCACCGGACGAAGATTTGCGATCCCCGGGGCTCCCCCTCCGCCACGTAGGCGATGCGGGTGCCGTCCGGGGACCAGACGGGAGAGGAGCCGTCCAGGAGGTAGCGCTTCCGGGTTCCGTCGGCGTCCATGATCCACACCGAGGAGCGGCGCCTATCGTTGACCTTGTCCACGCCTCCCCGGGTCCAGAGGATCTCCCTACCGTCGGGGGAGATTCGGGGGTTGGAGGCGGATTCCATCTCCAGGTACGTGTCCAGGGAGAGGGTCCTGTCCTGGGCCCGGACCTGGGTGGTGGAAAGGAGCATGAGGGACAGCAGGAGCAGTCCCCCTGACGATACGCTGAGTCTGAGGCGCATGAGAGTCTCCCTTGTGTTGTTGTGGAGCGACCGGTCCACGTGGATACCCGGCCCGCTTCAGGCCAAGAGGCCCGGGGCGCCACCGGTGTGCCAGAACAGGGCCGTGTCGTTCTTCGGTACCTTCCCCTTCCGGATCCAGTCCAGGAAGCCCGCCCCCACTTTGGCCGTGTAGACCGGATCCAGGACGATTCCCCCTCGCCGGGCGAAGAGCTCCGTGGCTTGCCGGGACTCGGGGGTGGGGATGCCGTATCCCTCTCCCACGTACTCGGCAGCGGGGATCACCAGGTTCTCCGGCAGGTTCCCTTCCCAGTCCAGGAGCTTCCCTCCCTCACGGACCATGGTGCCCGTGTCCCGGAGCATGTCCCCGGCGCTGACGTCGGCGCTGACCCCCACCAGCCGGACGTTCTCCCGGCCCAGGATGGAGAATCCCAGGGCGAGCCCCGCCAGCGTCCCGCAGGAGGAGGCGGACACGAAGATCCAGGTGGTCCCGGCGGGCCACCCTCCCCCCTCTTCCATCTGCTCGTCCAGCTCAGCGGCGGCGGCGGTGTAACCCAGGGCTCCCAGGGGTGTGGAGGCCCCCAGGGGAATGACCAGGGGCCGGCGTCCCTCCTCCCGGAGCTTCTTCGCCTCCTCCTCCATGGCCCGAGCTCGCTCCTCCCGCCCCCTGACGGTTCGGATCCGGGCCCCGTAGAGCCTGTGGAGCAGGGCGTTGCCCCGGGGGGGGGCCGGAGTTTCCCCGTTGATGACCAGGACGCAGTCCATTCCCAGGTGAGCCGCGGCTCCTGCCGTGATCCGGGCGTGATTCGATTGAGGTCCGCCGCAGGTGATGAGGGTGTCCACCCCGTTCCCTTCCCGCCCCAGGACGAATTCCAGCTTCCTCACCTTGTTGCCTCCCAGGGCGAAGCCCGTCCAGGCATCCATCTTCACCCGAATGGAGGGGGCCTCCTCCCCCAGGACACTCCGGAGATGGGGAACCCGGAGAAGCGGGGTGGGAAGAAAGGCCAGGGGGAGGCGGGGCTGGGCCTCAAGGCGGTCCAGAGCTGAGGGCGTCACGAGGTCCTCCGGATGGTATCTGGGCTCTCGGCCCGGATGTGCCCTTCCCCGGCGGTTGAGGTTCCTGTCGCCGGTTCCGGGGCCCGGGGCAAGGCCCTTCGGGCTTCCTCGGCACTCCGAGCGGCTGTTTGCACCGTGGAGAAATGGATGTCCACGGTATCCTGTATTCCGGGAGCATAGCCTCCAGCCATGACCACGGCCACCGGCAGGCCCCGTTCGCGACAGTGCCGGAAGACCATCCGATCCCGGAGGGCCAGGCCCTCCTTGGACACGCCCAGTCGTCCCAGTCGGTCCCCCTGAAAGGGATCGGCCCCGGCCAGGTAGAAGACCAGGTGGGGTCGGGAGCGCTCCAGGGCATTCCTCACCCCTTCCTCCGCTACCTCCAGGTAGGCCTCGTCCCCGGCCCCGTCTGCCAGCTCCAGGTCCAGGTCCCCGGGGACCTTCCGGAAGGGGTAGTTGTTGGCGCCGTGGACCGAGAGGGTGAAGACCGTGGGGTCGTCCCGGAAGATGGCTGCCGTTCCGTTTCCCTGGTGGACGTCCAGGTCCAGGACGGCCACCCGACGGACCTGCTCCTTTTTCTGGATGACCCGGGCCGCCACGGCCACGTCGTTGAAGACGCAGAATCCTTCTCCCCGGTCGGGGAAGGCGTGGTGGGTCCCCCCGGAGAGGTTCACCCCCACACCGTCCCTCAGGGCCCCGCGGCCGGCCCCCAGCGTGCCTCCCACGGACCGCCGGGACCGCTCCACCAGGGCCGGGGACCAGGGAAACCCCATGCGCCGGACGGCCGCATGTTCCAGGGCCCCCTCACGGACTCGCTGGAGGTAGTCCGGAGTGTGGACCGCGAGGAGCTCCTCGTCCGTGGCGGCGTGGGGCACCCGGAGCCTTCCCCCCGTCCCGGTCCCCTCTCCCTCGATTCTGCTGCGCAGGAGGGAGTACTTGGCCATGGGGAAGCGGTGTCCCGGGGGTAGGGGTAGGACGAAATGATCGGAGTAGAAGATCTGCATGGTGTCCCTACGGTGTCCCCTCGGGTGGCCCGGAGGCAAGACGACCCCCGTTTCCGGGGACCCCGGGACCCCTAGCGGGGTTCCACAGGCGTATCCCGTCTCCCGTGTCCTGCACCATCCCGTTGTTCATGGCGTTCTCTCCATCCCCCATGACCTTCCCGCCGGCCCGTTCTCCGGCCTCCGCCCTCCGTATCCGGGGCCCGGGGCTCGGGGCCCTGATCCTCCTCGGGGTCCTGGTGCCCCTGTCCGTCCCGGCCCAGGCCCCGATCCACGGTTCCCTTCAGGGGCGGATCCTGGACGAGGAGGGGGCTCCCGTCCCCGGCGTCGTGGTGCGGGCCATCCGGATCCAGGCGGAGAGCCTGGTCCGGGGAGCCGAGACCGACGATCTGGGCTACTTCCACCTGGAGTCCCTGGATCCCGGCTCCTACCGCCTGGAAGCCGGGCGTCTGGGGTTCGAGACCCGGGAACGGGTGGTGGAGGTGGAGGCGGGGAGGCGCCTGGACCTGGAGATTGTCCTCCCCACCCGGGCCGTGGTCCTGGAGGGCATCAGCGTGGAGGCGGAGCGAAGTCGAGACCGGATCCGCTTCGAGGAAGAGGCCGGGGCCACGGTCCGGGAGCTGGCCGGCAGGCAGATCAAGTCCATCCCGGGCCTGGTGGAAGCGGATCCCCTCCGGGCCGTGGAAGTCCTCCCCGGGGTCATCACCACGTCGGACTTCTCGTCGGCCTACAACGTTCGGGGCGGGTCGGCGGATCAGAATCTGATTCTCCTGGACGGGATGCCCGTCTTCAATCCCACCCACCTGGGCGGGTTCTTCTCCGTCTTCAACAGCGACATGGTGGAGCGGGCGGAGCTCCAGTCCGGGGGCTTCCCGGCCCGATTCGGAGGGCGGGTCTCCAGTGTCCTGGATGTGCAGACGGACCCGGGGGATGGCCGGCTCCGGGGGGACGCCGGCCTCTCCCTGTTGGCCACACGCGTGGCCCTGGGTGGGGGGCTCCCGGAGGGATGGCGGCGGAAGGCGGGCCTGCGAACGGCCCAGTGGCGGATTTCGGGACGTCGGTCCTACTTCGACCAGGTCCTCCGACCCGTCTTCGACTTCCCCTACCATCTGCGAGACGTCCAGGGGGTCCTCCAGGGCTGGACCCGGGGAGGCAACCGGGTCTCCGTCAGCGCCTATTCGGGTCGGGACGTCCTGAACCTGGCCAACCTGGACGACGAGGATTTCCCCCTCCGGGTAGACTGGGACTGGGGAAACGACGTGGTGGGGGCCCGCTTCACCCACCCCCGGCCCAACGGCGGGCGCTGGGAGGTCCGCACCGGATTCTCCCGCTTCGGCTCCAGCCTGGGATTTCCGGACTTCGACGACACGGAGATCAGCTCGGCCATCCAGCAGGGGACCCTGGAAGCGGACCTGGAGGTCCACCTCCGGCCGGAGCTGGTGCTGTCCACGGGGGGAGGGCTTCGGCGCCTCGCATCGGACAACCTCTTCTCCACCGGGGGCACGGACTTCGGGGGAACCGAGGGAGAGGGGACGGAGGCCTTCGCCTACCTCCAGGGGGAGTGGCGGGCCTTCGGACGTTGGCTCCTGGAGGCCGGGGTCCGGGGAGAGATGTGGAGCCCCTCCGGAGGATCGACAACGGTGGAGGTCTCCCCACGGGTCTCCCTCAAGCGGTTCCTGGCCGGAACCCGCTGGGCACTGAAGGCCTCCGTGGGACGCTACACCCAGTACCTCCAGTCCATCCGGAACGAGGAGCTTCCCCTTGGGCTGGACGTCTGGGTTCTCTCCGGTCAGACCGTGCCCCCGGTGATCTCCAACCAGGCCCAGCTGGGGTTGGAGGGCTATCCCCGGGAGGGCTGGTTCGCCTCCGTGGAGGCGTACTACCGGGAATTCGACGGTGTGGTCACCACGAACTTCGCCGACAACCCCAACGATGACGCCGACGACTACCTGGCGGGGAACGGGGAGTCCTACGGTGTGGACGTCTACCTTCGTCGCTCCCGGGGAGCCACCACGGGCTGGCTCACCCTCTCCTGGCTCAGGGCCACCCGGACCTTCCCCGACTACCGGTCCGGCCTGGACCCGGCTCCCCGCGTCCGCTATCCCCCGACCTTCGATCGTCGATTGGACCTGGACCTGGTCCTCCGCCGGGAGCTGGGAGGAGGGCTGGTGGGGGGCCTGCGCTGGAACTTCGGAACCGGGCTGCCCTACACACGGCCCGTGGCCAGTTACACCTACCTGTCCCCCCGCCTCCTCCCTGGGGCCGGGCTGGAGTGGGAGCGGGACGAAGAGGACGTGGACGAAGAGAATGGAGGAGGCTACGGGGTGGTGTTGAGCGACCGGAACGGGAAGCGGTATCCGGCTCGTCATCGTCTGGACGTGAGCCTCCGGTGGGGGCTGGACCGGGGGTGGGGAACCCTGACCCCCTACCTTAGCGTCCTGAACGTCTACAACCAGAAGAACGTCCTTTTCTACTTCTTCGAGTACGAGAAGGACCCGCCGGTGAGAACGGGGATCAGCATGTTTCCCCTCCTTCCCACCCTGGGCCTGGAGGTGTCGTTTTGAGCCATCCCCCCTCCTCTCGTTCCGTACTTCCCGCCCTCCTCCTCCTCCTGGCCGGATCCCTCGCTCTGGGGGGGTGTGAGCTCCAGGAGGTCTCCCTGGCGGAGCCGGAGGACGTCCTGGTGGCGGAGGCCTACCTCCTGGTGGGGGACGAAATGGACGAGATCACGACCTTCCTCCACAGGACCCTGGGCGCCCCCGGGGCCACCGAGCTCTCCAGGGCCCTGGTTCGACTGAACGTGGAGGGTGGGGAGAGCTTCCTCCTTCTCCCGGCGCCCCGGGGAGAGTGCCTCTTCTCCGGGGACGTGCTGGAGGTGGACGGGGTCTGCTTCTCCGCACCCCCGGACCTGGAGGGGGTTCTGGAGCCCGGGACTGACGTTCAGCTGGAGATCGAGCTCCTGGACGGACGGCGACTCCGAGGGGCCACCACCATCCCTGAAGAGGTGACCCTTCTCCGGCCCCGGGAGGTAGAAGCCTGTGCCCTCCCACCGGGAAGGTCTCTGGAGCTGGTGTGGAATCGGGCTCCCGGGGCCTGGGCCTACGCCGGGGAGACCCTGCTGTGGAACCTCCGGGACGCCCTGGCTCCCCGGGGCGTGGCCGTGGAGGAGGACTCCCTGGCTCTCCTGGGGCTGGCCGTGTCCGCCCAGGACACTACCCTGGTCTTTCCCCGGGAGTTCGGGATCTTCGAGCGGTTCGACCTGGACCGGGACCTGGCCGTGGCTTTGCAGGAGGGGTTGCCGGAAGGGGCTTCGGCAGAGGTGGTCGTGGCGGCCCTGGACCGGAACTACGTGAACTGGGTCCGGGGAGGGGATTTCAATCCCTCGGGTCAGGTCCGGGTCCCGTCCCTCACCGGAGACGGCATCGGTGTGGTGGCCTCGGCGGTGCGTCGCTCCCTCCTGGTGGAAGGAGCCGTTCCGGGTCCCGGGCTCCCCTCCTGCCTTTCCGGGGGCTGATCCCCTCCCTACCTTCCGGGGATGAGCGTACGAGCGGTGGTAATGCCGGCCCCGGACACTCCCCTGGAGATCCGGGAAATGGACGACCCGGAGCTGGAGCCCGGGTCCATTCTCCTCGAGACTCTGGCCAGCGAGGTGTGCGGCACCGACGTTCACCTCTTCCACGGCCAGCTGGCCGGGGTGCCCTACCCCATCATCCCCGGCCATGTGAGCGTGGGGCGGGTGGAGGAGGTGAGGGACGTGACGACGGATGCCCTGGGCAATCCCCTGGAGCCGGGTGACGTGGTGACGTTCTACGACGTCCACGAGACCTGCTGGTCCTGCTACCACTGCCTGGTGGCCCGGCAGCCCAATCGCTGCCCGCACCGGAGGGTCTACGGAATCACCTACTCCGCCCGGGAGGGCCTCCTGGGGGGATGGGCCGAGAAGATCTACCTGAAGCCCGGGGTGAAGGTCTTCCGGATTCCCCCCGGCCTCTCGGCGGACAAGATCATCGGCGGAGGGTGCGGCCTGTTCACCGGCTTCGCCGCCGTGGACCGGAGCAGGCTGTCCCTGGGGGATTCGGTCCTGGTCCAGGGCGCAGGGCCCGTGGGGCTCTCCGCCGCCGCCTTCGCCGGCCTGGGCGGCGCCGGGAGCCTCTTCATGATCGGGGCTCCGGAGAGCCGCCTGGAGCTGGCCCGGACCCTGGGAGTGGACCGGGTCTTCCACCTGCATGAGACCACCCCTGGAGAGCGGAAGGAGAGGATCCTGGAGCTCACCGGCGGGCGGGGGCCGGACGTGGTCATCGAGGCGGCGGGTCAGGCGGATGCCGTCCCGGAAGGTCTGGACCTCCTGCGGGACGGAGGGACCTACGTGGTGGTGGGCCACTACTCCGACGTGGGTGAGGTTCCCCTGAATCCCCACGTGGACGTGAACCGGAAACACGCTCGAATCCTGGGACAGTGGGGGACGGACTTCCACCACCTGGCTCGGGCCCTCACGCTTCTGGCCCGACACCGGGAGGTTCTGCCCATGGAGCGCATCATCGGGAAGCGCTACGGGTTGGAGGCGGCGAACGAGGCCCTGGCCGACGTGGAGGACCTCCGGGTGACGAAGGCTCTCATCACCCCGTGACCAGTCGCAGCCGTGACACCAGGAGGTCGATGGCCACCTGATTCCGGCCCCCCTCGGGGATGATGATGTCCGCGTGGGCCCGGCTTCCCTCCACGAAGGCCAGGTGCATGGGCCGCACCGTCCCCAGGTACTGCTCCACCACCGACTCCAGGGACCGGCCCCGGTCACGGATGTCCCGGCGGAGACGCCGGATGAACCGGATGTCCGGGTCCGTCTGGACGTACACCTTGATGTCCAGGACCTCCCGTAGACGGGGCTCGGCCAGGACCAGGATGCCGTCCACGATGACCACCCCCGCCGCCTCCACCCGCTCCGTTTCCTTCCGTCGAGTGTGGGTGGCGAAGTCGTAGACGGGGATGTCCACGGCCTCTCCCCTCCTGAGGCGGGTGAGGTGCTCCACGAGAAGAGGGGTCTCCAGGGCGTCGGGGTGGTCGAAGTTGACCCGGGCCCTCTCCCGGGGGGAGAGGTGGCTGAGGTCCCGGTAGTAGGCGTCATGGTGGATCACGGACACCGGGGTCGGGGCCAGACCCCGGACGATCTCCTCCACCACCGTCGTCTTTCCGGAGCCGCTGCCCCCTGCCACCCCCAGGAGGATCCTCTCCATTCAGCCTTCCTCTCTCGGGGCTCCCTCACTCTCCTCGGGGGAGGCGTCCAGCCCCACCGGGCCCGAATCCCCTGCCTCTCCCTGTCCCGGGCCCTGTGCGGGCTCGGCCAGGGGCGGCTTCACCACGTAGATCCTCCGGGCCAGGTCCGTTTCGATCTCCAGCTCCGGCGTGGTGGAGGATCCCACCCGGACGCGGATCACTCCCTTCGGCGGGCCCCGTCGCACCACCTGCAGGCTCACCCCCGGGAGGAGGCCTGCGGCTTCCGCCGCCTGGAGCCCCAGGCTGTCATCGTCCCGGACGGCTCGGACCTGGCCCCTCTCCCCTTCCCGCATTTCCGCCAGGGTTCCCGAGTCCGTGGCCTCGATCTCCCCTCCGGCGGTGGGGATGGGGGCTCCGTGGGGATCGTGGCTGGGATCCCCCAGGGCCCGGGCCATGCGTTCGATGAGCTCGTTGGAGGCGGCGTGCTCCAGGCGCTCCGCTTCGGCGTGGACGTCCTCCCAGCGGTATCCCAGGCGCTCGGTGAGGTACGTCTCCAGAATCCGGTGTCTGCGGAGGATTCGGAGGGCTTCCATGATCCCCGTGGAGCTGAGGCGAACGCCCCGGTACGGCACATGTTCCAGGAATCCGGATTCCGCCAGGCGTTTCACCATTCCCGTGACGGAGGCGGGCTGGACCTGTAGAGCCTCGGCAACGGACGAGGTGGAGACCACCTTGTCCGGACCCCCGATGCAGTAGATGGCCTTCAGGTAGTCCTCCACCGAGGGAGAGAGGGAGGGGGCGTCGTCGGCCATGAGGGGTTCTCTGGGGGCAGTTCACGAGGGCGGCGCTCGACCGGTCTCAGTGACAAGATGGTCTTCCCGGCCCCGCCGGGCAAAGAGGAGGAAGAGGAGGGCCGGAAGGCTTCCCACCCCTCCCAGGACGGTCAGGGGAAGCCGGAGCGCCCCCCAGGAGCCCCGGACCGGGACGTCCAGGAGGACGGTGAGGGCCCTCTCGTCGTCCCAGACCGCACCGTACAGCCCCCTGAGGCCCCAGATGGGGTTCCCGGCCCCTTCCGGGAGGGGGCCCGTGCCGGGAAAGCCCGGTTCCGGTGCCCGGATACGGGCGGCGGCCTCCTGGAGGTCCTGGTTCTCCGTGGTGGAGAGGAGGATGTCTCCGTCCCGGATCCGGACGGCCTGATAGCCCGTGAGGCGGGCCAGGTCCGTCAGGTCGCCCGGCCCCCCGGCTTCCGTCCAGAGAGCCAGGACCCTCACCAGGCTTCCCCGCCGGAGGTCCCGGAACCTCTCCTCCCCTTTCGCTACGCCTGAGAGGAGGATGATCCAACAGACTCCCAGGGGAAGGATCGTGGAGAGGCCGGGCCGTCGGAAGCGCACCAGACCCAGGGCACCGAGACCACAAGTCAGGATAAGGAGGAGGAGGGGGGCGGCGGTCTCCAGGGGAGATTTGACTCGGTTCTCCGGGGGGGAGACCAGGAGGGCCAGGGGTAGAGCCCCGCCCTCCCAGGGGTTCAGGGGAAGGAGGACCCCGGAGCCTCCCGACACGGCCAGGGTCCGGTACGGGTCCCCTTCCAGGGACGTCGCAGGTGCGGGTACGGAATCCGGAGCGAACTCCGGAGGGGCGGCCAGGACCCGGCGGCCCCGGAAGTAGAGAGCGGCTCGGTGGCCCGCCCGACCCCGGAGGAGGCTGAGAGCCCGGGGCTGAAAGGTCTCCGTGAGTCCCCGGATGCGTGGTCGGGCATCGGGAGAGGCCGGATCGGGCACGTCCGACTCCTCCGGGTCCAGGGGAAGAGCCACGGAGAGGACGAGCTCCCCGGAGATGGTTCCCAGGGCCGCCACCGTGTCTCCGTCCAGGGCCGCGGCCACGGCGGGCACGGAGGGGTCCCGCGGAACGATCACCGGAGCTCGCTCCGACATCTCGGCGGCCCGGGATCTCATCTCCTCCCGGAACACCAGGCCCGCCGTCCTTCCCACCAGGACACCGGACTCCATCCGCAGGGTCTGAAGCCGTCCATGGGTGAGGAGCTGGGCCGTGAGACCGATCCCCAGGACCGGAAGGCAGACCAGGAGGAGATAGCGGGTGAGGGAAGATGGCATGGCTCAGGGAACAAACGTTTGAAAAGGAGTGTGGAAATCGCTACCTTTACTTGTTTTCACTCCACGGTCCCTCTGCAGGAGGAGAAGGTTCAGTGAACGATTCGGTGGCTGTGGATGCCAAGCGGATTCTTCTGCGATACGGCGCTCCCATATCGATTCTCGATCGGGTGACCGAAGAGGATCGGATTCGCTTCGCTCGGATGATCGCCCGGACCACCCTGCCTGAGCGGGAAGATCGTCTCCGGGAGCTTCTGGAGAAAGGCGGCTACGTCGAAGACGAGTGAGGGCGCTTCCTCCCCAGCGGCACAGGCCGGAATCCAGGGCAACGGGTTCCGGCCGTTTTTCATCCCTCCCGGATCGTCAGGGTCCGGATCCGGTTCAGGGCGGCGGCCAGCTCGAAGCGCCGGAAGGCCGCCAGGTTCCCCGGCTGCCAGGAATCCAGGGCATCGAGCCCCTTCTCCTCCAGGATTCTTTCCACATCCAGCAGGATCTCCTCCGTGGTCCGTTCCCCGTCCATGACCTCCCGGTGGACCAGGAGAAGGGCCCGGCCGATGGCCTGGGCCTGGGGCCAGGAGACGATCTGCTCCACGGCGCCCAGATCGATCTCCTCCCGGCCCACCAGGAGGGTGTCCGGATCCCGGACCTTCAGGCTCTCCCGCCGGCGTCCCCGCCGGGGATCCACGGAGGAGGGGAGGGGAATCCGGGAGGGGATGGGTCCCGGACTCTCGCCTCCTTCCGCAGTCCGGCCGGTGGGGAAGGCCTCCGCCACGTCCCTGGCCTCCCGGGTCACGTCCCGGGGCCGGTACTCCTTCATGGCGATGACGGTGTCGGCCACGTCCAGGTAGTCCCCGCTCCCCCCGAGGACCAGGACGGAGCTCACCTCCCACTCCCTGTGGAGCTGGCGGATGCGGTCCACGAAGGGGGTGATGGGCTCGTTCTCCCGGGGCACCAGCTCCTGCATGCGTCGATCCCGGATCATGAAGTTCGTGGCCGCCGTGTCCTCGTCCACCAGGAGCACGGAGGCCCCGACCTCCACCGCCTCCATGATGTTGGCGGCCTGACTCGTGGAGCCCGAGGCGTTGGGAGAGCTGAAGGCCCGGGTATCCTCTCCCAGGGGAAGGTCCCGGATGAAGGGAGAGATGTCCACGCCCTGGATGGAGCGACCGTCCTCGGCCCGGATCTTCACCGTGGCGTAGTCGCTCACCACCCGCTCCCGACCGTCTCCGGGCCGGTGATTGTAGACGCCCCGCTCCAGGGCCCGGAGGAGGGTGCTCTTGCCGTGGTAGCCACCACCCACGATGAGGGTCACGCCCCGGGGAATGCCCATTCCCGTCACCCGCCCGGCATTGGGAACCGTCAGCTCCACTCGGAGGCTTTCGGGAGACGAGAAGGGAACCACCTCCTCACCCTGGAGGGGCTCCTGACTGACTCCGCTCTGGCGGGGAAGCACGGCCCCGTCCGCCACGAACGCCACGAGCCCTTCTTCTTCCAGCAGCTCCCGGAGAGCGTCGGCGTCCTCGTTGGCCAGGGCGTGCTCCAGGATCTCCTCTCCGGCGTAGGCGGAGGCCCGGAGGCTCCGGCCCACCACCCGGGGAACGTCCTCCAGGAGCACCCGCTCCGCCTCCCGGCCCAGGACCCGGCGGCCCCGGGCCGGGAGGCCTACCGTGAACCGGCCCTCCAGGGCGCCGTCGGGCTCCACCTGCATGGCGGTCTGGGGCATCACCTCCTGGCCGGGAGCTTCCATGCGGATCTCTCCGCTCTTCCCGCTCCCCTTTCCCCTGGAGATCCTCCGGGCCTCCCGGGCGAAGGTCCGGGCCAGCAGGGCCGCAGTGCCCACGGTCCGGCTCCCCTCCCGGCAGGCTTCCCGGGGAAGCTCCGTGTAGTCGTGGGAGAGAAGGACCCGCATGCGACTGGGGGCTGCGAAGGGATCGCCCTGGACGTGGTCCACCACCAGGATCAGGTCCTGGACCTGCCATTCTCCCTTGATCTCCTTGTACGCCTTGTATCCTCGGCCATCGATGCGGTGGAGGATGGAGGAGAGCTCATGGGCGGGCTTGGCAGGCATGGATTGGACCTTCCTGGATGGGTGATGGGGTTCCTCGAGGTTCCCCGACGTTCCGCTGTGTCGTCTCCCGGCAGACTCCTGCGAGGATTCCTTAAGGTATCAGGCCCCCGGCGGGTGGCCGAAGCGACCCCCCTGGAACCCGAATCTCCCCTCATGGCTTTGAACAGCAGAAGGGGAGACGTGTTCTCCCCAATCCAGTAGGGCCTCAGAGAGCCCCGGAGAGAAAAGGGAGGAAGCCATGGTACGCCGCATGGGGGGGAGCGGGAGAAGAAGTCCAGGAACGCCAGGCCGGTCAGCGCCCCCGGGGGTGGCGGACTTTGCCTACCGAATCCTGGTTACCGGGCTTCTGTCCCTGGGGGTGGGTGCCTGCTCCGATCCGGCCGGGACCGCCGTCCCCCCTCGAGGGAATGGCGCCCTGGCTCAGGCGAACGACTGTAACCTGGACCCGGATTACCTCCGGGACGGAGGGGTAGGGAAGGACGGGATCCCGGCCCTGACGGATCCGTCCTTCGTGGCTGCCGAGCCAGGTCCCGAGAATGCCTATCTGGAGGACGAGAATCGGGTCGTGGGCATCGTGGTGAACGGCCAGGCGTTGGCCATTCCCCACAACGCGTTGTGGTATCACGAGATCGTGAACCTGAACCTTCCCGGGGGACGGTTGGCCGTGACCTACTGCCCCCTGACGGGCTCCAGCATGGTGTTCGACCGGGACGCGGTGGACGGGGACGAGTTCGGCGTGTCCGGGTTGCTGTGGAAGAACAACCTGATCATGTACAATCGCCGGAGCGGGGAGTCCCTCTGGCCCCAGATGCTGGGCCAGGCCCGTTGCGGTCCCCTGGAAGGGCGGTCCCTTCCCCGGTATCCCGCCCAGGACATGACGTGGGACGGGTGGAAGCACCTCCATCCCACGACCCGGGTTCTCAGTTCCACGGAGAGTCTGGGTCGGGACTGGGAGACGAACCCGTATGGCAACTACGAGGCTCTATCCAATGACCGCTTCCTCTTCCAGGACGCCATGCCCCCCCTGGATCGAAGGCGCCCCATCAAGGAGCGGGTCCTGGGTGTCCCGGCGGGCTCACAGGGGGGCATGGCGTTTCCCTTCGGCCTCCTGGAGGAGGCTGAGAAGTCTGGAGAACGGGCCGCCGTGAACGCCACGGTCTCCCGGGAGTTGGGGGAGCACCGGATCGTGGTGTTCTGGAATGGGGAGGCCAGGGGGGCCGTGGCCTTCCACGCCCACCTGGATGGCCAGCCCCTGACGTTCCGCGTGGAGAGCGGCCTGATCCGGGATGTGGAGACCGGCACGGCCTGGACCCTGGAGGGAGAGGGCTGGGGCGGGGAGCTGAATGACGCCCGCCTGGATCCGGTGGCCGATGCCTTCGTGGCCTTCTGGGGAGCCTGGGCCGCCTTCCGCCCCGACACCCAGCTCTGGGAGGGAGGGGAGGACCTCACAGCCGGAGCGGCTTTCTCTGGACGGTGACCGGAGAGACCCGGGCCAGGCCGGGAGACGGAGGAGGAACCCGATCACGTTGCCTCCCTACCGGGGCTCCCTCACATTGCTCCCGGTCCGCCTGCCCGGTGGTGGGCGTGGCTGGACGTCACGAGGCTGACTCCTCTCTTCCGTGAGGAAAAGCGGCCGACTCATATCCCGGCACCGGTCCTCCATACGCTCACCGGGCCGATTCCGGAGGTGTCCATGCTCCGTTCCTGGCTCTCTTTCCTTTCCTCTGCGGTTCCCGGTCCTGGCTCTTCTCGGGCCCTGGGGACGGCGGTCGTCCTCCTCCTGGCTCTGTTGGCGGAGGGGGCCCGTGGTCAGGAGCCACCCCCCTTCCAGCTCCAGGTGGACGAGTCCCCCCACGGAATGGTGGCGGCGGCTCAGCCCCTGGCCACCTGGGCCGGGACCCGGATGCTGGAGGCGGGGGGAAACGCGGCGGACGCCGCGGTGGCGGCGGGCTTCGCCATCGCCGTGGTGGAGCCCACCATGAACAGCATCGGGGGACGCACCCAGATCCTCCTTCGACTCCCGGGGGGTGAGGTGGCGGGCATCGACGCCACGACCCAGGCTCCCATCACCTACGATCCCCAGGCGGCACCCCAGGCGGACTACGGCTACGCCGTGATCGGGGTGCCCGGGGCCGTGGCGGGACTGGTCCGCCTGAGCCGTGAGTACGGGACCCTCCCCCTGGAGACGGTCATGGCCCCGGCCATCCGGTACGCTGAGGAGGGATTCCGGCTCCTCCCCGGAGAGGCGGCCCGGCAGGCCGCTGCCGCGGAGGAAGCCGCCGAGTTCCAGGGCACCCGGCAGTACTACCTGCAGGCCGACGGGAGCCCGTACGAGGCGGGAGATCTCCTGGTCCAGCGAGATCTGGCCCGGACGCTGCGGAGCATCGCCGAGACCGGGGGAGAGAGCTTCTACCGGGGGGAGATCGCCGAGGAGATCGCCCGGGACATGGAGATCCACGGCGGTGCCGTGACCGCCGAGTCCCTCCGGGACTATGTGGCCCAGGATGCCCTCATCGTCCGAGGGAGCTACCGAGGATACGACCTGGCGGGAAGCTACATCCCCGCCGCCGGGGCTCTGGCCATCGAGGCCCTTCACATCCTGGAGAACTTCCCCCTGGGCACCATGACTCCCGCGGAGCGGGCCGCCTTGGTGGGGCGGGCCCTGGAGCTGGCCTTCCAGGATTGGCGTCGGCAGGGTCCACCGGAGATGGCCCGGCAGCTCACCTCGAAGGAATGGGCGGCGGAACGGGCGGCGGAGATCGATCTTCCCCTCTCCGTGGGAGTGTCCGGTTCGGGGATGGTCACCGGGGGCCCGGGCCTTTCGAGCCCGGCGTGGGCGTATCCGACTCGGATGGAGCATACGACCCACCTCTCCACCGCCGATACCGGAGGGATGATGGTAGCCCTCACCCAGACCCTGGGGCCGAGCATGGGCTCCAGGGTGGCCACCCCCGGGCTCGGCTTCCTCTACGCCTCCACCCTGGGTGGTTACCTGGGCTCCATGGAGCCCGGCGAGCGGGCTCGCTCCAACATCTGCCCCCTCCTGGTCCTGGAGGATGGGGAACCCCTCATGGTCCTGGGAGCGGCGGGTGGACGGATGATCCCCGTGGCGGTGGTGAACGCCGTCGTGCACTTCGTGGACGGGGGGCTTTCCTTCCCGGAGGCCGTCATGGCTCCCCGGGTGGCCCCGGACCGGGAGGCCGGCCTGTTGCTGGAGACCCACCCCGGCGCCGGTTGGTCTCCCGCCCTGGTGGAGACGGTTCGGGAGCTGGGGGTGGAGATCCGTAGCATCCCCCGGGAAGCCTCCTTCGGCCGCATCCACGGGATCCGCTGGGACCGGGAGCGGAGAGTATGGGTGGGGATGGCGGATCCGGATTGGGAAGGAACCGCACTGGGTGTCCGGAGGCCGGGAGGATGAAGAAGGAAACGGGGTCCGAAGGCCGGCGGGACCGCCGGATGAGAGAGATGATTACGGCACGCTCGATCTGCACGGGATGGGTTCTCATGGCTCGCATCATGATCATGGTTGCGCTTCTTCTCGGCCTGGCCGGTCACCCTCTGACCGCTCAGGACGCCTTCGATGTCATCATCCGGAACGGACGGGTCCTGGACGGCACGGGGAACGATTGGTTCCGGGCCGACGTGGCCCTCCGGGGTGACCGGATCGCCGCCGTGGGAGATCTGGCCGACGCCCGGGCCCCCATGGAGATCGACGCCACCGGCCTCTTCGTGGCCCCGGGCTTCATCGACACCCACACCCACGCCGGCGGTGGTCTGACCACCCAGGAGCTGAGCCACGCTCGGCCCCTCTTGGCCCAGGGGATCACCACCATCCTGGCCAATCCGGACGGGCGAAGCCCCCTGGACCTGGAAGAGCAGCGAGCCCGGTTCCTGGAACACGGTCTGGGCGTGAACGTGGGACAGATGGTGGGTCACGGCTCCATCCGCCAGGCGGTCCTGGGGATGGAGGATCGATTGGCCACTCCACAAGAGATGGAGGAGATGAGGACCCTGCTCCGGGACGCCCTTGCCCAGGGTGCCTTCGGGTTCTCGGCGGGCCCCTTCTACACTCCCGGGAGCTACTCCGATACCCGTGAGCACGTGGAGCTGGGCAAGGTGGCGGCGGAGTTCGGCGTCCCCTACCAGAGCCATGTCCGGGACGAAGCGGACTACACGGTGGGGGTCATCGCCGCCGTGGAGGAGCTCATCACCGTGGCCCGGGAAGGGGGAATTCCCGCCGTCTTCACCCACGCCAAGGTTCTGGGCCCCAACGTCTGGGGCTTCTCCCAGGCCATCGTCCACCGGATCGAGCGGGCTCGGGAGGAAGGTCTGGAGGTCTACGCGGACCAGTACCCCTACCCGGCCTCGGCCACCGGGCTCACGGCGGCCCTCCTGCCCCGGTGGGCCCAGGCCGGGGGCGGAGACTCCCTCCGGGCCCGCCTGGAGGATCCCGAGACCCTTGCCAGGATCCGGGATGCCATGGTGGAAAACCTGGCCCGCCGGGGCGGGGCGGATCGCATCCAGTTTCGCCGATTCCGGCCCGATCCCTCCATCGAAGGACGCTTGCTTTCGGAGTTGGCGGCCGAGCGGGGCCAGGATCCTATCGAGACGGCCATCGACCTCTTCCGGGAAGGGTCCCCGGGAATCGTGTCCTTCAACATGCATCCCCGGGATATCCGGACCTTCATGACCCAACCCTGGACCATGACCTCCTCGGACGGTGACCTGGAACCCTGGATGGAAGGGGTGCCCCACCCCCGGTCCTACGGGGCCTTCTCCCGAAAGATTGCCCACTACGTGAAGGAGGAGGGGGTGGTGGGCCTCCCCTTCGCCATCCGGAGCATGACCTCCCTTCCGGCCCAGGTCTATCGCCTTCCCGGGCGGGGACTCCTCCGGGAGGGCATGGTGGGCGACGTGGTGGTCTTCGATCTGGAGCGTGTGGAGGACAAGGCCACCTTCACCGAGCCGCATCAGCTCTCGGAGGGCATGGTCCACGTCTTCGTCAACGGTCGGGCCGCCGTCCGGGACGGGGAGTGCACGGGGGTGCTGGCAGGCAGGACCCTGGTGAAGGAGACGGCGTCCCCCGGCGCCGGATAAACTCCCCTTTTCTCTCGGCCGATACTGGAGGGGAAGCGCTCGGTCCCGGGAGGACCGTCGTCGTGCCGGTCGCCGGAGGGGACGGCCGGGGCGAACCCTCGTTCGGTTCCCCTGAAGCCCAGCAGGGGGTATGGCCAGGAGCAGCAGTTCGAATCCGCTTTTCCACGAGTCCCCACTGGGGATTCTGGTCCTGGACCGTGAGGGCCGGATCCAGAACGCCAACCCGGCGGCATGCCGGGGCTTCGCTCGTCCCCGGGAGCGTCTCACCGGATCGACTCTCACCGACTGGATCCTTCCCGCCGATCGACTCAGGAGCCAGGACGGGGTGGAAGGAGCCCTGCAGGAATCGTCCTCCGTGTGGAGAGCCCGGATCCGGCGAGGAGACGGTCTTCCCCGGGTCCAGGAGCTCAAGGCCGTTCCCCTGCGGAGGGAAGACCGGGTGGAGGGCGCGCTCCTCTTTCTCCGGGACCTGAACGAAGGTCGAGAGGGCCGCCCCGACACCCCCGAGATGCAGCGGCTCATGGAGAACCTGCCGGGGCAGTTCGTCCTGGTCACGGACAAGGCCGGGAAGATCCGGTACTCGTCGGGACTGGGGCGTACCCATTTCCGGGACAACGGATCGGTCCTGGGTCTGGACTATGCCCGGCTCCTGGGAGGGGAGCGGAAGGGGGAGGCCACGGTGGAGGAGCTGCTCCGGGAGGTGGGGAGCGGGAAGACCTGGGCCGGCATCCAGTGGCACCGGAGAAAGGACGGTGCGGCGTTTCCCGTGGAGGTCTTCGCGGCCCCCCAGCTCCATCCCCGGTCCGGACAGGTTCTGGGCGTGCTGCTGGTGGGTAGGGATCTATCGGAGATCCGGAAGTGGAAGGAGCGCTTCGAGCGAGTCGAGCCCCTGGCCCGGATCGGTTCCCTGGTGACACGCATCAGCCGGGAGATGGAGGAGGGGGTCTGTCGTCTGGAAGCGGCCCTGCCGGAGACAGACGAGGTGGGGACGCTGAGACCGGAACTCCGGGACTCTCTGACCCGGGAGGTACGGGCTCTCCGGGGGTTCGCCGCCGGGGTGGCGGAATTCGGTGACCGAGGAAACCTGAGGACCAAGCCCCTGGATCTCCCGGAGCTGGTGCACGAGGCCCTGGAGCGGGTGGCGGGACGTCTGGGCGCCCGGGACATCCATCCCCTGGTGGAGATTCCCCCGAACCTGCCTGCGGTGTTCGCTGATCGGAGCTACCTGGGTCGCATCCTGGGTGCCCTGCTGGACAACGCCCTGGATGCCCTGGAGGGTGACTCTGAGCCCCTCCTGAAGCTGGTGCTCCGGAACGGACCCGACGGGGTTCTCTTCTCCGTCACCAACTCCGGAGCCCGGATCAGCAGGGACTGGGTGGAGGAGATCTTCGATCCCTTCTACACCTCCAAGGAAGGGCGGCCCGGATTGGGCCTTGCCGTAGTCCGGGGGATGGTGGAGTCCCAGGACGGCCGTGTCTGGGCCGAGGTGCCGGAGGAGGGGCTCCTCACCCTGGCCCTGGAGCTGCCCCGGGAAGCGCCGAACCGGATCCGCACCTTCCGGCCCGTGCCCCTGGACCTCTCCCGGGCCCGGAGCGTCCTGGTGGTGGAGGACGACGAGGCGGTCCGGGTGTCGTTGAGGGCCTTCCTGGAGAAGGTGGGCTACCAGGTTCGGGAGGCGTGGAGCGGCCGAAGCGCACTGGCGGAGCTCACCAGCGCCCGTCTGCCGGAGATCGTCGTCACGGATCTGAAGATGTCCGACGGCAGCGGATACTGGTTCCTGGAGGAGCTTGAGCGGCAGTTTCCTCGCCTGGTGCGCCGCACGGTCATCCTCACCGGGGACGCGGATCACGAAGCCGCCGACGACCTGGCCCAGCGAACCGGGTGCCCCCTGGTCCGAAAGCCCTTCGAGCTGCCGGAGTTGATGGAGGTGCTGGACCAGGTGGCGTTGGGGAAGTGAGCCGGGCGGGTATCGGGGCCGGTCTCAGGTCGGGTCTCAGGCCGCTGCCGAGCTCTTGGCGCCTCGGGCCAGGGCCACGATCTCCTCCGGGTCCAGGATGAGCCCCACGCTGCCGTCGCCCATGATGGTCCCTCCGGCCACGCCCTGGGTCTCGGCCACGATTCCCGTGAGGGGCTTCACCACGAACTGCTGCTGGGTGACCATCTCATCCACCAGGATGGCGGAGCGCTGGCTTCCTTCTCCCACGATGACCAGGAGGCCCTGGGTGGGATCCGTTTCCGCCTCCGGAATCCCCCAGAGGGCGTGGAGGCGAATCATGGGGAGGAGATGTTCGTGCAGACGCACCATCTCTCCCTTTCCCGACACTGTTGACAGGGCCTGGGCCTCGGGGCGGAAACTGGTTTGGATCTTCACCGAAGGGATGATGAACTCCTGGTCTCCGGCCCGAACCACCATGCCGTCGGTGATGGCCAGGGTCAGGGGAAGGTGGATGGAAAAGGTGGATCCGGTTCCGGGCTCCGAGTCGATGGTGACCCGCCCCCTGAGGGACTCCACGTTCCGGCGCACCACGTCCATTCCCACGCCCCGTCCGGACACCTCCGTGACGGAGGCGGCCGTGGAGAAACCCGGAGCGAAGATCAGGTTGTAGATCTCCTGGTCCGTCAGTCCCCGTTCCGACTCTACCACTTCCCGCTCCAGGGCCTTGGCCAGGATCCTGTCCCGGTCCAGACCCCGACCGTCGTCGGATACCTCGATGACCACGTTGCCCCCGGCCTGGTATGCCTTGATCTTCACCAGCCCTTCCCGGGGCTTGCCCGCCTCTTCCCGCTCCTCCGGAGACTCCAGTCCATGATCCAGTGAGTTGCGCACCATGTGGACCAGAGGATCGGCCAGGACGTCCACCATGGTCCGGTCGATCTCCGTGTCCTCCCCTTCCGAGACCAGGCGGACCGGCTTGCCGATCTTGCGGCTGAGGTCACGAACCGTCCGGGCCACCTTCTGGAAGGCCGGCTTCAGGGGGACCATGCGAAGGGTGGTGCTCAGGTCCTGCAGCTCCCGGAGGATCTTGTTCGAGTGGTCCACCTTCCGGCTCAAGCGGCCGCGATCCTTCACGATTGCGGGGTCCTGGGCCAGCATGGAGTGGGCGATGACCAGTTCCCCCACCATGTCCACCAGGCTGTCCAGGCGATCCGTGCGTACCCGCACGGAGTTGTCGGCCCCGGTCTTCATCCCCTTGCGAGCGGGCGCTTTCTGGCCGGGAGGAGGGTCTCCTCCGCCCAGGGGAGCACCGTCCGCACCCATGGCATCCGTCTCCTCCTCCGAGGAGGGGGGCTTCTCCACTTCCCCTCGATCGATCTTCCCCGGGAGATCCGGGTCGCTCAGAACCCGGAACAGGGGATGGAACTGGGGCGTGATTCTCAGGACTCCGTCCTGGGAGGCGCTTCGGACCCCTTCCAGCAGGGCCGTCAGGACATCGATGGTCCGCAGGGACAGGTCGGCCACGGTCCCGGAATACTCCAGCTCCTGGTCCCGGACCTTGCTCAGGAGGGTCTCGGCGTGGTGGGACAGTTCCGAGATCCGGTGCAGCTCCAGGAAGCCGGAGACGCCCTTGATGGTGTGGAAGGCCCGGAAGACCACGTTCACCGACTCCTGGTCGTCGGGCGCTGTCTCCAGCGACAGGAGGGCCTCCTCGGCCTGCTCCAGGTATTCGAAGCCCTCCGCCACGAAATCGGTCAGCAGGTCTTTGTCCAGGCCTTCGGGCAGCTTCTCGGAGGAAGGAAGGTCGTTCTCATTGTCTTCCATCGACTCCACATCTTCATCCCCTTCGTCGGCTTTCGGACCTTCCGCATCTCCGTCCTCCTCCCCGGGGCTCGAGACCCTCGGGTCTCTGTGCGGGTGCCCTTCCATTTCCTCCGGATTCTCCTTGTCCGAATCCGCGTCTTCGTCGTTCTTGTGCGGCGATGGGTCCCCGTCCCGGACCTCCGCCTCTTCCAGAAGAAGGGAGGCCTCTTCGAGGAGCTCCGCGACTCTCTCCACCGCTTCCCGGCGGACGCTTCTGCGGCTCCTCTTCGGTATCGTCACCTCTTCCAGCAGCGTTACACACTCCGCCAACAGAGGTAGGACTTCCCCTGGGAGCGCTTCCGAATCCTGGATTTCCCGTGCCATGTCCCGAAGTCGGACCGCGTCGCCCTTCTCTTCCCCATCCATGCGGATGAGGTAGGCGGCCAGGTCATCCAGGGACGGTGGGGACGGCGATCGGCTCTCTGTGGACTGCTCCCTGGCCCAGCTTTCCCATTCCTCCGGGTCCCGGTCCATGGCCAGCAACAGGGTGCTTCCGGCCTGCTTCAGAAGCCCCCCGGCATCGGCCTCGTCGTCTGCGAAGAAAGATTGCTCAGCGGCCTCTAGGGCTGCCGTGATCCCCATGACCAGGGAAGAATCGCCCCGCCTCCGCTCATCCTCGGCGTGGGTGAACGCCCAGTCCAGGAGATCCAGTAGCTTATGCAGATCCGGGTGGCCGTCGTCGGGCCTCTCCGTGAGTCTCTCCTTGACTTGTTGGAGAGCGGAGTCCAGGGCAGAGGGCGAGGAGGGTTCTTCAGAGTCCAGTTCCTCGAGAGCCTGGCGGATCTTGCCGATGCGCCGGAGAAGCTCCATGTCGATGTCGAGGGAGTCCAAGAGGTCACGCTCCTCGTTGAAGGTCCTGGTACCTCAGCTCACCGCTTCGGTTGTCCTTCAGCTTCGGCTGTTCGGACCGGGTTCTTTAGGGGGTTGTTGAACAAGGGGGCGAGCTGCGTTTCGAAGGCCGGGAGTCTGGGTTCCGGGGAGCCCCTCTTTTCCATCACTCCTATGCTGGCGCGGAAGCGCGACCGCTTGCGGGCAGGGCGTTCAGGATGGTCTCGGGTATCCTCTGCAGTGGGAGGATTTCTTGCACCGCCCCCAGATCCAGGGCCGCTTTCGGCATCCCGAAGACCACTGCCGTTTCCTCGTCCTGGGCGATGGTGAAGGCTCCGGTCCCTCGCAGTTCAAGCAGACCCTTGGCCCCGTCGGCTCCCATCCCGGTGAGGATAACCCCCACGGCGTTACGTCCGGCGCTCTCCGCCAGGGATTGAAAGAGGACGTCGACGGAGGGCTTGTGGCGATTCACCGGCGGACCGCCCTTGACCCGTACCTGGTAAAGGGCCCCGTTTCGGCGCACCAGGAGGTGACGGCCTCCCGGGGCCAGGAGAGCAAGGCCCGGGGCGAGGATATCCCCGTCCCTGGCTTCCCGGACGGTCATTGGGCAGATGTCGTTCAGCCGCTGGGCGAAGGAGGTCGTGAACCCCGCCGGCATGTGCTGCACGATGGCCGTTCCCGGTGTGTTGGGCGGGAGGGCGCTCAACACCGACTCGATGGCCTGGGTTCCTCCGGTGGAGGCCCCGATACCCAGGATCTTGTGGGTGGTCTCCATGGTACGGGGTAGAGGAGGTGGAGCGTTCCTGCCTTCTTCACCGGGCTGCACTCTTCTCTCCACCTTGGTGAGTCGCGCCACGGACGCTGCTCGAATGGCCCTCACCAGACGTCGCCCTACCTCCGGCACGGTATACTGTGAGCCGGGTTTGGGGATGACCTCCACGGCTCCCAGGCGCAGGGCTCGGAGGGCGTTCTCGCTGTTCTCCGGGGTCAGAGAGCTCACCACCACCGTGGGCAACGGGTAGTGTTTCATGAGCTTCGCCAGGAAAGAGAGGCCATCCATTCGAGGCATCTCCACGTCCAGAGTAAGGACGTCCGGCTCCAGTTCCCTGATCCGGTCCCGAGCCATATACGGATCCACGGCGGTCCCCACCACTTTGACGTCCGGGAACTTGGAGAGCTCCTCGCTGAGGACCTTCCGGACCAGGGCGGAGTCATCGACTACGAGCACACGGATCATGGTGATCTCCCGGTTCCTAGCCGTAGAGTCGGAGGGTGATTTCAGCCCGTCCCCCGTCCAGGCCCAGGATGGCCCTGGCGATGGAGCCCTCTGGTCTCGCGCAGGGGGCAAGGGGACCGTCGGTGGTCTCCGGGGCGGAGAGATCGAACACTGCGGCGGCTCCACCCAGGGCGGGGAGAGCGTTGCCGCAGATGACGTTCGCCACCTCTCCCAGGGCGTCCTGAGCTACCTGCTTGGACACCGAGTCTCTCTCCAGGCCCAGCATGTTGCTGGCGAGCTCTTCCAGGAAGCCGCCGGCCACCTCCACCTCCATGACCCCGGACGATGGTCCCCGGAACCGCACCCGGGATGAGGCGGTGACGGGCGCCTGGGCCTGTTCCTCCGTGATGTCATCTTCAGGAAGGAGGAAGCCCAGCATCTCAAAAGTCGAGCTCGCCGCTTGTTTCAATTCCCGTGTCAAGTCGGCTTTCATGGGATACTCCAGTGGTGGCCAGAACCTCTTCCCTGAGGATTTCCGGCGTAAAAGGCTTGTGGACGAATCGGGCTCCTTGCCGCTGTACCTTCTCGATACGGGTCTCACTGCTTTCGGTGGAGACCACGATGACGGCAAGGTCCCGGAACTCGGGATTGTCTCTGACCCGATCGATGAGCTCTTCCCCGTTCATGACGGGCATGTTGATGTCCACCAGAGCCAGGTCCACCCAGTGGGCGCCCAGGACCTCCAGGGCCTGGGCCCCATTCTCGGCCTCGTGGAGGTCCCCCAGGGGGATCCCGCTCATCTTCAGGGTCCGGATGATCATGGCCCGCATCACCGAGCTGTCATCCACTACCAGAACGTTGAACTTCATGCTCCTACTCTCCTCCTGCAGTGAGGGTCATACCCTTGCGTCTCTCTCGGCTGGGCCCGCTCAAAGAGTGGTGAACCGGCCCTGGGCTCGGACCCGGACCTCTCCAGTCTCCACATCCAGGCTCAGGGTTCGGGAGACCCGCCCACCCACGTCCTTGCCCTTGATCAGCACACCGTTCTTCCAGAAGAGCTTTTTCAGAGCCATGAGGTTTCTCTTTCCTATCTGAAAGCTGTCGGAGCCATTGTCTCCGGTGACGCTGGCTCCTCCGGCCACCTTCACGATGACCCGCTCCTTCCTCGCTCCCATCCGGTACGCTTTCTTGAAGAGGGTGATCACCCCCGAGTCCACGAAGCGCGCCGGCTGGATCCGTGCCTTTTCCGGGTCGTTCTCGGAGCTGGGAAGCATGGCGTGGAGGATGCCACCTACCCGGGCCTGGGGGTCGTAGATCGCCACTCCGACGCAGCTTCCAAGGGCGTAGGTCACCAGGAGGTCGTCCTCCTGGGCCGAGAGCTTCAGGTCGGCAATTCCCACGACCTGACGGGTCTTCGGATCGGCGGCCATGAAGACGGAGGTCGTCACTTGCGATACACCGCTGGTTGAACGTAATGAAGGTCGTGGGACAACCCGTTAAGGCTCTCGGAGTGCCCCACGAAGAGGTGTCCTCCCTTGGGAAGGAGCTGTCGGAAGCGCTCCACCAGTCTCGCCCTGATGCCTCTGTCGAAGTAGATCATCACGTTCCTGCAGAAGATGGCGTGGAACGGCCCCTTCATGGGCCAGGGGTCCATGAGGTTCAGGGGAGCGAAGGTGACGGCGCTCCGGATCTCTTGCTTCACCCGATATTGGAGCGTCCCGGAGTCCCGATCCGTGATGCGCGTGAAGTAGCGAGAACGGAGGTTGGCCGAGACTCCCTCCACCTGAGCTTCCGAGTATGTGGCTTCCCGGGCCTGGACCAGGACTCGTCGACTCAGGTCGGTAGCCAGGATGCGGATATCTCGCCGGGAAGAATCCTGAAGAGCCTCCCGGAGAAGGATGCTCAGAGAGTACGGCTCTTCCCCGGACGAACAGCCGGCACTCCAGATGCGTATGGGGCGCCCGGAATCCCCCAGAGCTGGGAGAATGCTCTCCCGTAGGAAGGAGAAGTGGACAGGTTCCCTGAAGAAGCTGGTCTTGTTCGTGGTCAGGGTGTCCACCATGACAGCCAGCTCTCTCCGGCCGGCCTTGCTCTCCACGAAGTCCACGTACTCTGTGAAGCTGTCACAACCCGTGGCACGCAGCCGTTTGGCCAGGCGGGACCTCACGAGCTCCCGCTTGGCCTCTGTGAGGTTCACCCCGGTGATGTCGTACATGATACGGGTGACCCGGAAGAAGACCTCGTCCAGGTCGTCGACTCGGGCTCGACAGGGCTCCCGTGGCTCCCCGGTGGTCGTGGCTGATGCCGGCATGATGGGGCTCCGGTCTCCGCCCCGGCCTCAGGCCGCCATCTCCGCTACCTCCTGGGACGGGAACACCCTTCCGATATCCAGGAGCAGCGTCACCCGATCCTCGGACTTCCCGATGCCCATGATGTAGTCGGTGTTGATCTCGGTTCCCAGGGTCGGCGCGTCCACGATGTCGTCCCCATGGATGTCCAGGACCTCGGAGACCTTGTCTACGATGATCCCCAGGTGAACGCCTCCGGTCTGGACCACGATGATGCAGGTTTCGTCCGTGGCGTCGATGGCCTCCATGTCGAACTTCAGGCGGAGGTCCACCACGGGAATGACCTGTCCCCGGAGGTTCACTACGCCTTTCACGTAGTAGGGACTCTGGGGTACGGGCGTGACGGGGAGGAGGCCGATGATCTCCCGCACCGACAGGATCTCGATTCCGTATTCTTCGTCGGCCAGTACAAAAGTGAGAAACTTCCCGCCCTGAACATCGGCGGCGGTCTGATCCGTGTTCCTGGTCTCTCTGCTCATCCCGATCTCCTCTCGGAGGGTCAACATGGAGTCCCGGCACCGGCTTCTCTGCCCAGCGGGGCCCGATGCCGGAGGGACTGAAAGCCTCGACGATGTCAGTATCGGCGAAAGAGAGGGGATCCTTGAATGCGGGGGACCTGAGCGGCCCGAAGTGGCCGGAGATCAGGAGTCCGGCGTCAGGATCCGGTACCCCGAGCCCCGCACATTCTCGATGAGGGGGGGGCCCGCTGCGCGGAGCTTCTTGCGGAGATTGGAGAGGTGGGTGTCAAGAACGACGGTCTCGGGATGAAAGTCCAGGCCCCACACCTTTCGCAACAGCTCTTCCCGGCTCACCACATCTCCCTGTGCTTCCATGAGCGTTGCCAGGAGGTCGAACTCCACCGGAGTCAGATGAAGGGACTTTCCGCCCCGGGAGACGGAGCGGGCCACCCGGTTCACCTCCAGGTCCCCGGCGGTGAGGCGGACGGCCTCCCGGGCCTGACGCTCCATGGCATGACGCCGGGTCAGGGCCCGGAGTCGGGCGTCCAGCTCCTTCATCGAGAAGGGCTTGGTCATGTAGGCGTCGCCGCCGGCCTCGAGGCCGGAGACGATGTCCTCCTCCGACTTCATCCCGGACAGGAAGAGGATGGGCGTGACGTTACCGGCCTCCCGAAGATGTTCGGCTACCTGGATTCCATTCATGTCTGGGAGGCCCACATCCAGAACGATGACGTCGAAGCTCCCGGCTTCAGCCAGGTCGGAACCTTCCCGTCCCAGGGCGGCCACGGCCACGGTGTGCCCGAGGTTCTGCAGGCTGTACCGGAGCTGGTCCCGGACCAGCTCCTCGTCCTCGATGACCAGAATCCTCATGCATTCCCCGCGAGAGATGGGGGGGCGTGGGCCGGGAGGCACTGGGCCCGAAATCTCCCGATTGATCCTGCATGGACACCATAGTCTACGACACCATCAATCATCCGGGACCGAAAGGAGTTCGTCAAATCCGGCACCGGGCCCGACGGATAGGATGTTTGGGACGGTGCCGGGCTCACGCCGCAGCGCTGAGTTCGGAAACCTCCTCGGCCGGGAATACGGCGTCCATGTCCAGGAGCACGGTGATGCGGTCCTCGTGCTTCCCCATTCCCAGGATCCAGTTGGTATCCATGGCGCCGCCCAGGTCCGGAGCGTCCACCACGTCTTCTTCGTCCATGGCCAGGACTTCCGATACCCGATCCACCACCAGGCCCATCAGGTGGCCTGTGATCTGGACCACGACGATGCAAGTTTCTTCCGTGTCCTCGGTGGGCTCCATGCCGAAACGGGTTCGGAGGTCCACCACCGGGATCATCTCTCCCCTGAGATTGATGACACCCCGCATGTAGTGCGGGCTTTCCGGCACAGATCGGATAGAGGTGATCCCCATGATCTTCCGAACCTGCAGGATCTCGATCCCGTACTCCTCCTGGGAGAGGAAGAAGGTGAGGTACTTGCCTTGCTCCTGTTCTTCCTTGCTCTGCTCTCGCTTCTGCGTGGCTGCCTCGGCCATCTCGACCCCGATCTCGTTGAAGAACATGCTCTTCTCCTGCCATCTAGTTACGGGATGGCCCGAGACCTGTTTTACTCAAGATTTCTCAAGAAAGCCGGGTGTCAGCCGGAGGGGGGTCAGGATTCCACGGCCTGACGCTTCTGGTCCAGCACCTGCCGAATCCGGGATGCCAGATCCCGCACGCTGAAGGGCTTCTGGATGAAAGCGATCCCCTCTTGTAGCACGCCGTGGTGGCTGATGACCTCGTCGGTATAACCGGACATGAACAGGGTTCGTACCCCGGGAAAGCGGGCACTCGCCTTTTCTGAGAGGTCCCGGCCGTTCATTCCCGGGAGGACGATGTCGGTGAGGAGGAGATCCACAGGGTCCTGGTGGCGGTCGAGAAGCTCGACGCCGGCTTCTCCCGTCGAGGCCGAGAGAACCCGGTACCCCCGTTTCTCCAGGATGCTTGTAGCCAGGGCTCTGACCATGTCGTCGTCCTCCACCACCAGAACCGTCTCGTCGCCCTCCAGGGCCTCCGGTTCATCCTCTTCTCTGGGGCGAGGACCTGGTCCCGGTGGTCCGGCCACGGGAAAGTAGCACTTGAAGGTTGTGCCCTTACCGGGCTCGGAGTAGACCCAGATGTTGCCTCCATGCTGCTTGACGATTCCGTAGACTGTAGCGAGTCCCAGACCCGTCCCCTTCCCCAGCTTCTTCGTCGTGAAGAAGGGCTCGAAGATCCTCTCCCGGGTGGATGGGCTCATCCCCTGGCCGGTGTCGCTGATGGCCAGCATGACGTAATGACCCGGGGTCACACCCGCCCGAGCCTCCGCGTAGGCTTCGTCGAGATCCACGACTCCGGTCCGAAGGGTCAGGCGCCCACCCCGGGGCATGGCGTCCTGCGCGTTCACGCAGAGGTTCATGACCACCTGCTCCAACTGGCGGATGTCCGCTTCGATGGAGGGCAGGGAGGATTCCCGCCGGAACTCCAGGGTTACGTCCTCCCGGGTGGTTCGTCGGAGCAAGGGCTCGAAGTCGTCCAGGAGGGTGTCGAGATCCACGGATCGGAATTCCAGGGTCTGTTTCCGGCTGAAGGCCAGGAGTTGACCCACCAGGTCCCGGGCCCGAGCGGCGGCCCCGACGATTTCTCCGGCAAACTCCTTCCGTTCCTCTTCGCTCCAGGGGTCGTCCAGGAGCATCTCTCCGTACCCCAGGATGGGTGAGAGCAGATTGTTCAGGTCATGGGCCACGCCTCCCGACAGACGCCCCAGGGATTCCATCCTCTGGGCTTGCCGAAGCTGTTCCTCCATGGCTTTCTGTTCCGTGATGTCCCTGAGGATCCCCATGACTGCTTTTCCGTCACGATAGTCGATTTCCGTGACCGATGCCTCCACGTGGACGGCTCGGCCTTTGAGGCTCCTGATCCCGAACTCGTAGAGGGCCGGGACTTCTTCCCCCCGATTCCGCTTCCGCAGGCGGTCCTCGATGAGAGGCCGGCTCTCCGGCGCCACCAGGTCCCAGAAGGTGAACCCCGGGGCCGCCAGCTCTCCCGGCGTGATATCCGTGAGCTCGCAGAACCGCTGGTTCACAAGGTCGAATCGGTTTTCGTGGAGGATGTAGATGGCGTCGTTCGACTCCTGGATGACTCTTCGGAATTGCTCCTCTGAGTCTCGGAGAGCCTCTTCGGCGCGTTTCTGCTCTGTGATGTCCTGGATGACCCCGTGGACCCTGTTCCGCTCTTCATCGTAGCGGGCCAGAGCCCGGATCATGCGAACCGCACCCGAGTCTGCCTGGCGGATCTTGAAGGTGAGGTCATAGGGGATGCCGTCCTCCATGAGTTCCCGAAGGGCTCGATCCATCATGGGGCGATATTCGGGCAAAGGGATGGTCTGAATCTCCGGAATGGACCACTGATCCCCTGAGACACCGTAAATGCGCTGGGCCTCCCGGGTCGCGGTCACCTTGCCGGTGTCGAAATCGAAGACCCAGCTTCCCACCCCCGCGATGGACTGTGCCTGGAGGAGCTGGAGGTGCTTCTCCTTCAACGCTGCCTCCATGGCCTTCTGATGGGTAATATCCAGAAAGGAGGTTTGCACGGCGGGCTTCCCCTCCACGGTCGTGGAGGTACTGCAGGCTTCCACCCATCGGACCCGGCCGTCCCTGTGCAGGATCCGGTACTCGCTCCTGGAAGGCCCGTCCTCCATGAACAGCCGATTCAACCGATCCCGCATCATCTCCTGATCGTCGGGGTGCACGAGGCCGGTCAGGGCTTCCGGACCCGCAGCGGTCAACTCTTCGGGAGCGTAGCCCGTTATGCTCTCCATGGGCCCGCTGGCAAAGCAGATCCGAAGAGGATCCTGTACGGTGATGATGATCCCCTGGGTGGATCGCTCTACAATGTCCTCGTAGGAGACTTCGGTCATCTGCCCCTCCGCACGTGAGGATGGTCCATTTCCTGGTATCGGCTCGGGGAGTTGAATCCTACAGTGTAGTGTAGGTGGACTGGGAGCTTCTGCACAAAAGGAAGGAGGGGGAGGGGCCTTGCGGCCGCCTCCCCCTGCTGGTGGGCGAGGG
>CAZZEL010000020.1:0-7556 GCA_964652625.1 uncultured Gemmatimonadaceae bacterium
GCCTCACGGTTATCAGCGCCAGTCACGGCGCTGCGCGCCATGCCTGGCGCACCAAAAAAAGGAGGGGGCACGCCGAAGCGCGCCCCCCCAACCTGCTCGATTCCGGAGCCCTGAGGACCCCGGCGACACCGGGCCTCAGACCACGCCCTGGTCCAGCATGGCGTCGGCCACCTTCACGAAGCCGGCGATGTTGGCGCCCATGACGTAGTTCCCGGACTTGCCGTAGGCCTCGGCGGCGTCCAGGGCCGTCTTGTGGATGCTCTTCATGATCTGCTGAAGCTTGCTGTCCACCTCTTCCCGGGTCCAGGCGTACCGGAGGGAGTTCTGGGACATCTCCAGCCCGGAGACCGCCACGCCGCCGGCGTTGGCCGCCTTGCCCAGCCCGTAGAGGACGTCGTTGTTCAGGAAGATGTCCACGCCCTCGGGCACCGTGGGCATGTTGGCCCCCTCGGAGATGACGTAGACGCCGTTGTCCACCAGGTTCTGGGCGTCCTTGGCGTTGATCTCGTTCTGGGTGGCGCTGGGGAAGGCGCAATCGGCCTTGTGGTTCCAGAGGGGGTTGTGGTCCAGGTTCGGATCCATGGGCGTGTAGACCGCGTTGGGGTACTTCTCGGCGTACTCCTTGATCCGGCCCCGACGCTTGTTCTTCAGGTCCATGACGAAAGCCAGCTTCTCCCGGTCCACGCCCTCATCGTCGAAGACGTAGCCGCTGGAGTCGGAGAACGTGAGGGGGAGGCCGCCCAGGTCCAGGACCTTCTCGGCGGTGTACTGGGCCACGTTTCCGGAGCCGGAGACGATGCACCTCTTGCCTTCCAGGGTCTCGTTCCGGGTCCCCAGCATCTCCTGGGCGAAGTAGACGGCACCGTAACCGGTGGCCTCGGGACGGATGAGAGAACCACCCCAGTTCAGGCCCTTCCCCGTCAGGACGCCGGTGAACTCGTTGCGGAGCTTCTTGTACTGGCCGAAGAGGAAGCCCACCTCACGGCCGCCCACGCCGATGTCCCCGGCAGGCACGTCCGTGTTGGGCCCGATGTGGCGGAAGAGCTCGCTCATGAAGCTCTGGCAGAAGCGCATGACCTCCCCGTCGCTCTTGCCCTTGGGATCGAAGTCCGAGCCACCCTTCCCGCCTCCCATGGGGAGGGTCGTGAGGGCGTTCTTGAAGACCTGCTCGAAGGCCAGGAACTTCAGGATTCCCAGGTTCACCGAGGGGTGGAAGCGCAGGCCGCCCTTGTAGGGGCCAATGGCACTGTTCATCTCGATGCGCAGGCCCCGGTTCACGTGGACCTCGCCCTGATCATCCACCCAGGGGATCCGGAAGAGAATGACCCGCTCGGGTTCGATGATCCGCTCCAGGACGCTCGATTGGCGGTAGATGGGGTGCTTGTCCAGGACGACCTGGACCGACTCTGCCACTTCTTCCACGGCCTGGTGAAATTCCGGCTCGGCCGGGTCCTTGGCCTTAACCGACTCCATCAGATTCCCTACGAAATCGCTCATTCTGGTCTCCCTATGTGGAGGCTCTGCTCCGGGCGTTCGAGAACGCATTCGGGGTGAACTGGACTCCATGAAAAAACCGGCCGTCCCTTTCGGGAGAACAGCCGGACGTACCTCGCCTTGTGAAGCGGATGGGTGAAGGGCCGGGAGGAGACCTGCGCAGCAGCCGCGCCACCACGCACCCGAGGCGCCCGCGGGCCTCCCTTTCGTCCCAGCTTCCGTCCGTCCCCTTTCGGGGACACGATGGCTCCGTTCCAGTACATCAGGGCGAGCCCCTCGGGGGGGCTCAATCTCGGGTTCTTTCGATTCCCTTGCTTCTCCCCACCCCTTCAAGATCCCCGGTGGGAGTCGCGGGCCTTCCATGGACGGATCGGCCGGCCTGGGATCAGGTTACCGGCCTTCCCCTTCCGCATCGCCAACAACCTGGCGAACCCTTGCGACGGCGGCAAGCCCCATGCCACGCCGGGCCCGGGGGGAGCGGCTTGGCGGCCGCCTCTTCCGGAGCGCCGCCTCCTTCCCTCTCCTACGCCGCCGGGCTCCGGGCCAGGATCCAGCCAGCCACGTCCTCCACCACCTCCCGAGCCACGTGCTTCACTTCCGTGGTGTACTCTTCCGGGGTCGCCGTGCCCTCTCCCGGGGCGAAGAGATGATTGAGCTCAGGATAGAGCTCGAAGGAGACACCCTCCTTCCCCTCCAGACCCTCCCGCCAGAGAGTCAGATCTTCCGGTGTGGACTGATAATCCCGTCCTCCCTGGAGAACGAGAAGAGGCGCCTGGAGACGGCGAGCCCGGACCAGGGGATCCACTTCCGCCACCTCGTTCCAGTAGCGCACCGGGGCCCCCAGGACCTCCTCCTCCGGCGACAGCTCCCCGGCCCCCAGGGCCCGGACCCGGGTCAGCAGGGAGTCCAGGCGAACCCGAACCTCCGACGTTTCGCCCTCCTCCAGGCTGGCCGCGTAGGTGAGCTGGCTTTCCAGGACCTCCAGGAAGGGTCTCACGGGGGCCGCCATCACCACGACCCCCGCCACGCCTCCGTCCCGGAGGGCGATGCCCGGGGCCAGCATCCCCCCCAGGGAGTGCCCCAGGAGGAACACTCCCTCCGGATTCACCTCGGACCGGCCCCGGAGAAGCTCCAGAGCCGACAGAGCGTCCTCCCGGACCTCCGCGTCCAGACCGATATCCCGGGGAACGGACGCTGCGTGAACCCGGGTCCGCTTGTCGTACCGGAGGACGGCGATGCCCCGGCTGGCCAGACCCCAGGCCAGGTCCCGGAAGGGGCGGTTCCCCCCCACCGTCTCGTCCCGGTCGTTGGGACCGGAACCGTGGAGAAGGGCCAGAGCCGGAAAGGGGCCGCCCTCCCGGGGAAGGGACAGAACTCCGGGAAGCTCCCACGGCTCCTCCCCCACCCTCACTTCCACCTCCCGAAAGCGGGTCTCATCCACGTAGGCTGGAGGCTCGTACCGGGGGGGCTCCGGGGGCCGGACGAAGAAGCCGGACACCTGGAGGGAATCGGTGAGAACGACCCGGAGAACCACCGACTGGTTCTGGAAGGCGGCGGGCATGTCCACGATGTGGTACTGCTGCTGCTCCGTCACCGTTCCGGGCTCCAGGGTCTCCAGGGTCCCCAGCTGGCCGGAGAGCTGATCCCAGATCGTGGCCAGACTGGCCGGACTCATGGCGTCCTCCGGCACCTCCGGGTCCACCTGGGCTCCGGCGGCCTCGAAGTCCCCGTCCTGCAGGAGGTTGACCCAAGCCATGGCGGCCTGGTTCCACCGATCCACCTGGGGAGAGGGTTCCTGGGCCGGTAGGGGAGCCTGGACGAAGAGCATGGCGAGGATGGAGAGGAGGGTGATGGGGGTGATGGGGACGAAGGGAGATGGAGCGGGAGGACGGGGTAGAGCACGTGGGTTCATTGCGGGCCTCCGGGAACGGGGGCGATGGACGATGGAGGAGCGGACACCCCGGCACCACGGCCGGACGGATCCTGCCCCGGGGCCGGCGGGATCCGGCTCCCGGCCTCTCTACGAGACGAAGGTCGGATTCCTTTATCAGCGCAGGGTCAAAGCAATCCGGCGGGGGACGCCGAAAGGGGGACATCCCGCCTCAACCGGATGTCCCCTTTTGTCACTCTGTTGAACAGCTCTTCAAGGTCCGCCCGGGGCCTCGAGGCGGGACGTCCCCTGCTCGGCGAGACGCCGTCTACTCGAAGATGCCCACCCGCACCGTTCCGTTCTCGTCCACCCAACCCCGGTACATACCCTGGGTGTTGTAGCTCATCTGGACGTTTCCCTGCCGGTCCATGGCTACAATCCCGCCCAGACCCGGACGGTGGTTCTCCAGCTCCTCCATGATCACCTCGTGGGCGGCCTGGGCCAGGGACCGTCCGGCCAGAGCCATCCGGGCCTGGATCTGGTGGGCCACGGCGTGGCGAATGAAGTACTCCCCCCACCCGGTGCAGGAGACACCGCAGTGGGAGCCGGCGTAGGTCCCGGCAGCGATGACCGGGGAGTCGCCGATCCGCCCCCACTTCTTGTTGGCCGAGCCTCCTGTGGAGGTCCCGGCTATCAACATCCCCCGTCGGTCCAGGGCCACGGCCCCCACGGTTCCCCGCTTCAGGTTCTCCCCTTCCTCCTGATCAGCGGTCCGGGGATCGCCCACGTCCACCGTGTTCGGTCGATCCTGCCCCTCCGCCGCCCGGGCCCTGGCCTCCTGCAAGGCGTCCCACCGGCGCTGGGTGAAGAAGAACTCCGGGTCTTCCCACCGGAGTCCCTGTTCCCGGGCGAAGGCATCGGCTCCGTCTCCGGAGAGCATGACGTGGGGGCATTTCTCCATGACGGCCCGGGCCAGGCGGATGGGATTTCGGGTCCTCCTCACACCGGTAACGGCCCCTGCGGCCAGGTCCTCCCCGGCCATGATGGAGGCGTCCATGGTCACCTCCCCGTCGGTGGTGAAGTTGGATCCTCGCCCGGCGTTGAAGATGGGGGAATCCTCCATGACCTCGATGGCGGCCACCACCCCGTCTGCCGCCGAGCCGCCTTCCTCCATGGCTCCATAGCCGGCCTGGAGAGACTCCGCCAGGACGGCCCGGTACTCCGCCGCGGTCTTCTCCGTCATCTTCTCCCGGGGAATGACCCCTACGCCCCCGTGGATCACGAGCCCCCAGCGCACCTGCGGCGACTCCGGGAGAGGCCCGGTCCCCAACGGACCCGATCCTCTTTCCTGCGCCTCCTGCTTCCCTTCTCTATCGGTCACTGTGATCTCCTTCTCGTTGGTTCTTCACGTCCCGCTGTTTCTCAGAACTCACCGTGCTCCGTCCGGGCGATGATCTCGTCCTGGAGAGCCGGGCTCAGGTCGCAGAAATAATCGGAATAGCCCGCCACCCGGACGATGAGATCCCGGTACTGTTCGGGATGAGCCTGGGCGGCCCGGAGGGTGTCGACATCCACCACGTTGAACTGGACGTGGTGGCCGTCCATCCGGAAGTAGCTCCGGACCAGGTGGACCCATTTCTCCAGTCCTCCCGAGGAGTCCAGGAGACCGGGGCTGAGCTTCTGGTTCAGGAGGGTCCCTCCGGTGCGGAGGTGGTCCATCTTTCCGGCTGATTTCAGGACCGCCGTGGGCCCCCGGCGGTCCATCCCCTGGACCGGGGAAATCCCCTCGGACAGGGGCGTGCGTCCCTTGCGTCCGTCCGGAGTGGCTCCCACCACGGAACCGAAGTAGATGTGCACGGTGGTGGGCAGGAGGTTGATGTGGTAGCGGCCCCCTTTGGTGTTGGGCCGGCCGTCCACGGCCTGGAAGTAGGCCTCGAACACCTCCTGCATCACGTCGTCGGCGTAGTCGTCGTCGTTGCCGTACTTCGGGGTCCGCTCCAGGAGGGCCAACCGAAGCTTCTCCCGCCCCCGGAAGTCCGCCTCCAGGGAGTCCAGCAGGTCGGCCATGGAGACGGCCTCCCTCTCGAAGACCTGGTACTTGAGGGCCGTGAGGGCGTCGGTGACGGTCCCCAACCCCACGCCCTGGATGTAGGAGGTGTTGTAGCGGGCCCCTCCGTCGTGGTAGTCCTTCCCCGTCCGGATGCAGTCGTCGATGACCAGGGAGAGGAATGGGGAGGGGATGTGCTCGGCCCAGATCCGCTCGATGACGTTGTTCCCCCGGACCTTCACCTGGATGAGATGGCGGAGTTGGGCCCGGAAGGCCTCCATGAGCTCCGGAAAGGAGCCCCAGGAGGAGGGATCTCCCACGTCCTTCCCCACCCGCTTGCCCGTCCGAGGATCCACGCCCCGGTTCAGGGTGAGCTCCAGGACCTTGGGCAGGTTGAAATAGCCGGTGAGATTGTAGTTCTCCTTGCCGAAAGCCCCCACCTCCACGCACCCGGAAGACCCGCCGGCTCGGGCGTCCTCCACCGTCTTGCCCTGGCGAACCAGCTCCTGGACGATGGCGTCAGCATTGAAGAAGGAGGGCTGGCCGAAGCCCGTGGCCACGATCTTCCCGGCCCGTTTCAGGAACCGATCCGGGCTCTTCTTGCTGAGCTGGACCGAGGAGCTGGGCTGCAGGAGGCGCATCTCCTGGATGACGTCCAGGATCAGGTAGGTGACCTGGCCCACGGCGTCGGAGCCGTCGGGCCTCAATCCTCCGGTGTTGATCTGGGCGAAGTCGGTGTACGTGGCGCTTTCCTCCGCCGTGACCCCCACCTTTGGCGGAGCCGGATGGTTGTTGAACTTCACCCACAGGCACTGGAGCAGCTCCTCGGCGTCCTCCCGGGTGAGAGTCCCCTCCTCCAGACCCTTCCGGTAGAAGGACTCCAGGTGCTGGTCCAGGTGTCCCGGATTGAAGGCGTCCCAGGTGTTCAGCTCGGTGACGACCCCCACATGGACGAACCAGTACATCTGGAGGGCCTCCCAGAAATCCCGGGGAGGGTGGCCCGGCACGTGCTCACAGACCCGGGCCACCTGCAGCAGCTCCCTCCTCCGCTCCTCGTCTCCGGTCTCCTCCGCCAGCTCCCGGGCCCGGAGGGCATGTCGCCGCGCGTACTGGATCAGGGCCTCGGCGGTGATCTCCATGGCCCGGAGCTGCTCCCTCTTCCGGTATGCCTCCGGGTCGTTCAGGAAATCCAATCCTTCCAGGTTGTCCTGGATCTCGGCGATGAGATCCAGAAGGCCCTTCCGGTAGATCTTGTCGTCCAGCACCGTGTGCCCCGGGGCCCGCTGTTCCATGAACTCGGTGAAGACCCCGGCTTCATAGGCAGCCTTCCACTCCGGGCTCATCTCCCGGAAGATGAGGTCCCGGATGGTCCGGCCCTGCCAGAAGGGGATGATCTCCTCCTCCTGGATCCTCCGGGCCTCCTCCGAGACGGCGAAGGGGATCTTCTCCCTGCCGTCCAGAACGTCCAGGTCCTCCAGGGTGTGGCAGCAGACCTCGGGGTAGGTGGGGGTGGCCTTGGGGGCGGGTCCCCGCTCTCCCACGATGAGCTCTCCCTCCCCGATGTGGATGGCCTTGTTCTCCAGGAGATAGCGGAAGGCCAGGGCCCGGCGCAGGGGAGCCGACACCAGCCTGTGCTCCCGCCGGCAGAACTCCGTCATCAGCCGGGCCCGCTCCAGAGACACCGTGGCCCGGGCCTCCAGGCTCTCCTGGCGCAGGCGGCGCACCCGTTCAGTCATGGCCATATCGTTCTCCCTTCACGGTGACGTCCAGCCCCGCTCCCTCGAAGAGGGCTACGGCCCGGCCCACCGCCTCCTGCGACGGCGGGCGGGTTTCGGAGAGGCGGTAGGTCCGACCCACCCGAGGGTACTTTCCCTCCCCCAGACGATGGTAGGGGAGCAGGTCCACGGGAAAGGGGACCGAGCGATTCGCCAGGAAGGAGGCCGAGGCCCGGAGGTTCTCCTCGTCGTCGTTGACCCCGGGCAGCAGGGGAATGCGGACCGTCACCGCTGGACGTCCCGTCCTGGGTCCCTCTCGTCTTCCCCCCTGGGGGGGGTGGCCCCCCGCGCCCCCCACCCCCCCCCCCACCACGCCCACCCCCCGCGCCCCCCCCCCCCCCCACGGGAGCCGAAAAAAAAAAGAGGGAAA
>CAZZEL010000020.1:7566-46452 GCA_964652625.1 uncultured Gemmatimonadaceae bacterium
CCCTCTCGTCTTCCCCCCTTTCCCCTTTCGCCCCAGTCGCCCCCTACCCCTACCTCTTCCCTGCCCTCGGCCGGTTCCCCGAGCCACCGGAGGTTCTCCAGAATCCATGCGTTGGATACCCCGGTGAAGGCCCGGTGGCGAGCCTCGTCCATGAGCTTGAGATCGACGAGGAGGGCGTCGGCCAGGACAGCCACCTCCCGGAAGACCTCCGGCGGCACGTGTCCGCAGGTGTCCACGACGGTGCCCAGCTCCCGGTTCCGGCATCCCACCAGCAGCTCCCGAAGGAATTCGGGCTGGCTGAAGGGCTCCCCCCCGGAATACGTCACCCCTCCCCCGGACTCGTCGAAGTAAAGGCGATCGGACTCCAGGACTTCCAGGACCTCGTCGGAGGTGCGCCGGACCCCGGCCACCTCCAGGGCTCCGGGCAGACACACCTCCACGCAGGCCCGGCTGATCTGGCATCGCTCCCGGTCAATCTGCAGGCCAGGCCCTTGCTTTCCGGCCTCGATGTTCCAGGAGAGGGCGTCCCGGGGACAGACATCCAGGCAGTCCCGACACTCGGTACAGCGGTCCGGGCGAAACAGTAGCTCGGGCTCCATGGCCTGGCCCTCCGGGTTGTGACATCCCAGACAGGAGAGGGGACAGCCCTTGAGAAACACCGTGGTCCGGAGGCCCGGTCCGTCATGGAGGGCGAAACGCTTGATGTCGAAGATGATGCCGGACGTCATGATTCCCGTTCTTCCTGCAGGTTCCAGGCCCACTCCACGGCCTCTGGCTTCAGGCCCCCCGGAGGATGATGGGAACGGGGCCCGATCCCTCCTCTCCCTTTCCATTCCGCCCCGGGGGGCTCATTCTACCCGGACATCTTCCGTCCCGGGAGCCCTGCCTGCCCTGGAGCTTCCGGTCCCCCAGCACTCCAGTTCCCAGGAAGCCATGAGCGGCCAGAGCGGAACCTCCAGCCACAAGAAGCTCCCCTCCACCGCCTACGAGCTCAAGCCCGGCCAGACCTACGTCCCCTACACCTACGGAGAGGTCCTTTCGGAGTTCACCTGGAAGGCGGTGATCACGGGCGCCATCCTGGGCGTCATCTTCGGGGCTGCCAACACGTATCTGGGCCTCATGGCGGGGCTCACCATCAGCACGTCGATTCCGGTGGCGGTCCTCACCGTGGTGGCCTTCCGGGTCTTCACGGCCATGGGGGCCCAGCACTCCATCCTGGAATCCAACATGTCCCAGACGGTGGGCTCCGCCAGCTCATCGGTGGCCTCCGGGGTCCTCTTCACCATCCCGGCCCTCTTCATCTGGGGCATGAACCCGGCCTGGGGCCAGATCACCCTTCTGGCCATGTCCGGGGGCCTGGTGGGCGTTCTCTTCATGGTTCCCCTTCGCCGCTACCTCATCAAGCGGGAGCACGGCAAGCTGCCCTATCCCGAGGGCATGGCCTGCGCCGAGGTCCTGGTGGCCGCCGAGGGGGGCGGGAAGCAGGCCCACGGAGTCTTCTGGGGTATCGGAGCGGGGATGTTCTTCCAGCTCCTGACCCAGGGCTTCCAGGTGGTGAAGTCCACCTTCGAGGTGGCCCTGCCCTACAAGGCCAGCATCTCCGCCAAGGTGAACGCCCCCCTCCTGGGCGTGGGCTACATCCTGGGTATCCGCATCGCCACCGTCATGGTGGCCGGGGGGGCGCTGTCCTCCCTCATCATCATCCCCGCCATCAACCTCTGGGGGCAGGGACTCGCCGAGCCCGTCTTTCCCGAGACGGAGCGGCTGATCCGGGACATGGCCGCCGGGGACATCTGGGATCGCTACATCCGCTACATCGGGGCCGGGGCCGTGGCCACAGCGGGGATCATCACCCTGGTCAAGTCCATTCCCACCATGATCGAGTCCTTCAAGCTCGGCCTGGGCCAGATCACGAAGAACGTGAGTGTGGGAGAGCCCACGGAGGCCGAGGACCGGACGGACCGGGACCTGGGCTTCGGCACGGTCCTCCTCTTCCTGGGGATCATTCTCCTGGCCCTCACCCTCATCCCCGGGGTCCTGGGCTACCTGGACACGGTCTGGGCCCGGGGACTGACCGCGGTGTGCATCGCCATCTTCGCCTTCTTCTTCGTCACCGTGAGCTCCCGGATCGTGGGGCTGGTGGGGGTGACGTCCAACCCCACCTCGGGGATGACCATCGCCACCCTCCTGGGCACGAGCCTGGTCTTCTACCTCATGGGCTGGACGGACATGATGGGAAAGGCCTCGGCCCTCATGGTGGGCACGGTGGTCTGCATCGCCGCTTCCATCGCCGGGGACACCTCCCAGGACCTCAAGACCGGGTTCATCCTGGGAGCCACCCCCTACAAGCAGCAGATCGGCGAGCTCATCGGCGTCATCACCTCGGCGGGCTTCGTATGTCTCGTCATCATCGTGTTGAACCAGGGCACGCCGGGAGGGCTGGGAGGGGCGGAGCTCCCGGCGCCCCAGGCCGTGTTGATGAAGCTGGTCATCGACGGGGTTCTGGATCAGAACCTTCCCTGGGCGCTGATCTTCATCGGAGTGGGCATCGCCGGGGTCGCCGCCCTCTTCCGGATCCCCACCCTGGCCTTCGCTGTGGGGGTCTACCTTCCTCTCTCCACCATGGGGGCCGTCTTCCTGGGCGGGTTCCTCCGCTGGCTCCTCACCCGCGATCAGGCGGAGGCCGACAGCGAACGGCGTCGGGAGAAGGGGGTGCTCTTCGGATCGGGCCTGGTGGGGGGCGGAGGTCTCACCGGGGTCCTGCTGGCCGTCTGGGTGGTGGCGGCCCGGCGGGGTGAGCCCATCGCCGGCTATCCCCCGAACATCCCCGATTGGGCAGCCATGATCCTGGCCGCTGCCACAATCGTCCTCATCCTGGGTACCATGGCGTATCATGCCACGAAAAGGGCCGACAGCTAGACCACCGGCCCCACGAGGAGCTTCCCCATGCCCGGTATTGTTGGAAGAGGACCCGGCCAGCGGCGTCCCTCCCCCCTTCGCTTCGCTCTGATGGGCCTCCTGCTTCTCGCTGTTGCGGGCTGCAGGACCGGGGAGGAAGAACCAAGGTTCCAAACTCGGGGAATGGCTTTCGACCAACCCATTCCCGTGGAGGTGGACAACAACAACTTCCTGGACGTGACCGTCTACGCCATGGATGGGGGGGCCAACATCCGCCTGGGCAACGTGGTGGGAAAGAGCACGGAGCGGTTCACCATCGATCCCCAGAGGATCACCGCCTCCGGCGGGCTTAGGCTCCTGGTGGATCCCATCGGTGCCAGCGACGCGTTCCTCTCGGACCGGGTCATGGTGGGAGCGGGACAGATCGTGGTGCTCCGGGTGGGCTCGCTGTTGTCCCAGAGCTTCATCAGCCTCCGTTAGAGGGCCGTCCCACGCCCCTGGAGCCTCCGAAGCCGAGCCCGGGTCCCCCGGGCTGTCTTCTTTCGTCTTCCACCCCTCCGAGACCATGCCAAGGGAATTCGACACCGCACTCCGACCCCACCTGCAGAAGCGCCTGGAAGAGATCCGGGAGGCGGACATCCTCATCGGGATCCCCTGCGTGAACAACGAGGACACCATTGTCCACGTCATGCGAACGGTCTCCCACGGCCTCTTCAACCACTACTCGGACCGGAGAGCCGTCATCATGGTGGCTGACGGCGGGTCCACGGACGACACCCGGGATCTGGCCCGAGACCTGGAGATCCGGCCCTGGCAGGAGAGGGTGGTGACCATCTACCGGGGCATCGGCGGCAAGGGCTCGGCTCTGCGGGCCATCTTCGAGTCTGCCCACCGGCTCAAGGTCCGAGCCTGCGCCTGTGTGGATTCAGATCTCAGAAGCATCGATCCGGACTGGGTCAAGTACCTCCTGGAGCCGGTCCTGGAGCGGGACTACGAGTTCGTGGCCCCGGTCTACTCCCGGTACAAGTACGACGGCACCATCACGAACAACATCGTCTACAACCTGGTCCGGGCCGTCTACGGGAAGCGGATACGCCAGCCCATCGGCGGGGACTTCGCCTTCTCCCAACGCCTGGCGAAGCACTACCTGGAGCAGGACGTCTGGGGTACGGACATCGCCCGTTTCGGGATCGACATCTGGATGACCCTGAACGCCGTGGTGGAGGACGCCAAGGTGTGCCAGGCGAACCTGGGGGTGAAGATCCACGACGCCAAGGACCCGGCGGAGGCCCTGGGTCCCATGTTCCGCCAGGTGTGCGGGACCATCTTCTCCCTCATGGAGCAGCATGCCGACTTCTGGGAAGGGGTCCAGGGAAGCCAGCCCGTGCCCACGTACGGGATGGAGGAGACGGGGGAGCCGGACCCCATCAAGGTGGACCAGCCCAGGATGGTCACGGAATTCCAGGAAGGCATGCGTCTCTTCGGCTCCACCTACCGGGAGATCTTCTCTCCGGAGGTGGTCTCGGACCTGGAGAAGTCGGCGGGGATGTCGGCCCGGGACTTCCGCTTTCCCGTGGAGACATGGGTCAAGCTCGTCTACGAGCTCGCCGCCAAGTATCACCACCTCCGGGACCACCGGATGAAGCTCCTGGGGATCATGACCCCCCTCTACCTGGGACGGGTGGCCTCGTTCATCAACCGGACCCTCGAGATGTCCTCCACCGAGGCAGAGGCCGTGGTGGAGGAGCAGGCCCTGGTGTTCGAGGAACTGAAACCCTACCTGGTGGAGGTCTGGAAGGACCTGGACCACTCCCGGGAGGCGGTAGAGAGGCTGGACGGCTGAGGGGAAACGGACCCGGGACCGGGCCGCCCCCCGCGTTCTTCAGTCCGTACCGAACTCGATGCCCTGGGCCAGGGGCAGCTCCGTGCTCCAGTTCACCGTATTCGTCTGGCGCCGCATATAGGCCTTCCAGGCGTCGGAACCGGACTCCCTGCCGCCCCCCGTCTCCTTCTCGCCTCCGAAGGCGCCTCCGATCTCGGCCCCGCTGGTGCCGATGTTCACGTTGGCGATGCCGCAGTCGCTGCCCCGATGGGATAGGAAGGTCTCGGCTTCCCGGACGTTCTCGGTGAAGATGGCCGAAGAGAGGCCCTGGGGAACTCCGTTGTGCAGGGCGACGGCCTCCTCGATCTCGTCCACGGCCTGCCGGGGTGAGGCGTCGGCGCTCCCGTAGCTGATGATGTAGAGGATGGGGGCGAAGGTCTCCTCCTGGACGATCTCGTAGAGGTTCTCCGCCTCGGCGATACAGGGAGTGACGTACAGGCCACCGGGGTAGTCGGAGCCCTGAAGGCGTTCCCCTCCGTAGAGCACCTTTCCTCCCTCGGCCTCCACCCGCTCCAGGGCCTTCTCCAGATCCTTCACCGCCTGCTCGTTCACCACGGGTCCCATGACCGTGTCCCGATCCAGGGGATCCCCGATGCGGATGGACTCATAGGCGGGAATGAGGCGATCCAGGAGCCTGTCCTTCACCGAGGCGTGGACGATGATGCGCCGTGTGGAGGTGCAGCGTTGTCCCGCCGTGCCCACGGCCCCGAAGAGGGTGGAGGGAAGGACCAGGTCCATGTTGGCGCTGGGGGTGACGATGATGGCGTTGTTGCCCCCGAGCTCCAGGATCGTCCTGCCCAGACGCTGGCCCACCACGGTGGCCACCCGCCGGCCCACCTCGCAGCTCCCGGTGGCCGAGATGAGGGGCACCCGGTCGTCGTGCAGGAGCCGGTCCCCCACGGAGGAGCCCTTCCCCACCACCAGGGAGAAGATGGCCGGATCCACGTCGTTGGCCCGGCAGACCTCAGCGGCGATCCGGGTGACGGCAATGGCCGTCAGAGGCGTCTTGGAAGCGGGCTTCCAGAGAGTGCTGTCGCCGCAGACGGCGGCAATGGCAGCGTTCCAGCTCCAGACCGCCACGGGAAAGTTGAACGCCGTGATGACCCCCACCACGCCCAGGGGATGCCAGGTTTCCCGCATGTGATGGTCCGGCCGCTCCGACTGCATGGTGAGGCCGTAGAGCTGCCGGGAGAGACCCACGGCGAAGTCGCAGATGTCGATCATCTCCTGCACTTCCCCCTCCCCCTCCGCCACGATCTTGCCCATCTCCAGGCTCACCAGGGCCCCCAGGTCGTCCTTCGCCTCCCTCAGGGCATTGCCCAGCTCACGCACCACCTCGCCCCGCTTCGGGGCCGGTATGGTCCGCCACTCCAGGAAGGCCTTGTAGGCCCGGTCCACGATGCGGTCGTACTCCTCTTCAGTGACCTGCTGCACCGTGACGAGCTTCGTTCCGTCGATGGGGGTGAAGACCTCCAGCTCCGGACCCGAGCCCAACCACTCCCCGTGGAATCCCCCGGAATGGATCGCTTCGATGCCGAGTCGCTTCAGAAGATCTTGCATGGGATCACCCCTTGAATTGGCTGGTGTGAGGAACTGGATACCGGACCCCTTCCGGAACGACGGAGGTGGGGCCGCCGGCCTCCTACCGACTCATCTCGACAGTCTAGCCCATCGGCGGTCCGGGGGCCAACGGAAGGGCCCAGGGGCCAGGGAGAGCCCCCCACCTCCTGCGCCCGGCCCCCATTTCCCCGGCCTCCCGCTCCCCGGCTCCTACAACGTGAAGAGAGCGATGATGGTGTAGAGGATCGCTCCCATGCCCGCGGCGATACTGGCCAGGGGCATCTGGGTCGTGACGTGATCCATGTGATCCGAGCCCGTGGCCAGGCTGGAGAGGATCGTGGTGTCGCTGATGGGGGAGCACTGGTCCCCGTACACGGCCCCGCCCAGAACGGCGGCGAAGCAGAGAGTCATGTAGAAGGGGTCCGGATTCACGGCCCAGGCCAGGGGCATGGCGATGGGGAAGACCACGGCGTAGGTGCCCCAGGAGGACCCCACGGCGAAGGCGATGAGCATGCAGATGAGCATGAAGATGGCCGGGAGGAACGCCGGCACGATGATCTCGCTGGTGGTCCGGATGAGGAAGTCCGCCGTGCCCAGGGAGCCGGAGACCCGGCCCAGGGTCACGGCCAGGGCCAGGATGATGGCCCCGAGGCTCACCCCCTTCACCCCGTCCACGAAGCCCTCGATGACCTCCGTGAGCTTCATCCCCTTGATGAGGGCCACGACCATGGCCGAGAGAACCGCCAGGACGAAGGCCTCGTTGATGGGCACGGAGCCCATGAAGACCAGACCGCCCACGGCCACACCGATGAGGGTGAGGATGGGAACGGCGAAGTCCATGTTCCCGCTCACGTACCCTTCCGGGATCTTCAGCTCGTCCAGCTCCTTGCTGGACATGGTGTGGGCCCCGGGGGCGTCCAGCTCACCCGTCGTCTTCACCCTCTCGATGGCCCGCTTCATCTTCCCGAAGACGAAGGGATTGATCTCCAGGGCGAAGGTATAGGTGAAGATGACGGCGAAGATGCCGTAGAAATTGAAGAGGATGGCCTTGTAGAAGAAACTGACGGCCTCGGCCTCGGTGGCGAAGATGGGGACGGTGCCCAGGACCAGGCCGGCCACGTACGTGGGCCACACATTGAAGGGAATCACGGTGGCGATGGGCGAGGCCGTGCTGTCCACCACGTAGGAGAGCTCCTCGTGGGAGACACCGGCCTCGTCACACACCGGCTTCACCGTGCTCCCGGCCAGGATCGTGCTGATGGTGCCCCCCTGGTGGAAGACCGTTCCCACCATGCACCCGAAGAGCTTGGCCGTCCGCCGGCCTCTCACCATCCGCTCTCCGGCCCAGCGGGCGAAGTACTGGGCCCCGCCCGTTCGGGTCCACAGGCCGATGAGTCCTCCCAGACACCAGAGGTAGACCAGGAGGATCTGGGCAAAGGACTCCGTGCCCACGGCAGGCAGGAGGTAGGAGGCGATGATGTTGAAGTTCCCGCTGACGATCCCGCCGGCGGCGATCCCGATGAAGAGGGCCGAGATCACCTCCTTGGTCCAGAAGCACAGGACCAGGGTCAGGGCCGCCGGCACGATGGACCAGATGCCGAAATCCTCCACCCCCGGCGGGGAGCTGATGATATCGGTGTTCGTCCTCAGCCACATGAGAACGAGAAAGAGGATGGCGCCGATGATCCATCGGGTCGTACGGTTCATGAAAGCCCGTCCGTGATCAGTGGTTCCCTCCAGACCGGCCCGGCTCAACCCGGGCCCGGCTCGGTCTCGCCCCCCATGGGACCATGGGAGTCCTCAGGTCTCCGGCGTGTCCAGCTCCTTCGGCGGTCCCGTGGGGATGTTCAGGTCTCCTTCCGTCTTGGCCACCCAGATGGCCGCCGCCGAGTCGCCGGTGACGTTCACCGCCGTCCGGGTCATGTCCAGGATCCTCTCCACCCCCAGGATCATGGCCAGGCCTTCCAGGGGAATCCCCAGGGCCTGAAGGACGATGGTCAGGGTGATGAACCCGATTCCCGGCACCCCGGCGGCCCCGATGGACGCCAGCGTGGCCGTCACCACCACGGTGATGAGGGAGGTCAGGTTCAGGTCGATACCGTAGACCTGGGCGATGAAGACCGTGCTCACACCCTGATAGATGGCCGTCCCGTTCATGTTCACCGTGGCCCCCAGAGGGAGCACGAAGGAAGCCACGCTTCGGGAAACCCCCAGGTCCTCCTCGCTGATCCTGAGGTTGATGGGGAGGGCCGCGTTGCTGGACGAGGTGGAGAAGGCGAAGACGATGACCTCGTAGAACCTCTTGAAGAAGAAGATCGGGCTCATCCCCGAGAGCCTGAGGCTGATGGGATAGAAGGCGATGGTGAAGAGAATCATCGTCCCGATGGTCACCAGGACGTAGTTCAGCAACGACAGCAAAACCGCATAGCCGAACCGTCCGGCCACGGCGGCGATAAGGATGAAGACGCCGTAGGGAGCGATCTTCATGATCATCTCCACCATGACAACCATGCTGTCGTTGATGGACTCCAGTACATCGATGAGGGGTTTCCTCTTCTTCTCCGTGAGGACCGTCAGGGCGATGCCCAGGAAGAGGGAGAAAAAGATGATCTGGAGCATGTCCATGTTCGCCATGGCGGCGATGGGATTCCGGGGAATGATGTTGAAGAGGATGTCCTGCAGCCCCGGCGCCTCGCCCAGCTCCGCCATGCCCTCCTGGCTCGTCCCTGCGTACTCCTCGAGCAGGTCGTTCTTCACCTCCTCGTCCAGTCCCGAACCCGGGGCCAGAACCCCTCCGACACCCAGGCCCAGGGACACGGCGATGGCCGTGGCCACCAGGTAGAAGCCCACGGTCTTGAGCCCGATTCGCCCCAGTTTCTTCAGGTCCCCCAGGCTGGCCGTCCCGATGATGAGGGAGGCCATGACCAGGGGAATCACGATCATGATGAGGAGGCGGATGAAGGCCTGTCCGAAGGGCTCCAGGGCTACCGCCCAGTCGCCCAGGAGGGGGCCCAGAAGGGCACCCAGGACCAGGCCGATGAGGATCTTGGTGTGAAGTTGCACGAGACGCTCCTTCTGAACGTCAATTAGGCCGGCGGAACGGTCTCCGGCTCACCCCGAACGACCCCCCAAACTGACGGGGTGGGGCCCGGCGGGCAACTGCTGGAGGGGGAGCCGGGTGGGAGGGGCCGGGGCCGCACCGGGACGGCCCCGGCCCTCGCGCTTCAAAGGGCAGGCTTCACGCAGAAGATGGCCGTGGTCCGGCCGTTGACGTACACGTCTTCGTCGATGAGCACGTCCTCGGAATCGAACCACTGGGCGGAGATTCCGAAGGACGGACGGACGCAGAACATGTCGTCCAGCGTCTCGAAGGTGAAGGTGAAATACGGACTGCTCTCGGACCCACCCTGAGCCCAGGAGAAGGACGATCCCGACGAGGAGGGGGAAAACTCCCACTCGAAGGGCTTGAACTCGAGCCGTCCTCCGTCATCCGTCGCTATCGATCCGGGACTGATGGTGCCGTTGAAAGAGAGGCTCAGCTCCGCCGGCTTCCCCAGCTTCACGTAGAAGGAGTGATACTGGGTCTCGGGCTCCAGGAAGTCGAGCTCCGCCTCTTCCGCTCTCAGGGCCCAGCTCCCCTCGGCCTCCACCACCGTTTTCTCGATGAAGTCGTCGCCGTACGCCCTGGCCACGGTCCCGGAGACGGTCACGTACTCGGCCACGGTGAAGTCCAGGGAGTTCGACTCCACCTCTCCTCTCTTCACCACCAGGGGGCCCGACGTGGCCCCGTCCGGCACCTTGACCCGGATCTCGTCGTCCTTCCACGACGTGATGTCCTCTTCGTCGGCGGTCTCCCCGTTGAAATCGATCTCGTTGCCCAGGGGCAGGAGCCCCAGCTTCTTCCCCGCGATGGTGACGGTTTCTCCCACGGCCGCCGGGTTCGGATGGACGGAGGTGAGCTCCGGTTCCACCGGGTCGATGTCGAAGACCAGGGTCTGGCGGTCCACCTTGCTGCTTTCGATGAACGCCGTGACCGTGAGGAGGTACTCGGTGGGCTCGTCGGTGTTGTAGCGGAAGGTGTCCACCTTGATGTCCGGGACGTCGAGGGCCACCCTCGCGTTCGGTCCCACGGTCACGTCGCGTTGGGTGGAGAGGCGGCCCACCCCGGAAGGCGCTCCCATGGCCGTGACGTCGAGCCACACGCTCACGTCCCGGGACGCGGTTCGGGAGGCGTTCGTGATCTCGATGTCCCCGGCGGTCTGCAACATGGTGACCTCTCCCGGGAGTGGATCGCCCAACGCATCACTGCTGGAACTGCGGAATGAATAGCCGTCGGGTTGGGTGTAGTCCCACCCGAAGCGCCAGAGGGAGGAGGGATTCTCGGCTCCATCGCCCGGTCGAAGGAATTGGATGGCCTGAGGAAGAAAGTTGATGGCCACCAGATCCGACTCACTCTCCAGGGCATCCGGAACCACGAGAGTCACCAGCTTATCGTTCAGATCCATGTCCTCGATGAGCTCGCTCCAGTTCATCTCCTCGTAGCCGACCTGGCTGGAAGCCGTGCTGGCCGGGTCATGGACGACGAACTCCGAGACGTCGTATCCCGTGACGACCACGGCGTGCTCCAACTTGCTGCTGAAGACCGCAACGGGATGACCGTTGACGCCGATTTCTCGCCAGAGATAGTCCCGCATCTGGTTCTTGTTCACGATATCCCAGATGTAGCGGTCGGGGCGGACGCCGGTGCGTCTCTTCACCAGGTTGGAGATGGCGCCGCTGGTCCGGAACTCCACGGCGCTGATGCCGCCCTCGTCGATTCCGGCCTTTCCGATGATGTCGGTGAGGAGGCGGACTTCGCCGAAGTCCGTGGCCTGGCTCACCATGTGCACGCTAGCCGCCCAGCAGTAGGGCGACGCTCCCTGGTTGTAGTAGGGAATGGAGAGCTGTGCCTGGGAAGGCGGGTCCTTGCCGAAGAGCCACTCGAAAAGGCGGGTGGAGAAGTGATCCGTCCTCACCACGAGGAACGGCTCTCCCTCCACCATCTCCATGGACGAGTGCTCCACCGTCACGGCTCCGCTCTCCTCATCCACTACCCCCGCAAGCACGTTCGAGGAGTCGGCCAACGTGGCCTGGGAAGGAAGGCGAACCCTGATCTCCACCTCTTCAGGAAACTCGCTCACCGGCGCCGTGGTGGAGAGAAGCACCTGACCGGCTGCGTCGCCGGAGGAATCGAAATACTCGCTGGCATCCTCCCGAACCACGGTCACGGGCACGGAGGACGACAGCGCCCCGGACGGAAAGATCACGCCGGAGCCGTCGGGAAGGAGGACTTCTCCCCCGTCGATTCCCACGGTGACGCTGGCCGAATCCGCATCCGGCGTGGAGGGATTTCCGTTGTCGTCACCGGGGTCCACGGGGTTGCCCTCACCCCCGCAGCCGCCGGTGCTGATGGTGATGATGAAAAGGGAAAGGGAGCAGAGTAGGAAGAAAGGGATGATTGACCATCGGCGGGAACAGCTCATGCCCAGCGTACCAGAGAGGATCGATGAGACGGGTCAGTCCGCCGCGTCGACATCGATCCCCCATTCCCGATCGCGGCGCAACGCTCGGAGCCAGGGGCTTCGGATCACGAGTTTCGAAGCCCCGTCAAAAAAACCGGGGACGGATACTGAGGCCGCATGGAGGGCGGGGCAACCCCGAGTTGGCAGCGGCGCCATTCGGCATCATCCATGGTCGGTTTCAGGTGAAGAAGGGCCGTCGCGGCCCCATCCCCCCTCAGAGACGTTTCACCTGAAACGCGTCTCTCCCGACCCTGACGGAGGATCCGGAGAGGGAGCTCCGGCTTCGCCAGCCTCCCCCACGATTCCTTCCGTGACCACGGCAGCGGCGAGGATGCCCGCTACGTTCGCCGTGGTACGGGCCATGTCCGGTATGCGGTCGATCCCCAGGAGCACGCCCAGACCGTCCAGGGGGATCCCCACCGTCCCCAGGGCCGGAGCCAGGCTCACCACCCCTCCGGCGGGAATCCCCGCCACCGTGAAGGAGACGATGAACACGGCCAGGACGGCGCCCCCGATGCTGGCGGCGGGCAGGGGGACCTGGAAGAGCCAGGCCAGGAAGACCACCCCGGCTCCCTGGAACACGGCGGTGCCCATCCGGCCCATCTGGGCGCCCAGGGGAATGACGAAGCTGAAGACGGAGCGGGAGAGCTTCATCTCCTCTTCGGCAGCCTCCAGCATGGCCGGGACCGTGGCCGCGCTGCTGGAGGTGCTCACGGCGATGAGGAGGGCGTTGGCCGAATCCTTCAGGAAACGGACACCGGACATCCCTCCCAGGAAGCGGATGGAGGGGACGAAGACCAGAACCACCAGCAACACCAGCCCCAGGAGAACGGCCAGGATGAACGCCGCCAGGCTCTGGAGCATGGCCCATCCGGCCTGGGCCGTCACCGGGGCGGCCAGGGCGAAGACCCCCACGGGAGCCGTCCAGAGGATCCAGTCCACCAGCTTGATCAGGGCCGCGGTGAGGGCGTTGCCCAGCTCCAGGAGCCGGTCCCGCTCCCGAGCCGGGAGGGCTCCTGTGGCGGCGGCCAGGAGGATGACGAAGACGATGAGGGGGAGGAGCTGGCCCTCGGCGGCCACCTGGAAGGGGTTGGCGGGAATGAGGGAGAGGAGGAACTCCACCGGGCCGGGAATCACCGGCGCCTCCGCCCCGGTCACCGCCACCGCATCGGCGGCGGCCGTGCTGGCCAGGGGAAGCATGAGCTTCATGAGCCCCATGCCCAGGAGGATGGCGATGGTGCTGGTGAGGGCGAAGAAGAGGAGCGTTACGACCCCCATCGTCCCCAACCGCCGCAGGTCCCCCAGGGCCCCAACCCCCACGAAGATGATGGCCGCCACCAGGGGTATCACCACCATCTTGAGGAGATTCACGAAGGCGGTGCCCAGGGGCTCGATCCCCAGGGCCACGGCGGTGAGGGTCGGAGAGCCGGTGACCTGGGCCACCAGGCCCAGGAGGAGGCCGGCCACCAGACCGAGAGCTACGGCAACGTAGAGCTTCATGGGACTTCCTCCCGTCTCTCCGGGTGCGGAGGTGTGGAGCCGTCCGAGGATGAGGGGCGGGGGTTTCCTTCGTCCCCGGAGCTGGACTCCAGTCGACCCACCACCGCCGTCGCCACCATGGTGCTGGTCACGTTCGTGGCGGTCCGGGCCATGTCCGGGATCCGGTCGATGCTCAGGAGAACGGCCAACCCGTCCAGGGGGATCCCGATGGTCCCGAAGGCCGGGGCCATGCTCAGCACGCTCCCACCGGGAATGCTGGGGATGGTGAGGGACACGATGAGAATGGCCAGGGTGGCTCCGGCCACGGCCGCCGCCGGTAGCGGGACCCCGTAGAGCCACGCCAGGAAGACCACGCTGGCCCCCTGGAAGACCGCGCTTCCCGCCCGGCTGAGGCCCGCCCCCAGAGAGATGACGAAGCCGGCCACTCCCTCCGGCACATCCATCTCTTCGGCAGCCTCCAGCATGGCCGGGACCGTGGCGGGAGAGCTGACCGAGGCAGCGGCGATGACCTGGGGGCTGATGCAGGCCTTGAGAAAGGCCCCCGGGGGTACCCGGGCCAGAAACCGCACCGTGGGCAGGAGAACGACTCCCACGAAGACCACCAGCCCCAGGAGGACCGCCAGGACGAAGGCCAGGAGACTCTGGAGCAGGGCCCAGCCGGCTCGGGCCGTCACCGGGGCAGCCAGGGCGAAGACCCCGAGGGGCGCCACCCAGAGGATCCAGTCCACGAGCTTGATGAGGGCCGAAGCCAGGGACTCCGCCACTCCGTTGAGTCGGTCTCTCTGCTCCGGGGGAAGGGTCCCGGTGGCCGCAGCCAGGAGGATCACGAAGAGGATGAGGGGAAGGAGCTGCCCCTCCGCTGCCGCCTGGAAGGGGTTGGCCGGGATGAGCTCCAGGAGAAACTGCACGGGGCCGGGAAGGACCGGGGCGTCCATGCCCGTGGCCGTGGCGGCATCCGCCGCGGCCTCACTGGCCAGGGGAAGCAGGGCCCGCATGACCCCCATCCCCCACAGTGCTCCCACCACGGCCGTCACGGCGATGTACGCCATGGTGAGGGCCCCCATCCGCCCCAGCTTCTTCAGGTCTCCCAGGGAGGCCACACCGACGAACACCACCGAGGCCACCAGGGGGAGCACCACCATCTTCAGGAGGTCCACGAAGGCCGTGCCCAGGGGCTCCACGCCCTCGGCCACGCCGGTGAGAAGAGGAGAGCCGGTCAGGGACGCGGCCAATCCCAGGATGAGGCCGCCCACGAGCCCTGCGGCGATGGCGATGTGGAGTCGGAGGGGCAAGTTCGGTGGTTGGGAGGCTGGAGGTGGAGCTGCTCTGCTTCAGAGGGCTGGCCTCCAACCTAGGGTTCCCCCGGAAACGGCGCCAACCCTCACCGAGCCCGTCGGTCGAGCCACCGGCCAGACCGCCCGGACGGGCCGGGGTCCCCGGAACCCGGGCACACCCCCTTGGGACCCGGTAACTTCCGCGTTATTGTCCCGGACGTTCCCAGTACGGAGAGGCATTCGGGACCAGGACCTCGACCCCGGTAGCCCGTACTCCCTTGCCCCGGAGCCTCACGAACAGCCCAAGGAGGTTGCAGGCGTGCCCGACTTTCAGACGATCTCGAGAAGAAACCAGGAATGGGTGCAGCAGAGACTCGGGGAGGACCCCGGGTTCTTCCAGAAACTGGCCCAGGGCCAGGCCCCGCCGTTTCTCCTCGTGGGATGCTCCGACAGCCGGAAGTGCCCCAATGAGATGACCGGCCTCGGACCGGGAGAGCTCTTCGTGCACCGGAACATCGCCAACCAGGTCCTCCCGGAGGATGGAAACGCCCAGGCCATCCTGGAGTTCGCCCTCCTCAGCCTCGAGGTGAGCCACGTGGTAGTGGTCGGCCACACCGACTGCGGCGGAGTGAAAGCCGCCCTTTCCGGCGTCCGGGAGGGGGCCGTGGGGCGTTGGCTCGGCGACCTGAGAGGGCTGGCGGCGAAGCACGAGGAGGAGCTCGCCTCTCTGCCGGAAGCCCGGGAGAAGGAGGACCGGCTCTCGGAGATCAACGTGGTATCCCAGCTGGAGAACGTCCTCCGGTCTCCGCCCTTCCGGACGGCCCTGGAAAAGGGGTCCCCTCCGTCCGTCCACGGCTGGATCTTCGACCTGGCCACCGGATACCTCCGGGAGCTGGAGCTTCCCCGGGAGCGTTGGCGGAGGGAAGGGCTGCTGCCGTAAGAGGCAGACCCCAATCCCTTCCCCAGGGTAGGAAAAAGGTGAGCCCTGCAGGGACCCAGGCAGTATCTTCTCCCTCAGGACACTCTGTGGACACCTGGACATCGTCATGGATGTGTGGCTCACCACCCTGGGAAACCCCAGCGTCCGAGTCGGGGAAGCGGAGCTCAGCGCTCTTCCGGGCAAGCCCGTGACCTTCGGTCTCCTGGTCCACCTGGCCATGGAGCGAGAGGCCCCCCGAGACCGGCTCCTGGGCGTTTTCTGGCCCGAGAGCCCCCAGGACCGGGCGCGACATACCCTCAGCCAGACCCTCTACGAGTTGCGTCAGGATCTGGGAGAGGCCTGGGTGGATTGCGCCGGAACCACGGTCCGGACCACCGAGGCCCTGCACGTGGACGCCCGGGAGTTCGAGCGGCTGGTGGAGAGGGGGCGGCAGGAGGAGGCCCTGGGCCTGTACACCGGACACTTCCTGGACGGTGTCCACCTGGTACGGACCCACGCCTTCCAGGAGTGGGTGGAGCGGCAGCGGGCCCGTCTGAGCCGCCGCCACCGAGCCGTCGCCGATACCTTCATCAGGACGAACCGGGAGGAAGGACGGCTGGAGGTGGCGCTGAAGGCGGCCTGGAAGTGGGCCGGTCTGGATCCCCTGGACGACGGTGCCCAGCACCATCTCATCCAGCTCCTGGCGGAAACCGGGAGTCGCACGGAAGCCCTCACCCACTTCCGCCGCTACGAGGCCCTCCTGGAGGCGGAGCTGGGCCTGGAGCCCCTGGATGAGACCCGGGAGATGGTGGAGGCCATCCGGAGAGGAGACGGTATCGCCCCGCCGTCAGGGCAGCCGGCTCCGAAGGAAGCCCCTGCGGAGCAGCCCCCTGCGGGGGAAAGGGCCCCGGGGAAGGCCCCTCCCGGGGAAGCCGCCGGGGCGGCCAAGGACCCGGAAGGGGACGGAGCTTCTGGAGGAGACGAGCCGGACCGCAAAGAGGGGCCCGCAGGGCCCTGGCCCCCTCCCCTCCCCGCCGAGGCCCACACCTCCACCCCCACCGAGGAAGAGGCCCGGGAGGGTGGTCTCCGGGACCGCCTGGAGTCCGAGCTCGCCCCGTCCCTCCGCATCCTGCGTCCTGTGGGCCGGGGAAGCATGGCCCAGGTGTTCCTGGCCCGGGAGCCCCACCTGAAGCGACTCGTGGCCGTGAAGGTTCTCTCGCCCCACCTCTACGACAGCACCGAGGCCCGACGGCGCTTCCAACGGGAAGCCCAGGCGGCCGCCCGTCTCAATCACCCCCACGTCTGCACGGTGTATCGGGTGGGAAGCCTCTCCGACGGCACGCCCTACCTGGTATCCCCCTTCGTACGAGGAACGAGCCTGGCCCAGCGTCTGGAGGCCGAGGGCCGCCTCATTCCTTCCGAGGTCCGTCGGGTGATCCGGGAAGTGGCCTCGGGCCTCCACGCCGCCCACAAGCTGGGCATCATCCACCGGGACGTCCGGCCGGACAACGTCCTGCGGGAAGAGGAGACGGGCCGCCACTTCCTCTGCGACTTCGGAATCGCCGGAGTCCTGGAATCCGGCGAGGAGGGACCGGGGCCGAAGATCACGAAGACCGGGGAGATCCTGGGACATCCGGCCTACATCAGCCCGGAACAGGTGGAGGAGGGGGAAGCCACAGATCGTGTGGACGTGTATAGCCTGGGCGTCATGGCCCACCAACTCCTGACGGGACGCCCGCCTCCCCCCACCAGGCGACCCTCCAGGGGCCGGAAGAAGGAGGTCGTCGCCCCGCCGGACCTGGAGCCTCTCCGGGAGTTCCTGGGCGAATCCCATGGGGATCTGGTGGACCTCATCGGCCGCTGTCTGGCCACGAACCCCTCCCACCGACCCAGCACCGGGGACATCGTAAGGAAGTGCCGGGAAGGAGCGCCGGAGGCCGGGACTGCAGGCTCCAGGACGCCGGAACCGCCTTCCACGCCCTTCCGGGCTCTCCTGGAACGACGGCTTCCGCAGATGATCGGGGGCTATGTGGCCGCCGGCTGGCTGGCCCTGGAGTTTACCGCCTACCTGGTGGCCGAAACTCCCCTGCCGGACCTCGCCGAGCGCCTGGTCCAGGTCACGCTACCCTTCGGCCTCCTTGCCGTCACCGTCACCGGCTGGTTCCACGGAAAGAAGGGCCAACAGCAGGTATCGGCCTGGGAGAAGCTCCTGCTGGGTCTGATCGGAGTGGGTTGGCTGGTGGGGTGTGCCATGGTGGTCCTCTGAGGCGCTCCTCACCCCGGCCGGAGGAACTCCAGCAACGCTCGAAGGGGCCCTTCCCACCATGCAGGAAGGACCCCTCCTGGAGCTGCTGCCGCCTACATCCTCTCGATGATGGCCTCGCCGAATCCGGAGCAGGAGACTTCCGTGACGTCATCCCGGCCCTCCCGGCGCATGAGCCGGGCCAGATCGTAGGTGACGTGGCCCTCGGCGATGGCGCCGGCCACGCCCTTGTTGACGAGGTCAGCGGCCTCGTCCCAGCCCATGTGCTCCAGCATCATCACAGCGGAAAGGATGATGGAGCCAGGGTTGACCTTGTCCATCCCGGTGTACTTGGGAGCCGTGCCGTGGGTGGCCTCGAAGAGTGCCACCTGGTCGGACATGTTGGCCCCGGGGCCCAGGCCCAGACCACCCACCAGGGCCGCCCCGGCGTCGGAGAGGTAGTCCCCGTTCAGGTTCGGAAGAGCGAAGACGTTGTACTCGTCCGGCCGGGTCTGGATCTGCTGGAAGATGGAGTCGGCGATCCGGTCCTTCACCAGGATCTTGCCCTCGGGCATGTTCCCGTCGAACTCGTCCCAGAGCCGCTTCTCCGAGATGGTCAGGTCGCCGAACTCCTCTTCGGCCAGCTCATAGCCCCACTTGGCGAAGGAGCCCTCGGTGAACTTCATGATGTTGCCCTTGTGGACCAGGGTCAGGGAGGGCAGGCCCCGGTCCACGGCCCACTGCAGGGCCTTCCGGACCAGTCGCTTCGTGCCGAAGACGCTGATGGGTTTGATCCCGATCCCCGAGTCGGACCGGATCTCCCGCCCTTCCCGCTCCTTGATGAGCTCGATGACGGCCTTCGCCGTGTCGCTTCCCCGCTCGAAGTCGTAGCCGGCGTAGACATCTTCGGTGTTCTCCCGGAAGATGACGAAATCCACCTTGTCGGCGTACTTGTTCGGCGAGGGCACGCCCTGGAAGTAGCGTATGGGCCGGACGCAGGCGAAGAGGTCCAGGTGTTGGCGGAACCGCACGTTGATGGAACGGAAGCGCTCCGTGACCCCGTCGTCCTTCCCGCACTTCTCGCAGGTGCCCCCGTGGTACTGCTGGTGGGCGCAGTGCAGGCACACGTGGGTCTCTTCCCCCACAGGCGTGGTGAAGGGCCCCTTGATGGCGATCTTGAGGTAGCGGATGGCATCCACGGTCTCGTCCGGGAACTCGCTCCCGTAGTGGTGCAACCCTTCCAGGCCGGCGTAGAGGGGGGTCCAGGCGATGGTCCGCTTTCCGCCGTAGGCCTTCTCCACCGCCGCCTCCACCACGTTCTTCATGACCGGGGTGATGTCCAGGCCGATGCCGTCTCCCCTCAGAAACCCGATGATGGGGTTGTCGCCGATGATCAGCTCTCCGTCCCGGTATTCGATGAGATCGCCTTCGGGGATCTGGACTTCTTTGAATTCCATCGTGGCCTTCCTTCTTCAGGGGTCCGTGGACTCGGTCTGGTGTGTCGGGGCGTAGACGCATGAATACCCGCCTCCGGGGACTCGGATCTCCCGAAAGGAGACGCCGGTGGCCGGAGCGGGAGCTTCGCCCGGTGGGCCCAAGATAAGGCGTGGAGGACTCGGGGCCAGGGTCAGCTGTGCAGGAGGGCCTCGATGCGCCGGTCCTTCCGGCCCCAGAGCTCCCGGAGCCAGGTGAGAAAGCGGCGGCGGAAGGCCTTGTCGCCGGCGAAATCACCCAGCATCTCCGGGGTCACGGGGACTCTCTCCACCCTCACCCTCACCTCCCCGATCCTCCCGCACAGGAAGTCCCAGAAGTCCGGATCCCCCTGCCGGTAGACGATGGTCACGTCCAGAATGGCGTCGATCTCGTCCCGCATGGCGTCCAGGACGTAGGCCAGGCCCCCCACCTTCGGCTTCAGGAGATGCCGGTAGGGAGAGGCCTGCCCGCTGTGTTTCTCCGGTGTGAATCGGGTGCCCTCCACGAAGTTCATCACGGAGACCGGGGTAAGCTTGAACTTCGCCGCCGAGTCCCGGATGGTCTCCAGGTCCTTCCGGGCGCTGGCCGAACGCTTCAGGAAGGGGTAGTCCAGGGACCACCAGGCCAGGCCCAGGAGGGGGACCCAGAACAGCTCCCGTTTCAGGAAGAACTTCAGGAAGGGAATCCGGCGGTTGAAGATCCGCTGCAGGACCAGGATGTCGGCCCAGGACTGGTGGTTCGCCACCACCACGTACCACCGATCCTGGGGAAGATCCTCCAATCCCTCCACATCCCACCGGATGGGGTTCGTGAGGGTCTGATGCCAGTTGTTGACGCTGGCCCACACGGTGGCGATCCCGTTCTGGAGCCGGCTCCACCACCGCCGCCAACCCCTGGCCGGCACCAGGAGCTTGAGGAGGTGGGCCAGAAGGAGGGGAAGGATCCAGACCACCGTATTCACGGTGAAGAAGAGCAGAGAGAGGGCCCCCCGAAGGACCCCGGGAAGTGGAAGCGTCACCGTGGGCTCCGGCCCCGGAGAATCGCCATGGCCAGGAGGAGGCCCAGGGCGGCGGGGACCGCCCACCAGCCCTCTGGCTCGAAGTCCTCCGGGACCCATCCCAACCGGGCCGGGACGATGGCCAGAGCGTTGTTCAGTCCGTGCCAGAGGATGGCCGGATAGACGGAGCCGGACAGGAGGACGACCCAGGTCAGGACGAAGCCCAGCCACGCCGTGGGGACGATGCGGAAGAGGGAGACGTGGAAGATCCCGAAGATGATCCCCACGGCCAGGGCCAGGAGCCAGGGATTGCGTATACGCTGCCTAAGTCCGTGGAGAAGCACCCCCCGGAAGGTGAGCTCTTCGAAGATCCCGGGCATGACGGCCAGAAACAGCACCACCTGCCAGAGGGGGAGCTCCGAACCGGTCATGGCCTGGCCGAAGCTCTCCAGGAGCTGCTCCGGAACGGGGAAGACGTAGGCGTTGACGAGCTGAGCCAGACCCACCCCCAGGAGAAGGGCGGAAGGGGCTCCCACCAGCACGGCCAGCCACGTCCTGACCGGGGGCATGTGGAGACCGAAGGCCCGGGCCGGATCCAGGCGGTAGCGGCGCACCATGACCAGGGAGCCTCCCAGGAAGATCCCCAGGAGGTTCACCAGCAACTGCCCCCGAATCCCCAGGTCCTGGCCGAACCACAGGCTGACCACGAAGAAGAGGACCCAGAGGCCCAGGAACCACCGGAGAACATGCCGGGGGAAGAGGGCCGCCCCACCGGTGAGATCCGCTTCGTCCAGCTCCGCCCCCGAGATGAGCTTTTCGTTGGAGAGGGTCTCCTGGGTGAGGCGAGTGAGCCAGAAGGCCAGTCCCGACGTGGAGGCGAAGGCCAGGGCAAGGAAGGGGAGATCCACTTCCCCCACCAGGATCTCCCGGACCGCCACCGCCACCCCGGCCAGGGGCACCAGGGCGATGACGGAGCGGAGGTCGATACCCGGGAGGGCCGGGGCCATGCAGGGGACGATGAAGGCGAAGAAGACGGGGAAGAAGTAGACCTGGTACTCCTTGTAACTCTTCGCCGCACCGGAGAGGAGGAGGAGCGTGGCGGCCACGAGGATGGCCACCGGGGCGAGGAGGAGGAGGAGGAGGACCAGGTCCGTGGGACTCACGTCCACGGCGAAGTTGGCCGGCAGGGGCAAGAGCCCGACGACGAGGTAGAGGAGGAGGTTCGCCACGTTGATGACGGCCACGGCCAACCCCACGGCGATGACGGCCAGGAGCTTGGCCCGGACGATCTCGGTGCGGCTGGCCGCCGTGGTCAGCAGGGTCTCCAGGGTGCCCCGCTCCTTCTCCCCGCTGATGGCGTCCACAGCCACGATGGAGCCGCCGCTGAGCATGAGAAGAACGAGGAGGGGTGTGAGACCGAGCCCCAGCAAGGCTCCGGCCTCCTTGGCCGCCGTGGCGACGCTGAGGGACTCCACGGGAGCCACCTCCTCCATGGCCACCGGGAACCCGGCGGCCCGGTACACCGAGTCCCGTTGCTGGGCACGGACCTCGAGGATGCGTCCCCTGAGGCGATTTCGTGCCTCCCGGGAGAAGTTGCTCTCCCCCCGGTAGTGGATCCGCACCACGGTGACGGGAGCACGGACCCCCTCTCCGGCTCCGGCCGTGTCGGCCCTCGCCCCGGCGGTCTCCCCTCCCGCCCCGGCTTCACCTGCGGCGGCCTGCTCCGCCCTCACCGAATCCCATTCCGCCGCCGTCAGGCCCTCCACCACCACATGGAGGTCCCCTTCGGCCAGGACTTCCAGGGGAGCGTCCGGGGACCTGGCCTCGAAGGTGGCCGGAGCCCTGGTGGTATCCGTCTCGGCCGCCTCCCGGTCGATAGCCGTCTGCACGAGCTCACGAGCCCAGTCGGCCCGGCTGCCCATGACGGCATAGGTGTACGTTTCCTCCTCCAGGGCCCGCTGCTCCCGGGACTCCACGTAGTTCAGGATCAGGATGTAGCCCGGAAAGAGGACGATGGGGGCCACCACGGCGATGAGGATCGTCCGGGTGTCCCGGAGAAGCATCTTGATCTCGTATCGGAAGAGGGTGCCCAGAACTCCTCCGCCCTTCTCCCTCTTCGGACTCACGGGCCTTCCTCCCCCTCCAGCTCTCCCGCGACGCCCATGGCCGCGCCCTCCAGGCCCTCGGCCCGGGTCACATGGTCCACGAAGATGTCCTCCAGGTAATGATGACCCGTCTCCTCCCGCATGGACTCCAGAGTGCCCAGGGCCAGTAGGTTGCCCCTGTGGATGATGGCGATTCGGTCGCAGAGCTTCTCCACCTCGCTCATGATGTGGCTGGAGAAGATGATGGTCTTTCCCTCCCTCCTCAGCTCCCGGATCATCTTCACCATCTCCAGGGCATTGAGGACATCCAGACCCACCGTAGGCTCGTCGAAGATGAGAACCGGGGGGTCGTGGGCGATGGTGCGGGCGATGCTCACCTTCTGCTTCATACCGCTGGACAGCTTCTCCACCCGGGCGTTCACGTATTCCTCGATGCCGAAGCGGTCCACCAGGGCCTCCACCCGCTCCTCGATCCGGGCCTCGGGATAGTGGTTGATCCGGGCGAAGAAGGTCAGGGTCTCCCGGGCCGTCAGCCGGGGATAGAGTGCGGTGGAAGCGGAATAGAAGCCGATGCTCTCCCGGGCCGCCTCGGGCTCGGCCACCACGTCGTGGCCCATGATGGAAGCCTCGCCGTCCGTGGGCTTGAGGACGGTGGAGAGGACCCGGAGGGTCGTGGTCTTGCCGGCGCCGTTCGCCCCCAGGAGTCCGAAGACCTCTCCCGGCTGGCAGGCAAAGGTCACCCCGTCCACGGCTCTGACCTCTCCCCGGGACTCGTCGAAGAAGAACTTCTTCAGGTCCCGGACGCTGACGGTGCCTCGCTCCGTGTTCATGCGGTCTCCTCTTCTTTCTTGCGTCCTGACCCCATCCGGTCCTTCACGAAACGCCAGAAGCTGCCGTCGAAGCTGCCCATGAGGAAGTCCTCGAATTGGAGTACCCACCGGGCCACCCACAGACAGAGGCCCACCACGGCCAGGTTGACGGCCAGGGACTGCAGGATCAGCGGCCAGAGAAAGATCCCGTTGATGGCGTCCCGGACCATCATGGCCACGTTGGCCACGGGAATGGCGGCAACGCCGGCCGTGAGGGTCTGGTCCGTCTGCTGTCCGATGAGGATGGGAAACAGGATGGCCCCGATGTAGACGGGCTGGATCATGGCCTGCCCGTCCTTGAACGTCCGGGCGAAGGAGGCCAGGATCATCATGGCCGCCGAAAGCATGAGGGCGAGCCCCGCGGCGCCGGCGATCATGACGGGAACAGCCAGGAGCGGCATTCGGAACGAGATCCCCCCCTCCCCACCCAGCAGGGGCGCCATGACGGCCCCGATGGAGACGAACATGGCCAGGACGTTCAGAATCCCCGCCGAGACCCCCATGGTCGCCACGTAGAAGTACTTCGCCGCCACCACGTCCATGCGGGCCGCGGACGTGGTCATGAGCGTCTCCCAGGTGGAGCGTTCCCGCTCTCCCGCCGTCGTGTCCACGGCTGGATAGAAACACCCCATGGCCACCATGATGATGAGGAAGAGGGGAAGGATCATCCCCAGGAACATGGCCCCCATGTCCTCTTCGGTGGAGACGTCCTCGCTGGCGAGACGGAAGAGGACCCGGTCGGCTTCCTCCATCCCCAGGGCCTCGGCCTCCCGGACCATCCAGCGGTCCCGGTAGGTTTCCACCGTCTCCTGGATCCTGCTCTCGGCCGTGCGGCTCCTGGACTCGGAGCGGTCGTAGCGGACCACGGTCCTGAAATTCTCCGGGAGGGCGGCGCCGTCCCCCCCCGGCGACTCGAAGGAGAGGACGGCGTCCAGCTCTCCCTCCCGGACCCGGGCCAGGGCCTCCTCCTCCTCCAGCTCCCTCGTAATCTGCACGTCATCCCGCGCTTCCAGGGAGTCGACGAGGGCTTCGTGGCCGGGGGGGGCTTCCTCCAGGAGGGCGATGCGGGAGGTGAAGCCTTCGTTCAACCCCTGGATGAACGTCATGCCGGAGAACATGACCCAGAGCATCACCGGGTAGAGGAAGATGGGAAGGAGGATGCTGTAGACCACGATGGCCCGCTCCCGAAGAGCGGACCGAAGCTCCATGGTGTAGAGAATCCAGATGTCCCTGGGATTCATGGAAACCTGATGCGAGGGGAAGTGGAACCGGAGACCCGGCCATGGCACCCTCCGGCCTGGGAAATGCCTCAGCGAAACTGTCCCCGGGACGGCCGCCGGTCAACGGGAGCGGCGTAACGTTCGCCCGGGCCAAGCAGTCCGGAACCGGGATCGAACTTTCGGAGCGGAGTACTTGGTACTCCATTCCGGAAATACGGTGATGTACCGAGAGCGCCGAAGGGCGCCGCTGGCAAGGCGTGCGATTGAGACGTACCCGCTGTGGTACGGCGAATGAGCGCAACGCCGCCAGTGGGGATGAAGCGGCGCTCGAATACCATCGTATTTCCGGACTGGGATACTTAGATTAGTCGCGGTTTCGGCTCTTCCCTTTCCGCGCCATCCATTCCTGGCCGGGGAGGGAGTCCCGGCGCTCTCGAGATCGGATCGGAACGGCACATCCCACGGAGACCGGCGAGTCCATGACTCTCGATTCCCATATCGATCCCGACCGGGGGGTCATCACCACCCGGGTCAAGGGAAGGACGTCGGCAGCGGAGGTCCTGGCCCACCAGGAGGTCCTGGCCGACGATCCGGCATTCGATCCGGACTTCCACCATCTCTTCGATCTCACCGAGGCCGAGACCCTGGAGATCTCCTCGGAGCAGATCCGGAGCCTGGCCTCCGTCTCCATCTTCTCCCCGTCCAGCCGCCGGGCCGTGGTCGCCCCCCGGGACCTCCTCTACGGACTTTCTCGCATGTACGAGGGATTCCGGGACCTGGCCCAGGATCGGCTCCAGATCTTTCGGAGCCGGCCGGAAGCTCTGGCCTGGCTGGAGAGTGAACCGGAAAGCGACGAAACGTCGGAAGAGAGGGCAAGACCGGAAGACGACTGAAGGGCTGTTGACCGGGAGTGCGGCGCCGGGAGGACCACGGGTTCCCAGCGACGCCCTCGCGGGAACATCCGTCCCGCCCTTGTTCCCACCTTTCCTGGCACCGCCAAACCCCCCTTGCACCGCCGGATCTTCTTCTTCATGTTTTGGTTTCGGTTTTTATTCGGTACCAGGAGGCCGGTCATGTCTTCTTCCCATCCCGGTGGGCCCTACGTGGAGCTTCACGTCCATTCGGGCTTCTCCTTTCTGGACGGCGCCTCCCATCCGGAGGAGCTGGTGCTCCGGGCCCGGGAGCTGGGCTATCCGGCCCTGGCGCTGACGGACCACAACGGTCTCTACGGGTCCATGGAGTTCGCCCGGGTCGCCCGGGAGGTGAACATCCAGCCCATCACCGGGGCCGAGCTGAGCATCGATCCGGTCACGGTTCCCGGACTGGCCGGACTGGAAAGACTGGAAGGACTTCGAGAACCGGCAAACGTGAGAGCCGTCTCCCCGGGCGGGAGGCCCATTCCCCCGGACGGGGAAGCCGTCTCCCCCGACGTGGGGTTCCACGTCACCCTTCTGGCCGAAACCCCGAAAGGCTACGCCAATCTCTGCCGCCTTCTCACCCGGGCCCACATGGAGGCGAAGGATCGTCGCACCCCCCTCCTCCCCTTCCCCGCCCTCCTGGACCCGGAGAGAACGGAGGGGATCATCCTCCTCACCGGATGCCGCCGAAGCCCCCTGTGGGCGGCTCTCCAGGACAGCGTCGCCACCGGAGAGGCCCTTCTCCGGGGACTGGTAGACGCCTTCGGGCCCTGGAACGTCTTCGTGGAGCTCCAGGAGAATGCCGTCAAAGGAGACCGAAGACGAAACCGGCAGCTGGCCCACCTGGCCGACCGGATGGTGGTCCCGGTGGTGGCCACGGGGAACGTCCACTACCACCGGAAGGAGCGGCACCGCCTCCAGGACGTGCTGGTGGCCATCCGGAACCGGACCACCCTGGACAACGCCCACCCCGTGCGACGTCCCAACGCCCTCTTCGCCCTGGCCACGCCGGAAGAGGTGGGCTACCGCTTCCGGAGCCGTCCCGATGCCCTCTCCAACACCCTCCGCATTGCCCGGCGCTGCGCCGCCTTCGACATCACGAAGGACCTGGCCTACGAGTTCCCGGACTTCGAAGGCAGCGGAAACGGCCGGTCCGCCACCCGGATCCTGGCCGAGACCTGCCGGGCCCTGCTGGAGGAGCGCTATCCGGTGGAGCCTCCGGCCGCCACCCGGTCCAGGGGATCCTCCGGCTCTTCCGGGCCCTCCCGGGACCGACGGCGGGCCGCCGAGAGACGACGGGAGGCGGAGCAGCGCCTGGAGGAGGAGCTCCGCCTGGTGGACCGCCACGGACTGTCGGGCTTCTTCCTGGTGTACCGGGACATCATGAACCTGGCCCGGGAGGTGGCCCTGAGGGTCCGGGGCGATGCTCCCCGGGCTCGCTCGGGGCTTCCCCCGGGCCGGGGTCGGGGCTCCTCGGTCTCGTCCATCATCTGCTACCTCATCGGTCTCAGCCACATCGATCCGGTAGAAACGGACCTCTTCCTGGGCCGTTTCCTGAACGAGGCCCTGAACACGGTGCCGGACATCGACCTGGACTTCCCCCGGGACATACGGGAGGAGCTCATCCTGGCCGTCTACGAGAAGTACGGGAGCGAGCACGCCGGCCTGGTATGCACCTTTCCCACCTATCGTCTCCGTTCCGCGGTCCGGGAGATGGGGAAGGCCCTGGAGCTTCCCCAGGGAGACCTGGAGAAGCTCACCAAGCTGGCGGAGCACCGATCCGCCGGGGGTCTGAAGGAGGAGCTGGAGACCCTGCCGGAGTTCCGGGAGAAGGCCCGGGCCCCTCTCTGGCAAGCCCTGGGCGAGCTGGCCCAGGAGATCGCCGGCCTTCCCCGGCATCTCTCCCAGCACGTGGGGGGCATGATCATCTCCTCCCGTCCCCTGGTGGGGGTCGTGCCCCTGGAGCCTGCGGCCTGGGAGGGTCGGGTCCTCTGCCAGTGGGACAAGGACTCTTGCGAGGACGCCGGCTTCATCAAGATCGACTTCCTGGCCCTGGGGATGCTCTCCCTGGTGGAAGACGCCGTGGACCTCATCGCCCAGCGGGGCACCGCCGGGACCGGAGGAGAGCCCGTGGTGGGGGGAAGACTCGCCACCGAGACCGAAACCGCCGCCGGGAAAGGAGCGAAGGATCCCGGGGGTCACCGTAGGATCGGCGGCGCCCCGGACCTCTCCCGCATCGACTTCCAGGACCAGAAGATCTACGACCGGATCTGCTCCGGGGACACGGTGGGGATCTTCCAGATCGAAAGCCGGGCCCAGATGCAGATGATCCGCCGGGTCCGGCCCCGGAACCTGGCGGACCTGGCCGTGGAGGTGGCTCTGGTGAGGCCGGGCCCCATCGTGGGAGGGGCCGTGAATCCCTACGTCACCCGGCGGGAGAGGCAGCGGGAGGACCCGAGCTATCGGGTTCCCTACGACCATCCCCTCCTGGAGGAGGCCCTGGGAGAGACGTTGGGGGTCATCGTCTACCAGGACCAGGTCCTGAAGGTGTGCAAGGCCCTGGCAGGCTTCCGGGACGGGGAGGCCGAGGGGCTCAGGCGGGCCATGAGCCGGAAGCGCTCCAGGGAGGCCATGGCGTCCTACCGGCAGGCGTTCATGGAAGGGGCGAAGGGCCGGGGCGTCCCGGAAGAGGTAGCGGAGAAGGTCTTCCTCCAGGTGGTGGGATTCAGCGAGTTCGGCTTCCCCAAGTCCCACGCCGCCGCCTTCGGACTCCTGGCCTATCAATCGGCATGGCTCCGCCACTACTACCCCACGGAGTACTACGTGGCCCTCTTCAACAACCAGCCCATGGGCTTCTACTCCCTGGACGCCCTGGGCCGGGATGCCCGTCGACACGGCCTGGAGACCCTCCTGCCCCACGTGAACCGGAGCCAGGTCCGGGCCACCGCCGAGGGCAAGGACATCCGTATCGGCCTGGGCTTCGTCAGGGGATGGGGGGAGGAGATCGCCGAAAAGGTGATAGCCCGGCGACGGGCCCACGGCCCGTTCCGCTCCCTTCCCGACTTCCTCCGACGCACCCCCGGGGCCCTGAAGCGTCCCGCCGTGGAGAACCTCATCTGGGTGGGAGGCTTCGACGACTTCGGTCTCACCCGTCGGGAGCTCCTCTGGCAGGTCGGCCTGTGGCTGGGACCCGAGACGGACAACCAGCGAAGCCCGGACCGGGAGGACCGGGCCCAGACCGAGCTGGAGCTCCCGGACCCCTACGCCGACCTCCCCTTTTCCGACGTGGCCCGGGAAGAACGGATGGTGGCGGAGTACCGGATGCTCCGTTTCTCCGCCTCCCTTCACCCCCTGGCCCTGGTCCGTCACAAGCTTCCTCCCGACACCGTCACCTCCCGCCAGCTCCGGGACCGTCCCGACGGCTCCACCGTCCGCCTGGCAGGCATCGTCGTGGCTCGACAAAGACCTCAGACTGCCAAAGGATATGTCTTTGTCTTAATTGAAGATGAGGACGGTCCTATCAACGTGATTGTGAAGCCCAGGATCTACCAGCGAGACCGCTCCACCATCCGCATGGAACCCTTCGTTACGGTCCGAGGCCGACTCCAGAAAGACGGGGAGACCCTGAATGTCATCGCCCACACCGTGACAGGTCTGAGGCTGGGAGAGGACAGGGAAGCCTCCACCGCCGGGGACACCGGCACCGACGACCCTCCCGGGGACCGTCCAGCCTCCCCCATCCAGGACCAGGAGCTCCTTCCCGCCCTGCCGGACACCCAGGAGTGGTGGCCGGACCGAAAAATGGCAGCCGCCGGACCCGCCCATGACCCCCCCGAGGACACGGCTACCGGGCAGCGATCCGCAAGGGAGAGTCCTGCACCAGGGGCACCGGAAGGCATCGACCCTCACCGGGACGCCGGGGAGCGACGCCGGGAAGGAGCCTTGGAGGAGGCCTCCACGGAACGGCGGCGCACCCGGAAGAAGGGGGGGGAGAGAGGTGGGGCCGGGAGCATCGTGAACGATGCCACGCTGCCGGACGCCCGGGAGTGGTGGGGAAAGCCGGAGTTGGCCCAAAAAGGGCCCTTCGCCTACCTCAGGGCTTTGCGGCAGACGTCCCCGGGGACGAAGAGCTGGGGCTGAGAACCGTCTCCTACAGCCGCCGGGCCAGCTCCTTGAGCCGGGCCTCCTCCTCCATGGACAGAACCTGCGGGAAGGGAGAGCACTCCCGGAGGCGCATCGCCCGGGGAGAATCGGACTCCAGGAAATGCAGGAGCCTGGGAAAGGAGAAGGTGTCCAGGATCTTCTGCCATTCCCACAGGTCGTGACCCCGGCCGTTCGGCCGCTCCTCCAGCCGGGTTCGCAAGTTCTCCCGGGCCCGGAGCAGGACGGCCAGGTTCTCCTCCAGAAGGGCTACCAGGGCCCTGGAAAACTCCGTTGATTCGGGGTCGAGCCTGCCGTTTCCGGAAACCAAAGCCTCCCCTTCCCCGGCACCCTCATTCATTCCCGGAAACTCCCCCAGCACCAGGACGGAGGTGTCCCACTCCACGTCCGTGAGATCTTCCCGGCTGTAGCTACGAACGTCCAGACCCACCTGGAACTCCTCTTCCAGACCGCCCAGACGGCTCCGAAGCTCCTCCGGCACCGGGGGGCCGGAGCCATGATCCGTGAGATCCGGGTAGTAGACTCCCACTTCCAGGCGGTCGGCCCAGCCGGCCAGGTAGTCCCGGATCCAGGCCGCCGTGGGAGGACGATCCAGGACCAGAAGAGCTCGCCGGAGAGCGTGGGCCAGGAGGTCCGCCCGATTCCCTTCCGCTTCGAAGAGACGGGCCACCGCCCTGGCGAGCGTCCCCTCCGGACAGAAGGCGAAGCTCGTGGTCCGACCCGTGGACCTTCGCTGAACCACACCCGTACGGATGAGCCGGTTCAGGCTCTCCCAGGTCCCGGACTCGCTGAGTCCCGTGAGGGCAGCCAGCTTCGAGGGATGGAAGGAGGTCCCCGGCTCACGGGCCAGGACCCGGAGAAGCCGAACCTGCCCCTTGCTGCGAAAGATCTCGTTCAGGGGGCAGCGGAGACTGCTCTCTTTCGACGTGACAGACTGCACGGCAGAACTCCGTCGAGAAGAACAGTTGTGTTGAGAAACGGCTGATTGAAACAGGTGTTTCGGACCCCCACAGTAAGAAATGAAAGTCCAAAGGGCAAGCATTTCCATGTAAGAAACAAATGACTCCGGTGGGAAGCCCTCCCACCGGAGCCATCCGTTTCCTCTCCTGACGGGTCCCAGGACCCTCCCGGGACCTACTCTGCCCCCACGTGCTCCTTGTACCACTTCGTGGTGTGGGACTTCGGCCGGGTGATGGGCTCCCACCAGGCCCTGCTCATGATGTACTGGGAGAGCAGGCCCATGGAACGGGAGACACCGAAGAAGACGGTGTAGAACTCCATCTCCGTGATGCCGAAGTGGTAGAGAAGCGCCCCGGAGCCCGCATCCACATTGGGATAGGGATTCGCGGCCTTGCCGTGTTCCTTCAGGACGTCGGGAATCACCTTGAAGGCCGTGGAGACGGTATTGAAGACGGGATCGTCCGGGAAGTGCTCCTCGCCGAAGGCGTGGAAGGCGGTGAAACGGGGATCGGTGGCCCGGAGGACAGCGTGCCCGTAGCCGGGGATCACCCGCCCGCTGTTCAGGACCTCCCAGGCATAGTCCTTCATCTGCTCTTCCGAGGGAGCGCCGTCGTAGCGGTCCACGATCTTGCGGATGAACCTCAGACACTCCTGGTTGGCGAGGCCGTGGAGGGGCCCGGCCAGGCCGGAGAGGCCGGCGGCCACGGAGTAGAAGGGATCGGAGAGAGCCGAACCCACGGTGTGGGCGCTGAAGGCGCTCACGTTCCCGCCCTCGTGGTCGCAGTGGAGCACCATGTAGAGGCGCATGAGGTCGGCGAAAACCGGATCGTCATTGCCCAGCATGTGGGCGAAATTGGCCCCCCAGGTCAGGGAGGGATCCGGGTCGATGATGTCACCCTTGTCGTACTTGATCCGGTAGACCGCCGAGGCCAGGGCCGGAAGCTTGGCAAGGAGGAGCAGACTGTCCTCCAGCGCTGCCTCCCACATTTCCGCTCGGGTCATGCCCTCGTCGTAGCGCTTGCGAAAGTAGGAGATGTCCTCCAGGGCGGCGATGCCGGTGACGAGCATGGCCATGGGGTGGGCGCTCTTGGGAAGGGCCCTGAGCACGTCCACCACGAACCCGGGAAGCTCGCTCCTCTTCTGGAACTCTCCCTTCAGATCCTCCACGTCCTCATCGCCGGGAAGATCCCCGGTGCAGAGAAGGTAGAAGATCTCCTCCGGGAGGCGTTCGGTGACCTCCGCCAGGGGGATGCCCCGGATGATGAGTCCGTCGTAGGGATCCACGGTGGAGGTGTCGCACACCAGGGCCTTCACGCCCCGCATGCCCCCGTAGACCTGCTTGATGGTGACCTCGGAGACGACCTCGCTGCCGTAGTTCTTCACGAGATCCCTCATCTCCTCCTGCATCCCGGGGATCATGGCCCCCAGGGCTTCCTTGATGCTTGCCATCGATTGTCCTCCGGATAGAAGAAACGGCCATCGGCTTCGTCGAAAAGAACAGCTCCTGTTTCAGGTGGGTGGGCATCCCGACGGCACCCGTACGCTCGGCTGTGGGAGAGGGGTCGGCGACCCCGAAGCAAAGAGGCTGGAGTTCAACTTAGTTGGCCAATGCCTGCCTCGCCATGCATGACGGAGAGAAATCCCGGGTTTTTCCCCGGCTCTTCACGACTCCTCCCGAACCCTCAAGAGAAGAGGCCCCAGGAAGAGCCCCCGGGGTGTGTCCCGGACTCCCATCTCCTCTCGAGCCGACGCCTGGAAGCCAGGGCCCTTGCGAAACTCCAGGACGTGCTCTTCTTGCCGGAAGGAGATCGTGGAGTCGGGAGCCACGCCAAAGGCGTGGAGGGTCTCCAGGAGGCTCCATGAAGCGAACAGGTCCTCCTCGTCGGATTCCCGGGAGGGGGCCGGGAAGGAGCCGAGCTCGGACTTGCTCGGATCCCGGATCACCCGTCCGCCTGCCAACTCCACTCCATCTCCGTCGCCCAGGAGGTAGAGGACCACTCCCTCCCCCCCGTTCCCATCGTTTTCGGGGCGGGCCTCCCGGGCATCCAGGTAGACCACCCCGGAGGCTCCCACCACCCGGGCCGTATCGCCACGGACCACCAGGGCCGTGTTCTCGTCGATGCCGAACCCCAGATCCTCCTCCGGCGAGCCCAGCAGAGCCACCAGCAGCCGTCCCCAGCGGCCCCGGGCCAGGAAGTGCTGATCCACGATCCCCGGGTCCATGAACCCGAACCCCTGCCGGAGCCAAACACCCTCGCCCTCGTCTTCTCTCCGGATGCCCTCCTGCAGGCTCGCCTCGCTGCTCCCCCCGGCGATCATGGGATGGGAGAGGATGGCGGCCCCGGCGGAGCTGCCGGAGACCACGGCTCCCTCTTCGTATCGATCCCGGAGAGCCTGGAAGGCCGGGGTCTCCTGCCCCTGGGGGAGGAAGACATCAGCGATCCTGCTCTGGCTGCCCCCGGTGAAGAAGAACCCGCTGCACGCCCTGAGCTCCCGGGCCAGGGACGGGTCCGAGGCCCTGCCGGGATCATCCACCGTGACCAGGATTCCCCGGGCCGTGCCCGGTCCCCCGAGGGCATCGAAAGCCGAGACGTAGCTCTCCATGGAGGACTCGGGGCTCCCGGAGGCCGTGGGAAGGACGCAGAGGGATCCCTGGCCGGATCGTCCGTCCAGGACGGCCTGGTAGACAGGGGTGTTGTCGTCGGCCAACGCTCCCCCCACGATGACCAGGTCGCCTTTGTCTCCCCGGATCGCTTCAGCCCCCTCCTCCTGAGCGGGGCGGGGGCCGCCCTCTTCACCTGCACAAGCTCCCAGGAGCAGAACGGAGGTGGCCAGGGCCACAACAGTAGACCGGAATCGGATGGCCTGGATCATGGCGACTCCTCCCCTTCCCACAGGTTGTTCTCTCGGTTGAAGTCCGGGAAGTGGCCGTCGGGATCGATGGCCACCCGCGTCACCCGGCCCTGAGAAGCCGGAACCCGGACCTGGGCCGTGACGTTGCCTTCCAGCCAGTGACTCACCGGCACCTCCCGCTCCAGCGTCTCTCCCCCGGCTGTCTCGATGGTGAGTCGAGCGGGCATGAAGGCCCAGCCCAGGTCCCGAACCGTGATCACCGTGGCCCCGTCCCGACTCTCCACCGATTCCACGGCATGATCCAGACGCCAGGTCTCGAAGTAGAAGGAGGTCCAGAACCAGTCCATGTCCTGGCCCGCCACCCGCTCGAAGGTGTTGAAGAGGTCCCAGGGGGCGGGATGGTGGAACGCCCATTCGCTGAGGAAGGTCCGGTAGGCCCGCATGAAGGACTCCTCTCCCAGAAGACCCCGGAGAGTGGCCAGGAGGGAGGCGGATTTGGCGTAGGAGGCGGTTCCGTAGCCGGGTCCCGGCTCGTAGTAGTCGCCGTGACGCATGAGGGGCTGCTCCAGCTCGGCCCGGGCCACGTTCAGGTAGGATTCCATGTCGGCGGAGTCCGGGTCGGCGATGCCGGGCCGGTAGTCGGGCTTGGCCTGGTTCTCCAGAAACGTCGTGAACCCCTCGTCGATCCAGGCGTGCCGCTTTTCGTTGGCCCCCACGATCATGGGGACCCACATGTGCCCCAGCTCATGGGCCGTGACGGCGTAGAGATCCATGGCGGAACGCCCCTGGTAGCTTCCCATGAGGGTGAACATGGGGAACTCCATTCCGCCCCCGATGATGTCCGCCCCCTCCACGGAGGTCATGTGGGGCCAGGGGTAGGTGAGCCCGGTGAAGACGGATTCGAACTCGATGGAATGCTTTCCGTACAGGGCCTGCTCCTCCCAGAGGGGGGCCCGGTATTCCCGCCAGAAGGAGTGGATGTCCACACGGTCCTCCTCTCCGTCCCCGTCACGATCCGGCACCCGGGCGCTGGTGGCCGTCCAGAGCTGGATGTCCGAGGCCGTCCACACGAAATCCCGGACGTTCTCGGCCGTGAACCGGTACGTCAGACTCCCGGAATCCGAGGCTCGGGTCACCCCCTCGGCCTCCCGGTCCTCCCGGGTGACGATGGGCACCAGGGTGTCGGCTACGGCCGCGGCTTCCAGGCGGGCCAGTGTCCGGGGGGTGTAGACCTCCCCCGGGTTCTCCAGCTCACCGGTGGCCATGACGGTCCAACCCTCGGGGACGGTGAGTCGCACACGGTAGTCTCCGTACCCCTCGTAGAACTCGGCACCCTGGTAGGGCTCGGCGTCCCAGGTCCGGAGATCGTCGTAGACGGCGATCTTGGGGAACCAGTAGGCCAGGAAGTACATCTCCCGGTCGCTGTGCCCCATGCGGCCGGCTCCGTTCTGGGGCACCAGGAAGCTCCAGTCCACCTCCAGCTCCACCGTCCCACCCGGCTCCAGGCTCTCCGGAAGCCGGATGTAGAGGATCCCCCCCTGCTCCTGGTAACCCGCCGACGAAAAGTCGGGGACGGGCATCAGGTCCTGGCCCTGGACCCGAACCCGGGCCAGCCGCACACCACCCGTGATCTCCGTGGGTCGGTTCCGCCGGACCCCTTCCTTGTGGATGTTCTGGTGGAGGAAGATCTGCAGGACCGGGATCCGGTCCGGGGAGCGGTTGTGGAATCGGATGGTCTCCCGGCCGGACAGAAGGCCCGTGCGGGGGTCCAACCGGGCGTCGATGTCGTACTCCGAATAAACCTGCCAGTAGACCGGCCCCGGGCTGCCGTCCGGGCTCCGGGTTCCCCGTTCCAGAGCCGCACGGAAGTAGGGAGGTGGAATCACGGGCTCGGGAAGGGGCCGGTCCACCACTCCGGTCTTCTGGGCGCCGGCGGCAGCAGGCTCCAGGAGGCTCACGAGGACGAGAAGAGGGAGAAAGGACAGGAGGCCCACGAGAGTCATGGGCGGCATGGGACAGCATTTCCGTTTCATGAGGGTCATGGCGCTTGTCTTGGGAGGGAAACGTCCTGTACAGGATGGAGATGCCGGGTTCCGGCCCAGGAGGCCGGAGTCCGGACTGCCGGAACCTGGACAATACGAGGGAGTCCACGAGTCCTCAATGGTCCGGAGGCGTTGGAGGCCTGGTCACGGCTCCGGACTCCACGGCGGAGGACTGGAACAGGATGCCCTCTCCGGGTGAAGTACTCCGGCGACACCATCGTCCACCGTTTCGACGGCACTCCGGGCTCCAGGGGGACTCCGGAGAGCCGCCGGCCAACACGAGCCGCCATGCTTCGACGATTCCTGCATGCCAAGATCCGGGACATCCGCATCAGCGCCACCCGGCTGGAGTATGAGGGCAGCATCACCCTGGACAAGGACTACCTGGACCGGACCGGGATCCTGCCCGACGAGGAGGTCCAGGTCCTGAACCAGGAGACCGGGGCTCGATTTACCACCTACGTGATCGAGGGCGAGGCGGGGTCCCGGGCCGTAGAGCTCAACGGCCCCGCCGCCCGACTGGCCTCCGTGGGAGATCGGATCATGGTGCTGAGCTACGTCCTACTGAGCGAGGAAGAGCTGGAGCGCCACAAGCCCACGATCCTCTCTGTGGACCCCCAGGGAGTGGAGTAGGGAAAGCCGGCAGACACCGACCTACGCCGGCGAACGAAGGAGGAGGAAGCAGGATATGACGGAAGGGGAGTTCTTCCAACGGGGCCCCTTGCCCGGGTGGGCCACGGAAGACCTTGGGGTCAGGTGCTTTGAGAACCGGGGATACCGGCTTGTGGAGCCGCTGGAGAAGCCCTGGGACCGCTTCCCCGTGGGAACGGTGCTGGCCGACCCCTTGCGTCCCCGACTGGACAGCACGAACTGGCTGGTCCTTCTCCCGGACGGCGGGATGGAGGAGATCCCCCGCCCGGTGGCCCGACACCTCCTGCAGCTCAACCTTCCGGGGTTCCGGGCGGCCTGCCGGCTGATCCACCTGGATCCACGGGAGGGCTACCCCCTCCGGCACCTCTTTCGGGCCAGACGGCACCTGGAGGGAACCACCGTCATGGCCAGGGATTTCATCGCCGTCCAGCACAGGGACCGGCGTGAGGAATCCCTCAAGGCCATCAGGGTCTCCTACCGGCGGCTGCGGAGGGCCGAGTTCCCGGCTCTCTCCCAGGCCTTCGACGACATGACGGTGGTCATGCCGGGCAGCCGGGTCTTCCGGTTTCGGAAGTACCTCCTCACCCGCAGGGCTCTGGAGGCGGACGACGACACCTCTCCGGTGCTCATCGTTCGGTCCCCCCGCACCAACACGTCCCACCTGAGGCTGATGAAGTAGAGGAAGAGGATCCGGGAGGGCTGGAGCCGGGATTCCCCATCCCCCGTTCTACGGAATCACCAGGTCCGTGCCCACCTGGAGGCGAGTCACGTCTCCGCCGATGGCCCGGACGTTTTCCAGGTAGATGACGTCCCAGAACCTGCTGGATCCGTAGTACCTCTCCGAGATCCCCGCCAGGGTGTCCCCCGGGCGGACCTGGTGCCGGGTTCCCGGAGGGGCGGGCTTGAATCCGGGAGGACGCTGCCCGACCGCCTTCGACTCCTCTCCCAGGGCCTGCATGGCCGCCCTCCCCTCCATGAGCTTCTTGAAGTTCTCCTGGGTCGGGGTCTGCCGGAACCGGCGCTCCGCCTCCTCCGTGTTTTTCCGTGCGGCCCTGCCCACGGCCGCCACGGCCTTGTCTCCCAGAGCCGGGTCGCCACCCAGGAGGAACAGATCCTCCAGCGCCTGGAGAACGTTCTTCATGTTCTGGGGGGATGGGTTGGTCCCCAGGAGACCCAGCCCCGTGTTCACGTTCCCCTCGGCACGCTTCCTCAGAGCCGCCTCCTCCTCGGGGGTGAGGCGGCCTCGTTTCTCCCCTCGGTGCAGGATCCTGCCCATGGTGGCCCGTGTCCTGGCCTGTCGCCGCAGGGCCTCATCCCGCACCTTCTCCCTGGCCAGGGCCCGTTCCTCCCGGTTCAGGTCCTGGAGAAGGCTCCTCAGCCGGCGAACCGCCATCATCAACTCCCGCTTGCGGCTGATGAACCGGGCGCCGGCTTTCCCGGGGTCCACCACGACCCAGTAGTTGGGGAGGGTGCCCGTTCCGATCCTCTCCAGCTCACGGATCAGCTTCTCGATCCGTTCCGAGATGACTCTCTGCGCTTCGTCCATCTGCCTCACACGGGAATCCATCGCCGTCCTGCTCCTTGGCCCAGGCATGACGCCCCCCTTCCTCTGGCCGACGTTCACAAGGGCTTTCCGGCTCCCCGGAACACCCTCCGGTGCCCCTCGGGAACGGCCGATTCCCGGAACGGCGCGCCGCAGCTTCCCGCCTGGTGCCCACGGCGGGAGCCCCCGGCCCGATCCGTCAGGATCCGGCCGTCCGTTGATGTCGTGAGGTGTTGGAATAACCGCAGTATAGGACGGCGCAGCGGGGGTCACAAGGAAATTCAGGATCCCTTGTCCCCCGGTGCCGGTGCTCCCACCCGAGGCTGGGTGAGCAGGGGGAGGACGCCCCCCCCGAGTGAGACCCACCCGCCCCGGAACCTACGGAAGGGGCGTCGTGCCCTTTCTGAACGGCTTCACCCGGCCATCGGGGTGAAATTCGAAGACGGGGCCCTCCCACTTGCCGAACCGGAGAACCCGCCGGGAAATCAACGCCACCGGATCTTTGATCCCGGGATGGTAGAGCTGAACGGTGTCCGAGGCGATCACCACCGCGTTGGCGTAGGCTGCGAACTCCCGACAGAAGGGACGCGTCTTGTGGACCAGCGTTCCGGCCGGGCCGCAGGCCATGAGCCAGATGCGGGGAAAGTACCCCTTCATGGCCGAAACCCGGGACACATTCCCCACCAGGAGGTTCTCCTTGCAGAGCTCCAGGCCCTGTCCACCCTTCAGGTCCGGGTTGCTGGACCGGCCGTAGTAGTGGGTCATGAATCCATGGCAGGCGATGACCAGCTCGGTGTCACTGCTGGTGGCCGTCCCGATGGCCGCCTGGAAGGCCTTCGCGAGGGGGGTGGTCTGGTCCACTTTTACGACCTTGCCCAGGCCGGCCTCCACCCGGCCGTCCAGCCTCTGGTCGTGGAGAATGACTCGGTTCACGCTTTCCTCCCTGCTGTCGAGGATCGGATGCGAGGGATCTGTAACGTCGCCCTGTCAACCTCATCCAGGTTGTGACGGGCTCGTCGAGGTGCGGCGGAAGGCGGAAGAGAATGCAGAAGAAGAGGAGTCCCTGAGGCATCTAGAGACAGACAGGCGACGACATTTCCGCCCCTGGCAACATGCGGCAGGGGGGCGGAAGGGGGCAAATGCAGCGGAGGAGGAAGAAAAGCCCCCGGGCTACGGGACCGGACGGCTGAGAGTGGTTGGGTGGGAATGCCGGGGGCGGGACTCGAACCCGCAAGGGATTGCTCCCAGAGGTTTTTGAG
>CAZZEL010000021.1:0-43810 GCA_964652625.1 uncultured Gemmatimonadaceae bacterium
TCCCCGGCCGGCTCGGCGAACCTGCGGTTGAACGGACACACCTCCTGGCAGATGTCACACCCGAAGATCCGGTTGCCCACGAGGGGCCGGAGATCCCTGGGGATGGGGCCCTTCAGCTCGATGGTCAGGTAGGAGATGCAGCGGCGGGCGTCCATGACGGGGGCACCGGCCTCGTTCCGGCCCAACAGGGCCCCGGTGGGACAGGCGTCCAGGCACGCCCGGCAGCTTCCGCAGCGATCCGCCTCGAAGGGCTCGTCCGGGGGAAAACCCAGGTCCAGGAGGAGAAGGCCCAGGAAGAAGTAGCTTCCCCGGCGAGGGTGGATGAGCATGGTGTTCTTGCCGAACCACCCCAACCCGGCCCGCTGCCCCAGCTCCCGTTCCAGGATGGGGCCCGTGTCCACGTACGGGAACCCGCGGACATCCTCCGCCAGTCCCCGGGTCCGGGCTTCCTCCCGGATCCAGCCCAGGAGATCCTTCAGGCGAGCCTTCATGACCAGGTGGTAGTCCTCTCCCCGGGCGTAGCGGGCCACCACGCCCCGGGACGGGTCTCCGGGCACACCCGGGGGATCCTCCTGGAAGTACTCGTGGCTCACCGCGACCACGGAGCGGACCGTCTCCATGGTCCCTCTCAGGTCGGCCCGCCGGGCCACGGAGTCGGGGCGGGCCAGATACGCCATCTTTCCGTGGAGCCCCCTCTCCACCCACTCCCGGTAGAAGCCCATATGGCTCGAGGGGTCGGGGCCGGTGAGCCGCACACCCTGGAATCCCAACTCTCGCCCCTTCCTCCGGAGCTCCTCCACGAATTCCTTCATGGCCCTCCCTTCCCGGGGCTCGGAGACGAGCCGCTCTTCCCCACGGGGCCCGGCCCGGTCCCCTCCTGCGGCTCCTCCAGGTTCCTTCGCACTGCCTCCGGTAGCTGGTAGCCCCGACCCTTCCAACGGACGCCCCCACCCCAGAGCCAGCTCCGGACGTAGATGAACGCCAGCATCAAGGATGCAAGGGGATAGAAGAGGCCGTACAGGGGGCTGGCCCCCATGACCCAGGACGCCGATCCCCAAAACAGGACGCCCAACCCCGTGGTGACGGCACCCCAGGACAGGGCCAGGCTCCCGGCGTCTCCCAGGAGTCCGGCGGCCAGGATCACAGGGGGGAGGAGCCAGAGGACCACACCCACCAGAAAGAAGAAGGGCAGGGCCACGGGATGGAACCAGGCCGGCGTGGTCTGGAGGGCCGCCGTGGCCAGGTTCTTGGACCAACCGTCCACCAGCCCCGACAGGCTCCGGTACATGCGTGTGGCGAAGGCCTCGGACCTCCGCACCACCAGTCGCCATCCCCCCCGAACCAGAAGCTGGGCCATCCTCATGTCCTCCACCACCTCCTCCTTCACGGCCCGGTGTCCTCCCAGGGCCTCGTAGGTCGCACGGGTGAAGAGGAGGTACTGCCCGTTGGCAATGGCGTGTCGCCAGGCCCGGCGGGACTTGGCCCTCTCCGTCCGGGGAAACCGGAAGGCCAGGAGGGCGAAGAACTGGGGCTGGAGGAGACGCTCCCAGAAGCTCCCCATGATCTGCCGCCCCACCAGGGTGAGGGCGTGGGCTTCCTCCCGCCGCAGCTCCTGGACGGCACGGGCCAGGAGATGGGGTCCGTGCACGGTATCGGCGTCGGTGAAAAGGAGCAGGTCTCCCCGGGCCTGCCGGGCCCCCTGCTGGCAGGCCCAGGGCTTTCCCAGCCAGCCGGGGGGGAGGGGTCGCCCCCGAAGCAGGCGCACCTGCCCCGGAAAGTCGGCCTCAGAGGCCAGCTTTCGGACCTTCTCCGCCGTCCGGTCCTCGCTCTCATCGTCCACCACGATGATCTCTTTCGCCGGATACGTGGAGGCCACCAGGGACGTCAGACAGGCCTGGATGTTTTCCTCTTCGTTCCGGGCCGGCACGATGATGGAGACCTGCGGAGTCGAGGCGGAATCCTCCCCTTCGGTCTCGGACAGCTCCGGGGGGAGCCGGATCCGGAGAACGGCGAAGAGGATCAGAGCGACCCACGGCAGGGAGAGGAGAGCGACGGTCACGAGAGGGGGCCCCGGGAAGAAAGGCAGGGTCGGGGAACCGCCGCCCACCGGGACAACGGGAACCGCGGAAACCGGAGCGGGAACCGTCTCCTGGAGACCTGGTACACAGCAGGCATCACTTCCCCGGGTGGAGTGGAACGGGTTTCGGGGATCTCCGCGGCTCTGGCGGCCCTCCCCTCTCTCCCCTACCCTCCGGGCGGCATGGTGATTCCTGGCATCGCAGCCCCTGGACGGTGCCCTTTCCGATCCCCCAGCAGGACAGGCCGCCGTGGCAACTCTTACTCCCCTCCAGGCACGGGACGAGTTCCCCATTCTCCAGAGCCACACGTACCTGAACTCCTGTTCCCTGGGAGCCCTGTCCCGGCGGGCCGAGGGCTACCTGGACGAGTTCCGGAGTCGCTGGCACACCATGGGAGCCTCGGCCTGGTACGAGCACTGGCTCGGCCGCCTGTCCCTCCTCCGGGGCCGGGTGGAGGCGTTTCTGGGCGGGGATCCGGGAAGCGTGGCCCTCCTGCCCTCCACCTCCGCCGCCCTCTCCATGGTGGCCGAGTCCGTGGAGGAAGCGGCCAAGGGGGGGCGGAACCGGGTGGTTTGCTCGGAGCTGGACTTCCCCACCCTGGGCTACCAGTGGACGGTAAAGCCGGAGGTGGAGCTGGTGATCCTGCCCTCCCCCGACGGCGTGGGGATGGACCCGGCCCAGTACGCGGAAGCCGTGGACGGCCGGACCCTCTTCCTGGCCACCAGCCACGTCTTCTTCACCACGGGCTTCGTCCAGGACCTCTCGGCTCTGGCGGAGATCGCCCGGACGGCCGGGGCCTACAGCCTCATCGATGGCTACCACGGAGCGGGGCAGGTACCCCTGGACGTGCAGGCCCAGGGGGTGGACTTCTACACCACGGGCCCCCTGAAATGGCTCCTGGGAGGCCCCGGCCTCTCCTACCTCTACGTGAACCCGGAACTCGTCCCCCACCTCCGCCCCCGGATCACCGGCTGGTTCGGTGCCCGGAACGCCTTCGACTTCGACATCCGGTCCTTCAAGCTCCACGACGATGCCCGGCGCTTCGAGATGGGCACCCCCGCTCTGCCCACCGTTCACACGGCCCTGGGCGGACAGGAGATCATCGACGAGGTGGGCATGGAGGCCGTGGCCGCCCGGAACCGGGAGCTCACCGAGGAGCTCCTGGCGGGGTGCCGGGATCGGGGCTTCCGCCTCACCCTGGCCCAGGACCCGGACCGCCGCTCCGCCATCGTCATGATCCGCCACCCGGACCCGGCCGGAGCCGTGGACCACCTGGCCCGGGAAAAGATCATCGTGGACCACCGCCCGGGCCACGTCCGGGTGAGTCCCCATTTCTACAACACGTCCGACGACATCCAGCGGTTCCTGGAGGTTCTGGACGACGTACCCCGATAGGAGACGCTTCATGAAGATCATCCCGCCTCTCGCCCTCCTCCTCTGGGCCGTCCTTCTTCCCGGTCCCGTCCAGGGTCAGGGCTTGGCCCTGGGGGCCCGGGCCGGCTCGCTGGGACTGGGAGGGGAGGCCGCCTACGGTCTCTCAGAGACCCTCACCGTCCGGGGCGGCTTCGGCGTGTTCCCCTTCGAGTACGACGGGGAGTTCGAGGAGGAGGAATACACGGTCAGCCTCCCCACTTCCATCTGGTCCGTGGGGCTGGACCTGTATCCGGGAGGAGGGCCCATCCGCCTCATGGGAGGGTTCATCGGCCGCTCCGGGGACATCGAAGTGGAGTCCACCTTCTCCGGAGAGCGGGAGATCGGGGACACGGAGTACACCAGCTCCGGTACCCTCCTGGGCACCCTGGACCAGGGCTCGGTGGCCCCCTTCCTGGGCCTGGGCTTCGGGCGGCACACCGGTGGGGGCTTCGGCTTCTTCCTGGACCTGGGCGTAGCCTTCACGGGAGAGCCGGACGTGACCATCACACCCTCCGGGCCCATCGCCTCGGAGCCGGGCATCCAGGAGGCCCTCAGGGAAGAGGAGGACACCATCCAGGACGAGGCCGGGGCCTACCTGGAGTACTGGCCCATCCTGAGCCTGGGGATCAAGGTCCCCGTGGGGGGCTGACGGAGGGGGGGGCGCTCAGCCGGGCCCGCTCCTCCTGGGCCCGGCCCAGGGCCACGCCCAGGACCATCCAGACCACCATGACCGGAGCCGCCGCCAGGGCGATGGCCCCGACGCTGAGCCCCAGTGCGGCCAGTCCGGCATAGATCCAGCCGTTCACCAGGTCGCCGCCCCGGTACACCGCGGCGTCGATGAAGGCCTTGGACTTGTAGCGCTCCTCCCGGCCCACCACGGTGAAGAGGACCTCCCGGGCGGGCCGGGCGATGGCGTAGCGGCCGCTCCGGTAGAGGACCTGGACCAGCACCAGGACCATGAGGAGGGGGTAGGTTCCCAACCCCAGGAATCCCAGGAACGCCAGGACGGGGAGGAAGGCCAGGCTCAGGCCGATTCCCAGCCAGTGGAGGATGTGGGCCGAGAGGAAGCCCTGGGTTCCGATGGTGAGGATGTTCACCGCCAGGTCGATGCGGGCGAAGAAGCTCGTCCGCTCCCCCCGGTCCGGGATGGCCTCCCCCACCAGCTCCGCCTGCTGGAAGTAGAGGACGGTGGAGGCGAAGGTCATGAGGAAGATGAAGCCGGCGATTTTCCGCAGGTACGGGGAACGGAAGACCGTGCCGATGCCGGTCCAGGCGGTTCCCGGAACCCGCTCCGTTCCCTCCACCCTCAGGGTCGTCTGGCCTTCTCCGGACCGGCGGTGGAGGAGCCAGGCCAGCCAGGCCGCCGCCTCCAGGGGCAGCACCGCCACCAGGAGGAGGACGAAGGTGGGCACCACCTGGGCGATGAGGGAGGTGAAGAGGGAGCCCCCGATCCCCCCCAGGGAGGATCCCACGGCGATGAAGCCGAAGACCCTCCTCCCCTGCTGGTTCCGGAACAGGTCCACCACGAAACCCCAGAAGACCGTCACCACGAAGAGGGCGAAGACGCTGGCCCACACGTAGAAGACCCGGTCGATCCAGGGACGGGCCTCTACGGGCAAGAGTTCCAGGGCCAGGAAGAAGAGAACCAGGTTCAGGGCGAAGAACCGGTTGGCCAGGGGGATGAAGGTCCCCCGTGAGAAGCGGGAGACCGTGGCCGAGTAGAGGGGAACGGCCAGGAGCATGACGAAGAAGACGGCGGTCCACAGGTACTGCAGGTTCCCCCGGTCCGCGGCGCTGATCTCGTCCCGGACCGCCCGGAGAATGTAGTAGCTGAAGAGGATGCAGAATCCGTAGGCCGTGGCCAGGAGGACCGGGCCCCACTCCTCGGGCTCCACCGGGACGAGCCTTCGGAGCAGCCGGGCCATCATCTCACGGTCCTCATGGGGTTCTCCTCTTTCTCTCCTCCTTCTTCGTCCACCGTTCGCTGTCCCGAACCCGGTACTTCTCCAACACCTCCTCCAGGGCCTCCTCCAGATCGATGTCCTGCTCGTTGGCCATGACCAGGAGGGCGAACAGCACGTCGGCCAGCTCCATCGCCAGGTCCTGCTCCGGCTCCTCCGGACGCTTGGGCTTGGAGCCGAATCGGTGGTTCATCTCCCGGGCCAGCTCCCCCACCTCCTCCACCAGACGGGCCAGGTTGTGCAGCGGCGGCCAGTAGCCCTCCTCGAACCGGGAGATCCAGGCGTCCACCCGCTCCTGGGCTTCCTTCAGCTCCATGGCGTTCCCCCGGGATCCTCCCCCGTCACCAGCCGGGTCACGGTTCCACCACCACCTTGCCGAAGACGTCTCCGGACTCCAGCACCTCGTGAGCCCGGCGGGCCTCCTCCAGGGGGAAGCCCTGGTGGATCACCGGCTTCACGGCTCCCTGGAAGACCAGCCCCATGGCTCGGCGGTAGTCCTCCGGGGTGCCCATGGTGGACCCCAGGATGGAGAGCTGCTTCCAGAACACCAGACGGATCTCCGTCTCCCCCTTCGCCCCGGTGGTAGCTCCGAAGGTCACCAGCCGTCCTCCCACCGCCAGTGCTTTCAGGCACTGGGACCACACGGCCTCTCCCACCGAGTCCACCACCAGGTCCACCCCTTCCTTGCCCGAGTCCAGCCACACCTGCTTTCCCCACTCCTCCCGGGTCCGGTCGTAGACCACGTGGGCCCCCAGCTCCCGGACCCGCTCCACGTTCTCCTCCCCGCTGGTCACGGCGAAGACCGTGGCCCCGGCCCGGCGAGCCATCTGCACCGCCACGGTGGACACCCCCCCGGAGGCACCGGTGATGAGGACCCGCTCCCCGGCCCGGAGGCCGCCCCGGACCATGAGGGCTCGCCAGGCCGTCACCGACACCAGGCTCGCCGCCGCCGCGTCCCGGAGGGAGATCTCCTGGGGAACCTGGAGGAGGTTTGCCGCCGGCACCACGCAGTACTCGGCGAACCCCCCCTGGGTGTGCTCGCCGATGATGCGGAACTCCTTGCCCGGAAGCTCCGGTCCTGACGCCACGCCGTCGTACCAGTCGTAGTCCAGGGAGGGGTCCACCACCACCCGGGTCCCCCGAGGGATCCCCTCCACCCCGGGGCCCAGGGCGTCCACCGTGCCCGCCACGTCCGAGCCTCCGATGTGGGGCATGGTGATCTCGATGGGCAGACCCCGGCGGACCCAGAGATCCAGGTGGTTCATGGCCGCGGCTTCCACGGCGAGGCGCACCTCGCCGGGTCCGGGGTCCGGGGTGTCCACGTCCGTGACCTGAATGACGTCCGGGGCACCGAACTCGGAAAAGACGGCGGCTCTCATGGATTCCTCCTCGGGGGGCATCGGGGGAACGGTAACCGGGGATCCGGGGTCCGAATCACTGTGGATCCGTCGGAATCCCGGAGGGGCAAGAGTATCCTCAGCCGGGGAAACGGACAAGCTGAACGGATCAGCGGAACGGACCCGCGGATCTGTCCTTCCCTCCGGGGCCCGTCTACCTTGTCCGGGGTCGGGAAATGGCCTGCAAGGGTCGCAGGCACGACCACACACGGGTCCCCGGCACGGGCACCACCAGATCCGGCCAGGAGGACCAGGAGCGGATGAGGGACTCCATCCCACACCGGCACGGCGATCCGGACCCGAAGCCCCGGGAGGACCCCGAGGACGGAACCCTGGGCGGGTACCTGCGGATGCACGCCCGCCCCCCGGCCTTCCAGGCCTCGGACGGGCATCCATACACGGTGTCGGCGGAGACCGAAGAGGCGGGAAAGGACCCCACATCCTGGGCCGCCTACCTGGTCTTTCCCCGCTGGGCCCGGACCGGGGTGGGCATCGTGGGCCACCTGGAGTCGCCGGTCCTCTTCCGGGAGCCCAGCCGGTCGTCGGCCCGGGGTCGTCTGGAGGCCCTCACCCTGGCGGAGGTCCGGGAGCTCCTGGAGGAAGCTCTCCATCGAGATCGAGACGAGGCGGAAGGATGTTGAGAAACGCACTGATCTACCTGAGCGAGTCCGACGTGGCCAAGAACGTGGTGACCCGGACCCCTCTTCGTCGCATGAGCCGGCGATTCGTCCCGGGGATGAAGGTTGAGGATTTCCTTCGGGCTGGGAAGGAGGCCAACGCCGCGGAGCTCCAGGTCACGGGCAACTACCTGGGGGAGGCGGAGCACGACGAACGGACGGCCCGGGACGCCGTGAAGGCCTACCTGGAGATCCTGGACGGCATCAAGGCCCAGGGGCTGGACGGGAACATCTCGGTGAAGCCTTCCCAGGTGGGGCTGGAGATCGGCAAGGACTTCTTCAAGGAGAACATCCGCACGCTTCTGGACCGGGCCCGGGAGGCGGACATCTTCGTCCGCTGGGACATGGAATCCTCGGATTGGACCCAGGCCACCCTGGACCCCTTCGAGGAGATGTGGGTCGAGGGTTACCACAACATGGGCCCCGTTCTCCAGTCCTACCTCTACCGGACCATGGACGACGCGAAGCGGATGAACGAGCTGGGGGCCCGGGTCCGCCTCTGCAAGGGAGCCTACGCCGAGCCCCCGGAGGTGGCCTTCCAGGACAAGGCGGAGGTGGACCGGAACTTCATCGACGTCTCCAAGGTCCTCATGACGGACGGCAACTACCCGGCCCTGGCCACCCACGACGAGGACATCATCCGGGTCCTGAAGGAGTTCGCCCGGGAGGAGGGGATCGGCACGGAGCGCTTCGAGTTCCAGATGCTCCACGGCGTCCGGAGAGATCTCCAGCAGCAGCTCCGTCGGGAGGGCTATAATGTGCGGGTCTACGTCCCCTTCGGGGAGTCCTGGTATCCCTACCTCATGCGCCGCCTGGCGGAGCGGCCGGCGAACATGCTGTTCTTCGTGGGCAGCGTGGTCCAGGACTCCCCCCTGGGCTTCCTCTGGCCCGGGGGGAACAAGAACAAGGAGGAGGGGAAGGGGCAGGAACGGGGAGCGTGAAGGAGGACGACTTCCTCCGGGTCACCGAGATCTTCCATTCCATCCAGGGCGAGTCCACCTGGGCCGGGCTCCCCTGCAGCTTCGTGCGCCTCACCGGATGCCCTCTCCGCTGCGTCTGGTGCGACACCGAGTACTCCTTCCACGGCGGGAAGAAGATGGCCCTGGAGGAGATCCTCCGCCGTGTGGAGGCCGTGGGCACACCCCTGGTGGAGATCACCGGCGGGGAGCCCCTGATCCACCCCAACGCCTTCCGCCTGGCCCGGCTCCTGGCGGACCGGGACTTCACCGTCCTGGTGGAGACCTCCGGCGCCGTGGACGTGGCCCCTCTGGACTCCCGGGTCCACAAGATCATGGACCTGAAATGCCCGGGCTCCGGGGAGGCGGAAAAGAACCTCTGGACCAACCTGGATCACCTCACAGGACGGGACGAGGTGAAGTTCGTGATCCGGGACCGGGAGGACTACGAGTGGGCCCGCACCCGGGTCCGGGAGCTGGGGTTGGACCGGAGGGTGGAGAAAGGGAAGCTCCGGGCCGTCCTCTTCGGACCGGTATGGGGAGAGATGGAGCTCCGGCCCCTGGCGGAGTGGATCCTCCGGGACCGCCTTCCCGTTCGCCTCCAGGTCCAGCTCCACAAGTTCATCTGGGACCCCCACGCCCGTGGCGTATGATGGCCTGCCCACATTCCCGGAGCCAACCCTTCGTGCCCTCGAAGTATCCAACCAGAGAGCATGTTGTCGCCTGGCCCTCCCCCGGCCAATCGTTCCCCTGACCCACCCCATACCATGACACGGCCTTCGCCCATCCGATTCCTCGCTCTCCTCACCGTCGGCCTTTCTCTCTTCGCCTCCGCCTGTTCCTCCGAAAGCTCGGGAAGAGCCTCCGGCGCCTGGCAGTCCGTCCGGGACACGGTGGGGGACACCGTGGTGGTCCGCACCGTCTCCGGGAGCGTCTGGGGAGATACGGCCCGCCTGGTCCCGGAGGTCTCCATCGGCGTCTTCGACGGCCCGGAGGAGTACATCTTCGGCCAGATCATCTCCCTGGCCCGGGGACCGGACGGTACCATCTACGTCATGGACCGGCAGGTGCCGGCCCTCCGGGTCTACAACCCGGACGGGACGTACCGCACCACCTTCGGGAGGAAAGGAGGAGGCCCCGGAGAGTACGAGCGACCGGACGGGGGCCTGAACGTCCTCTCCGACGGACGAATCGTCCTCCGGGATCCGGGGAACGCCCGGCTCCAGGTCTACTCCCCGGAGGGGGAGTCCCTGGGTACCTGGCGGCACCGGGGGGGGTTCTTCACCTCCCAACGCATGGTGGTGGACCAGGAGGACCGCTCCTACGCCACCATCCTCCTGGACGCGGAAGCCAGTGCGGACGACTGGGAGATGGGGCTGGTCCAGATCCTCCCCGACGGCTCCGCCGGGGACACCCTCAGGCCTCCGGACACGGACTTCGAGCCCTCCCGGATCCAGGCGAGCCGGGAGAGCGACGGGGAGACCAACATGATGGTGAACGGTGTCCCTTTCGCTCCAGACGAGCACGCCGTCCTGAGCCCCATGGGCTACTTCATCCACGGGATCGGCACGAACTACACCCTCACCCTCCTGAAGCCCTCGGGCCCCTTGCGCATCGAGAAGACCTACGAGCCCGTTCCCGTGGCACCGGGAGAGCGGGCCGAGGAGGAGCGGGCCGCCATCCGGAACATGCGGAACCTGGACCCGAACTGGCGCTGGGACGGAGACCCCATCCCGGAGGTGAAGCCGGCCTACAAGGGGTTCGGCGCCGGGGAGGATGGAACCGTGTGGGTCGCGGTGTCCCAGCCCGGGGTTCAGGGGGAGGACCCGGACTACGATCCCCAGGACCCGGAGTCGGTGCCCGACGAGTGGAGGGAGCCCCTCCTCTTCGACGTCTTCGACCAGGACGGCCGGTACCTGGGCCCGGTCCGGCCACCGGAGGGCTTCAGCCCCTATCCCCAGCCCGTCGTCACCCGGGACTGGGTCCTGGCCACGGTCCGAGACGAGCTGGACGTCCAGAGAGTGGTCCTGTTCCGGGTGGAGCTTCCCTGAACCTCGCCCCTCCCGCCGGGGTATCCGGCGGCATGACCGCCCAGGGGCCACCTGCAGACGATCCCCGGGTCCCGGACCTCCGGGACCGGCTTCTCCCGTTGGACTCGGATCATCTCCCCACCTCTCCCCCCTCCGGGGAGGGCTTCCACGCCGCCGTCTCCCTGATCCTCCGAGCCGGGCCCGGTCTGGACGTCCTCCTCATCCGCCGATCCGAGTCCGAGACCGATCCCTGGTCCGGACACATGGCCCTTCCCGGGGGCCGGAGAGACGCCTCGGATCCGGACCTCCTCTTCACCGCCCTCCGGGAGACCCGGGAAGAGACGGGGGTGCGCCTGGACGAGCTGGGAACCCCCCTGGGCCGCCTGGAGCCGGTGAGGCCTTCCACCTTCCGCCTGCCCCCCATCTCCATCTTTCCCTTCGTCTTCTGCGTGGGGGAGCAGACCCGGGCCCGGGTGGCCAGCCCGGAGATCGTGGAGGTCCTCTGGGCGCCCCTGTCGGTGCTCCGGGAGCCCGGGGCCCGGGGAACGGCCACCATCCCCCTGGGGGACACCAGCCGGGAGTTCCCCTGCTTCCGCTACCGGGGCCGGGTCATCTGGGGCCTCACCTACCGGATCCTTTCCGCCTTCTTCGCTCGGCTTCCCTCCCGGGAAGGGGCCGCCGACTTCGACGACCTGCATGCGTGAACCAACCCTGAGAGAGCGATCCGTGCTGATGATCCGAGAGCCGGCCCGAACCCCCATCCTCCCTGCACTCTGGGCCGCTCTGGCCTTCAGCCTCCTGAGCCTGGTGCCGGGAAGCTCCCTCTCCCCCACGGCGGAGTTGTCGGCCCAGGAGCCGGTGGCAGATACGACGGTTCCCTACGCCTGCCCGGATCCGGCGACCGTCATGGGAAGCATGGAGCCCCCCCTGGCCCACGTCCGGTACCTGGCCGACGACGCCCTGGAGGGCCGGGACACGGGCAGCCGGGGAGCTCGCTGTGCCGCAGACTACATCGCCGGCTACTTCCAGGGCTTGGGCCTGGAGCCCGTGGGTCCGGGAGAGAGCTACTTCCAGCCCTTTCGGGTCCGGATGGGGGCGGTCCTGACGTCCGGCAACAACCTGCAGGTGCCAGGGGCGGAGCTGGCCCCGGAGGAGGACTGGATCCCCTTCGGCTTTTCCCACTCCGGCTCCGTCACCGCCCCCCTGGTCTACGGGGGCCCCGGGGTGAGCCGACCCGGCGCCCCTGAGGATCGCTTCACCCGCCTGGAGCTGGAGGGCAGAATCGTGGTAGTGGAGCCTCCCCGGGGGCAGGGAGCCGGCGGCGGAACCCTGGCCGCCGATCCTCGCTTCCTGGCCTCGGTGGCCGCCGGGCGGCGGGCTGCAGGGGTGATCATTCTTCTTCCCGAAGGTTCCCGGCTTCCGGATCCCACGACGGAGCGTCGGCCGGGGCTGGGGATCCCGGCCGTGGCCGTGGCCCCGTCCTCGGCGGAGGCCGTGCGGGAGGCGGCCGAGGGGGAGGGGGAAGCCAGGCTCGTCACCTCCCTGGAGCCCCGGATGGTGGAGGCCCGGAACGTGGTGGGGCTCCTGGAAGGGTCGGATCCCTCCCTCGGGGATGAGGTGGTGGTGTTGGGCGCCCACTACGATCACCTGGGCTTCGGCATGGAGGGATCCCTGGATCCCGACGCCCGGGCCGTCCACAACGGGGCCGACGACAACGCCAGCGGAACGGCGGCGGTCATGGAAGCGGCCCGGCGGATGGTGGAGGAGGGTCCCCCGCCGGCCCGGACCGTGCTCTTCTTGGCTTTCACCGGGGAAGAGAAGGGCCTCTGGGGCTCCGGCCACTACGTGGAGGAGCCCCTCCTGCCCCTGGAGACCACCGTGGCCATGCTGAACATGGACATGGTGGGCCGCCTCCGGGACAACACCCTCACCGTCTACGGGACGGGCACGGCAGAGGAGTGGCCCGCTCTCCTGGAAGAGGCGAATCGGGCCCTGGCGGAGCCTCTCGTCCTCTCCTCCATCGACGACGGGTTCGGGGCCTCGGATCACAGCTCCTTCTACGGCCGGGGCATCCCGGTTCTCCACTTCTTCACGAACACCCACCCCCAGTACCACCGGCCCCAGGACGACTGGGACCTCATCAACGCCCGGGGCCTGGAGAGAATCGCCGAGTTCACGGAGGAGGTCACCCGAGCCCTGGCCGCGCCCGTGGATAAGGAGGTGGTGGCCCTGACGCCCATCCGGGACGCAGGCCCGCCCCACGGACAGGCCATGGCCCCCGGAGAGGCCGAGGAGGGAGACGAGCCCCGCCGCCGGAGTTACGGACCCTACCTGGGTACCATCCCCGACATGACGCCCCGGGACCACGGCGTTCGGATCACCGGGGTCCGGGAGGGAAGCCCCGCCGAGTCCGCCGGCCTCCAGGGAGGTGACGTCATCGTGGAGTTCGGGGGCGCGGAGATCACCGACCTCTACGCCTATACCTACGCCCTCAGGGACCACGAGCCCGGGGACGAGGTGACCATCGTCGTCCTCCGGGATGGGGAGCGGCTGAGCCTCACGGCGGTCCTGGGGGTGCGGCGCTGACTCGAGGACTCAGAGGCCTCAGGAGAGAAGCTCGAACTGCTCCTCACCACGGGTCTCCTCCCCTCCGTTCCCCTCAGCCGCCACACCACCGTCGGCCTTCCGGGCAGCTCCACCCCCGGAGGTCCGGGTCACTTCCACCACCCGGTCCCCCCCGGGGAGCTCCACCACCCGGCGCCCTCGGCTCCGGCGATGCTGCTCCGGGACCTCCGCCACCGGAATTCGCTGCACCCGTCCTCCGGCGGACACCACCATGACCTCCTCTCCGGCCACCACCTCAAGGGCGGAGACCAGGGCTCCCCCCGCACCCTCGGAGGGAACGGCCAGGGTACCCAGTCCCCCCCGACGCTGCAGGGGGAACTCGTCCACCTCGGTCCGTCGCCCGAATCCCTCCTCGGTGATGGTCAGGACCTGGGCGTCCCGACGCACCAGGAGCATGTCCACCACCCGGTCGTCCCCCCGGAGGCCCATCCCCTTCACCCCCTGGGCCGACCGTCCCATGAGGGAGACCTCCTCTTCGGGAAAGCGGATGGCCCGACCCGATCGGGCGAAGACCATGATCTCCGCCTTGCCGTCGGACAGGCCCACCTCCAGCACCTCGTCTCCCTCCTTCACCCCGGCGGCGATGATGCCTCCCGCCCGGGGGTTGGAGAATTCCTCCAGACGGGTCCGCTTCAGCAGTCCCTTCCGGGAGAGAAAGACCAGGGTCCGGTCCGCCTCCAGGTCGTCCACCGGCAGGACGGACACGATGGGATCCCGGCGATCGGCTCCCATGAGGGCATAGAGGGACTGTCCCCGGGAGGCCCTGCTCCCCTCCGGCACGTCCAGGACCGGAAGGAAGTGGGCGTGCCCCCCCCGTGTGAAGGCCAGGATCCATCCCCGGGTCCGGGCCACGAAGACCCGCTCCAGGTAGTCGTCCTCGTACTTCTCCATTCCGGCCAGGGCTTTGCCACTCCCCACCCGGCGCCGGTAGAGGTGCATGGGAATCCGTTTCACGAAGCCCTGGTGGCTCACCGTGATGACCACGTCCTCGTCCGCCGTGGAGCTCTCCACGGCTGTCTCCTCCTCCTCTCCATCGCCAAGGATCACCGTGCGTCGCTCGTCCCCGAACTGCTCCACCACGTCCTCCAGCTCCTCCAGAAGGACGTCCAGCTGTCGGTCCACGCTCTCCAGGATCCCCCGTAGCTCCCGGATCACTGCCTCCAGCTCCCGGAGTCGCTCCCGCAGCTCCTCCGTCTCCAGGGCCGTGAGCTTGCCCAGCCTCATGTTCAGGATGGCGTCGGCCTGGACCTCGCTCAGCCCCAGGCGGTCCTGGAGTCGCAGCGACGCTTCCGGCCGGTCCCTGGACTTGCGGATGATGCGGATGACGTCGTCGATCCGGTCCAGGGCCGCCAGGAGACCCTCGTTGATGTGACGCTCCGCCTCCGCCTTCTCCAGCTCGTGCCGGGAACGGCGGCGGATAACCTCCAGACGATGGTCCCGGTAGTGCTCCAGGAGCTCCTTGATGGTGAACTCACGGGGCTGGCCCCGATCCAGGGCCAGGAGGTGGGCTCCGAAGGTGGCCTGGAGGTAGGTCCGCTTCAGGAGAGTCCGGAAGATCCGCTTCACGTCGGCTCCCCGTTTCAGCTCCACCACCAGGCGCATCCCGTCCCGGTCCGACTCGTCCCGGAGCTCCGCCACCTCGTCCACCTTGCCCTTCCGGGCCAGGCCGGCGATCTGCTCGATGACCTTGGCCTTGGACACCCCGTAGGGAAGCTCCGTCACAACCAGTTGCTGCTTCCCCCCCCGCAGGGCCTCCTTCACCACCCGGGCCCGCATGATCATGCGACCCCGTCCCGTCCGGTAGGTCTCCTCGATTCCCTCCCGGCCGACGATGTAGCCTCCGGTGGGGAAGTCGGGTCCGGGAAGGACCCGGACCAGATCGTCGATGGTGCAGTCCGGATCGTTCACCAGGATCCGGACCGCGGTAGCCACCTCCCGGAGGTTGTGGGGCGGCACGTTCGTGCTCATCCCCACGGCGATGCCGGCGCTCCCGTTCACCAACAGATTTGGGAGTTTGCCCGGCAGCACCTGGGGCTCGGAGAGGCGGTTGTCGAAGTTCGCCACCCAACCCACCGTCTCCTTCTCGATATCCAGGAGGAGCTCGGTGGCGGGTGGGGCCAGACGGGCCTCGGTGTAGCGGTAGGCCGCCGCCGAGTCCCCGTCGATGGAGCCGAAGTTGCCCTGCCCGTCCACCAGGGGGTAGCGGAGGGAGAAGTCCTGGACCATGCGCACCAGGGTGTCGTAGACGGCGGCGTCTCCGTGGGGGTGGTATTTCCCCAGGACCTCACCCACCACCGTGGCGCTCTTCTTGTACGGCCGGTCCGGTCTGAGTCCCAACTCGTGCATGGCGTACAGGATCCGCCGATGCACCGGCTTCAGCCCGTCCCTCACGTCCGGGAGGGCTCGCTGGACGATGACGCTCATGGAGTAGTCCAGGAAGGACTCCTTCATCTCCTCTTCCAGGAGGCGGGAGAGGATTCTCTCTCTCTTTTCGGCCGTGGCCATTCCTTCTCTTCTCTTCGTCACGAGGTGGGTTGTAATGCCGTCATGAGAGAAAGGCATCCGACGGCGGGATGCAAGCGAGGAGGGTCAGTCCTCCCGCTCTCCCTCCGAGGCCAGAAGCTCCAGGACCTTCTCCTTCAGGTGGTCCGGGGCCCGTTCCTCCTGACCGGCGTGGTGGTGAAGGAACTCCCGAAACCGCTCCTCCAGCCTCAAGTGGGGATAACACCTCTGACACACGGCGAAGTGATGGGCCACCTGCCGGTGGGAGGTCTCGTCCAGCTCCCCGTCCAGGTACTCGTGCACCCGGGCCAGAGCCTCCTGGCAGGAGATGGGCTCGCCCTGACCGCCCCCGGACCCCTCGCCTCCTCCGCCCTGACCCCCGTTCGGGAGACCCGCCAGCAGTCGTCGCAAACGCCGGAGAATACTCATTCTCACTCCTCGATCTCGCCGGCCGGTGGGGAAACGTAGCCCATGGAGACCGCATAGTCGTAAAGGGCCTTCTGCAGGATCCGTCGTCCCCGGAACAGCCTGCTCTTCACGGTGCCCACCGGGACACCGGTCAGGTCGGCGATCTCCTGGTAGGTGAAGCCCTCCAGGTCCGAGAGGATCACGGCGGTGCGGTAGTCCTCGGGGAGCTGCCGGATCCGGTCCAGGACCTCCTCGTCCACGATGGAATCGAAGAAGCTACCCTCGGGATCCGCCTCCACGGCCTTGACCCACACCGGATTCACCATCTCGAAGGGGCCGGAGCTCTTGTCCACGTTCTCCGAGACGATCTCGTCGTGCCGTTGGCCCCGCTCTCGACGCCGGAGATACAGGTTCCTGCAAATGGTGAAGAGCCAGCTCCTGCACTGGGTTCCCGGCGTGTACTGATCCCAGGCCCGGTAGGCCCGGAGGAAGGTGTCCTGAACCAGGTCTTCGGCCTGGTCCCGGGAGCCGCTCAGGCGGAGGGCGAACCGGAAGACGGCGTCCATGTGGGGGAGAGCTTCCCGGTGGAAGTCGGCCTGAGGGCCATTGCCCTTCCCGGAAGCCGTCACGTCAGCTTGGAAAGTGGAAGGTCTCGGCCATGGCCCGGGTGGGCCGGTTCCCGGTGACGACTTCGATGAGGGCCTCCATCTCCTGGCCCATCTCCTCCAGGCGGGAGAGAACGGAGAGGGCGTGGGCGTAGAGGAAGTACGAGGCCACGGCCACTTCCCCCCCGGGATGGGTGGCCACCACCGCCTCGTCCATGCTCTCACGGAGCTGGACCACGATGGCCGCCACGGCGGCGTGGACCCGCCGTTGCTCCGCCAGGGTCTCGATGGTGAGATCTCCGGTGAGACGGGGCAGAAGAGCGGCGGCTTCCTCCCGACCCTCCGGGGGCGCGGCCACGGGCATGGGCCCGGATCCGGCCTCGGCCAGAAGGGCTTCCGCGCCCTTCTTCAGGGCGCCGAGCTCCTCGAAGTTGCAGTACAGTATCATCCTACTTGTCCGTACCTGCGTCCCCCGGCTTTGTTTCCCGGGATGGGTGGAACCTCCCCTTCTCTACCCTACGTCATGGAGGCCCCGGAGGCTACCGTTTTTCCGGTCACGCCTGAACCGGGCCCCCGGGGGCGCCGAACCCCATGCCCCCCGTGCCCTGAGGCGGGACCTGCTCGGGCTCCTGCCCCCCGCCCCGGCGCCTGGCCTGGTGCAGGAAGAGGGGAACGGATACCCGATGCTCCCGTTCCACCAGCACCTCGAAGGTGTAACGCCCGGGCTTGGGGAACACCATCCGCTCCATGTTCACCACCTGGGGCACCCTGACGTCCCCTCCGGAAGGACCACCTCCTGGACCGGTCTGGATCTTTCCGTCCAGGCCCACCACCTCCTCCCCATCGGGGCCCCGCAAGACGATCCGGACCTCGTGGTTCCCGGCCTCTTCCGGTGAGGCGACGAACCGGAGGATCAGGGCGATGTGAGCGTGCTGGACCGGAAAGGACATGGCGGAGATCCGATCGAAGATCCCCAGGATGTTCAGCTTGCCGGACGCGTCGATGGTGGCGGCATCGGCCAGGAGGGCCAGATCGATATCCACGACGGATCACTCCTTCAGGAGCCTGTCGGCCAGGACCAGTCCCACCAGGAGGTCCAGGGCTGCGTGAGCGAGGATGGCGGGCCACAAGCTCCCGGAGAGCTGGAAGCCCACGGCAAGAAGAAACCCCATGAGGGCCGTCCGGAGAATGCCCACCCACCCCTGATAGGCATGGAGGAACCCGAAGACGGCGGAGGAGAGAAGCACCCCACCCCAACTCGATCCCAGGAGGATGCCAAGCACCGGGACGGCGTACCCCCGGTAGGCCAGCTCCTCCCCCACCCCGGCAGCCAGGGAGAGCAGGCCGAACGCTCCCTTCTCCTGCAGGGTCCGAGGCATGAGCTGGGCCACGATGGGACTCTCACGGAGATCCAGGGCCCGACCCAGGAGGTGAAAGACCCCCAGTAGCAGGAGGAGAACCGCCAGCAGCCCCACGGTCCATAGAAGAACGGAGATCAGGGGCTTCGGCCCGAGCCCCATGAGAGCCTCACCCGGGAACTCGTCCCCCACGGCCAGGGCCATCCATCCCAGGATCAGGACCGTGGCACCGGACGTCAGGTAGACGGGGATCCGGGGGAGCTCCTCCTGGGAGTCGACGACGGGAAGCTGAGCCAGGGCCAGGACCGGGGCCAGCTCCAGGAGGAGGGCCAGGTAGGCGGCCCCCAAGAGCCCCAGGGGGGTCGTGATCCAGAAGAGGAAGGCCAGGACCGGGAAGAAGGCCCCACCCACCACCAGCAGTCGGGTCACCACACGGGAGGGATCCCTCATGAGCCTTCCATCCCGGCGGCCCCACTCGATCCCGGTGGCCCCCCCGAAGCCCTCTCCCGGGCCACCAGCAGGGCACGTCCCACCCCCTCTACCGCATTCAGGGTCTCCAGGACATCCTCCCGGGTGGAGCGATAGTTCATGATGCACAGGCGCAGGGAGTAGGCGCCCCGAAGGCGGGTGGAGGACATCATGGCCACTCCGGTCCGGAGGATGCGCTCCTGGATCTCCTCGTTCAGCCTCTCCAGCCCTTCCTCGTCCAGGCGGGCGCCCCGGGCCTCCCGGGAGGGTCGATAGCGGAAGCAGACGATCCCCATGGAGGCGGGCCCCAGGAGCTCCAGGTCGGCGGAGCGCCGGATGTGGGCTTCGGCCTCCCGGGCCAGCTCCATCCCCTGTGCGATGGCCTCCCGAAAGGCGCCCAGGCCCAGGACCTGCACGGAGAGCCAGATCTTCAGAGCCCGGAAGCGTCGGGTGAGCTGCACCCCCCGGTCGGCGAAGTTCACCTGCTCCTCTCCCAGAGCGGTATCCTGGAGGTACTCCGGCACGATGCGAAAGGCATCCTCCAGGCGCCGGACGTCCCGGACCAACAGGCAACCCGCCTCGTAGGGCTGAAAGAGCCACTTGTGGGGATCCAGGGTCACGCTGTCCGCCTCCTGGATCCCCTCCAGGGCCCGGTTACCGTCGGGAGTGAGGACGGCGAAGCCCCCGTAGGCCCCGTCCACGTGGAACCACAGATCCTCCTCCCGGGCCAGGACCGCCAGCTCCCGGAGGGGATCCACGGCTCCGGTGTTCGTGGCCCCGGCGTTGCCACAGACCAGAAGGGGGGTCCGCCCTTCCTCCCGGTCCCGCTCCACCGCATCCCGCAGGGCTGTCACCCGCATGCGAAAGGCGTCGTCCGTGGGGATCTTCCGGATGCAACTCTCCGGGATTCCGGCGATGCCGGCCCCCCGCTCCAGGGATGAGTGCCCCTGGTCACTCACGTAGATCACGGGCTCGGCGGGGTTTTGCCGTCCCTCCCTGGCGGCAACCACGGCCACCAGGTTCGCCGCGGAGCCCCCGGACGTCAGGAGTCCTCCGGCCCCCTCCGGGAACCCCAGCCAGCTCCGGAACCAGTCCATGACCACCAGTTCCAACTGGCTCGGTCCCGCCGACTCCAGCCAGGTTCCCTGGAACACGTTGAAGCCCGTGGCCAGAACGTCTCCCAGGACGGCAGGCCAGGTGGGGGAGGAAGGAATGAAGGCGAAGAACCGGGGATGATCGATGCGCCCGGCCCGTGGAAGGACCTCCGTCAGGGCCCGGCGGAGAACGTCGTCGGCGTCCCTACCCTCCTCCGGTGCCTCCTCCTGCAGAAGGGGCTCCAGCTCCCGGCGGGTGCCCCCCCTCCAGGGCACCTCCTCCACCAATCCCTCCCACCGCTCCACCACGGCGTCCACCACCCGGTACCCCAGGCGTCGCATCTCCTCCGGATCCATCTCCAGGGCTCCGGCCCCGTCTCCTGTGCCCTTGGCCATCCCCGGCTCCCCTCTCCTCTCCGTTGACGGTTCTCTTCCGCTATCTTATCTGTTGCGGTTCCGGGGGGAAGGCCCGGACGCCGGACACCACGTTTGCTTCCCCCGTCAACGAGAGAGTGAGCGCATGTCTGGACAGAAGCAATCCACCAAGCCCGTGTTTCGCGTCATTGACGCCTTCGATTCTCCCCATGTGGGTCGGATCCTCAGACTCCGGCTTCAGGAGGGTCAGGCGCCGTCCATCCGGGAGCTCAAGGGAGCCCGTCTCCTGGCTCGTTCTCCGGAGGGGGAGGAGCAGACGGTGCGGGTCCTTGGGTTTCCTGTCCTGGGGGGCCGAGCGTCCGACGCCAGGGTAAGCCGAACGGGGAGAGTGGATCTTCACGTGGAGACGGAGGGAAACGGTGATGCTCCACCCGTATCCCTCCGCTGGGAAGTCACGTTGGAGGAGTGACGAACCGGCAGCAGGGACACCTGCCCCTCAGCTTCCTCCCTCCTCCCGAAGGCCCGGGGGCTCCTCCTCGAAGGTCTCCACGAACCACTGCCGGTACCGCTCCAGGGCCTGGGGATCCTCCTGGAGCCAGGCCTGTCTCGCCTCCGGGAACTCCTCCCCCCGAGCCGTGAGGAGGAAGGCATCCAGGTAGCCGTTCTCCTTGGAGTACATGATCTCCTCCAGGGGCTCGTAGGGCGTGGCGTCGAAGGCCGACCGCCCGAAGAGCCAGACGTCGGAGGTCCGGGAGACCATGGCCCGCTCCAGCTCGAAGCCCTCCAGCCCCTGGGCTCCCGGCAACCATTCATCCAGACGCTCCATCCGGTCCATGAGGTGGAGGTGGGCGTAGATCAGGTAGGCTGTCTGGGCTTCCGGAGACTTCTGGGTCTCCAGGCCGATGGTCGCCGTATCCCCCTCAATGACCAGGCTCTCCCAGGGGTAGGCCGGTGTGTCCCGGTCCACCACCTGGATGAAGAACGACGGATCCTGGTTGATGTTCTCCAGCTGGGGACGGAACCAGGCGTCGATGTCCCTGAGGCGCTCCTTGTCCGGGGTCAGGCGGGCTCCGGAACGGATGACCAGGGGCCGGGGTTCGGGGACCTCCGGGGGGCCTCCGCCGCAGGCCACCACGCCAGCGGTCACCAGGACCGTCAGAACCAGGAGTCCGGCGCGAGCCCCGGGTTGCGGGAACGAAGAAGAGGGTCTCGAATCCATGGGCACGTCTCCTGGGGCCGTCTGGCTTCCTGGGCTACTTCGCGGTCAGGCCTTTAACCCCGGGAACCGGACAAAGGGTTCCCATCAAGAAGCTTGACACCCGGCCCCTTTTCGTGGGAATTGTCTACACCACTTCACGATACGGAAACGACATGATCAGCGCATATTCGGACATGGCCGACGAGACACAGGGTTTCAGCGTGCCCCAGAACATGACACCCCAGGAACTGGGCGATAACCTGGCCCAGCTGGTCTGGGAGAGCTTCTCGGACTTCATCACCGACGGCGATGCCGAAGTGCTCCTGGGAGACCTGGGACTCACCGAGGAGAACGGGGTTCCGGAGCCGGCGCCAGCCGAGGAGATCCTCATCTTCCTCATGTGGGCCCACACCCGGGGCATCCAGCTGGCCTTCGTGGGACGTTCGAACGAGGAACTGGTGACGAAGGGGCTCGACGCCTTCCACGCCGCCATCTTCGAGGACATGGTGAACAACGGCACCCCCCGGAGTCAGCTTCCCATCTTCGAGCAGCATGTGAGCGCCCGGTACGCCGAGTACTACAACGCCGCCGAGAAGTCCGACGCCCACCTGGGCGAAGCCGTGGCCCGTCACCTGGCCGGGGAGAAGAAGGGACCCCAAAGCCTGGCGCTGGCCCTCCAGGAACGGGCCATCCAGGTAGCGAACCCCCTCCGGGATTTCCTGGAAGAGGTGGACCTGATCCACTAGCGGGCTTCAGAGGCCCAGGGACGAGCGGATGAGGGGACTGATGCGCTCGGGGGTCCAGGGGGGATCGAAGGTCAGCTGAACCTCCGCCTTGTCCACACCCTCCACCTTGGCGATGGCCAGCCGGGCTTCGTCCACGATCTGATCCGCTACCGGGCACATGGGTGAGGTCAGGGAGATGATGGCCTTCGCCTCTCCCTCCTCCACCTGGATGTCGTAGACCAGACCCAGGGTGACCAGATCCAGGTTCAGCTCCGGATCCTTCACCCCCTTCAGGGCCTCTCTCACCGCCTCTTCGGTTGCCGCCATTGTCCGCTCTTCCTCTCTTCGGGTTTCCGGAGGTTCTCGGATAGAACGATTACCGCGGCGGCCCCTCCCGGTTCCAATCCACCGTTCCCAAAGGGTGGATCGGCCTGCCGGGACCCTGGCGGCTTCCTATCCCCCCACCACGGCCTGGCAGCCCGGGTGGCCCGGCACCAGCCCAAGACAGTCCCGGGCCAGCTCCCGGGCCTCCTGGGGCTCTCCGTCCTGGAGGGCCGCCTCCGCGTCCCAGGCCATGCGTTCGGCCACCTTCCGGAGAAGGGAGCGGGCTTCCCGGCTGTCCGGGTCCAGGACCAGGGCTTGCTGGGCGAAGGTCCGGACGTCCCTCCCGGGCTCCCCGAAGTACCGCATCTCCATCTGGGCCGCCGCCGCCCGCCGGACCAACCGGTCCACCTCCCGGGAGGTGTCCACCGTCAAGCCCGCGCTCCGGAGGTCCCCCACTACCCCGGGGGCCGCCCCTTCCTCCACGGGGACCCGGAAGGGGAGGGGAAGGGGCCCCAGCGTCAGTCGCCCCTCGATGCCGGCGGAGGTGAGTCGGGCGCTGGCCACCCCTCCGGCGAGGGCCCTCTCCTCCAGCTCGTCCACGGTGAGGGTCCGTCCCCAGGGTCTCACCACCAGGACTCCCACGACCAGGAGAACCAGGGCCAGAGACAGGGCGACCTTTCCCCTGTGCCGGAGCAGGGCGGTGGCCATCCCTTCGGCAGCCGGGGTCTCCGCCTCCTCCCTTTCCTCCCGGGCCTCCCATTCCCGGACGATCCGGGTCAGGGTCTCCTTCAGCTCCCGGGCCGAGGGGAACCGCTGGGCGGGATCCCGCCGGAGAAGACGGGTCACCACGTCGGCCAGGGGCCGGGGCACCTCCACTCCGGTCTCTTCGAAGGGGATGACCTCCGCCTTCTCGGCAGCCACCATGAGCTCATAGACGTGATCCGTGGACTCCCACGCCGTCCGCCCGAACCAGGGGTCCCGGCCCGTGAGGAGACAGTAGAGGATGACCCCGAAAGCGAAGAGGTCGGTGCGCCCATCCACCGTCTCGGCCCGAAGCTGCTCCGGGGCGGCGAACCCCGGGGTCCCCAGGGACGTCCCCGCCATGGTGAGATGGCTGTCCCCTTCTCTCTCGGCGATCTTGGCGATGCCGAAATCCAGGACCTTGGCCACCTCATTGCCCCTTCGGTCCCGGGTGAGCATGACGTTCTCCAGCTTCAGGTCCCGGTGGACCACCTCCTCCTCCGCCTCGTGGGCCACCATGAGGGCGTCGCAGATCTGGAGGCCCAGGTGAACGGTCCGCTCCGGGGTCAGGGGTCCCTCCTGGGCCAGGACCTCGGCCAGGTCCCTCCCCTCCACGAACTCCATGAGGAAGTAGACGAGTCCGGCTTCCAGGTCCTCCTCGTAGGTACTCAGCCCCACGATGTGCTGGGACTGGTTGCCCAGGCTCTTCATGATCTGGGCTTCCCGGAGGAAGCGCTTCCGCATGGTCTCGGCCTCGGCACCCGACATCCGGTCCACCCCCAGGATCTTCAGGGCCTCGACCCACCCTCCCTTCACGTCCTGGACCTTGTAGACCGTGCCGAAGCCCCCGAACCCGAGGCGCTCCAGCACCCGCCACTTGTCCCGGAGGAGCTCTCCCACCATGGGGTCGTCCTCTCTTCCGCCGGCGCCAGGGCGATCCGTCTCGTCGGGCTCCTGGGGGGGAGGGGGCTTCTTCCGGGAATCGTCGTGATCGGACACGTGGTGCCTCGGGATCGGGGGGTGCTGGAAAGGGGTGGAACACCTCTCGGAACCAGGATATTCCTCAGGGCCGACTCCGGTCAAACCCCGGAGGGTCCCGGAGGGGTGGCGGTCCGGAGAAGCGGCGGGGCCCCGGGTTGGGGTCTTGCCGCCCCGCCCCGGCTGTCTTTCATTGGTTCATATGGTTCCTCGTCACCCAACGCCCCGGCTCCTGGCTGCCTCCCTCCTCCTCGTCCTGAGCGGGGGCTGCTCTCCGGAGCAGGAAGGGCGCCTGGCCGAAGGTCCCACAGCCGAGCCCCGGCCCAGCGAGATCCTCCTCCAGGCCGTGGACGCAGGAACCGGGGAAGCCCTCTCGGATCCCGCCTTCACCGTGCGTCACCTGGTCCGCTTCCCCATCACCCTGGACGCCTGGGGTGTGGAGAGCGTTTCCTCCTCGGAGCCCTACCGGATCGAGCACGCCGTGGCCCGGGACAGCCTGGTGGTGGAGGTCCGCCTGGAATCGGATTCCTACCACCGCCTGGACACGGTGCTCCGGGTGCCCCGCGGAGGGTCCACCGGACCCGTGACCCTTCCCCTTGCCCGGCGTCTCACCCAGCCGGAACCGAGCCCCCAGGAGGCCTCCTCTCGCCCCTCCACCACCACGCCCACCCGGCCAGCCCGGGAGGAGAGTCCGGAGGCGGCGGGGCCGGGAGAGCAATCCCCCGAAGAGCAGGCCCCGGACCCGGACGCAGGAGTGGACCGGAGCCTCATGCGGGAGGGGGACCGGGCCTTCCAGGAGGAGAGCTGGGCCACGGCCACGAACTACTACATGCGGATGCCCCGACCCTCCAGCCCGTCCAGCTCCTACGCCCGGGACTACGCTCGGGCCCGGGTCCGGCAGGGGATCAGCCATATCCAACTGGGGGAGTGGGGCGGAGCCCTGGACGCCCTGGAGGAGGCCGTGACCCTGGAGGAGCCCGGCTATGAGGCCTACCTCTTCCTGGCCCAGGCCCAGTGCACGGTGGGCCGAATGGATGCCGGCCGACAGACCCTGGACGACCTGGCCCGGCTCGCGCCCACCCTTCCCTCCGCCGACAGAGCCACGGCCCAGGCTCTGGCCGGATTCCAGAACGCCAACTGTGCCTACCAGGAGTTCGTCCGGGCCGTGGAGCCCTCGGAGATGCAGGCCACCGGCCCACCGGCCATGGAAGCCTACCAGAGCTTCCTGCGTCAGGCGGAGGCCCTGAGTCCCACCCCCCCGGCGGTGGCGGCGGCCATGGAAGAGGCCCGGGCCCGGATCCAGGAGATCCGGGACGAGATGGGCGGCGGCGGGTCAGGACTCTAGCGAGTCCCCCCGGGCACCGGAGTCCCCTCCTCCACTACGGCCAGGGGAACATCTCCAAGCCCCGCTTTCTGGGGATTCTGCCGGCCCTCCGTGGCCTGGACCACATTCTGGCGCACGTAGTCGAAGACTTCGCTGAAGGTCACGATCCCGTTCCCGTCCGCGTCCCCGGCCCCCTCCAAGCCCTCCAGCAGGAAGTAGGTGAACACCCCGTGCCCGCCCCACCGGACATCCTCCAGGGAGAACTCGTTGGCGTCCGCCGCCGTCATGCTGAGTCTTCGGGACGGGGTGAAAAGCTGACTGAAGCCCCCGTTGATGGGATTCGACTCCTCCGCCGCCGTAAGGCCCTCCTGGGTGCCGGCGGAGTGGCAGGCGTCGGCGATGACGATGACCCGCTCGGCTGCGATCTGGCGACGGACGGCCGTCTTCATGTCCCACATCGGGAAGCCGGTGGAGGCCAGGGCGTCCAACTCGGAGTCGTGGGGAAGGAGGTAGAGGTTGTCCGGCCGGGCCGGGTCCGGAGCCCCGTGGCCTGCGAAGTAGATGACCACCAGATCGTCCCAATCCGCCTCCTGGAGGAAGACGAAAAGGGCTTCCCGCATGGCCGGCCCCGTGGCCCGCTGGTCCGCCAGGAAGAGGATGTGGTCTTCCTGGAAGGGCCCCGCCGAGGAGCTGAGAAGGAAGTCTCGAATGGCCTCGGCGTCGGACCGGGCGAAATCCAGGTCCGGGATGTCCGGGGACTCGTAGCGGCTGACTCCCACCACCACGGCCCAGCGCTCGTCGATACGGGGAGCCGCCACCGTCTCCGCCACCGCACCGGAGGGCCCCTGAGCTACCACCTTCACCGTGTCCTGGGTCATGGGAAGATTCGTCTCGGCCCAGAACCTCTGGGCTTGCCGGCCCACCAGGCCCAGGCGCTGCGCCTCCCCGGCGGCCAGGGGCTCCAGGTTCGCCGGCTTCCCTTCCACGGAGACGGTCCGGGCCTCTCCCACCACCACCCCTTCCAGGCGCACGGGATTGAAGAGAGAGGAGGAGGGATCGCCTCTCTTGACCACACCCAGCCCCCGGGTCCCGCCCTGGGTGGACGGACGGACCTGGGCCAGGAGGATGGCCAGCCCCGGAGCGGACCCCTCCGAAGCCTTCTCCTCGGCGGCGGTCACGGACCCCGGGTCCGGCCGCCAGTACTCCTGTTCCTCCCAGGTCTCTTCGGTCCAGTTGTTGATGAGCTGGCCCACGAAGGAGGTCTCGGTGAGGATCCCGTCCGTGGCCTGACGGACGACCTTGGTCCGGGCAGCCTGTTCCGTGGCGTCGATTCCCCGGGCATCCTGGCGGGCCGACGCGATGACCTCCCCCCGGTCCAGGCGAAGCGCCCGGACCGAGACCTCGCTGGTGGCCGTGATGAGGGTCCCGTCCACGGGATCGGGACGGGCCCCCCAATCGGCCCTGCCGATGACCAGGACCTGGGCACCGAAGTCCCGGCCCAGCTCCGTGGCCGCCCCCTCATCCCCATCCAGGGCCTGCTGCACCAGGTCACGCTGGGCCGTGGTGTGGGCCAGGGCCGGGTCGATGAGGGGGAAGCCCGCCTCCCGGAGAAACTCCGTCATGGTCCGGGACGCCACCTGGCCTTCCCCCTCCTCGGCCATAAAGACCAGGGTCCGGGGAAGATCGGTCTCGAAGCGGATCTGGGGAGCCCCCTGGCCCAGGGCCGGAGAGGCCGGAGACAGGAGGAGGATCGCCAGGAAGATCCAGGGCATGCGCCGTATGTGGGGATCCACGGTCTTCATCGATCCGACCCTCCTTCCCCGGTGAGCCGGTCCAGGGCTTTCCGGGCATCTCTGTGGTCCGGATGAATCTCCAGAGCTCGACGGTAGTGCTCCACGGCCTGCTCCACCTGGCCCTTGTCCTCGAAGTCCACCGCTCGGGAGAACTCGATGGTGGCGGCCACCGGGATCGCTTCCACCTCGGGCCGATCCGAGGGCGGCTCAAGCTGGAGCTCACGGGTGAAGAGGTCCGCCATGTCAACCACCAGGGACAGCAGCTCGCTGGTCTGGCCGGTGAGCTTCCGGGCCTCCAGGATCTCGGACGTCTCCACGTCCACGGCCCTCATGTCCAACCGGGTCTGGTTGCCCACGGTGGACACCTGGCCATGAACCGTGTACTGGGCGCCCACCATCCTTCCCACCTGGACGGCGGTCTCCTCATCCACGCGTCCCGAGAGGCTCAGGCTCTGCTCCGTGAGGATATCCTGGAGCCGGTACCGCTCGATGACCCGCAAGCCATCCCGGCTGGACAGCTCCGTGATGAGCATGGCGGACACGGCCTTTCCCAGGGGCGCGGAGTTGCCCTCCTGTCCCAGGAGAAAACCCGTGAAGTCGAGAACCGCGACGGTGGGGAGGTCCTGCCGGGCTTCTTGTGCCCACCCGTCCTGGCCGCCTGCAGCCACCAGGAGCACGGTGATGGCGAGAACCCGGATCGCAGGGTTGCGCAAGTGACTACCCTCCGTGGATGTGGGGGAGAATCCCGAGAAACCGAGGCGCGCGGGCAAGGACGACCGGGGGGTGGAGAAACCCTTTGCCCGCCAAAATGCACATCTGTAAATTTAAGAGCCCTCGAACGGGGATGCGAGGCTTGTGCTTCTCCGTCCCCATCTCTCCCATGCCCGATGTCGTTTTGGGAAGGCTCCCGTTCATGAGCAGAACCCCCCTCCTGGCCCTTGTGGGTCTCGTCCTCCTCTCCGGCTGCGTCCGACGGATGCCCGAGCCCACGCCCCAGGACATCCCCCGACTGGAGCGGGCCGTGGAGGCCCGGCCGGGAGACGTCCAGGCTCTGACCCGCCTGGGGATCGCCTACTTCAAGGCCGGGGACCACCCCACGGCAGAGGCGATTCTGGACCGGGCCCTGACCACCGGGCAGGCTCCCGGCGCCGCCTACCTCTACAAGGGGCTGGTCAGCGAGGAGCTGGAAGACTGGGCCGGGGCCCGGGAGGCCTACGCCTCCTACGTGGAGCGTGGGGAGTACGGCCCCCTGAAGGAGGAGATCCAGGACCGCCTGACCCTCATGGTCCGGCGGGAGCTCCGGACCCGGGCCCGAGAGACCCTGGCCCGGGAGGAGGAGATCGCCCAGCGGGATCCCCGGCCGGGAACGGTGGCCGTCTTCCCCTTCCGGCTCACCGGGGAGAGCGAGGAGCTGGAGCCCCTCCAGGTGGCTCTGGCCGACATGATGACCACGGATCTGGCCCTCTCCGGAGGCCTCACGGTGCTGGAGCGGACCCGGGTCCAGACTCTCCTGGAGGAGATGGCCCTCCAGGAGGCCGGTCTCACCGCTCCGGAGACGGGAGCCCGGGCCGGGCGTCTCCTCCAGGCACAGCACGTGGTGCAGGGAGCCCTGACCCCTCTCCCGGACCGGGTCCTCCGGTTCGATACCGACGTCCTGGCCACCCGGGAGCGGGAATCCAGGGGAGAGGCCAGTGCTCAGGACCAGCTCTCCCGGATCTTCGACGTGGAGAAGGAGGCCGTCTTCCAGATCCTGGACATCCTGGCCGTGGACCTGACCCCGGCGGAGCGGCAGGCCATCAACGAGAATCGCTCGGAGAACCTCCTGGCCTTCCTGGCATACGGCCGGGGACTCATGGCCATGGACCGGGGCGATTACGACCAGGCCCGTCAGTTCTTCGGGGAATCCCTGGATGCGGATCCCGCCTTCGGCCCGGCCCTGGAGGGCCGGACGGAAGCCGAAGCTCTCCAGGATGCGGCCCTCACCAGCACCGACCAGGTGGCCTCCCGGGCCACTCCGGAGCTGGCCGCCCTCACCTCCTTGCCCCTCCCCGTGGAGTCCCCCGGGTCCCTGGCGGAGCTGGCCACGGGCACCTCCTCCCTCCTGTGGTCCATGACCCACGAGGTGGTGCCCAGCCCGTCCATCCTCCTTGTGGACCCGGGAGGGATCCTCTCCGACGTCCTGGCGGACGTGCAACACCGGGATCCCCTCCAGGAGGCCATCGGGCTGGAGGGGGTGACGATTCCCGAGATCGGGATCATCCGCATCACCATTCCCCGGCCGGGAGGGGAGAACTGACATGGCTACCTCTCGCCGAGCCGTTCGCCTCCGGGCCCCGGTGGCCCTCCTGGGCTTCGTCCTTCCCCTGGTCTTCGGGCCCCGAGCCGCCACGGCCCAGGAGCCGGGCCACTCCATGGGAACCGGCATCCACTTCCAGTCCTATTCCTTCGACGAGGCCCTGGGCACCGACGTGGCCAACCTGACCCTCCTTCCCGTGGCCTACACCCTCCCCCTGGGGGGGCGGGTCTCGGTGGACCTCTACGGTGCCTACGCCCTGGGCTCCGTGGAGAAGGAGGGAGTCGAGTACACCCTCCAGGGTCCCGTGGACACCCGTCTCCGTGCCTCCGTTCGCCTCGCTCCCTGGGCGGCCCTCACGGCGGCGGTGAACCTGCCCACCGGCGAGAGCACCCACTCCGCCGAAGAGGCCGTGGTGGCCTCTGTCCTATCCACGGACGTACTGGGGTTTCGGGAGGCCACCTGGGGCACCGGATCCTCCGTGACCACCGGGCTGGCCCTGGCCCGGCAGGCGGGGGAGTGGGGCGTGGGGGTGGCAGGCAGCTACCGCCTGGCCAGCGGCTTCGAGCCTCGGGAGGGGCAGGACCTGACCTACGAGCCGGGGGACGAGGTCCGGATCCGGGTGGCGGTGGACCGGAACGTGGGGGAGGCGGGGACCTTCACCGCCGGTCTCACCATCCAGAGCTTCGCCCGGGACGAGTACGACGGCAGGAACCTCTTCCAGGCCGGGAACCGATTCCGGGGTGACGTGTCCTACGCCTTCAGGACGGGGCGCTCCACCTGGGCCCTCTACGCCACGGACGTGTGGAGAGAGGAAGGGGATCGATTCCTCTACTACCAGGGCGATCCGGGAGCCGAACCCGACTCCACCCTGGTGGTGGGCTCCCAGAACCTGCTCATGGCGGGACTGAACGGATCCATTCCCCTGGGCTCCCAGGTCCGACTCCGTCCGTCCCTGGACGTCCGGTATCAGAGCCGGGACGCAGGGACCGGGGAAGGATGGCTGATGGGCGGCGGCGCGGAGGTCCCCTTCCGGACCGGCGGCTCCTTCGCCCTGGCCCCCCGGGGACGGGTGTCCTGGGGGCAGCTCCAGTCGAGCGGAGGAGAGAAGGAGAGCCTCTGGGGTGTGGAGGTGGGACTGATGATTCGGTGGCAGGGACGGTAGACGACGGTCCTTTCGCCGACCCGTTACCCCCTTGCGATTGCGCCCGGCCCCGCCGGGCGTTTTCTTTTTCACTCAGATTCCCCCATCACCATGCCGAGACTGGACATGGACGGCCGGAGCGAACGAGAGGACGCACCACTCTTCGCCCACGGTCCTCCTGGGGCCGTGAATCGAGCCAACGAACGAGGTCATAGAGGTCATGAAGCGAAAGATCGCCATCAACACCGGGGGCGGTGACGCCCCGGGACTCAACGCCGTCATCCGGGCCGCGGTCCTTTCCGGCATCAACGAGGGCTGGGAGGTCTACGGAATCCGGGACGGATTCGACGGTATCTTGACCCCGGAGAAGTACAATGGAGACCAGGGGGTCGTCCGTCTGACCCGGGAGTCGGTGCGAGGCATCACCCACGTGGGAGGCACCATCCTGGGAACCTCCAACCGTGGCAATCCCCTCCGTTGGCCCGAGAAGCAACCCGACGGCTCCATCAAGGAGATCGACCGGGGCGACGAGATCCTGGCTGCGTTCAAGGAGCGAGAGCTGGATTGCCTCATCGCCATCGGGGGGGACGGATCCCTCACCATCGCCCGTGGACTCCGGGACAAGGGGCTCCCGGTCATCGGCATTCCCAAGACCATCGACAACGACCTGGAATCCACGGTCATGACCTTCGGATTCCTCACCGCCGTGGAGACGGCCACCGACGCCATCGACAAGCTCCATTCCACAGCCCAGTCCCACAAACGCACCATGGTGGTGGAGGTGATGGGCCGGCATGCGGGCTGGATCGCCCTCTTCGCCGGGATCGCCGGCACCGCCGACGTGATCCTCATCCCGGAGATCCCGTACAGCATGGAGAAGGTGGCGGAGAAGATCCGGGACCGGTACGAGAACGAGCGGGAATTCGCCGTGGTGGTGGCCGCCGAGGGAGCCAAGCCCATGGGAGGGGAGGCCAGCCTGGTGGAAGAGGCGAAGCCGTGGAAGGACGCCCGCTACGGCGGTCTGGCCGATAAGCTGGCGGCCCAGATCGGCGAGATGTGCGACGTGGAGACCCGGTCCCTGGTCCTGGGCCACCTGCAAAGGGGAGGGCAACCCAACTCCTACGACCGGCTCCTGGCCCTCCGATTCGGGGCCGCCGCCATCGAGCTGGTGAAGCGGGGCGATTTCGGCTCCATGGTGGCTCTGGATCCGCCGGATGTGAAGGCCGTGCCCCTGGGCGAGGCCCTCTCCAAGCTCAAGCTCGTCCCGGTCCAGGGCGACGTGGTCTGGACGGCGAGGGCTCTGGGAATCAGCTTCGGGGATTGAGCTCGTACTCGTCCCTCTGGCCGGAGCCACAGAACATGCGTCGGATCCCCCCTGTCCTCGTCCTGGGATTCCTCTTCTGCATCCTCTCCGCCTCCGCCCCTCCCCCCCTCCAGGGGCAGACGCCGACCCCCACGGCGGAGCTGGAACCGCCTGTGGCCACCGACTTCGAGTTCCCCCTCACCATCCGCTCCATCATGCGTGGCCCGGAGCTGGTGGGGGAGTCGCCGGCGGGCGTGAGCTGGACCGACGACTCGGAGTGGATCTACTTCCGCTGGCGGCCCGGCGGTCAGGCCTGGCACGAGGACCGGGACCTCTACCGGGTCCCGGCCCAGGGGGGCGAGCCGGAGCTGGTGGAAGAGGAGCGGGCCGACTCCCTGGCCATCTTCTTCGCTGGAGGTGACCTGTCCGGAGACCGTCGATGGAGAGTCACCTCCTTCCGCGGGGACCTCTACCTGGTGGAGCGGAGCCGTCTTCAGGTCACCCGCTTGACCGAGACCGAGGAACGGGAGGGGTCGCCCCGGTTCTCCGGGGACGACGAGAGGGTGTTCTTCACCCGGGGCGACAACCTCTTCAGCATGAGCCTGGATGAGGCCCACATCCGTCAGCTCACCGACATCCGCTCCGGACCCGAGCCCCGGGAAGAGCAGGAGGCCGAGGGACACAAAGCCTTCCTGGAGCGGCAGCAGGAGGAGCTCTTCCGGCACATCCGCCGTCAGAAGGAGGAGCAGGAGGAGCGGGAGGCCCGGCGGGAGCGGATGGAGGAGGGGGAGCCGGAGCCCGTGTACCTGGGACGAGGCGAGAGTCTCAGGGGTCTCGATCCTTCCCCCACAGGGGACTACGTGGTGGTGACGGCCTACGCCCGGGCCGAAGGGGCGGAGAGCACCATGGTGCCGGATTGGATCACAGAGTCCGGCTACACCCAGGAACGGAACACCCGCTCCAAGGTGGGAGACGTCCAGGGGAAAACCCGGATCGGTCTCCTGGAAGTAGCCACCGGAGAGATGACCTGGCTGGACCTCTACCCCGCCGACGACCAGGGCGACGAGGGCGAGGAGGCGTCAGAGGGAGGCGCGGAGCATCCGGACCTGGCCCAGGCTCGCTTCGTGGGCTGGAACGATGCAGGAACCCGGGGCCTCCTCCTCAGCGTGGCCTTCGACTTCAAGACCTGGTGGATCCACACCGTGGACGCCGCCAGCGGGGAGCTCACCCTGGTGGATTCCCACTTTGACGAGGCCTGGGTGGGCGGCCCCTGCTTCGGGGGCTGCGCCGGGTGGATCCCGGACTCGGACCGAGTCTACTGGGTCAGCGAGGAGACGGGTTACGCCCACCTCTACACGGCCCAGGCCGACGGCACCGGCAAACGGCCCCTGACCTCCGGGGAATGGGAGGTCCTGAGCCTGGCCATACCCGAGGACCGGGAGGGCTTCCTCCTTCACACCAGCCAGGACTCCCCCTTCAACCAGCACGCCTACACCATGGCCTTCGACGGCACCGGGAAGCGGGCCCTGACCCGGGGAGACGGGAGCTTTCGGGTAACTCCGTCCCCGGACGGGGACCGGATGGCCGTGGTCCACTCCCGGGCGAACCGGCCTCCTGAGCTGTACGTGGCGGACATGGACCAGGGCGCCGAGCTGGAGCAGGTCACCGTCTCCCCCACCGCCGAGTGGCTCACCTTCCCCTGGATCCAGCCGGAGATCGTCCGCTTCACCGCCCAGGACGGGGCCCGGGTTCCGGCCCGTATCTACCGCCCCACCGACGTGGGAGCCGAAAGCAACGGGGCCGCCGTCATCTTCGTCCACGGCGCCGGCTACCTCCACAACGTCCACAACTACTGGTCCAGCTACTACCGGGAGTACATGTTCCACCACTTCCTGGCCTCCGAGGGTTACACGGTCCTGGACGTGGACTACCGAGGCTCGGCGGGATACGGCCGGGACTGGCGCACCGGCATCTACCGCTGGATGGGAGGCAAGGACCTGAGCGACCAGGTGGACGGGGCCCGGTACCTGGTGGAGTCGGAGGGCATCGATCCGGACCGGATCGGGCTCTACGGCGGGTCCTACGGGGGGTTCATCACCCTCATGGCCCTCTTCACGGCCCAGGAGACCTTCAAGTCCGGAGCGGCCCTGCGCTCCGTCACGGACTGGGCCCACTACAACCACTGGTACACGAGCCGGATTCTGAACCTGCCCCAGGACGACGAGGAGGCCTACGAGAAGTCCTCCCCCATCTACTTCGCCGAGGGCTTCCAGCCCCACCAGCACCTCCTGATCCTCCACGGGATGGTGGACACGAACGTCCACTTCTCCGACGTGGTCCGACTGGCTCAGCGCCTCATCGAGCTGGGGAAGGAGAACTGGGAGATGGCCGTCTACCCCGTGGAGAGCCACGGCTTCGTGGAGCCCGCCTCCTGGACCGACGAGTACCGGAGGATCTTCGAGCTCTTCGAACGGACCATCAGCCAGCCCGGCTGTACGGAGAACCGGGATCTCTGTCCCGTGGTGGTGGGAGGAAGCTGAGGAGCCCGCCCACGGCGAACACCACGGCGGCCCCCACCACGTTGTAGTAGAGCCACGAAATCTCGGTGGTGAGGGACACGGCGAAGACCGAGGCCATGCCGGCCAGCAGGCCGAAGAAGGCCCCGGTGCCCGTGGCTCGGGGAAGGAAGAAGGCCAGGAGAAAGACCCCCAGGAGGGAGCCGTAGAAGAAGGATCCCACCTGGTTCACCGCCTCGATGAGGGAGCCCAGCTGCCCGGCGTAGAGGGCCACGCCGAAGGCGAAGAGACCCCAGAAGAGGGTAGCCAGGCGGGAGATGAGGAGGTAGTGGGCCTCGCTGGCCTCGGGCCGGAACCAGCGTCGGTAGAAGTCCACCACGGTGGCGCTGGACAGGGCGGTGATCTCCGAGTCCAGGGAGGACATGGCGGCGGCGAAGATCACGGCGATGAGAAGGCCCAGGATCCCTGTGGGGATGTAACGGATGATATAGGTGGGAAAGACGTAGTTCACGTCGTTTGACGCCGTGCCCCGCACCTCCTCCACCAGGGCCTTGGCGTCCTCCCTGAGCTCCCCCAGACGCCGGTCGTAGCCCTCGATCCGGCTTCGCCACCCTTCCACGTCGGCTCCTCCAGCCTCCCGGTGACGAGCCTCCAGGAGCTGCATGGTGGCGGTTCGTCGCTCCCGGTGGACCCAGGCCTGCTCCTCCTCCAGGCTCCGGAGCTCCTCCCCCCGCGGACTCTCCTCCACCGCCGCCACCTCCGCGGGGCTGAAGACCAGGGGCGGCCGCTCGAAGTGGTAGAAGACGAAGAGCATGACCCCGATGGACAGGATCAGGAGCTGCATGGGCACCTTGAGAAAGGCGTTGAAGATCAGGGACATCCGGCTGTCCCTGAGGGAGGAGGCCGTGAGGTAGCGCTGCACCTGGCTCTGATCGGTGCCGAAGTAGGCCAGGAAGAGGAAGAACCCCCCCAGGAGCCCGGACCACAGGGTGTAGGTGTTCGTGGGATCCCAGGAGAGGTCCACCGTGCGCCACATCTCCTGGATCCCCCCCATGTAGACCACGTCGGCAACCCCCACCTCCGCCGGGAGGTTGGCGAAGAGGGCCGCCAGGGCCACGGCGATGCCGGCGAAGACCATGAGCATCTGCACCACGTCGGTCCAGATGACGGCGGTGATCCCCCCGATCATGGTGTAGATCACCGTCACCACGGCCATGACCGTGATGGTGATCCGCTCGTCCCAGCCCAGGATCACCGAGAGGACGATGGCCGGGGCGTAGAGAATGATCCCGGCTCCCATGCCCCGGGAGAGGAGGAAGAGGAAGCCGGTGAGGGAGCGGGTCTTGGGATCGAAGCGCTTCTCCAGGTACTCGTAGGCCGTGAACACCCGGGCCCGGTAGAAGAACGGCACGAAGACGGCGCAGAGGACCACCATGGCGAAGGGGAGGGCCAGGTAGAACTGGACGAACTCCATCCCGTCGTCGAAGGCCTGTCCCGTGGTCCCGATGAAGGTGATGGCGCTGGCCTGGGTGGCCATGACCGACAGGCCGATGGCCCACCAGGGCAGGCGTCGGTTCGCCAGGAAAAAGCCCTCCACTCCCACGTTCTTCCGGCTCTGGTAGAGGGCGAAGGAGAGTACGCCCAGGAAGTAGAGGACGAAGAGGAGCCAGTCCAGGGCGGTCACGGCGCCCCCGGGTCCAGGAGGCGTGTGAGGAGGATGAGGACCAGGATCATACCGATCCCGTAGGCCACGACCAGGGCGTAGATCCGGATCCAGGACCGGTCTTCGGCCCTTTCTCCCTCACGTTCCGCGCCAGTCCGTTCCCACCTCCGATCCTGCCGGCTCCCTGGCCTCCTCTCCTCCACCTCCTCTCCTCCTCTCAGGTCTTCCTGCATCATGGAAGGTCTCCTGCCGACCCTTCAGCCCCCAGGCTGATGAGGTTGGCAAAGAGCCGGAAGGCTCCCGGAACCCCGGCGGGAAACTGGCGGAAGAAAGCCAGGCCGGTGTAGATGTAGGTCCCCTTCCCCAGAGAGGCCACCAGGAGGCTTCCCTTCTTGGCCTCTTCCCCGGGGTCGGCCATGGACAGGAGGGGCCGGTACCGGGGATCCCAGCTTCCCAGGAAGTACAGCCCCCGCTCCTGCACCCACCCCCGGAAGTCCTCCCGGGTGATCCGGTTCGGGGTGGTGAGAGCGGGATGGTCCGGCTCCAGGAGCTCCACCGGGGCCGTCTCGTCCGTGACCCGGTCGTGGGGCCGGTTCATCTCCACCGGAAAGGGCGCGTAGCCGGCCCCGGAGAACTCGTACTTGTTGTACTGGACCATGAGAGTCCCTCCCCCCCGGACCCAGTCCAGGAGCTGCTCGTTGGCCGCCACCAGGTCCGGCCGGGTCTCGTAGGCCCGGATGCCCAGGACCACCACGTCGTAGGGACCGAACGCCCCCGCCCTCACCTCTTCCGGTCCCAGGAGGTCCACCGACACTCCCATCTGGCGGAGGGCCTCCGGGCCCGCGTCCCCGGAGCCCATGACGTAAGCCACCCGGGGCTCCCCGGCCACGGCCACCCGGAAGGAGGAGATCCGGGTCGTGGCCGGCCGGAAGAGAGCGGATCGGGGAATGTGGGGGTAGTCCACCAGGACCGCCTCCTCCCGGTACAGCCCTCCCTGGTCGTCCCGGACCCGGGCCTGGACGACGTGGACCCCGGGCTCAAGGGATCCGGGGGGACGGATCCGGAAGGAGAGGGAGGCCTGGGCCCCTTCTCCCTCCAGCACCACCTCCCTCTCCCGGGGTCGGGCCTCCCAGCCCGGAGACAGCTCCAGGTCCACCCGGGCCCGCCGAAGATCCCCGCTGTCATTCCTCACCCGGACGGCCACCTCCCTCTCCCGGGTCCCGCCCAGGGGCCACACCATCCAGACCGGCTCCAGGGCCACGGAGAGGGGCGGCACCACCAGAAGGGGCTCCCGGTACTCTCCCCGGGCCTTGTCCACCCCTCGGTACTCCGCCGGCCGGGACATGGACACAGGGAGAGACTCCAGGACCAGGGAGACCCGGGCCTTCACCCGGGGAGGATTCCCGGGCCGGCCCCGGAGGCCGGGATCCGGAGGCCACCGGTAGAGGGCTCCATCTCTGGGCCGGGTCAGGTAGTAGGGCCGGGAGGCCCGGGCATCGTCCGGAAGCCGGACCCGAAAGCGCCAGCGGAGAAGCGAGCCGGGAGCCAGGGTCTCCCTCCGGTCCTCACCCGTGATCTCGTCACCATGTTCCGGCACCATCTCCCATCCTCCTTGCTCGCCCCCCCACCCCGCCGGGAGCTCCGGGGAGGCCCGGACGTCCTCCACGGGGCCGGACCCACCGTTCCACATCTCCACCACCACGCCCACCTCCTCCCCCGGAACCAGGAGATCGTCCTCCACCCGGACGTCCATCACGACTCCCCTGGCCGCCAGCAGAGCCCTCTCCACCCGGGCGACCCGGTCCGGGAGAACCCTGGCCAGCTCGGAGGGTCCGAGGCCGGGGGAGGCCACCAGGTCCCGGGCCTCCCGGAGAGCCCGAAGACCCCGGGCCAGGTGAGGGGCCACCCTCCAGGGTTCCAGGGCGTCCAACTCCTCCCGGGCACGGGACAGGGCCCGGCGGTAGGTCTCCAGGGCCGACTCCACCCCTCGCCGGGCCGCCGGCGGGAGGGGAGCGGCCAGTCCCAGCAGGGTCGTGTCCACCCCGGCGAAGACCCCGGCCTGCTTCGAGGGAACCTCCACCCGGCTCTCCAGGAGGACCAGGGAGGAGCTCCGGGGTCCCAGGGGCCGGGCCCGTCCCATGTCCTGGGAGCGGTGCTGGCTCCGACTCTCCATGGCCAACTGGTGGTGGGACCGGCCCAGGAGGGGATCGAACCCCCCGGTCTGCAGGTGCAGGGTGGGCTCCTCCCGGGAAAAACGGGTGAGCCGGTAGAGCTTGGCCGGGGCCCAGGCTACGGCCCCCTCCTGAAGCTGATCCGGAAACCGGGTGGAGTCCGGCGCGGTGTGGAAGACCTGGCGAGCCATGAGGGCCGCCACCTGGTGATGACCGTGACCTTCCCGGGAGGTGTCGGAGAACACGGAGACGATCACCTGGGGGCGGAAGGTCCGGACCACCCAGGTCACGTCCCGGAGGAGCTCCTCCCGGGGCCAGAAGTCCAGGGTCTCCACGGCGGTCTTGGAGTAGCCGAAGTCGAAGGCCCGGGTGAAGAACTGCCTGCCCCCGTCCAGGCCCCGGGCCGCCAGGAGCTCTCCGGTACGCACCAGGCCCAGTCCCTCTCCCAGCTCATCTCCCAGGAGGTTCTGTCCTCCCTCTCCACGGGTCAGGGAGAGGTAGGCCGTCTCCACCCCCCATCCCCGAGCCAGGGTCGCCAGGAGGCTGGTGTCCTCGTCGTCCGGGTGGGCTCCCACCACCAGGACTCGCTTCACCCCGTCCAGGCCCCGGAGGAGAAGGCCTGTCTCCCGTGTTCCCGCATCCCAGGGGGACTCCTGGGAAGACGCCCGCTGCACCCCCGGAACCAGGAGGAGAGCCACAGCCAGAAACGCCCGGACCACACTCAACACCCTGGCTCCGGCCCCTCCCGGCGCCCCCTTGGAGGTCCGACTCTTCCGGGGACGGGATGGATGGAGGCGGAAGCCGGAGCCGTCGGGGATGGAGAGCATGGGGGTGGTGGTCGGCATGAACGGCGGGGTCGGGGTTACCTTTACCTGTTCGGGGCTTCGCTAAGATATTCACCTGCGGGCCATTCGTTCCCCAGCCGATCCGGTCCGGAGACAACCCGGACCGAAAACGAGGACTCCTGGAAGGCCATGATCTCACTGCCGAACGCCGTCGCCGCCTCCTCCCGGACTTCATCCTCCCGGAGCTCATCCACGGCCCCGGTCCGACGTCTCCCGGGCGCCGCCCGGCTCCTCCTTTTCCTCGTCCTGGTCTTCCCGGCGGCCGGCTGCGGCATCTTCGACACCGGGGGCGAGATCGCCGACGAGGCCCGGGTAGTGGTGTCGGGAGAGACCCCCGTGGCCCTGGAGCTCATCACCTCCACCCGGTTCACCCGAACGGTGGAAGAGGGAGCCACGGTCTTGATCCTGGACGAGGCGGACACCACCTACCTGGATCTGGCCTCCACCTTCGACGAGATCTACCCCGTCAAGCCGGACCGGGGGTTCTTCGTCCGACTCACCAATCCCGACACTCTCCCGGCCACGGTGAGCATGCAGGTCTACTTCGACGGGGACCTGGAGTACAACCAGCAGGACGTGAGCCTGGAGGGCTTCTCCCTGGAGTTCAGCTACCTCTTCCGGAGCTACTGAGGACGCCTGAGTACCCCGGCCTTCTGTCCTCCTATCCCCCGAACTCGGCCATGTAGGTCCGCACCACCTCCACGAAGGCGTAGGAGGCGGCGAAGAGGATCACCGGTGGGAGGACCCAACGGATGGTGGCCATGAGGGTCGGGGTCAGACGCTGGAACCGGGCGGAGGCCCCCTTCCGGATCTCGTCGGCGGCTCCCACCGTCACCCAGCCCACGAAGATGGACATGAAGAAGGCCCCCAGGGCCAGGAGGGCCTCCGAAAGCCTGTCCACCACGCTGAGGAAGCTCATGGACGCCGCCGGGAGGAGGCCCATGACGGCGATGACGATCCCTCCCACCACGGAAGCCGTCCTCCGCTTCACCCGGGTCTCGTCGATGACGGAGGCCGTCACCACCTCCAGAAGAGATACGGCGGACGTGATGGCTCCCACCATGAGGGCCACGAAGAAGAGCATGCCCACCACCCGACCGATGGCCCCCATCTCCACGAAGGCCCCGGGAAGGGCGATGAAGAGGGCTCCCACCGTGCTTTCGCTCACATCCCCCTGGATGCCCAGGGCGAAGACCACCGGGAAGACCACCAGGCCCGCCGTGAAGGCCACCCCGAAGTCCGAGAAGGCGATGGTCACGGCCTCCCGGTTCAGATCCGTATCCCGGGAGAGGTAGGAGGAAAAGGTGAGCATGCACCCCATGCCCAGACTCAGGGAGTAGAAGGCCTGCCCCGCCGCCTGGCTCAGGATGTAGGGGTCCAGGAGGGCCGACAGGGACGGTCGGAGGTAGAAGGCGTAGCCCTCCATGGCTCCCGGGAGGGTGGTGGCCCAGATGGCCAGGAAGAGGAGGATTCCGAAGAGGATGGGCATGAGAACCAGGGCCGCCCGCTCGATCCCCTTCTGAACGCCGAAGCTCACGATGATGACCGTGATGACCATGATGGCCAGATGGAAGAACACGGGTGAGGCCCCTGTGGTGACCTCGGCGAACCGGCTTCCAGCGTCCCCGGGGAAGCCCGTGAAGATTCCGTCCAGGGCGTAGCGGACCACCCACCCGGCGATGACGGAGTAGTAGGAGAGGATGAGGAACCCGGTGAAGACGTACATCCATCCCAGAAGGGACCAGCGCTTGCCCCCCAGCTTCCGAAGAGCCCCGATGGGAGAGAGACGAGCTCCCCGGCCCACGGAGAACTCCGAGAGCATGAGAGGCACACCGATGAGAAGCGTCAGGAGGATGTAGAGGAAGACGAAGGCGGCACCCCCGCCTTCAGCGGTGACGTAGGGGAACCTCCACATGTTCCCCAATCCCACGGCACTTCCCACGGCGGCGAGAATGAAGCCGAGCCGGGTGTTGAAGAACTCCCGCTGCCCGTTCTCCTGTTGACTCATGACTGCCTCGGTCCGAAAGGGGTACGACGCCGGAGTTTCCTGGATGCGCCAATAGAAGGACTCGGAAGCCGACGGGAAAGGGGGAGATCGGGCTTGCCCCGGAAGGAGGCGGGAGGAAACGTTCCTCGTCATGGACCCGTAGAGAACTCCGGCAGGGTCCGGGGGGGGCGGACAGGGGCTCCCCGGCCTTCGTCCCCCTCGTGGGCATCCCAGCGGCAAGGAGCACATGACTACACCCGCGTTTCGTCCCGACCCCCGCCTCTTTCCCTTCGAGTCCCGGTGGTTCGACGGTCCCGGGGGACGGGTCCACTACCTGGACGAAGGGGAGGGAGCCCCCATCCTGCTCCTTCATGGAAACCCCACCTGGAGCTTCCTCTACCGGGGCGTCATCATCCGACTGCGGAAACAGTACCGCTGCATCGCACCGGACTACCCAGGATTCGGCCTTTCGGAGCACCCCCCGGACTACCGCTACACTCCGGCGGAGCACGCCGAGGTGATCCGGGCGCTGGTCCAGGAGTTGGACCTGGAGGACCTCACCGTGGTGGGCCACGACTGGGGAGGCCCCATCGGTATGCGCCTGGCCCTGGACGAAGTGGATCGGCTACGGGCCCTGGTCATGGGAAACACCTGGTACTGGCCCCTGGAGGCCGTCCACCTCCGGGCCTTCGGCTGGCTCATGTCCACGGGCTACGTCCAGAGCCTCATCCACAAGAGGAACCTCTTCGTGGAGAAGATCATCCCCGTGGGGGTGAAGCACACCCTGGCCGACGAGGTCATGGAACACTACCGGATGCCCTTCCCCACCATGGACAGCCGGGCCGGCGTGGCGGAGCTGGCCCGACAGCTCACCCGATCGGCCAATTGGCTGGACGAGATCGACTACGCCCTGCCGGATACTCTGGGCAACGTCCCTCTTCTCCTGACCTGGGGCATGGAGGATCTGGCCTTCACCCCCGCCTTCATGGACCGGTTCCGCTCCGACTTCGCCCGTTCCCGGGCCGTTCGGCTGGAGGCGAAGCACTTCATCCAGGAGGACGCCCCGGCAGAGATGAGCGGGGCCATCCGGGAGTTCCTGGAGGAGGACAGGAGCGCCTCACAGTGAGCTCATGGGGTACACCACCACGGCCTGGGGGCCCTTGTCTCCCTGCTCTTCCTGGAACTCCACCCCGGTCTCCGTGTCCAGCTCGTCCCACCCCGTTCCGGCCACGCTGTTCTTGTGGAAGTAGATCTCCCGGCCCACGTCGTCCTCGATGAAGCCGTACCCTTCGTCGGGGAAGATGCGAACCACCCGACCCACGGCCCGGGGGGTATGCTCCTTCACATGTCCCCGTTGTCGCTCCAGGGTATCCTTGAGCCGGCGCCGGGCGGCATCGAAGGCCTGGCTCAGGACCTGATCCAGGGGAGGATGGGGTTCCCCCTCCGGGGTCTCCTCCACCACGAGCTCCGCCCCGGGGATGGTGATGTTGATGCGAACCCGGTAGAGGTGGTCCCGGATTCCGGATCCCCGCTGGTCCTCCACGGCCATGCGGACGCTGGTGATCCGGTCGTGCACGTCTCCGAGCTTGTCGATCCCGGCCAGGATCATCCGGTCCAGGGCATCGGTTCTCTCCACGTTCCGGAATGAGATCTGGGGTTCGATCTCCATCGTCCGCCTCCATGGGTCTGAGGGCTGGGAGTCCCCGCGACTCCCTCGGTCTCCTACATTCGGGGAGAAACCGGGCCCGGCCCTTTGTTCCGGATGGGGGGTAGCAGGCTCCCCGGGAGGAAACGCATGCTGGAAAACACCGACACCCTTCTCGCCCTGGCGGAGATCGCCGCGGCCTTCGCCGGCTTCGCCGCCCTGGTGAGCGTGATCCGCCGGAGCTCCGGAAACCGGGCCGAGGCCGCCCACGATCTCCTGCGCCTGCGCCTGGTCATCTCCAGCAGCGTGGCCGGGGTGGCCGCGGCCCTGATCCCCGTGGGCCTGGCGGGGTACGGCCTGGACGTGGACCTGACCTGGCGACTGGCGGCCATCATCTTCCTGGTCTTCGACAACGGGATCATCACCTCCTTCGTCCGGGCGTATCAACCCGTCCGGGGCACCTTTCCTCCGGACCGTCTGGCCGTGAGCGTGGTTACCGCCATGGAGATCCTGGAGCAGCTGAGTCTCCTGGCCGTGGTCTTCGGCCTGGACTTCCAGAACGGACCGGCCCTCTACGTCACGGCCCTCATCGCCAACATCTGCCAGGCCGGGTTCATCTTCGTCCGCTTCGTGGGCTCGGCGTTTCGGCATGCCCACGGGCTAGAGGGGGATTGAGGCCCGGCGCCTCGACCCCCGGGCTCCGATTCGGGAGCTTCCGGGTAGGGGATCCACAAACGTTGGCCTGGCGCCGAGGCATTCCCTATCATGGGGGTGGCTCAGGCTTCGAAAGGAGACCAACGATGCGTCTTTCCCCTGTCCGCCCCGCCGCCCCCTTTCTCTCTTCATTCCTGATCACGACCCTGGCCCTTCTGACCGGGTGTTCTCCGGGCGAGCCTCCCGAGGGTCCCCCGGAGGAGGGAAGGGGAGAACAAGCCTCCGAGCGTGGGCCGGCGGCCACGGGGGAAAGCCGAGCCGGGGCGGAAGACGGTTACGAGGAGCTGGTGGCCTTCTTCCGGGAATGGCGAGAGTTCCAGAGCCCGGAGATGGTTGAAGGGGTGCCGGATTACTCTCCCCAGGCCATGGCTCGTCACCGGCGTGGGCTGGACCGGTATCAGGATCGCCTGGCCCGGATGGACACCACCGGGTGGTCCGTGGCCCAGCAGAGCGACTACCACAGCGTCCGGGCGGTGATGAACGGCCTGGTGCTCCTCCT
>CAZZEL010000021.1:43820-46053 GCA_964652625.1 uncultured Gemmatimonadaceae bacterium
GGCCTGGACTTCGATCACCGGGTCTTTCGTCCCTGGGCCCGGATGCCCTCCTTCTACCAGATGATCCACCCGGCCCAGAGCGACGTGCCGGCTCACGAAGGCCCCTTCGTCCACGGGTGGATCGACACCTGGACGTACGACTACCCCCTTTCGCCCGAGGATGCCGCCCACCTGGCGGAGCGCATCCGGGCGATTCCCCCTCTCCTGGATCAGGCCCGGGTGAACCTCACCGGTGATGCCCGGGACCTGTGGATGGCCGGGATCCGGAGCATGGAGGGTCAGGTGTCCGACCTGGAGGAGCTGGCCGCCCGGGTGGAGGGGACCAGCTCGGAACTGGACGAGGCCATCCGGGAAGCCACCGGGGCCACGGAGGAGTTCGTGGCCTGGCTGGAGGAGGAGGCCCCCTCCAAGACCGGCCCCTCCGGGGTGGGCGTGGAGAACTACACCTGGTACCTGAAGAACGTCCACCTGGTCCCCTACGACTGGGAAGAGGTCATGGAGGTCATGCAGCGGGAGTTGGCACGTTCCCACGCCGCCCTGAAGCTGGAGGAAGAGCGGAATCGGAACCTGCCCCGGCAGACCCGGATCAGCTCGCCCCAGGAGTACGACCGGCGCTTGAACGCCGCCGTGGACCGCTACGTGGCCTTCCTCCGGGACAGAGACCTCCTCACCATGCGGGACTACATGGCCCCGGCCCTCCGGGAGCGCATCGGGAGCTTCCGGCCGGTGGACTCGCCGAACGAGCTGCGGGGGTTCTTCTCCGAGGTGAGCTACCGGGACCCCCTGACCATGCGGACCCACGGGCACCACTGGTTCGACCTGGCCATGATGGCCACCGAGCCCCATCCGAGTCCCATCCGAAGCACCCCCCTCCTCTACAACATCTGGGACAGCCGGGCCGAGGGCGTGGCCACCGGGATGGAGGAGTGGATGATGCACGCCGGGCTCTTCGACGACCGGCCCCGCTCCCGGGAGCTCATCTACATCCTCATCGCCCAGCGGGCGGCCCGCTCCATCGCCGGTCTCCGCCTCCACAGCAACGAGTACGCCATGGAGGACGCGGTGGCCTTCGCCTCGGAGTGGACGCCCCGGGGATGGATGCCCGAGGACAGCGGAACCGTGTGGGGAGAGCAGTACCTCTACCTGGTCCAGCCCTTCTACGGGGCCAGCTACCTCATGGGCAAGCACCAGATCGAGGACCTCATGCGGGAGAGAGCCCACCAACTGGGAGGCGACTTCACCTTCAAGGGGTTCATGGACGAGATGGAGGCCTCGGGCCTCATCCCCGTCTCCCTCATCCGCTGGGAGATCACGGGCATGGACGACGAGATCCGGGAGATGACGGCCAGGGACTGACGAGACGCCGGGAAGCCCCTACCGCACCAGGCCCCGAAGACAGGACAGGCGCTCCAACTCCGATCCAAGGTCCCGGACGTCGAAGACGAACCGGAAGCTGGAGCCGTACCATGAGCCCCTGCTCGGGCGCCCCCGCCGATTCCCCACACAGCCGTGTAGCCGCGCATGGTGTCCGTCATCACCGTGCGCTCCGTGGCCGGCCTCTCCTCCCCGGGCTTCAAGGCGTAGGAAGGGAGTCGGTCCTGGTCCACGATCCCGGCGGCGGTGAGCTCCATCTCCAGAAGCGGCTCGGGCCGGATGGGCGTGAGGAAAGACCCGAAGTGCTCGCGGGAGGTGAAGGCGTGGAGGAGCAGGCCACCGTCGTAGGCGATGAGCTCACCCGGCAAGAGAGCCCGCCGGGCCGTCCCCGGAGGCACCCGGGCGAGGCGAGTGTGCCAGAAGCAACGGTCCACGAACACCGTGAGCGTGTCGGACGTCCGGTTCACCATCCTCACCCAGCGGGGCTGGGGTTTGCCCGCCGGCATGAGAACCGGAAGGGGACAGCTCTCTCCGGTGATCTGAGGAGGAACGGGCTCCGGCGGGGGTCCCGCCGTCCTGCAGGCCTGGGCCAGGAGTCCCAGAACCAGAACGCAGATGGCCATGACGGACCCGAAGCGGGACCGGGACCTTTCTCCGGGAGCGCAGGGGATCATGGTACGAGCCTATGTCCCGAGAAACGGGCTGTCAACTATAAAAATAGTAGATCATTTCTCACCTTTTCCCAGTCCCCTCCCCAGTCCCCCTGTCTCGGAACCACCTCACCTCCCCCCTTCCAAAGGGTTAAAAGGCTGTTGAACAAGGGGGGCGAGCCGCGTTACGAGCGCCACGGCTCCAGATT
>CAZZEL010000022.1:0-45938 GCA_964652625.1 uncultured Gemmatimonadaceae bacterium
CCTCCAGCCTGTCAGGTGGCCGGGGAAAGGCTCTCTTCAACCTGGTCCGCCTGCGCCGGGACATCGGCACAGGCTCCACGGCCGGGATTCTGTATACCGACCGCACCATGACCCAGGGAAGGGGCTACAATCGGGTCGTGGCCGGGGACGTCCGATTCCTGTTCCGAAAGCGCTATACCCTGTCCACCCAGTGGGCCGGGAGCTGGACCTCCGCCGACGGTTCCTCCGCCTCCCTTCGACCCTCCATCTACGCCTCCGTCGCCCGGAGCGGTCGCACCCTGAGCTTCGACGCCAGCTTCCACGACATGCACCCGGACTTCCGGGCACGAAGCGGCTTTCTCACTCGCATCGGGGAAGCCGTGGGGATGGCGAACGCCAGCCTCACCCACTACGGGCCGTCCGGGGCCCTCCTGGAGCGAGCCTCCCTGGCGCTGCGTGTGGAGAGCTACTTCGACCACGACGAGCTCTGGGATGGTCAGGGTCCCTACGAGGCGGAGATCCAGTTGAACCCCAGCTTCTCCTTCCGGGGAGACCGCTCGGTCACCGTCATTCTCCGGAGCGGCTACTTCCAGTTTCCCCGGGACCTCTACCAGGACTACCGGGTGGAGGGCCCGGAGGGCGAGCTCCTGCCCTTTCCGGTGCCCGGCCCTCTCGAGACCATGAAGGCCCTGGCCATCATGCCGCGCCTTCGGATCACCAATTCCTCCAACCTCAACGGCCGCTTCTACTACCGGGAGATGCCCATCTACGCCGAAGCGGGCCGGGGCCTGGAGCTACTCCTGGCTCCCCGATTGACCCTTCGCCCCACCACGTCCCTGTCCCTGAGCCTGGACCAGACCTATTCCCGGCTCCGGAGACGAAGGGACGATTCCGTGTTCTCCACCGCCCTGGTCTCCCGGGTCACGTCCCAGTACCAGTTCAACAAGGCCGTATCGGCCCGGGCCCTGATCCAGTACAACCTGGAAGAGCGGGACGCTCTCCGGGACCCCCGCACGGGACATCCTCTCCATATCGGAGAGGAGGCCGCCCAGGCCACGGACCATGGGACCGTGCAGGGTCAGTTCCTTCTCCAGTACGAACCCTCGCCGGGACGGATCTTCTATGTGGGCTATACCCGCCTCATGGAGGGCCAGGCCACCTACGATCCGGCCCGGATGGACACCACCGAAGACGGTCTCTTCGTCAAGCTCAGCTACCTCTTCCGTCTTTGAAGGCTGGTGGGTCGATTCCTCTCCATCAGCGGCCTTCAAACCCTTGCGACCGGAGACACCATGCGGCCCGGCGGTCTTTTCCTTCCTCCGTCTTTCCTCCTCGTCAGCCTTCTCCTCCCTCCGGTCCTGTCCTGCGGTCCCGGAGCCGACGACTCCGGAACCCGGAATGAGGCCTCCTCACGGACGGACCTCACCGGAATCCCCATCGTTTCGGAGCGCTGGGTCTCCCCATGGGACACCACGAGCAACCTGGACTCCCCTGCCGTCTGGATTGGGGAGGAGGAGTCCTGGGTGGTGGCTACGGCCAAGGGAACCCATCAGCTCTGGGTCTACGATGCCTCCACCGGCGACCTCCTGCGGACGGTAGGAGGGCCCGGGGAGGAGCTGGGCCGGTTTCTTCGGCCCAACGGCATCGCCGTCGTGGGAGACCTCCTCCTGGTGGTGGAGCGGGACAATCACCGGATCCAGGCCCTGAGCCTTCCGGATTTCCGGCCCCGTGGAGCCTTTGGTAGCCAGGACCTGGTGCGCCCCTACGGGATCGCACTCTACCGGGATGACCGGGGGGACCTGCACCTCTACGTCACGGACGACTACGGGAATGAGGTGGAACGCCCGGAGGGCGAGCCCCCCACAGGGGATTTCACCCATCGGGTGAAACACTTCCGTCTCCGGACCGACGACGGCCTGGAGGCCGAGCTGGTGGATAGCTTCGGCGAGCCCCGGGGCCCCGGGGCCCTCCGGGTGGTGGAATCCCTGCAGGTGGATGAGGAGCAGGATCTACTCCTGGTGGCCGACGAGTTCGGACCGGAGCTGGAAGCCTACCACCTGGACGGCACGTACGCCGGCCGGAGCGTGGCCCGGGACCTGTACCGCTTCGGGGACCCGGAAGGGATCATGCTCTACCGGTGTGGGGGCGACGGCTACTGGATTCTCACGGACCAGGGGGAGGGACGAACGGTCTTCCACGTCCTGGATCGCCGTTCCCTGGAGTCCCTGGGGAGTTTTGCCGGACAGGTCACGGCCAACACCGACGGAATCTGGCTCACCCAGGAGGCCATCCCGGGTCTGGGTCAGGGGGTTCTTGTTGCCCTTCATGACGATGGAGGTCTCTCGGCTTTCGCCTGGAACGACATCGCCCAGGCCCTGGGACTCCGGTCAGGGTGTCCTCCCCCCGGGGGGTGACGCCCCTTCTCCCTCCTCTCCCTCCATGAGCCAGACCCAGAGGGCCTCGGCCTTCTCCGCCGCCTCCGGAGCGTCCTCGGCCAGGAGGAATCCCTCACGGACCAGCTCCCGGGCGGCGGCCCGGACTCGCTCCAGGTATGCCTCCCGGTGGCCGTAGAGGCTCTCCACGCTGGGCCGGGGGTCCCCCCACCTGTTCCGCTCCTCCTCCGTCCGGGGCAGGGGGATGAAGGTGCCCAGAAAGTCCGTCAGCTCCTCTGCGGCCCCTGGATGTCCCCAGCGGAGGTTCCAGGGTGCGTAGGTAGCCAGAGGCGCCCTGAGCTCCACGCTCCGGACCCCCGCCACCTCGTTGCCCAGGCCGTCCACCTGGGACACCTGGGAGGGAAAGGGAGGTCCCAGGACCGGAGGCTGTTGGTCCACGACCCCCTCCGTGAGCCAGCGGGGCCCGTAGTCGGCCCGGTAGGCCTCGTGGATCACGCCGGGGGTCTCCAGCCCGGGAATCCGGGGAAAGGCCAGGCCGGAGGGGGGGACCAGCGTTCCCTCTCCGATCCTGGGGAAGGCGCTGGGGGGCGGCGGCGTCCCCTCTTCCACCCAGGCCACCAGGCGAAGAGCCAGACTCCTGAGCATGGGGAGGAAGTCCAGGGGGTTGCCCCGGTAGACGGGAACCGGCCCCTGGGGGTGGAGATCCCCCTGGGAGGGGGGAAAGTCCCCCACGAAGTGCTGTCCGCCGGCCAGGTGGTAGATACGCTCGTTGTCACGGGGCACCACGTCCTGGGTCCCGTCCACGGTGGTGTGGATGAGGGACGCGGCCCGTCCCCAGTACTCGTATCCGGTGTTCGTGTAGAAGACGAGAGGCAGGTGATCGGCCCGCTGCCGGGCGAAGAGCCCGTCCTCCCGTCCCGTCACCGGGTCTCGCTGAGTCCGGCTTGTGAAGGGAAAGAGGTCGGTGGGGTAGAAGAAGGCCGAGTAGCGATGGGCATCCCTGGAGGGCTGGGCGAAGCGGTGGTTGAAGCTCCCTCGCCCGGCTCCGGCCGTGTGGACGAGGAGCCCGTCGTAGACCTTCCGCCCCCGCTCGTCGGTGTTGAAACCCTGGTACAGGAAGTGTCGCAGGAAGCGCCCGGTCTGGGACACGCCGAAAGCCACCCCCTGTTGTACCGGGAAGATGCACTCCAGCTCGTACTTCGCGTAGGACATCACGTCCCGGACGGCGGCCAGTCCAAGCCCTACGATCCGTGGATCCCGGGCCCGGTAGACGAGCTCGTAGATCCTCCCGGACTGAAACCCCCCTTCCAGCTCTATGGTGGCGGGCTGCCCCTCCACGAAGCGCCACTGGTCCCGGGGGACGATCTCACGCTGAGCCATGCGTCCGGTCCGGACCGTGAGAACGTGGGCTTCCGGGTCATGCGGATCCACCGGTGGATAGGCCCGATGGTCCCGGTGTCCCAGGGCCAGCCGGGTAGTGTCGCGGTCCACGGTCCAGTCCGCCCGTACGCTTCCCTCGATGGGTCCTCCGGGAAGGCGGGCTATGGGGCCATGCAGTCGCAGCAGTCCCTCCCGGTCCGGTACGTCCCACTGCCACCCCACCCAGATGAGGGTGAGTCCCTCCCGAAGAAGCAGTCCGTCTCCGAAATCCTCCGGGTCCCGGGGATCCGGGCTCCGCCTCTCGGCTCCGTTGAAGTAGGCCAGGCTGGCCTTGCGGCCCCGGTTGCTCACCTCCACCCAGGCCGTTCCGCGGCGAAGAGCCGGGTCCTTGGGCTGGAGGACCATGAAGTCTGCCCAGGCCTCCACCATCCCGTCCCCGTTCCGGGGAGCCCAGCGGAGGTCCACAATCTGGCTGTTGAAGGGGCTTTCCGGATCGAAAGCGAAGTAGATCCTCCCCACCAGCTTCTCGTAGACACCGGCAGGGCCGAAGGGTCGCCCATCCAGGAGATCCTCCCTCCGATCCACCACCACCCGGACCACCCGGCCCTCCAGGGAGCTCCAGGGAAGGAGGAGGGCCAGGGTCAGTAGGACCCCCAGCAGAGGGGCCTTCCGTCCCATGGTCGTACCTCCCGATTCCGGCGGGATGATGCGGTTTCCCTTCATGACGCCTCCCCGTCCATTGGCCCCGGAACAAGCCAGGGATCCTGCCCAAGGACGTCTCAAAAGGACATGACCAGCCCCAGGTCCACCACCAGGTATCTGAGCTCCAGGGGGTCCTGGTCCGGAAAGGGAAGATCCACGCGGCCGTAGCGCACCCCGGGACGAAGACTCGTTCCCTCCCCTATGCGGATCATGATTCCTCCCCCGGCCTCCAGGCCCCCGGCTCCCTCGGAGGTCCGCTTCACCCTCTCACCCTCCTCCACGAGGCGCCCCTCCACCCGGGGCGCATGGAGAGCCACCAGGAACCAGGGACGGATCCGGTGACGTCCCAGGACCCACCGCAGTCCCACGTCGAAGCCGGTGGAGACCCAGTCCTTGCCCCGGTGGCAGACCTCCTTTTGGCAGCCGAAGCGATGCTGACTGAATCCCAGGTAAGCACCCAGGAAACCCTTGAGAGGGATGTGGAACCCCATGCCGAAACTGGGCCCCGACCCCGCCTTTCCCTCCCAACCCCGGTCCTCGGCCCGAAAGTCCCCCAGGGGAACGGTACCGCCCCCACGGATCTGAAAGGCGAAGCGTCCCTCCTGGGCCCCGGCGGGGGCCACCGCCCATAGAAGGGGGAGGAGGAACACGAGAAGGAGTGGATTCGGTCTCACGGGGCGCCCTCACCCGGTCTCGTTGTCCGGGGAAGACTCGCCCTCGGCCGACGCGTCTCCGTCCATGGCGTCGTAGCTCCCCAAGACCTGCTCCATGCCCAGGGGCAGGGCCTCGTCCTCGTCGCTGAGCTCGGCGATCCGGGTTTCCCAGAGGCGGATCATCTGGATGAAGGCATGGGCGAGGCCGGAGTCGAACTCCTCCCCGGCCCCCTGGGAGAGGAGGGTCAGGACCCGATCCGTGGGCCATGCGTCCCGATAGGGGCGGTGGGTGCGCAGGGCGTCGAAGACATCACAGACGTGGACCAGGTCGCTGGCGTGGTGACACTTCCGGGGATAGGAGAACGTGGGGTAGCCGCCGCCGTTGATCTTGATGTGATGCTCGTAGGCCACCACGGCGGCCAGGTCCAGGTGCTGCTCCGTTGCCAGGATGAGTCTGGCTCCCTCCACGGGGTGCTGGTTCATCACCTCCCGCTCCTCCTCCGTGAGCTTCCCGGCCTTGTTCAGGATCTCGTCCGGGATGTTCACCTTCCCCAGGTCGTGGAGGAGGCCGGCGATGCCGAATCTCCGAACCTCCTTGGGACCCAGGCCGATGAACTCGGCCAGGGCCATGGTGAGAACGGACACGTTGAGGGCATGCGTGGTGGTGTACTGATCGAATCGCTTCAGGCGCAGGAGAGGGATGAGAAACGCCTGGTCCCCATGCATGGCCACGGAGAGGGACCGGACGATGGCCTCCGCCTCCACCAGGTGCAGGCCCCGCTGGCTCTGGAGCTCCTCGTGGAGCCACCGGACGGCATCGGCCTCCTCCCGGAGAGTGTAGGCCAGGGTGGCCGTGGCCATGGTCTCCTCTTCCCCCCCTTCTCCTTCCTCCCCCTTCATTCCCACGGCCCCGTAGCGGATGTTCGTACTCCGCAACTGTCGAGCCTCCGAGCTGTCCGGCCCCATCCCGGTGACCCGGCGAAGTGCATCGTCCAGGAAGGCGTCCAACTCGTCCCGTTCCACCGGGCCATCCAGCTCAAGACGCTGGATCCCGGCGGCCGCCAGGCGAGAGCCCCACTCCCAGGTCTTCAGCTCCCTGAGAGGCCGCTGGTCGAAGACGATCTCGTTGCCCAGAAAGGTGAACTGGCACACCGGCTCCTCCTCCTGGAGCCGGAGGAGATCCTCGTAGGCCCGGTCCAGGGCTCGCTCCCGGGCCGGATGTCCTTCCTCGTACAGGGACATGGTGGAGATGGCCTGGGCCACGGAAGTCAGGAAGTCGGCAGGTGCTTTCATGTTCCTCCTCCTGGGACCCCGGCGGCCCGCTGGACCTCTACCTCCTTGGACTTCCGGGCGGCATCCAGGATCTCTCGGGCTCGGGGATCGTGAGACCAGCTCTCCCTGAGAACCTGGATGGCGGCCACCATCTCCGGGGAGTGGGAGGCCAGGCGACGCCTGCCCAGGAGTGTCTTTCCGCTGCTGGCCACCTCCATGAGGGCCTCCAGGCCCAGGGCGGACTTCGACCCCCCAAGGGCCCGAACGCCCAGGACACGGAGGTCCGAAGCGTGGGAGGACCGGATCACACGGCTCACCACCACAGGAACCAGGGTCTCGGGAATCTCCTCCTGGAGCTCCACCAGGGCCTTGCGGACCAGGCGCTCGTCCGAGTCCGCCAGGGCCGTGGCCAGGGCCCGCTTCCTCAGCTTTCCTTCCCTGAGAGCCAGCGGGAAGGCCTCCCGGCGAACCCGGGGGTCTTCGTGTTCCATGAAATCGGCGGCGGAGAACCCCTCCGGAGTCTCGGGAAGGCGCTGGATGAGGGCGAGCATGTTCCGGACCACGTACCAGCGGGGCTCGTCCAGACGGGCCATCGCCCCCTCCGCCACGTCCTCCCCCATCTCCGCCAGGACGTCGAAGACCTTCCGCCGCACGGAGCGGAATTCCGATTCGGTCAGTCCGTCCAGGAGCACGGGGATGGCCGACGGTCCCATGCGCCCCACCACCACCCTCAGCGTGGGCTGGTCCACGTCCTCTCCTCGGAGGAGACGGCGGAGCTGGCCCGGACTGGTGAGAAAGGCCTGCAGGGCGGCTCCCGTCCGGCTCCCTTCCGGTGCCGAGTTCAGGAGATCGATGATGAAGGGGGCCTCTCCCTGGTCCATGAGGTCGCTCACGGCCTTCTCCACCGTGGGACCCCAGGAGCCTACCTCCATGGCCATCTGGAGAAGCCGGTGAGCCCCGGTCAGGGGTTCCTCCTCATCCTCCTCCCCTCCGGCGAACAGAGGCGCGGCCTTGGCCATCCCATCCAGGATCAGGGTGTACTCCTCCGGGTTCGGGTCGGACAGCTCCCACTCGTCGATGAGCTCCTCCACGTTGTCCCGGAGGGCCGTGTCCGCCTGGTCCCGAACCCGTTCCGCCCCGGACTCGGCATGAGCCGAGAGCTTGCCCAGGAGGCGTGTGAGGGAGGAAGAGATGGTCTGTTGGGAGCTCGCCGCGGCGGCCTTCAGGATCTTCACCACCGAATCCACCGCCAGGCTCTGGTTCGCGTCCAGGAGAAACTCCCGGCGCTGGGGGCCGGCTCCACCCATTTCCACCAACCGGGTCAGGGTGTCGTGGTCCAGCTCCCGGATCAGCGTGGACACCCGGTTCCGGATGGATTCGGCTTCCCCCGTGGTACCGGTCTTGAGCTCCTCGGCCAGCTGTAGGAGGTACCCCACGATGACCTGGTCGTAGGCCTCCTCCCGCTGGTGGGATCGAATGGACCGGGCCACCGTAGCCGGGTCCGGGGGCTCGCTCTCCTCCAGGGGCTCCTCGGAGGTCATGGCGGATCGTGCCAGCCCGAGCCAGAGCTGGGTGGCCCGCTGGGTGTCCATCTCTCCCGCTTCCTCGTCCTCCTTCAGACCCAGACGATCATACCCCAGGGGGAAGAGCTGAGCGTGGGGCCAGCTGGGGATCTCGTCCCGGGGCCGAAGCCCCAGGGGTTCCCCATCCCGCTCCGTCTCCTGGGACAGGGCCTTGAGCAGCCCCTCCACCTCCTTCACCTTCACGCCTTTGCGAAAGGTGAGCGCCCCCAGTTGATGCCCATGGAGACGCCGGGCCAGATCGCTCAACACCGGGTGCTTGGAGTCCGTGGCCACTCCCTCGATGACCAACTGATTCCGGGCCACTCCGATGGACAGGGTACTGCGATCCTGAAAGATCTCCCCCAGTCGCCCGATGATGTTCTCCGCGGCCGGAACCAGGGATGGGTGCTGGGGAGGATACATGGCGTACCGGTGCACACCGATGGAGAGCTCCAGGAGGAACTCCGAGAGATCCCGGGAGAGGGCCGTGGCCTGTTGGCCGGGCCCTCCCGCCCCGGCTCCCGTGGTCGGGGAGGAGGCCTGAGAAGCTTCGCCAGAGGGTGGGTTCCTGCTCACGGCGATGGGGGATCGTCTCCTTGGACGTACCTGGGATCGGGAGATTGGGGGTTCCCGAAGAAAGAAGATATATTCCCGGTCCCGTTTCGTCGAACACCTTTCTTCGGACCTCCCACGGTGACCCGTTCCTCGAGCCCGTCATCCGATCCGAACCCTCGCCTGGAGATCTCCGGCGAGATCCGGCTTTTCGGATATCCTGCATTCTCTCTGCCCCCGGAAGCTCCTCACCACGAGGGGAGGATCCCATGAAGCTCGGAGCCAGAATCTTCGGAGCGCTGGCGGGTGTCCTCCTCCTCTACCTGGCGGTGGGCCTGATCCTCCCCGGGAGCTGGGAGGCCCGAACCCAAGCTCACCTCGACGCTCCCCCGGCTACCGTCTTCTCCTACCTGAGCGAGGTCCGGGAATGGATGCGCTGGAATCCCGTACCCGAGTCCGGGGTGGAGACCTTCGGCCCGGGCCGGGGCCAGGGCGCGGGTTTTCGCTGGGACGATCCCCGCTACGGCCAGGGAGAGATGCGGGTCCTGTCCAGCGATCCTCCCCGGAGTCTCACCTACCGGGTCTCCGTGGAGGAAGGCGATCTGGTGATCCACGGGGCCCTCACCCTGGGGGAACAGGATGGCGGCACCCGGCTTCTCTGGGTGGAGGAAGGGGACTTCGGCTGGAACCCTCTCCTGGGGTACGCGGCCCGGGGGATGGCGGACTCCCAGGCCCGGGCCATGGAGGAGAGCCTGAACGCCTTGCGGGCCCTGCTGTCGAAAGGAGAGGAGGGACTCAACCCTCCTTGAACATCCTCACAAGCTCGTCGTTCGTCCGGGTGCGACCCATGACGGAAAGCACCTCGGACATGGCGTCCGCAGGTGGGAGATCGGCAAGCTTGCGTCGGAGAGCACGGGAGAGGTCCAGGGCGTCGTCGGACAGGAGAAGCTCCTCCCGGCGGGTGGCGGATCCGGCCAGGTCGATGGCAGGGTAGATCCGCTTGTCCGCCAGATCCCGATCCAGGAGTAGCTCGCTGTTCCCCGTGCCCTTGAACTCCTCGAAGATGACCTGATCCATCCTGGACCCCGTATCCACCAGGGCCGTGGCCACGATGGTGAGGGAGCCTCCCCCCTGCTTGGGATCGATGTTCCGGGCGCTGCCCAGGAACCGCTTCGGCTTCTCCAGCGACGAGGCGTCCAGACCTCCGGACAGGGTCCGTCCCGTGCCCTCTTCCACGGTGTTGTAGGCCCGGGCCAGGCGGGTGATGGAGTCCAGGATGATGACCACATCCTGTCCCATCTCCACTCTCCGGTGGGCCCGAGCCAGGGTCATCTCCGCCACCTGGGTATGGCGCTCAGCCGGTTGGTCGAAGGACGAGGAGATGACCTCCCCGAACCCACAAGCTTCCATTTCCGTGACCTCTTCGGGCCGCTCGTCCACCAGGAGAATGAAGAGGTGGCAGTCCGGGTTGTTCTTCACCACCCCTTCGGCCACGGATTGCAGGACCGTGGTCTTCCCGGCCTTGGAGGGAGCCACGATCATGGCCCGCTGGCCCAGTCCCAGGGGACAAAAGAGGTCGATGATGCGGTTCGTCGGATCCGGTCGGCTCCTCAGGGTTCGGCCGCACTCCAGCTTCAGGGCCCGATCCGGGTGGAGGGCGCTGAGCTGGGAGAACAGAGGCCGCCTGGGAAGCTCATCGGCGGGAATGTCGTTCACCGTCTCCAGGTAGCGCATGGGTGGGCTCTTGCCGTTCTTCGGCCGCTTTCCCACCTGTCCCTGCAGCTCGTCTCCGGTCCGCAGGTCGAACTTCTGGATGACGCGAGCCCCCACGTAGATGTCGTCGTTGCCGGGGGTATAGGAAGCCTGTCGACGCCGGATGAAACCGGATCCTCCGGGTAGGACCTCGAGGAGGCCCAGCGATCCCTCGTTACTCACTCTTCTCTCACCAGTTCGTTTGTGGTTCTCAGATGGTGCCCGCCCGAAGGAGCGGGCTCGGTCCGGTACGGGGAACGACCTTTCGTGACGGGAGCGGATGGCCAATGTTCCAGATGGACGGTTTCGCCCAATTCATTGCCTCCGATCCCAGGCGACCCGGCTTGCCCCGGGCTCGTCGGTGTATCGTTCCCTCTGCGGGAGGACGGAAATGTACTGGCCATCGTGGATCCGGCCCCTCGGCCTGATTCCGGCAATCTTGTTCCTGACATCCTGTCAGTCCACCCCTCCCCCGGTTCCGGTGCAGGGATCCGAGGCGTCCCTGCGGCTGCTGGAAGGGGAGTGGGAGGGGGAGCTCACGGTTGCCGGCACCGGTCAGATCGGGGAGATGACGTTCAGTCTCGTCGCCGGCCAGGCAGCTGCCGCCGGCGACGTGGTCCTCTTTCCCCTCCATGATTCCCCGGACGATGCCTCCAGGGCGGACCAGGCGATTCCACGTCCTCCTCGAGTCCTCAGAATCAACTTCGTTCGCTGCGTGGCTGGCACGGTCCTGGGAGCAGTGGGGCCCTATCACGACCCCGATTGCGATTGCATGGTGACCACGGAGTTTCAGGGCGTCGTCGAGGGAGATAAGATCGTAGGAAGCTTCACCACTTGGGAGGAGGAGTCAACGGTCCCCCTGAGAGGTCGCTGGGAAATGCGGCGGAAGGGGAGTTGACACCCCACCCTGGACTCTGGCAACCGAGCATCTCCGCATGAGCTTATTCCACGATCGACGATCCTTCCTTCGTGCCCTGGCAACCACGGCCTCGGGCACCCTGGCCGCCCAGCTCCTGGCCGTGCAGAGCGCTGTCTCCCGGGAGCTGGAAAACCTGTCCCTGGCCCTTTCATCCCCAGACCCCTACGCCGGGTTCCACGAGCGCTACCTCCTGGACCCCCGGGTGAGCTACCTGAACCACGGCTCCATCGGCACCGTCCCCCGGATCGTTCACTCCGCAGGCCTCCGCTATCGTGAGATCTGCGAAGAGAATCCCTGGCTGCACATCTGGGGCGGTGCCTGGGACGAACCCCGGGAAGAGGTCCGGAACGGCTCGGCAGCCCTTCTCGGCTGTGACCCTGCCGAGGTGGCCATTACCCACAATACAACCGAGGGGTTCAATCTTCTAGCCCAGGGTCTGCCTCTGGGCCCCGGAGACGAGGTTCTCTTCTCCTCCCTGAATCATGCCGGCGCCAGCGTCTGCTGGGATCACAGGGCGCCGGTGGACGGCTTCCGGGTCCGCCGCTTCGACTTCCCCCTGGACCAGATCCCGGGGATGGGCGTGGAGGACGTGGTCCGCATCCACGGCGAGGCCATTCGGGAGGAGACCCGGGTGCTGGTGTTCCCCCACATCGACAACATCGTGGGGCTCCGCCACCCCATGAAGGAGCTCACGTACATGGCCCGGAAGCGGGGCGTGGAGTACGTCCTGGTAGACGGTGCCCAGTCCGTTGGGATGATTCCCCTGGACGTCAGGGCCGCCGGCGTGGACGCCTTCGCCACCAGCCCCCACAAGTGGGTCCAGTCCCCCAAGGGCCTGGGCCTTCTCTACGTTCGTCAGGAGCTACTGGACGAGGTGCGTCCCATGTGGGTCACCTGGGGTCAGGATCGGTGGGACGGGACCGCCCGGATCTACGAGGACTACGGGACCCGGAATCTCCCGGAGGTCCTGGCCCTGGGCGACGCCCTGGCCTTCCAGCGGTCCATGGGAGAGGAGAGGAAGGATGCTCGATACAGGGAGCTCTTCCAACTTCTCCGGGAACAGGTGGAGGAGAGACCGGGCCTCCGCTGGCGATCGCCGAAGTCGTGGGAGATGGGGGGAATCCTCGTGGCCGTTCAGCTTCTGGATGCCGAGGCCGGGGAGGTGAGCCAGATGCTCTTCCGGGAGCACGGTGTCGTGGTACGCCCTTTTCCCCAGCCGGAGCTGAACACCCTTCGGGTCTCTCCCAACCTCATGAACCTTCCGGGGGAGATCACCCGGTTCCTGGAGCTGCTGTAGGTTCCTGGAGCTGCTGTCGAGGGCCGGGGACGATTTCCACCGGGACTGTCCACTGTATGAGACACTCTTCCTGGCCACTCCTGTCTCCACCCCCGGGACAACCCGCGGAAACCATGGATTCCCGGGGGTTGGGTCCCTGGCACGGGCCCTGCAACGCAGTGCAGCGGAAGCCCAACCAGGAGGAACCATGTTGAAGCGTCTCGTCTCTGCCGCCGCCCTGGCCCTGGCCCTGATCCTGGCTGCCGGAACCTCTCCGGCCAGGGCTCAGGCCGGGACCTCCCTCTCCTTCCACCTGGGGCTGTTCGACGGGGTGGGACTGGGGATGAGCGTCTCCCACTGGCAGCCCGGCTTCATCTTCTCCCCGGGCTTCCACCTGAGCTTCGGCGTCGGCGTGGGCGCCGGGTACGCTTCCGGCTACCGGGGCTACGACCCCTACCACGACCCCTACCACGACCCCTACTACGACTCCTACTACGACCCTTACGTCCCCACGGCCAGTTGCTGGAATTGCTGGAGCCCCTGGCGGTGGAGCCATCACTCGTATCACCCCCGGTGGTGGCGTGACTACTGGGATCCCTGGTGGGGCTACTGGGACACGGGCTTCCACTTCACCCTGGGTCTGGGGTGGGACTACTATCGGCGCCCCGTGTTCTTCGACCCGTGGTGGGGCTACTCGGGGTACCTGGCTCGATGGCGCCCCATCTGGGTCCACGATCCGGGCTGGTGGTACTACAACGATCCCTGGTACGTGAGCCCGGGTTATGCCCGCACGGCCTACGTGGTTCCGGCTCAACGGGTGATTCGCGTTGCGAACCCCCAGGGCAGCTACGCCGCCACCCGCTTCAAGGAATCGCCCCGTAGTGGCGCCACCGCCACTCGCAGAGCCCAGGCCAGACCCGCCGCTGCCTCCACCAGCGCCGCTGGGAACCGCGCATCCACCTCCCCCCGCCGCGTCTCACGGCCCGGAGTGGCCGACGGAGGAGACCGTCGAGCCGGCGCCCGGGTGGCTGCCCCCGGAACGGCCCGCACCGACCGGACCGTCCGGACGTCACGGACATCCCGGACGTCTCGCCCCGGGACGGCCACAACCCGTCCCAGCTCCCGGCTGGCGAACCCCGAAAGCCGGACCTCTCGACCCGGAAGCTCGGAGGTCCGGCCGTCCACACCGAGTCGGAGGGGCTCGACCCCCCTGGTACCCAGGGAGCGCACGTCTCGTCCCTCCACTCCCCTGGTGCCTCGGCGGGATGCTCGTGGCCAGGTTCAGGGTCAGGCCCAACGAGGCGGAGTCCGGGGCACTCCGAACCGCCCCTCGGACCGCCTCTCCCGAAGCGGATCACGGGCCCTGGTTCAGGGAGGCCGTTCCGCCAGCCCAGGTGGACGTTCCGTTACCAGGCCGTCAGCCGGGACCCGGGACCCGGTGGCAACCCCCGGGTCGACGAGGCGGGCAGCACCCAGCCAGGGAGCCCGTAGCTCCGGAGCCGTGACCCGGCCCAGCAGCCGGGTCTCCCGGTCCGCCGCCCCGGGACGGGCCACCACCAGGACCGGAGTCGGGACCCGGAACGCCCCCCGAACGGCGCCCACCAGTCGGATGACTCCCCGAAGCGCTCCCAGGGCGACCTCCCCCGGCGCACGAGCCGGCCGGAGCGTGACCCGGACGCCGCCCAGCGTCCGACCCGGTGGCCTCCCCAGGAGCACGCCACGGGCCGCTCCCCGGACCGCTCCCAGGACCAGGAGCGCTCCCACGGTGAGGCCCCGGACGACGGTGAAGCCCCGAACGACGGTGAAGCCCCGGACCTCCCCGACGAGGCGTTCCGGCGGTGTCTCCCGGAGTTCACCCCCCACCCGGCGGTCTACGGCCCGAGGGTCGTCCCGGACCGTCCGGAGGAAGAGCGGCGGAGGAGGTTGAACGGGTAGGGGCCGGTTTCCCGCCCCGGGGCCGCCGGCCCCCTACCTCAGGACCGGGATTCCGTCCTTCACCACTCCCCGGCAGGGATTCCGCCCCAGCCAGTAGCAGAGCTCCCGGGGGTGGCCCACGTCCCACACGGCCAGATCCGCTCGCTTCCCCGGCTCCAGGGTGCCCCGGTCGTCCGCCATCCCCAGGGCCCGGGCCCCATGAGCCGTGACGCCCCGGAGGGCTTCCTCCGGAGTCAGACGGAAGAGGACACACCCCAGGCTCAAGGTGGCAAGCAGGGAGTTCACCGGGGAGGATCCGGGGTTCAAATCCGTGGCCAGGGCCATGGGCACCCCGGCATCCCGAAACGTGGACACCGGGGGGACCCGGTCTTCCCGGAGGTAGAAGAAGGCTCCGGGAAGGAGAACCGCCACGGTACCCGCCTCGGCCATGCGGGCTACGCCCTCGGGGGCCGCATGCTCCAGGTGGTCCGCGGACCGGGCCCCCAGCCGGGCCGCCAGGGCCGCCCCCCCCTGGTCCGAGAGCTGGTCGGCGTGGATTCTCACTCCCAACCCGGCCTCCTGACCGGCCCGAAGCACCTCTTCGCACTCGTAGGGGGTGAAGGCGATCTCGTCGCAGAAAGCGTCCACGGCGTCGGCCAGGCCCTGGGATACGGCCTCCGGGAGGATCTCCCGCCGGATCAACTCCAGGTACTCGGTGCGACGACCCTGGAACTCAGGGGGGAGGGCGTGGGCCGCCAACAGGGTGGTCTGGACGTCCACGGCGGGGTTTCCCCCCAGTCGCCGAGCCACGGCCAACATGCGCAGCTCCGTCATGGTTTCCAGGCCGTAGCCCGACTTCACCTCCACCGTGGTGACCCCTTCCCGGCTCAGGGTCTCCACCCGGCGGGAGGCCTCCTGGTAGAGGGTCTCGGCCGAGGCCTCCCGGGTGGCCCGCATGGTGGTGCGGATGCCGCCCCCCTGCCGGGCGATCTCCTCGTAGGAGCTCCCGTGGAGGCGTTCTTCGTATTCCCCGGAGCGGTCCCCGGCGAACACCAGGTGAGTGTGACAGTCCACCAGGCCCGGCGTCAGCCAGCCCTCCTTCAGATCGTGGACCTCCCGGGCACAGGACTCCGGAGAGCTGGGCAGATCCCGGGCCGCCCCCATCCAGACGATGTGCTCTCCCCGGACCGCCAGGGCACCGTCCCGGATCTCGCCATACCCGGGAGATCCGGGATCCAGGGTAGCCAGGTGGCCTCCGGTCCAGAGGCGATCCCACATGAAGGGATGAGTCATGAGGAGGCTATTCCATGGGGATCCGGATCCCGTGGGTCCGGGCCGTCTCGCCGGCTTCCTCGTACCCGGCGTCCACATGCCGAACCACTCCCAGGCCCGGATCGTTCGTGAGAACCCGTTCGATCCGCTCCCCCATGGCCGGAGTGCCGTCGGCCACCAGGACCTGGCCGGCGTGGAGGGCGTTTCCCATGCCCACACCCCCTCCGTGATGAAAGGAGACCCAGCTCGCCCCGGATGCCGTGTTGAGGAGGGCGTTCAGGACGGGCCAGTCCGCCACGGCGTCGGTGCCGTCCTTCATCCCCTCCGTCTCCCGGAAGGGGGACGCCACGGATCCGGTGTCCAGGTGGTCCCGTCCGATGACGACGGGAGCGGAGATCTCTCCCCGGCCCACCAGGTCGTTGATGGCCGTGCCGAACCGGGCACGATCCCCCTGCCCCAGCCAGCAGATCCGGGAGGGCAGCCCCTGGAACTGGACCTTCTCCCGGGCCATCCGGATCCACCGGCCCAGGAGCTCGTCCTGGGGAAAGAGATCCAGGACCAGGTCGTCCGTCCGGTGGATGTCCGCGGGATCGCCGGAGAGGGCCACCCAGCGGAAGGGGCCCTTTCCCTGGCAGAAGAGGGGCCGGATGTAGGCCGGCACGAATCCCGGGTAGGCGAAGGCGTCCTGGAAGCCTGCGTCCCGGGCCATCCCCCGGAGGTTGTTGCCGTAGTCCACCGCTTCGGCCCCCATGTGCATGAGCTTCACCATGGCCTCGCAGTGCACCCGCATGGACTCCATGGCCCGTTCCACGTAGCGGTCCGGATCGCTGGTGCGCAGGGTGGCCGCTTCCTCCAGGGTGAGCCCGGCAGGGACGTACCCGTTCAGGGGATCGTGGGCCGAGGTCTGATCCGTCACCAGGTCCGGCACCACTCCCCGGTCCACCAGCTCCGGGAGCACCTCGGCACAGTTCCCCACCAGACCCACGGAAAGGGCCTCCCCCCGGTCCCGGGCCTCCAGGACCCACGTCAACCCCTCGTCCAGATCCTCCGTGGCTCGGTGGCAGTATCCCGTATCCAGTCTCCTTCGGATGCGGGCCGGATCCACCTCCACCACCAGGATGGCCCCCTCGTTGAAGGTGGCTGCCAGGGGCTGGGCCCCACCCATGCCCCCCATGCCCCCGGTGAGGATCCAGCGGTTCTTCAGGGAGCCACCGAAGTGTCTGGCCGCCATGGCCGCGAAGGTCTCGTAGGTCCCCTGGAGGATCCCCTGGGTCCCGATGTAGATCCAGGAGCCCGCCGTCATCTGCCCGAACATCATCAGCCCCTTCCGCTCCAGCTCGTGGAAATGCTCCCAGGTGGCCCACCGCCCCACCAGGTTGCTGTTGGCGATGAGAACCCGTGGAGCATGAGGGAAGGTCCGGAAGACCCCTACCGGTTTGCCCGATTGGATGAGGAGGGTCTCGTCCTCCTCCAGCTCCTTCAGGGAGGTCACGATGGCATCGAAGGCCTCCCAGCTCCGAGCCGCCTTTCCCCGCCCCCCGTAGACCACCAGCTCCTCGGGCTTCTCCGCCACCTCCGGGTCCAGGTTGTTCATGAGCATCCGGAGGGCTGCTTCCTGGGTCCACCCCCGGCAACTCAGCTCGCCCCCCCTCGGGGCTCGAACGGTTCGGGCTTCGGACGTCATGGTGCGGTGCCTCCTGGGTTGGGCCGGTCCTTCCCGGTTTCAGCCTCTCGTGCAAGTTGGGCGAACACCCCGTCTCGGACCACCTCCGTCACCCGGCGGATGTCCCCGGAGAGGACCCGGTCACGGGTCAGGGGAGCCACCTCTTCCCTCAGGAGCTCGTGGGCCTCCTGAACGCCCTTGCCCGGAAGCAGGGGCTTCAGGTCCTCCAGGGCCTGGGCACCGCACAGAAGCTCGATGGCCAGGATGGTCTCCAGACACTCCACGGACCGGCGGAGCTTGCGGGCCGCCGCCATCCCCATGGAGACGTGATCCTCCTGGTTCCCGCTGGTGGGAACCGAATCGACGCTGGCGGGGTGGGCCAGAACCCGCATCTCCGCCAACAGATCCACGGCCGTGACCTGGGCGATCATGAAACCGCTCTGGATCCCCGGCTCCCGGGTCAGGAAGGGGGGATGCCCCGACAGGTCCGGATTGAGAAGGCGCTCCAGGCGACGCTCGCTCATGGCCGCCAGATCCGTCAGGGCCATGGCGAGAAAGTCCAGGGCCTGGGCCACCACCTGTGCGTGGAAGTTCCCGGCGCTCACCACCACCTTCGCCCCCGGGAGAACCAGGGGGTTGTCCGTGGTGCTGTTGGCCTCCGTCTCCAGGATGCGTCGCACATAGGCCAGGACCTCCCGGGCGGCCCCGTGCACCTGGGGCATGCACCGCACCGAGTAGGCGTCCTGAACCCTGGGGTCTCCGTAGCGATGGGATTCCCGGATCTCCGAGTCCCGGAGAAGGTACCGGAGGCGGGCGGCGCTCCGGCCCTGACCCGGGTGGGGCCGGACGGCCTGGGCCTCGGCCCGGAAGGCCTCCGGCGTCCCCTTCAGGCCTTCCAGGGTCATGGCTCCCGCCACCTCCGCCGTCTCCACGGCCACCTCGCCCCGAAGACAGGAGAGGATCCCCAACCCCGTGGTGGCCTGGGTGCCATTGATGAGGGCCAACCCCTCCTTCTCCTCCAACTCCAGGGGAGGGATCCCCAGCTCCTCCAGGACCTCCGCCGCAGGTCGGACCTCCCCCCCCACCTCCACCTCTCCCTCCCCCAGGAGGGTCAGAGCCACGTGGGCCAGGGGCGCCAGGTCTCCGCTGGCTCCCACGGATCCGGCTTCCGGCACCCGGGGATGGATCCCCCGGTTCAGGTAGTCCAGGAGCCGGGCTACCAGCTCCAGCCGACAGCCGGAGTGACCCCGGGCCAGGGCATTGGCCCGGAGGAGCATGATGGTCCGGACCTCGGCGGCGCTCAGGGGGTTTCCCACCCCGGCGCAGTGACTTCGGACCAGATTCACCTGCAGCTCCCCCCGCTGTTCCGCCGGGATGACCACCTCGGCCAGCCGTCCGAACCCGGTGGTCACGCCGTAGATCTGGCCCGCACCCTCCAGGAGCGACTCCACGAAAGCTCGGGAGCGCCGGATCCCCTCTTCCGCCTCCGGGTCCAGGGCCAGGAGGAGCCCGTCGCCCTCGGCCACCCGAGCCACGGTCTCCAGGGTCAGGCTGGAGCCGTCCAGGAGGTAGGGGGCCTCGCCCTCTCCCCTCCGAGAATCGTCCATTTCACCTCCCATCTGGCATCACCTTCGAGTCGGCTGATAAGATAAGGATGCTCCGGTTCCCTCGCCTCCCCTCCGGAACGCAGGGCTCGAAGGAGGGCGGGTCCCGGGCCCGGGAAGCTCACCGACACGATCCGCCGATCCCCGCGAACCTCTCCAGGGAGGATGGAATGCACCTTCGGGTTCCAGCCGCCGCCATGACGATTCTCTTCCTGGCCACCTGCGCCCCGGAGGAGTCCTCCGAGACCGGGGCCGACCTGCAGGAAGAGCCCGAGGTCACCCGGGCCGCTCCTGTGGAAGCCGGCATGCCCGACGAAGCCCCCATGCCCTTCCAGCTCACTCCCGAGCAGAGAGGGGGCAAGGTGGTGTACGAGACCATGTGCTGGTCCTGCCACGGCTCTTCCGGCCGGGGAGACGGACCCGCGGTCCGGGCGGGAAGCGTGGCCTCCCCACCGGATCTCACCACGAACGGCCTCACCAGGGCGGCGGCCCGGCGCCTTCAGGCCGACTTCCGTGCCCAGGTATCGGAGATGGACCAGGAGCACCCACACATGGAGAACGTCCTGGACTTCCTGGACGTGGAGGCCTTTTCCGAGGCCCTGGCCTACCTCCCGGCCCTGGGATATCCGCCGGAGCTTCCCGGAAGTGCCCTGGCCGGACGGGAAACCTACGTCCTGCGGTGCCAGGGCTGCCACGGAGTGGCGGGACGGGGGGACGGTCCCGGGGCGGAGACCCTGGAGGTGACGCCCGCCGATTTCACCCGGGATACTCTCCTGGCCGCCGGGGACTTCGAGGCTGCCTTCCAGAAGATCCGCCAGGGAGGCGGGGGCGTTCATGGATCGTCCATGCCCGCCTGGGGCGTCATGCTCACCGACGGGGACGTGTGGGACCTGGTCGCCTACATCGCCACCTTCCAGCCCGGTGTCCTCTCCTCACCCCCGGGGGCCGGCGCCGGCCAGGAGGAGTAACTCCGGGAGGGGTCCATGCTCCAGGTGCAGATCGGGGAGCGCCGGAGCGGCAGGGACCGGCGCTCCGGCCGGGATCGCCGATCGGGGAAGGACCGACGGTCGGGATCTGACCGCCGCCGGCTCCACCTCTCCGTAGCCGCGGACCGGCGAAGGACGGATCGGCGCCGGATCCCGGACAGGCGGGTCGTGGAGCGCCGGAGCGCCTTCGACCGCCGGAGCGGCGTGGACCGGACGGTCTGGGTGGGGTGAGTTCGCGGATCCCTTCCCCTCAGCTCATGAGCAGAAGCCGGTCCGGACACTCCCGGTCTTCGTCCTCGAACTCCTTCAGCAGGCAATTCACGGTGTGAGACACCAGAGTCTCCACCGACACCCCCCGGCGCCGAGCCTCGCACTCGTAGCGGTGGAAGTGCTCTTCCGGGACGTCCACCCAGATCTGCACCTTGGGCATGGTCTGGCCTCCTTGAGTCCGGGGCCCTTCCGAGCCCCGAAGCCTTCCTACTGGGTCGACGGGACCCCTTTGTGCCCGTAGCACAGGATCCCGCTCTTGCCCTCCTTGCGGATGAGGCGGAACTCCAGGTCCACCTTCATGCCGGGCCCTACCTGGGAGGGATCGCAGTCCACCACCTGGGTCATGAGCCGGGCCCCTTCCGGCGTCTCCACCACGGCCATGGCGTAGGGAGCCTCGTTCAAAAAGTCGTCCGGCGGCACGTGAATCACGGTGGAGGTCACCACCTCCGCCTCCCTGGACAGGTGGAGGGTCTCCATGTCCTGGCTCCGACAGGAAGGGCAGACCTTCCGGGGCGGATAGATCACCGTGTCGCAATCGCTGCAGCGCCGGGCTTCCAGGCGATACCGGGCCGGGATCTCTCGATGATAGCGCGGACTGGGCATGATCAGACTCCCTGGAAGATGTGGACGACGGAGCTTGCGCCGGAGCCACCCATGTTCTGGGCCAGGCCGGTTCGGGCACCCTCCACCTGGAGTTCCCCGGCTTGCCCCCGGAGCTGCTCCACGATGGTGACGGCCTGGGCCACGCCGGTGGCTCCTACAGGGTGACCCTTGGACTTCAGGCCGCCGCTCAGGTTCACGGGGGCCGATCCGCCCAGATCGGTGACCCCCTCCCGAGCGGCATCCTTCCCCTTGCCCCGCTCCACGAACCCCAGGGCCTCCACGCAGCAGATCTCGGCGATGGCGAAGCAGTCGTGAACCTCCGCCACGTCCACATCCTCCGGTCCCATGCCTGCCATCTCGTAGGCACGGGCTCCGGAGAGCTCCACGGCGTCCAGAAAGGCCGGATCCGGCCGACTGGCCAGGCTCAGGGCGCCCGTGGCCAGGCCGCTCCCCAGAATCTTCACCGGCTGGCCCGAGAATTCCCGGGCCCGCTCCAGGGGGCAGAGGAGCACGGCCGCCGCCCCGTCCGTCACCGGTGAGCAGTGGAGGAGCCGCAGGGGCTCGGCCACCATGCTGGAGCTCATGATGTCTTCAAGGCTGAACTCCCGACGAAAGTGGGCCCTGGGGTTCTTCGCTCCGTTCCGGTGCGCCTTCACCGAGACCCAGGACAGATCTTCCTCCGTGGTCCCGTGGGCCTGTTCGTGGGCCCGGGCGATCATGGCGTAGAGGCCGGGGAAGGTGACCCCGTAGTAGACCTCTTCCTCCTGATCCGACGCCGTGGCCAGGACCGCCGTCACGTCGGCGCCGTCGTTCATCTTCTCCACCCCCGCGGCCAGGACCAGGTCGCTCATGCCCGAGGCCACCTCCATGAAGGCCTGCCGGAGGGCAAGACCCCCGGAGGCGCAGGCGGACTCCACCCGGGTGGCCGGAACCCCCGTCATTCCCAGGTGATCGGCCATGAGGGGGGCCAGGTGCTCCTGTCCCACGAACTGCCCGCTGGACATGCTCCCTACATAGATGGAATCCACCGTGTCCGTGCCGGCGTCCGTGAGGGCCCCCAGGCCGGCTTCCACCACCAGGTCCCGGAGGCTCATGTCCCAGATCTCCCCGAACCGGGTCATTCCCACTCCGATGATTGCCACCTCTCTCATTCGTTCCTCCTGCCTTCCTGTTCGGCGTTCGAAGAACCGACGATCCCGCTGGCGGGGCCGGTCAGTCGTTGACGATGATCTTCTCCCGGAGCTTCGCGTACTGCCCGTACGTCACGTATTTCCGAGGCCCGTCCAGCATGGACCGGACGGACGGCGCCCGGGCCTGTCGTTCCGGGAGGAGCTCCGTGGCCCTCAGGATGAAGGCGTCGCTGCCGGCGCCGGAGCCGAAGGAGGTGATGAGGATGAGATCATCGGGTTCGGCGATGTCGAGGATAGCCGCCAGGCCCGTGGGGGACGAGCCGGAGTAGGTGTTGCCCATGGTGTTCACAATCCAGCCCGTCTCCAGCTGCTCCCGGGTGAAACCCAGCATCTTTCCCGCGGACAGGGGGAACTTCCCGTTGGGCATATGGAGCACGGCGTGCTTGAAGTCCCCGGGCTCGTATCCCGAACGATCCAGGATGGCCCGGGTGCAGGAGAGGACGTGCTGGAAGTAGGCGGGCTCCCCGGTGAAGCGCCCACCGTGTCGGGGATAGAACTCCCCTTCCCTCCTCCAGAAATCCGGCGTGTCCGAGGTGTAGCTGTAGGTCTCCAGGACCTCGGCCACCAGGTCCGTCTCACCGAAGATGTAGGCGGCCCCGCCGGCGGACGCGGAGAACTCCAGGGCGTCGTTCGGTGCGCCCTGGGAGGTGTCGGCTCCAATGCCCATGGCGTAGTCGGCCCGACCGGACTCCACCATGGCCAGGGCTACGGACATGGCCTCGGTGCCGGCCTTACAGGCGAACTCGAAGTCCGCCACGTGGATCTCCGGACCCAGACCCAGGGCTTCCAGGACCACCGTACCGCTGGGCTTCACGGCATAGGGATGGGACTCGGAACCGATGTACAGAGCCCCCACCTTCAGGGGGTCGATTCCCGCCCGTGCCAGGGCGGCCCGGCCCGCAGCCACCGAGATGGTGATGGTATCCTCATCCAGTCCGGGAACGGATTTCTCCTCCAGGAGGAGACCCCGCTTGATGGTCTCCGGGTCCTTCCCCCACTGGCGGGCGATCTCCTCGCTTGTGATCCGGTTCCTGGGGATGAAGGCCCCATATCCCACGATTCCTGGCATAACCCCCTCCTGATGCCGGTGGCGATGGACAAATAGTCACAGAGGGAGACACGGCGGTGGGTCCTCCGACCCCGTCAGAGGCCATGACGTCCCACGGGTCCCCGGTCTCCTCCGCGACCGACTGTGGACGTGGACCGGGCAATGTGGGGAGAATTCCCGGGCCGCGACAGGGGCCCGTCCGAGGACTGCCCATTCCTGACCATTGTTGGCGTACCGTTCATTTCTTACCCTATGGACGGGTACGCTTCTTGCTTTTTTTCAGTGGAATTTCTCGGGGGCCGTCACCACCTGTCGGGTCCCCGTTTTCTCATCTTTGGACCGGGGGAAGACCATGGCTCTGAAGGAATCGGTGGAACGCTTGTGGCCTGAGCTGGAGTGGATCGAGGATTCCGATCTCCGCGAGAAGGTGGCGAACACCTGGATCCTGGCCTTTCAACGCAGTCCCCTGGAACCGGAGGACCTGGAGGAGATCCCCTTCACCCTCCTCATTCCCGACTGCCCCGCCACGTTCATGGAGCACAAGCGGTGCGTGGTGCACATCGCCCGGAGGAGCGCCGAGGCCATGGATGAATTCCTGGGGCGGGCCCTTCCCATGGACCTGGACGTGGTCATCGCCGGAGCCATCCTGGCGGATGTGGGCAAGGTCCTGGAGTACGACCGGGTGGAGGGGGAGGCCGTTCAGAGCGCCCGGGGGAAGGCCCTCCGGCACCCCTTCACCGGGGTGGCCGTGGCCATGGAATGCGGCGTCCCGGACGAGGTTTGCCACATCATCGCCACCCACGCCGCCGAAGGAAACCTGGTGACCCGCTCCACGGAGGCATGGATCGTCCACCACGCCGACTTCATGAGCTACGAACCCTTCAAGACCCTGGGCCGCTGAAGGAGAGGGATCCGCCATGAGCCAGACCGTCGTAGAGAAGATCGCCCAGGCCCACATGACCGAAGGGCCTGAACGTCCCCTCCGGACGGGGGACGTGGTGAGCCTCCGGCCCCAACACATCCTCACGCACGACAACACGGCCGCAGTCATGAAGAAGTTCCGGGCCATCGGCGCCCCGAAGATTCACGACCCCGGCCAGCCCGTCTTCGCCCTGGATCACGACATCCAGAACACCTCGGAGGAGAACCTGGCCAAGTACGCCGAGATCGAGGTCTTCGCCGGAGAGGAGGGGGTGGACTTCTACCCCGCCGGCACCGGGATCGGACACCAGATCATGGTTTCCATGGGCTACGTGCTGCCCGGTTCCCTGGCCGTGGCCTCCGACTCCCACGCCAACATGTACGGCGCCCTGGGAGCCCTGGGAACGCCGGTGGTGAGGACCGACGCCGCGGCGGTCTGGGCCACAGGGGAGTTCTGGTGGCAGATTCCCCGGACGGTTCAGGTGATCCTGGAAGGAGAGCTCCCCCCTGGAGCCACGGGAAAGGACGTGATCATCACCCTGTGCGGCCTGTACAACCAGGGGGAGGCCCTGAACGCCGCCCTGGAGTTCCACGGCCCCGGTGTGACAAGCCTCTCCATGGACGAGCGCTTCTCCATCGCCAACATGACCACGGAATGGGGGGCTCTCACCGGGTGGTTCCCCGTTGACTCGATCACCCTCGAGTACCTCAGGGGGCGAGAGGAGAAGCTGGAGGCCCTGGGGGTGGAGCGCATCCGGGACGCCGACCTGGAGGCCTGGGGTACGTCCCCCATGGCCCCGGATCCGGACGCACCCTACGCCGCCCGCGTCACCCTGGATCTGGGCAGGGTCTCCCCCCACGTGGCGGGACCGGACTCGGTGCAGGTCATGCATTCCCTGAAGGAGATGCAACACCGGGAGGTGTCCATCCAGAAAGCCTACCTGGTCTCCTGCGTGAACAGCCGTCTCTCGGACCTGCAGGCGGCGGCGGACGTGATCCGGGGACGTGAGGTGGCCCCAGGAGTCGAGTTCTATGTGGCCGCCGCCAGCCAGGAAGTGGAGGAGGACGCCCGGGCCTCCGGGGCCTGGCAGGCTCTCCTGGAAGCGGGGGCCAGGCCCCTACCCCCGGGGTGCGGACCCTGCATCGGCCTGGGAACGGGTCTGCTGGAGCCCGGGGAGGTGGGAATCAGCGCCACGAACCGAAACTTCAAGGGCCGCATGGGATCCAGGGACGCGCAGGCCTACCTGGCCAGCCCGGAGGTGGTGGCCGCCTCCGCCGTGGCCGGGCGCATCGCGGGACCCGCTGTTCTGAGAGAGGAGATCACGCCCTCCTGGGAGCCGAAGCGGGACTACGCCGAGCTCGAGACTCCCCGGGTGGAGGAGGAGTCCGTGGAGATCCTGCCGGGCTTTCCGGAGAAGGTCACGGGTCGGCTGGTCCTCCTCCCCGCCGACAACCTGAACACCGACGGGATCTACTCCAAGGACTATACCTATCGGGAGGGTATGACCCGGGAGGACATGGCCCGGGTGGTCATGGAGAACTACGACCCGGAGTTCCCCCAGCGCACCCGGGAAGGAGACATCCTGGTAGGAGGTTGGAATTTCGGCACCGGGTCCAGTCGGGAGCAGGCGGCCACGGCCCTGCAGGCCAGGGGCATCGCCCTGGTCCTGGCTGGGAGCTTCTCCCAGACCTACCTGAGAAACGCCTACAACAACGGATTCATATGCATCGAGTGCCCGTCCCTGGTCTCCCGCCTCCGGGAAGAGCACCAGGAGGAGATCCAGGACGGAGCCCTCACCATCATCCCGGGCATGGATCTCGTCATCGACTTTTCCCGGGGAACGGTGGAGCACGAGGGTGAGCTCTTCCACTTCCCTCCCCTGGGCACGGTCCCGCAGCGACTTGTGGTGGTGGGAGGCAGCGAGAACCTGGTGAGAAGGAAGCTCGGGCTGGACTGATCAATGCAAACCCCCAACGTCGGAGAAGAGCCGTCATGGCACGTTACACCGTAGTCAGCATGCCCGGGGACGGGATCGGCAAGACCGTCCTCCCCGAGGCCGTCCGGGTCCTGGACGCCGTGGGATTCGACGCCGAGTACGTCCACGCGGACATCGGCTGGGAGTTCTGGGTGAATCAGGGCAATCCCCTCCCCCAGCGCACCCTGGACCTGTTGAAGGAGCACGGCCTGGGGCTGTTCGGGGCCATCACCTCCAAGCCCAAGTGGGAGGCGGATGAGGAGCTCGACCCGGAGCTCAGGGACAAGGGCCACGTCTACTACAGCCCCATCGTGGGGCTCCGGCAGGCCTTCAACCTGGACGTGTGCATCCGGCCCTGTCGCTCCTTTCCCGGCAACCCGTTGAACTTCATCCGACGCACCGCCGACGGAGGCTTCGAGGAGCCCCTGGTGGATGCCGCCATCTTCCGCCAGAACACCGAAGGGCTCTATGCCGGGCTGGAGTGGACCGACCCGCCCCAGGAGGTGGTGGACGCCCTGGCCACCCATCCCAAGTTCAAGAAGTTCGCCGGTGCGCCCAAGGAGGAGATGGCCATCAGCACCCGGGTCTTCACGTGGAAGGCATGCCGGAGGATCATGGAAGCGGCGTTCCGCTACGCCGAGAAGCACGGCTACCGTTCCGTGACCGTGTGCGAGAAGCCCAACGTCCTCCGTGAAACGTCCGGGATGCTGGAAGAGGCGGCCCGGGAGGTGCAGCAGGACCATCCCTCCATCGAGCACTGGTCCACGAACATCGACGCCCAGATGATGTGGCTCACCAAGAACCCGGAGGACTACGGGGTGATCGTGGCCGGCAACATGTTCGGCGACATCGTCTCCGACGCCTTCGCCGGCCTGGTGGGAGGACTGGGCTTTGCCTGCTCCGCCAACATCGGCGACGACGTGGCGGTCTTCGAGCCCACTCACGGCTCGGCTCCCAAGTACCAGGAGCTGGAGCCCTCCATCGTGAACCCCATCGCCATGACCCTCTCGGCAGCCATGATGCTGGATCACGTGGGTGAGACGGACCGGGCCGACCGGGTGCGGAAGGCCGTGGCCGCCGTGGTGGAAGAGGGGAAGGTCCGAACCTACGACATGCTCAAGATGCCGGGAGGACCGGACGTGGTGAAGAAGGGCGCCGCCACCACCCACCAGGTGACGGATGCCATCATCGAGAAGTTGAACGGATGAACCGGCGGTGAGGACGTCGGGGCCCGGAGGAGGCATGCCTCCGGGTTCCCGGCCCTCCACCCCGCCTCACTGAGGCAGAGAGGAGACTCGTGTTGGAGCCCCACAGCGCAGGTGTCCCGGCAGGTTTTCCGGAGGAAAGCCCGAAGGGAAAAGGAGAGGCCGGCCGGAGAGGATCCGATGTCCGGTCCGACTGCTGGGTAGCCGTGGAGATCACCGAGGAGGGAGGCCTTGACCTCGAGCTCGCCTCCAAGGTGGAGGCCCTCTTCGGAGACGCCTTGCAGGAGACCGTTCTGAGCACACTCCGGCGCCTGGAGGTGGAGCACGCCCGGGTGACCCTGGAGGACCAGGGCGCCCTCCCCTGGGTCCTGGAAGCCCGAACGGAAGCCGCCGTCTTCCGGGCCAGAGGCCAGCAAGGAGGTGAGCCCCCCCCTCCCCGGGCCTCCGAGCTTCCCGCTCCCACGACCCGAGACCGGCTCCGACGCTCTCGCCTCTACCTGCCGGGCAACGAGCCCAAGTTCATGGTGAACGCCGGGCTGCACCGGCCCGATGCCGTCATCCTGGACCTGGAGGACTCGGTCCACCCCCGGGAGAAGGTGCCGGCCCGCTTCCTGGTGCGAAAGGCCCTGGAGGTGGTGGATTTCGGCGGTGCCGAGCGCATGGTGCGGGTCAACCAGCTCCCCCTGGGCCTGGAGGATCTGGACGCCGTGGTACCCCAGGCGCCGGACCTGATTCTCCTGCCGAAGGTGGAAACGGCGGACCAGGTCCAAGTGGCCCAGGCCCGGATCCAGGGCATCCGGGCTGAGCGGCGCATGGACCGGCCCATCTGGCTCATGCCCATCCTGGAGTCGGCTCTGGGCGTGGAGAACGCCTTCAGCATAGCCACGGCATCGGACTCGGTGGTGGCCCTGACCATCGGCCTGGAGGACTACACGGCGGACCTGGGGGTGGTGAAGACCCCCCAGGGAGAGGAGACGTGGTGGGCCCGGACCCGGCTGGTGAACGCCGCCCGGGCCGCGGGGCTGCAGGCCATCGACTCGGTCTATGGTGACGTGGCCGACGAGGAAGGGCTCCTGGCGTGGGGCCGGAGGGCCCGTGGCATGGGCTTCCAGGGCATGGGATGCATCCATCCTCGGCAGATCCGCATCATCCACCGGGCCTTCGCCCCGTCCCAGGAGGAGCTGGACCGGGCACTCCGTGTCGTGGAGGCCTTCCGGGAGGCGGAGGAGCGGGGTCTGGGCGTGGTGAGCCTGGGAAGCAAGATGATCGACCCGCCGGTCGTGCTTCGAGCCCGCCGCCTGGTGGACCGGGCACGCGAGGCCGGCCTTCTTTCTGAATCCGGAGAATCGCCCGAGCCCGCGGGTGATGAAGGGGAGGGATCGGCATGAGCACGTTCGAATTCGTGGAGAACGCCGCCGGGAGAAAGGTCCCCACCCGGGTGAACGATCAGGCCCAGACGCCGTACCAGGGCGTGGGAGCCCACACGCCGGAAGGCCCCAAGGCCGCCCCCCCCATTCGGAGCTGCAAGGACTACCCTCCGGAGGGGGACAAGCGGGTTGGGGATCTCCGCACGGCCCTGGAGCGCTGCGGCTTGAGGGACGGCATGACCCTCTCCACCCATCACCACCTGCGGAACGGGGACCGGGTGGCGGTTCGGGCCCTACAGGCAGCGGCGGAGGCCGGAGCCCGGGACCTCATGTGGTTCCCCTCGGCCTCCTTCCCTTGCCACGAGCCCGTCATCGACCTCATGGACCGGGGCGTGGTCCACCACATCGAGGGAAGCATGAACGGCCCCCTGGGCCGCTACACGTCCCAGGGGAAGATGCGGGGCCTGGGCGTGCTACGATCCCACGGAGGCCGCTGGCAAGCCATCCAGGACGGGGAGGTGCCCATCGACATCGCCGTCATCGCCGCTCCCTCCGCCGACGCCTTCGGCAACGCCAACGGCTCCCACGGACCCTCGGCCTGCGGCTCCCTGAACTTCGCCCTGGCCGATTCCATCTATGCGGACCGGGTCATCATTGTAACCGACAACCTGGTACCCTTCCCCTGCATCCCCTGGCAGATCCAGGGCAACAACGTGGACTTCGTCGTGGAGGTGGACTCCATCGGCGATCCCACGAAGATCGTCAGCGGCACCACCCAGATCACCCGGAGTCCGGACCGGCTTCTCATCGCCGAGTACGTGGCCCGTTTCCTCCGGGACGCCGGGATCATGAAGGACGGCTTCTCCTTCCAGGCGGGAGCCGGCGGCATCGCCCTGGCCTTCGTCCAATTCCTGAAGGACATGATGCGAGACGCCGGGGTGAAGGCCCGCTTCGTCAGGGGAGGCTCCACCGAGTACCTGGTGGAGCTGTTAAAGGAGGGGCTCACCGACTACATCCTGGACGGCCAGACCTTCGACCTGAAGGCGGTGGAATCCATCGCCTCCGATCCCCGGCACGTGCCCACCTCGCCCTTCACCTCCTACAACTACCACGGGAAGGGGAACTTCGCTTCCATGGTGGACGCCGTGGTCCTGGGGGCCACGGAGGTGGATGTGGGCTTCAATGCCAACGTGAACACCCACTCCGACGGGGTTCTCCTCCACGGCATCGGCGGATGGCAGAACTGCCTCTTCAGCGGCTGCAGCATCCTGGCCATCCCCGCCGTCCGGGACCGGATTCCCGTCCTGGTGGACCGGGTCACCACCCTCACCGGGCCCGGGGAGCTCATCGACGTGGTGGTCACGGAGCGGGGCATCGCCATCAACCCCCGCCGGGACGACCTTCAGGAGGCGGTGAAGGGCTCGGACCTGCCCATCCGCACTCTGGAGGAGATCAAGGAGGAGGTGGAGGGGATGATCGGCGGCAAGCCCCGGGAGCCGTCTCTGGCCCACGATCCCGTGGCCGTCATCAAGTGGGTGGACGGCACGGTTCTGGACACGGTGTGGCGGGTGGAGGATTGAGCTCATTCAGCTCCAGAGGAAACAGGCATGGATCCCATCGTCGAGTGTGTTCCGAATATCTCCGAGGGCCGCAATCCCGCCGTCATCCAGGAGGTCACCGACGCCATCGAAGCCGTAGCCGGTGTCCGGCTCCTGGACGTGGACCCGGGGGAGAACACGAACCGCACGGTCATCACCTTCGTGGGGCCCCCGGAAGCGGTCATGGAAGCCGCCTTCCGGACCGTGAAGCGCGCGGCCCAGGTCATCGACATGCGCACCCACCAGGGCGCTCATCCCCGGATGGGAGCCACGGACGTGGTCCCCTTCGTTCCCGTTTCCGGGGTGACCATGGAGGAATGCGCCCAGATGGCCCGGAAGGTGGGAGAGCGCATCGGTGAGGAGCTGGGGATCCCGGTCTACCTCTACGAGAACGCCGCGTCCCGCCCGGAACGCCGGAACCTGGCCCGGGTCCGGGCCGGAGAGTACGAAGGGCTGGAGGAGAAGCTGGCGGACCCGGAGTGGGCTCCGGACTTCGGGCCGGCGGAGTTTCATCCCGAGGCCGGCGCCACGGCCGTGGGCGCTCGGGAGTTCCTCATCGCCTACAACATCAACCTGAACACCACGGACCGCCGGTACGCCAACGAGATCGCCTACGTCCTCCGGGAGCGGGGGCGCTGGAAGCGGGTGGGCAACACCGAGCCCCTCTACTACAAGGGAGAGGTGGTGAGCTTCCCCGAAGACGGCACCTACCCCTGCGGCCCCTGCGACTTCGTGGCCGACTCCTTCCAGGAGCTGGAGGAGCACTACCGGGAGGTCCACGGGGGGGACCTCCGGGCCCGCTACCAGGCCCTGGATATCGATCCGCAGGACCCGGAAGGCCCGGTCTTCACCGACGGCATGTTCAAGGACGTGAAGGCCATCGGATGGGTCATCGACGAGTACCACCGGGCCCAGATCAGTATGAACCTCACGAACTTCCGGGTGAGCCCCCCGCACCGGGTCCTGGAGGCGGCCCGGGAGGAGGCCAGAAAACGGGGCATCGTCATCACCGGCTCGGAGATCGTGGGGGTGATCCCCTATGAGGCCCTGCGGGAGGCGGGGCTCTTCTACCGTCGGCGGATGATGAAGTCCACGGGCATCCCCGTGCCGGACCTGGTGGAGACGGCGGTCCAGTCCATGGGACTCCGGGACGTGGCTCCCTTCGACGCCCAGGAGAAGGTCCTGGCCATGCCGAAGGTGGAGGGGCCCCTGGTTCGAAAGACCACCTTCGACTTCGTGGACGAGGTGTCCCGGGACACGCCGGCTCCCGGCGGCGGCTCCGTGGCCGCCCTGGCCGGGGCCCTGGGGGCCGCCCTGGGGGGGATGGTGGCCAACCTGTCCGTGGGCAAGGGGGAGTACGACGACCGCTACCAGGAGCTCTGCGAGCTGGCCCAGGAGGCCCAGGAGCTGAAAGACGCCCTGGTGAGAGGGGTGGACGAGGACACCCAGGCCTTCGACGCCGTCATCGCGGGGATGCGCATGCCGAAGGACACGGAGGAGGAGCGTGCGGCCCGGGAGGAGGCCATTCAGGAAGGCTACAAGGCCGCCACCCGGGTGCCTCTCACCACCGTGGAGCAGTGCCGAAACGCCCTTCGCCTCTGCCTTCGGATGGTGAAGATGGCCCCGGAGCAGATGATCACGGACGTGGGGAGCGGAGCCCTGGTGGCCCGAGCCGGTCTCATGGGGGCCGCCTACAACGTCCGCATCAACCTGAAGAGCATCCAGGACGAGGCCTTCCGGCAGGAGACGACCCATCGCCTCTCCGGCATGGTGCAAGAGGGTGAGAGCCTGGCCCGGGAGGTGGAGTCCATCCTGGAGGAGGCCCTATGAGGATCTCGGGGAGTCGTTCGGAGTCAGGAACCCGGGCCGTGGCCGGGGCTGCGGCCCTCTCGGCCCTGGGCATCCTCCTGGCCTGCGGGGGCACGGGGGAGGGGGGCACTCCCGCCGACCAGGAGGCCATGCCGGCGGCGGAGAGCGGAGCCTCGGAGCTGGTGCAGCCCAGCCAGTGGTGGGAGGTGCATCCCCGGCCTGTCTACCAGACCCTGGAGAAGGTGGGTGTCTTCCAGGACTGGTTCCACGTGTACCGCCTCACGGAGGGCACCTACGCCATCTACGAGCCCAACCAGTTCGAAGAGGCCCTCTGCTACCTGGTGGAGGGCTCGGAACGGGCGGCCCTCATCGATACCGGGACGGGCATCGGCGACCTGAAGGCGGTGGTGGAGAGTCTCACGGACCTGCCGGTCTTCGTGGTACTGACCCACGAGCACTACGACCACGTGGCCGGGGCCTGGCGGTGGGACGAGATCGTGGCCTACGACGACCCGGAGGGTCTGGCCGTCATGGCCCGGGGCCGATCCAACGCCTCTCTGCGGCAATACGTGGCGGACGACTACCTGTGGAAGCCCCTGCCGGAGGGGTGGGATCCGGGAGAGTGGACCATTCCCCCCATCGAGCCCACGGAGCTGGTCACCCACGGAGACCTCATCGCTCTGGGGAACCGGGCGCTGGAAGTCATCTACACACCGGGACATTCCCCTGGCTCCATGTGCCTCCTGGACGCCGGCAATCGTCTCCTCTTCACCGGCGACCACTTCTTCCCCGGACCCCTCTACGCCTTCGGACCGGACGTAAGCCTTGAGGACTACGTGGCGTCGAACCGTCGTCTGGTGGAGAGGGTGGACGAGTTCGACTACGTCTTGTCGGGGCACAACGACCCCTGGGTCCCCAGCGAGGTCATTCCCCGGGTGAGCCAGGCTTTCGAGACCATCCTGGCCGGAGGAGGAGACTACTCGGAGGGTGACGGACTCCGCCGCTACCGGTTCCACGACTTCGACGTGCTGGTCCGTGCCGACATGGTGGAAGGTTGAAGGGGCCCTGTCCTCTCACCCTTACCCTCGTATACTATCCCTGAACGCCTTCGTCCTTCGCAGCCTTCGAAGGTCGGGCCATGACATCCATCCACAGACCATGACTCATGGAGCGGGGATCCCCCGTGTGGCGGGTCCTCGCGTCGTTTCATATCTGGCGTGAAGGGAGTGGAATCATGATCCGGGACTCTCGCCCCACCTCGGCCCCTCCATCGACCTCCCAGAGCCGAAGGCGATTCCTGAAGCTTCTGGGGGCGGCCCCCGCCGCCGGACTCATGGCGGTGGACCAGCTCAACGCCGCGGTCTACGAGAACGTGGCCCGCCTCAATGCCACCCTGGGATCCCAGGAGAGCCCCGACGGCGCCTACTGGGAGGCCCTCCGGAAGCACTTCATGTTCCAGGACGGCCTCATCATGATGAACAACGGGACCGTGGGCCCCATGCCCGAACCCGTGTTCAACACCCTCACCTCCTCCTTTCAGATCCAGTGCACCAGCCCCTGCGAGGTCTACAACTACTTCGGCACCATGCGGGAGGAGGTCCGGGACAAGGTGGCCCGGTTCCTGGGGGCTGCACCGGAGGAGATCGTCCTGACCCGGAACACCACCGAGGGGATGAATTTCGTGGCCAACGGCCTGGAGCTGGAGCCCGGAGACGAGATCCTCATGTCCGACATGGAGCACCCGGGGGGGATCCACCCCTGGCGCCTGAAGGCGGAGCGCTACGGGGTCACGGTCAAGGAGGTCCCCCTGGGCCTGCCCCCTTCCAGCGTGGACGAGGTGGTGGACGCCTTCCAGGAGGCCATCACACCCCGGACCCGGGTCATCAGCATCAGCCACACCGTCTACATCTCGGGGCTCATTGCCCCGGTGAAGGAGCTCACGGAGATGGCCCACCGCCACGGAATCGTGGTGCTGGCCGACAGCGCCCATGGGCCCGGGATGCTGGACCTGGACCTCCACGACATGGGCGTGGACTTCTTCGCCGCCAGTCCCTACAAGTGGCTGGGCGCTCCCTGCGGATGCGGGATCCTCTACGTACGCCGGGACGTGCAGGACCGGCTCTGGCCCACCATCGCCACCTCAGGATGGGACTCCCGGGACGACGCCCGTCGCTTCGAGACCCTGGGGCAGCGGGCCGATCCCCTGGTCTTCGCCCTGGGGGAGGCCGTGGACTTCCAGACCCGGGTGGGCAGGCGGCGGATCGAGCGGCGGATCCGGAGCCTGGCGGCTCACCTGAAGACGGAGCTGGAGGAGATCCCCGGCGTCCGCCTCCACACCAGTCACCATCCCTACCTAAGCGGTGGACTCACGGCCTTCTCCATGGAAGGAGTGGACCCGGCATCCCTGGTGGACTACCTGAGGGAACGCTACAACCTGGTGATTCGGACCATCGGCAGCGAGGAGAAGGGGACCCGGGGCGTCCGGGTGTCCACCCACGTGTTCGTATTCCACGACCACGTGGACATGGTCCTGGAGGGTGTGCGGCACGTCATGGCCTGAGGGTCCCGGATGGCGTGAAGCTCCCCGGACAGGAGGGCCTGGTCCCGGCAACAACCGGGTTCCGGGATCCTCTTCAGTCCCCCGGCTTCCCCAGGAGCTCCTCCCGGTAGGGGAAGAGGGCCGGGGTGCCTCCGGTGTGCAGGAAGACCACGTTTTCCCCCTCCCGGAACCATCCCTTCCCGATCAAATCCACCAGGCCCGCCATGGACTTCCCGGTGTAGACCGGATCCAGGAGGATGCCCTCCATGCGAGCCAGAAGCCTCATGGCATTCTTCACCGCCGGGTACATGATCCCGTATCCTTCACCGATGTAGTCGTCCAGAACGACGATCTCCTCCTGGGAGATGCTTGGGTCCTCCCCCAGGGCCTCCAGGGAGGCCTCGGCAATGGTGCGGACGTATCCGGAGACGGTGTCGGCGCTGCCGGCCACGGACACTCCAACCACTCGAGTCTCGGGCGACAGGAGCTTCGCCCCCGCCAGGAGCCCAGCCTGTGTGCCGGCGGAGCCGGTGGCCAGGAGGACCGTATCCGGGGTGAAGCCCATGGCCCGGCTTTGATCCAGGAGCTCGGCGAAGGCCCGGACGTATCCCAGGGCCCCCAGGGGCCGGCTCATGGACCCCTCCAGGAGGGAGCCCCCCACCGGGGCCAGGTAGGTCCTCCGCCCTGCAGCTTCTTCCTCCGCTACCACGGGCTCCACGTACTCCCGGACGTTCTCCAGCTCGAGAAAGCCCTTCTCTCCTCCAGCCTCCACAAGCCGGACATCGGCCCCCAGGATCCGGTCCAGGAGCAGGTTTCCGTCCTCGCCGGCAGGCATCCCGGGCTTCTTCAGGAGAACCAGCACGGCCCTTTGACCGGAACGAGCGGCGGCCGCCGCCACCTGCCGGCACCAGTTCGACTGCACCCCGGCCCAGGTGACGATGGAATCCGCCCGTTGCTCTATGGCGTCTCCCATGATGAACTCCAGCTTCCTGGCCTTGTTGCCCCCAAAGGCCAGGCCCGTCTGGTCGTCCCGCTTCATGAAGAGATTGATCTCCTCCATCACCCTGGAGAGGTCCTCCAGCCTGTCCAGGGGCGTGGGAAGGTGGGCCAGGGAGAGCCGGAAAAAGCGCTCCAGTCTTCGGGAGAGATCTGCGGTGGAGATCATGGCAAAGCCTCACTCGAGGTGACGACACGACATAGGTTCCAGGAGGGAACCGGGCGCCGCTCCAAGTTGTACCTCATGGCCAGAAGCCGCCAGAGAACCCCACGCAGGAGAAGCGACTCATGGCCGAGATCCGCGTGTTCACCACCCCAACCTGTTCCTTCTGCCATAAGGTGAAGAGCTGGCTGAACGAGCACGGCTGCGCCTTCCAGGAACTGGACATCACCAAGGACGTGGAGGCCCTCCGGGAGTGGCGGGCCCTGAGCGGGGGCATCGGTGTGCCGGTCACCGCCTACGGCAAGGACCTGATCGTCGGGTTCGATCCGGCGCGGCTGGCTCAGCTCAAGGCCTGCGCCGAGAACTCCAGCACCCCCGATCCCTCCAATCTCCCGGAGTAGAGGGGAGAGGGCGTCTTTTTCTTTGATTCTCCCCCTGGGGTATTGCGGGAGCCGGCGGCAGGACCGAAGGTGAGAGTGAGTTTCAGATTCGATCCCTCCGACAAGCTCGGAGGGACGGATCCCGTTCACCTGAGGGCAATCCCCCCGAAGGGGAGGCATCAGAATGAAGATCGGCATCGTCATCTGTGACCGTTATTCCAGCTGTGCCGGCGGCAAGTGCTTTCGTTCCGCACGGGAGCGGGAGGGTGGCTTTTCCCATTACTCCCGGGACGAGCCTCTGGAAGTCGTGGGGTTCGTGAGCTGTGGGGGCTGTCCCGGCGGCAACATCGAGTACGCTCCTGAGGAGATGATCAAGAACGGCGCCGAGGCCATCCATCTCAGCACCGGATTCGTGGTGGGCTATCCTCCCTGCCCCTGGACCAATTACTTCAAGGACTTCATCGAGACCCGCTACGAGGTGCCCGTGGTCATCGGCACGCACCCCATCCCGGAGAAGTACCTGAAGGTCCACTCAAATCTCTCATCCAGGGACCCCCTGGTGGAGTTGGACCAGCTCATGGCCAATCCTGAGGTCAGGCTGGCCTACGACTGAGGCCTTCCCTCTGCCAGTCCGGACAGAACCTCACTCTGGGGAAACCTGGCACACTGCGTTTGACGGGTCCCGGATCCCTCCACATGATGGTCCGGCACATGCGACGGGCTCCCGGTCCGTCCCCTGCCTCCCCGCTTCCGGGAGTGACCCATGGAATCGGTGATGGAGCTCCTCACCCAGGTCTCGAGCTTCGTCTGGGGCCCTTTCTTCCTGGTGCCCCTCCTTCTCCTCACGGGATTCTATCTCACGCTCCGGCTCCGGGGCCTCCAGTTCCGGGAGCTCTTCCACTCCCTGTGGCTGGCCCTCATCGTGCGCAAGGAGCACGGGGCCGAGGGGGACATCTCCCACTTCCAGGCCCTCATGACGGCCCTGGCGGCCACCGTGGGCACGGGGAACATCGTGGGGGTGGCCACGGCCATTGCCGCCGGGGGGCCCGGGGCCCTCTTCTGGATGTGGGTCACGGGCCTTGTTGGGATGGCCACCAAGTACTCCGAGGCCGTCCTTTCGGTGAAGTACCGGACCGTGGACGCCAAGGGAGAGCAGATCGGCGGGCCCATGTACTACCTGCAGCGAGGGGTGGGTGGGCCCGGGGGACGATTCCTGGGCTTTCTCTTCGCCCTCTTCGCTTCGGTGGCCGCCTTCGGCATCGGCAACATGGTCCAGTCCCAGGCCGTCTCCGACGGCATCGCGAACTCCGCGGCGACCTTCGGGCTGGCTCTTCCCCCCTGGACGGTGGGACTCGTGGTGGCTGTGCTGGCGGGGCTCGTGATCCTCGGAGGGATCCGCTCCATCGGTCGGTTCACCGGGACCTTCGTTCCGGTGATGATCGCAGCCTACATGGGGGGAGCCGGGCTAATCCTGATCCTGAACTACCAGGGGATTCCCGAGGCCTTCCGCCTCATCTTCCACGGGGCCTTCAGTGGGACTGCGGCAGCCGGGGGCTTTCTGGGAGCCGGAGTGGCCGCCACGATCCGGTTCGGGGTCGCCCGGGGCATCTTCTCCAACGAGTCGGGTCTGGGCTCGGCGGGCATCGCCGCGGCGGCGGCCCAGACCCGGGAGCCGGTGCGGCAAGCCCTGGTCTCCATGACCCAGACCTTCATCGATACCCTGGTGGTCTGCACCTTCACCGGCGTGGCCATCATCTCAACCGGCGCCTGGACCACCGGCGCCGACGGGGCCGGCCTCACCCAGGCGGCCTTCCGGACGGGGCTCCCGGGACAGTGGGGTGGCATCATCGTAGCCACCTCCCTCTCCCTCTTCGCCTTCTCCACCATGCTGGGCTGGGCCTACTACGGGGAGAAGAGCCTGGAGTACCTCCTGGGGGTCCGGTCCGTCACCCCGTACCGTCTGATCTTCGTCACCGTGATCTTCCTGGGAAGCCTGGGAACCGTCGAGTTCGTCTGGCTGCTGTCCGACATCCTGAACGGGCTCATGGCCCTGCCGAACCTCATCGGGCTCATCCTGCTGGCCGGCGTGATCGTCACCGAGACTCGATCCTACTTCGAACGGGTGGGCAGGCTCCATACGCTGGATGAAGCTCGGGCGGAGGGGCCAGGGACACCCGGCCCGTAGGGGAAACCCGGGGGTGACGTCGGAACAGGAAGAGCCTATCCCGCGGCGTCCCGAAGGGTTTCGTAGAACCGCTGGAGCGAGTCGGCCACCTCGTTGTGGTCCTCCACGAGATCCCGGCAGAGGGATTCGTGGCTCCTCAGGCTGTCTGCCTCGTCCTTCCAGGCCTCCACGGCATCGTTGTAGGCCTCGAAGGTCCGGAGGTATTCGGGATACACCTCCTCGGGGACGCCCCCTCTGGCCGAGTCCTCGTAGCTGTCCACGGCAGCTCGAAGTGAATCCACCTTCTCGTCGAACCGGAGGAAGGCCCGCTGCTCAGTGGCCAGGGCCACGGTGCAGGAGTCGGCCAGGGTCCGGGCATGGTCCAGGGCGTCTCGAAGGGCCCGGCGTTCCGCGGCCTGACGGTTTCTTTCCAGGAGGGAGTCGCCAGTCGTGACGGCGGCCACGAGAAGGACGACCCCCACCAACCCGATCATCAGCTTCTTCATGTTCTCCCACACTTGATCCGGCTTGTGTCGCGGCTCCGGGACGCCCAATCGACATCCGTACCGCCCCCGACATCCCACCTATGGGTGGACGATCGGGTACAGCCTTGAGAGGAAATCGTTCCCTCTTTCCCCAGGACTTCGGCCCTCAAGGCGAACGGACCGGGCCCCGAAGGACCCGGCCCCTTGTCTTTCTTCTCTCCGGCCTCGGAACGCCGGGCCGGGGCCACGGCAGACGTTCGGCGGGCCTCGCCCCCTCGGGGTCGTGATCCGTGAGCAGAAGGGGGGCGAGAGCTTCCTCCATGTGCCAACGGACGGAACGAGCCAAGATGCACAGGAAGACGTGCGCCCGAACCCGCTTCTCCAGCCGGCGGCGAACGGGACCCACCTCCAGGGCGAACCCCTTCATGATCCGGAAGGCCCGTTCCACCTCCGAAAGGTCCTCAAAACCTTCCACCACCTCATCGGCCCCGAGCTCGTCTTCGGGGACGTTCGTCCGGATCACGTAGATTCCGTCCAGCGCCGCTTCGGCCTGGATGGGAAGGGCGCTGAGATTGGCGAGGGTGCGCTTGCGGGGCTTGCCTTCCTCATTGCGATACGATTCACGCAACAGGACGGCGGGCGGCGAGCCACGGTTGGGAATCACGTCAACATGCATAACTACATCATGACAAACATAGCTCCTCTCCCAAAGTATCTAACCGGCATCCAAAGCTGACTACACCCTGACGTACTCTACACCACGGTAAGCCCAAGCCCTGTAGCGGCTTGCCTTCTCCTGGAGATGTGTTGCTCAGGGGTAGCTTCCGCCTAAGAAAGCCGAAGCCCTCAGATCTCCCCCAATAGATCTCCGTCAGAAGAGGGGCCGTTTCAGCTGAAATGCCCAAGCACTCTCATCTCAGCCTCAAGATGTCCAGGACGCGAGGGCCGGGATACACTGGGGGTCTCCCGGGGGTGAGACCCCACTCTTTCCTTCCACGGCCGCCCGCGATCCCGGTCGGAACCCCGCCCGGCTTGCCCCGCTCGCACCGGCTCCCTAGCCTGCCAATGACCCGCCTCTGCGGGACGCCCATCGGAAAGAGAACCTGGACTTAACGAGGGAGGCTGCGGAAATGAGCGACGAAACGAGGGACGTGGGCCGACGCGAGTTCGTGCGCCGGAGCCTGGCGGCAGGCGCCGGGCTCACCGTCCTGGGAGAGGGACCCGAGGGGCTCCTGGTGGAAACGCCCCGGCCGCAGGCCCAAGGAACCCCACTGATCATCACCAGCCACACGAATGCCACGGGCCGGGACGCCATGACCCAGGCCTGGGATATCCTCTCCGGGGGCGGCACCGCCCTGGACGCCGTGGAGAAGGGGGCCAACGTCATCGAGGTGGACCCCGACGACCACAGCGTGGGCTACGGGGGGCTGCCCAACGAGCGGGGCGTGGTGCAGCTCGACGCCTCCATCATGGACGGCCGAACCTATAATGCGGGTTCGGTGGGGGCCCTTCAGAACATCAAGACCCCCGCCTCGGTGGCCCGTCTGGTCATGGAACGGACCGATCACGTCATGCTGGTGGGGGAGGGGGCCCTGGAGTTCGCCCGGTCCTTCGGCTTTGAAGAGACGGAGCTCCTGACACCCGAGGCCCGGGAGATTTGGCTCCGCTGGCGGGAGCGCCATTCGGACGACGACGACTGGGGTCCGCCGGAGCACCTGGTGGGCACGGACCTGGCTCCGGAGATGCAGAGCTCCATGGAGTTCGAGCACGGCACCACCAACGTCCTGGGCGTCGACTCCATGGGAAACGTCTCGGGCATCACCACCACCAGCGGCCTGAGCTGGAAAGTCCCGGGCCGGGTGGGTGACTCCCCCATCATCGGAGCGGGTCTCTACGTGGACAACGAGGTGGGTGCTGCCGGGGTCACCGGCCGGGGCGAGGATGTGATCAAGTCCTGCGCCTCCTACTTCATCGTCAACCAGATGCGCAACGGCCGGACACCCCAGCAGGCGTGCGAGGACGCCGCCGACATGATCGTAGGGAAGTACGAAGCCGTGGACATCGATTTCATTCCCGGTGAGAAGTTTGTGGCCATCAGCAGGGAGGGAGACTACGGCGCCTGCCGTTTGGGCACCGACCGGCCGGCCCGGATCACGGTCTACAACCGGGACGGGCTTCAGACCTACGAAGGCGCCGGCAAGTACCCGGGCTAGCCTTCCCTCAGAGTCGTCCTCGTTCCTTCACCCGAGGATCCCTGCCCGAGCTTCGTAGATGAAGCCGGAGACCGTCTCAGCCTCCGGGTCCAGAGAACCACGCCTCCGGCGATGAGAAGCAGGCCCAGGAGGGCACCGGAAGCGCTGCCGGGAAAGGGCCGGACCAGGAATGTCTCCACCTCCTTCAGGAGGGCCGGGGCCGCTACGAGTCCCGGCACCACGGCCCAGCCCAACCTGGCCGCGACTCCGGCCACCAGGGCTATGGCCGCAGTGGCGGCAAGGCCCGCCCCGGCCCAGACCAGCCAGTCGGTGCCGGGGGGATTCGGGGCCACGGTGAGTCCGACCACCAGGAGAAGGGGCACCGCGAGCCAACCCTTCCCCGTCCTTCGAAGGAGTCGGAGGAAGGCCAGAAAGAGCAGGACGAGGACCGTGGCCGCCAGGAAGTCCCTGAGGGAGGTGAGGGCTCCGGAGAGCCAGGGCAGGTAGCTCACGGCTGGGGCGTACCCGGGCCAATCCGGGGGCCCGGAGGAGACCAGTGTGGAGATCCAGCGAACTCCGCCGGCCGCCAGGGCACCCAGACCCAGGCCCCACCAGACGGGGCCCGACACACTCCGGCCCTCTTCCTCCAGCCAGGTGTGGGCCAGAGCCCCCAGGAGAGCCACGCCCCCCGCCGTGAAGCCGATCTGCAGGATGTTACCGAAGACAGCCATCCCCACCTGGTTCATGAAGGCTTCCCCGGGAGTGAACCCCCCCAGAGTGCCGGGCCATTCGTTGAGCCTCGTCAGGACCTCTGCGAACAGAAGAGTGCCCCCGAGAACCAGGGCAGACTTCCTTTCCAGCTCCCCCCGGGCGCCCTTCACGAGGCCGACGATGCCGGCCGCCAGGAGGAGGAGCAGGAGAAGGGCCCCCAGGGGCAGGAGGAAAAGGAGACGGGCCTCGCCATCGCTCCGCCACTCCCGCTCCCAGTCCTCCGGCACGTGGACGGAGCCTCGTCCCCCGGCCACCTCGGCCCCCAGGATCCGGACCGTCCACCGGCCTTCCCCGGCATCCAGGGGATAGCCCTCCTCGGCAGTGAACGTGAACGTCCAGTCCGTCCGGTTCGGGCGGGTGGTCTCATCGGCGGAGATCTCCCGAGCCCTGGCCGGCGAAACCCCGTGCCGGGTCCGGAGGGCTTCCCGGGCCAGTCTCCGAGCTTGCTCTTCCTCCAGGTTCGCTCCGGGACGCCCTTCCGGGAGCTCATGACGAACCTCCAAGAGCTCTCCGGAGGGCCCAAGAGCCACTGTGTACACCTCGCTCCGAGCCTCGGGCTCCACATGGAAGCGGACGAACCGGATCCGCCAACGGGGAGGATCCAGGAAGCGGCCGAGCAGCTCCCGGTAGTCTTCCGGTGTCCCCTCTCGCCAGACGAACTCGTGGGAGAGACCCCGGGTCCCCTGCACAGCCAGGAGGGGCGTCCATTCTTCAGTCAGCTCGATCCCCTCCCCTTCCAGGACGTCACGGGCCTCGGCTTCAGCCTCCACTTGGGAAAGGGCCAAGCGGGGGGTCTCCTGGACTCGAAGGGCGGAGGCCCAGAGGATCAGTCCCACCAGGGCAAGCAGGACCACGGCTCCCCCGACCCAACGGGGAAGGACCCTGGCCTCTTTCGGGCCCGACAGGGGGATTCCGGTGGGAGGTTTCCGGGCGCCCTTCAGCTCCTCCTCTTCCGATTCCGCTTCTCGTTCCGGGACATTCTCCCTTTCGGCCTCGGGCCATGACTCCCGGCTCCAGGCTCGGTTCCGGGCCCATTCGGGTGCCTGGCTCATGGCCCCGTACCGCCAGCGAGCAAAGCCGACAACGATGAGGGGGAGGAGTCCAATGGCCATGACCATGGTCCGGTCCACCCAGATGCCGGCTGTTTCGGCGGCGAAGATGGGGAGGGACAGAAGGGTGAGGTTGTAGGTGAAGTGCCCGATGATGCTGGGGACAAGACCGAAATGGGCGCACACGATTCCCCAGGCCAGATAGGTGGGAAACAACTCCACCACCCGGGCATAAGCGGGTTGCTGCGGGTAGTTGGCGTGGCTGGCTCCGAAGACCAGCGCCTGGAGGACGATGGCACCCCAGATCCAGGCCCGGGGCCTGCCGAATCGCCGGCCGAGGATCGCTGCAGCTCCGATGGGAATGGCCCGAAAGACCGTCTCTTCCCAGGTGGCGGCGAAGAGAGACGTGCTCACCGCCGAAAGCCAGGGGAAATGGGTGGCCAACGTGTCCGGTTCCACCATAGAGCTGGCCGGGCTCCACCAGCCGAAAAGCCGGGTGACCGCCATGTAGAAGAGGACCACGTAGCCGAGCTTGATACCGAGAACGAGGTAGGGTGCCCCGGTGATGCCAAGGGCGGGAGTGGAGTTGGCCACACCCGGCTTCCACAGCCTCCACTGCTGGATCTGGTCCGGAAGGCCTTCCCTTAGCAGGCCCTCCCCGGTCATGAAGATGAGGCCCAGGACGGGGGTGCCCAGGAGGATGATGAGCCCCGCCGTGACGACCTGCATCCCCACGAAGACCTCCGCCGCCATGGCCGTGTCGTAGGCCATCCAGGAGAGGGGGAGGGAGTTCAGTCCGCTCAAGCCCAAAAGGCCCGCGACAACGCCCCCCCAAACGAGAGGGACTCTCCATTCCACCCGGTGTGTGCGAATGAGGTGGATGAAGCCCCCCATCCCCCCAAGGACCAGGAAGAGGAGGATGAAGGCCACGGTTCCGGCAAGCCAGATGGCGTTGTTGGCGTCCCGGGTCGCCTGGTAGCTCCTCCTGAAGGCTTCCGGCACGTGGGCGAAGCGAGTCACCTCGGCCAGCCGATTTCCGGCCACCCGGAGTCGGAGGCGGAGCTCGGCCCCTTTCAGGTCCAGGTCGGCCCGGCGAAAGACAAAGGTGTGGTCGATCCTCCCCCCGGGCCGCTCTTCCTGAGAGGACTCCAGGAACTCCAGGCGAGTCGGATCCGCCCCCCATCCCGCGGTGGCACCGGACAACGCCAGGTCCCGAGCTTCGTGGGAGGAGAGGTTCGTTCCAGGCTCGTCCTCGGGAAGACGGAGGGCGAAGCCGTAGCGCTCCCCTCCAGGGGTGAACCGGATCCTCGCTTCATCCACGGAGTCAGGGGAGAAGTGCCGGACCTGCCAGGCATACAGAATGAACTGCCCCGCCCTCACCCTCCGCTTGATCTCCTCCAGCCCTCCTGCCTCCAGTTCCATGTAGGTCTGGAACATGGGATCCAGGCGGCTGAAGGATGCGGCCTGACGGAATCCGCTGGGCTCCCACCGGAATTCCTCGGCCAGCGCCCGGGCCTCGGAGAGGGCCTCCTCCCGGTTCATCTCGATGTCCACGGCGAGGACGGAAAAGGCCTCCGGGAAGAGCCGAAGAGCCGTGACGGCTCCTGCGAGACAGAGAACCGCGAGGACGATCCACGGTGCGGGCTTCCGCATCATGTCTGGGCCTTTCCCGGTAGGCGGATTTGGGCGGCCGGATCGGTCTTGCCACCTTCGCGGAAAGGAAAGGGGAACCTGCCGATGTCCGTACCTCAACCGCCCGCAAGCAAGATGAAACCTCCTTGAGAGCCAGAGCAAGCACGGCTCGCCCCGGGGGATGAACCCAATGGCGTTTCAGCTGAAATGCCGGACCACCTGAGGCCCCACGCCCCGTTCCCAGATCGAGGTTTTCGCGGAAACGTCCCCGGGAACCAACGACCTGGGGTACGGTATCCGAAGCGACGAACTCCATCGGATGCCGCAGGAACGAAAGCGAGCAGCGCCATGTCTGAGACAGTGCTGGTCACAGGAATCAGTGGCTTCATTGCCAAGCACGTCGCGTTGGCCCTCCTGGGCAAGGGGTACCAGGTCCGGGGGACCGTGCGAAGCTTGTCACGGCAGGAGGAAGTCCGGGCGGCCATGGCCGAACAGAGACAGGACCTGGATCGACTGCATTTTGTGCAGGTCGACTTGACCTCGGATGAGGGGTGGGACGAGGCTCTTCGGGGAGTGGACTTCGTGCAGCACCTGGCCTCTCCCTTTCCCATGGCCCAGCCGAAGGACCGCTTCGCCCTGGTTCCGGAGGCTCGAGAAGGCACCCTACGGGTGCTGAATGCTGCTGCCCGGGAAGAGGTGGATCGGGTGGTCGTGACCTCCTCGGTAGCGGCCATGATGTACCGGCCGCGCCGGCCCGACCGTTTCCCCATCCGGGAGGGAGACTGGACGGATGTGGAGTGGGAGCGACTCTCCCCCTATGTGGTGTCCAAGGCCAAGGCCGAGGAAGCAGTGTGGGAGTGGGCGGAGGCCCAGGGGTGGAAGGACCGTGTAACGGTAGTGAATCCAGCCCTCGTCCTGGGCCCCCTCCTGGACAAAGAAAGCAGTACCTCGGTGGACGTAGTCAAGCTCCTCATGGAAGGCGCCTATCCGGCCAGCCCGCCGGTGGCGTTTGCCGTGGTGGACGTACGGGACGTGGCGGAGCTGCATGTGGCGGCCATGACGGCTCCCGAGACACCGGGCCGGAGGCTCCTGGCGGCGAGCGACACCCTGGGCATGGCCGAGATGGGTCAGATTCTCCGGTCTGCCTATCCGGAGATGGCGAAGCAGATCCCGGTGCGCACCCTCCCGGGCTTCCTCATCCGTTTCGCTTCCCGTTTCGACGGCAACCTCAAAGCCGTCTTGCCGGACCTCTCGGTGCGGCCCGAGGCGGAAAACGCCTATGTGACCGAGCTCACGGGCGTGTCCTTCCGGCCGGCACGGGAAGCCCTCCTGGCCTCCGCAGCCTCCCTCCTGGCCCATGGTCTGGTGAAGCCGAAGACCTGATCTCTGCCACGCCGGTCCTCCCCATACAAGGCGCCGGGCGGATGGAGCTGCGGGCGCAGGTCACGCGACCCTTATCATGGCCTGGGAACCGGACGCACGAACCACCTCCCCGGGCCGCCCACGGTGTCCTCGCTCGTCTCGGGGGAACACCTTCCAGGGAAAAGACCCGCCTCCCGGGCCCCCTCGGCTCGAACCTGCGGTTCTCATCCGCCCGGTCATCAGCATACGAGAGCGCCCAGCCCCGAGTGGGACCGGGCGCTCCGTTAGAAGGCTGTTGAACAAGGTGGGCGAGCCGCGTTACGAGCGCCACGGCTCCAG
>CAZZEL010000023.1:0-45690 GCA_964652625.1 uncultured Gemmatimonadaceae bacterium
GTACCACAGAAAAAACCGGGGGCAGCCTCTCGACTGCCCCCGGCGTCCTTCCTGCTACCCGGTCTTCAAGCTACCGGGTGCATTCCTGCTGTTCTGGGGTCATCCCCCTCCGCCACCCGGCGCCTCGGCACCAGTGTCGATAATGCGGATGAACAGCTCCTTCTCTACCTCGTCACCGCTGATGTCTTCCTGGTAGGTCACGGTAACGGTGTAGTTCCCGGTGTCGGCGGCGTCCGTCACGACCACCTGGACAAGGTACGTTCCCGTTCCGTCGTCCTCCACTGTAGCGGTGACGCCTCCGCCCACCGGCGAAACGACTGCCGTGGATGCGCCCTCGTTGATTCCCAGGCCCTCACCGCTCACCACCACGAAGTTGGCGGTGCGGTCCCGCTCGATCTCTCGGCGGTCCGCGGGGGAGGTCTGGATGTCCACCACAGGGTCGAACACCGGACGGTCAAGGAGCACTGCCGTGGCCGTCTCGCTGAACGTATCCGGCGCGCCGAAGCTGCCGTCCACCGTCAGCGTGTAGGTACCGGCCGTAGCGGTGCTGTAGTCGCTTACCGACACCTCGCACTCGCCATCGCCATCCGGATTAGCGACGAGTCCAGGCCCGTCAATGTCGCAGGTGATGCCCCCAACCACGTCGCCTACTGCGTAGTCGCCGGCGTAGTTCACGGTGAACTCCGTGGCCGTACTCCAGCTCAGGGTATCCGGATCGGGCGTCACCGAGACACCCCACGTCTGGTCTGTCGAGAACGTGTGAGTGTCTGTGGCCTCTGCACCAGTGCCGTCTTCCTGCGCGGCGGCGTTTATGGTGTAGCTCTGCGGGGTCTCACCCTCCGGTACCGTCACCCGACACACCCAGCTTCCACCGCCCAGGTCCACCGGCGCAACCGTCACACCGGTATCATCCGGATCAATAGAGCAGAGCACGTCAGAGATCGGGCCCGTGGTGCCAACCTCTGTAACGGCGAAGTCGTAGTCCGCAGCACCGGTACCGGACAGCGGAATGTCCACGTTGCTGGCACCCGTCAGGGTGATATCGAACGTCGGGGCGACCACAACCAGCTGGCCAACCGCCGTGTCGGTCTCACCACTCTGACTCGCAGTGGCCTGGATCAGGTGCTCGCCGGCCTCAGCCGTAGCGCCGACCGTCACCTGGCAACTCTCAGCCCCGGTTGTCACGGACAGGCCCGTGGGCGGGAAGAGACGCGGGTCACCCGCTTCGTCCAGGAAGACACACTCATCGACGTTGAAGGCACCTCCGGTGCTGTTCGCACCGTGCTCGAGAGGCATGGGCACAGCGCCCGCACCCACATCGGCCGAGTAGGAAGCGGCGTCGAAGTTCACGTTGAAGGTCGGCACGAAGAAGCGCGGCGCCAGCAGACCATCACCCGTGGTGCCGTTGATGCCGATGGCCGCCAGGTCCAGACGCTCCGTGGGAACGTCACCCGGCAAGTCGAAGGTCCACTCGTAGAGCCGGTCATCACCGGAGTCCCGAGTGGGGAAGGGATGGTCGAAGTTCGCGGTGGCCACAACGGCCACGCGCCACTGTACCTCGTTGTTAACACCCGTGTAGTTCCCGGACTCGTCGGCCTGGGCCCACGCCACCAGTACCTTCCCGCCTTCAAACGGATTGCTGAAGGTGGACTTCGGACCAATGGCACGCACGCAGTACTGGGCGTCGCAGTCCTCCACACCCGGGTCATCCGCCTTCACGATCTCGTAGGATGTGATGGGAAGGTTGTGATAGAGAGTGGTGGGATCGTCGAGCTCCTCATCCTGAATGGGATTGCTGATGAGGGCTGAGTACCCGGATCCTCCCAAGAGGGGAGCCGTGGAGTGGTTCAGGGCATCGGTATCGGCACCGAACCCGTTGAACACCCGAACCCGTACGCTGTCCGGCTTCGCGTCGGCAACGGAAACCGGGTTCAGCGTCTGCACGCTCTTGAGGAATGGCACACCCAGAGCGTCGAAGCCCACAGGGAAGGTCACGTCGTTGGCGGGCCGGTAGATGATGTCGTTGAAGAGCTCACCGTCCGGCAGGTCCGCGCTCATCCGGAGTACCGAATGGATGTCAGCCGTCGGCCGCTCCCAGACGATGGTTCCCAGGGTGTTGGGATAGCGGAGCTCCAGGGACCCCTCCAGGACCTCGACGGAATCTCGGGTCAAGGAGGCCATGAAAGCCGCCGCCGCATCGAAGGTGGCCGGGTTCGAGAGGTTCTGCACCCTCGGCATGCCGTTGTTGTTCACGTAGATCGTGCGGTAGTCACGAATCACGTTACCCGCCTGGTCCCGGACCTCGATCTGGTAGATGTAGTACCGGGCCGGGGGCACGCTCTCGCCCATCTCGCCAGCGATCACGACGCCCAGGTTGTCCACGGCCAGATTGACCTTGGTCTGAAGCACGTAATCCACATTCGGAGCTGTCACCAGCAATGGCTCAACCACCCGATCGCCGGCAGCCGCCGCCGCGAAAGGATCCGCTGCGATATCCGGGCTTCCCGGTGCACTGACGACTCGATCCGTGTCGATCTCGCCCTCGCCCTGGAATTCTCCTCGAATCCAGACGATGGAGTGGGACACTCCCGTGGCATCGCTGAAGCCGGCCAGGTTGTCCGTAGCCACGGCGCGGACGTTATCACCGCTGGCGAAGTTCTCGAAGATTGTGGTCTGCTCAGTGAGGCTGCCGACCTCGGATGTTTCATCGCTGAAGTCCACGAGGGGCTCAGTGACGTCGTATCCGAAGGTGGTCTTCGGATGATCCGGAGTGTTCCCGGACTGAGAAATGGTGCGGGCGTTGCTCAGAGCATCCTGGACCACAGCCTGCACCCGGTACTGCTCGTTGGTCACCGACTCTTCCAGGTCGTCGACACCCGTCTGGCTACTCCACACCACGGCGTCATCCGCCAGAAGGTCGATGACCTCAGTCCTCACCCGGGTCACGCCGCCCACGCCGCCATCGGTGGGAGCGGTATACGCATCGTCCTGAGTGAAGTCATAGTCGTCGTTCACCCAGTTGTCCACGTTGAGGAGGTTGTCCTCCTGGATGATCTCGATGGAGCCACCCTGCGGCGCCTGCACGTCGATGCGCATGGGGAACGGATGGTCCGCCGTCTTCGCCACGTTCGCGATGTTCAGCGCAGCGCCGAACCCGGAGGTGGGCCCATTCTCGTTGGCATCGGTGACCGTGGAGGTCACGGTTGGGAGCATCCCCGCAGCTTCGACGCCTCCGCAGTCGTCAGCGTCCCACGTGAAGCCAAAGGGAGCGGAAGAAAGGGTCTGCGAGCCGCAAGAACCGGTGCCCGCCTCGTTGGCCAGGCCAGCGGCCATGTTGGTGACGACCTGACCGTTGTACATGACCGGGATGGGATACACCACCAGCTCGAAGTCAGGGCCACCATACCAGAGGAGCGAGCCGGCATCCGTGGCCGTCTCCAGACCTTCACGACTCGCCAACACATGGAAGGTGTTGTCGTTGTTGAACTCCACCTCGATGGTGTTCGCCGCCGTGGGAGTCTCGATCTCTTCCACATGGACCTGGGCACCGATGACCTGCGGGCCATTCTCGTAACGAGCCGTTGCGGTGTAGTTCTCCGTATCCACATCGTAACGGGCCGTGTTGAAGGAGAGGGTGATTGTCTCGACCTCTTGCCCCTCCGGACCCTCTTCGGCCATCTGGGCCAGCTCAGCAGAACCGAACGTCTGGGAGGCGGCGATCTCGTCGCCCACCAACACGTCAACCTGCGTCACAGTCAAGTCGTTGGCCTTGAGATTCAGGCTCACGTCGATCTGGCCAAATACGTTTTCCAGATCCACCGGCAGATTCGTGCCACCCTTGGTGATGGATTGGATGGAGATGCTCGCCTTCTGGACGAAGTCGCCGCTAAACACCAACTCTTCCACGTCACCGTAGTCCACGTCGGCGGAGAGTTCGGTCACGTCGAAGGCGTACTTCTCCTCGTCCCAACCGGAGATGGTCACGGTGTAGGAACCAGGATCCAGCTCGTCAAAGGTGAACTCACCTGCGGCGTTCGTGGTCTCGGTGGCGTCAGCGCTCCCGCTCAGGGTCACCGTCAAACCGCCCACGCCATCTCCGCTGGCCAGAACGAATCCCGTGATCACGGCTTCCTCGAGCTCAGTACCCACGAAGGTGGCCGAGCCCGTTCCGCCGGTCTCCACGCTGATGTCCTTGGCCATCTGGGCGAAGCTGAAGTTCGCCGGGACATCGGAGAGGGTGACCGTGTAGTCCCCGCCCCTGAGGCCGGAGATGGAGAAGTCACCACCAAGATCCGTGTCATCGGTCTTGGTAACGTTGTCGGGACCCCCCGTCACGGTCACGGTGGCGCCGGCCACGGCCTCACTGCCCGCGATCACGGTCCCGGTGATGGATGCGGTCCGGATGAAGTTCCCCGAGAAATCCACCGTGGCCGTCTGACCCTGGGTCGTGATGGCCGTGCTCTTGGCGGTCTGGGGGAAGGTGACGTCCGGATGATTCGAGGCGTCGATGGTGACCCCGTAGCTACCGGCTTCCACGTTCGTGAAGGAGAAAGCTCCACTCGCGTCGGTGGTGGCGGAGAGGGTCTGTGCGCCGGAAAGCGTCACGTCCACCCCTGCCAGGCCGGAGCCCTCGGCAGAGACCGTACCAGCCACGGTCCCCACCACGGGAACGTCCACGACCTCGTCGTCATCGTCCTCGTCGCAGGCGGTCAGCGGCATGGCCACCAACGCCAGCATGAGGAGATACTTGAGGTGCTTCATGAGATATACCGTCCATTGCTGGAGGTTGAGAATTGCCCGCCGACCGTCGACCTCTCTCGAGCGTCGTCTTCGCCGGACCCGACAACCGTCGGGCGCCCCTCGTGGGCACGGGAATTACCGACGGCTTTTGGGAGCACGTACCATGCCACGAATCTGAAAACCCCAAGTCGTGAAACCACAATGACTTAGGCTTACGGCCCCGGCATTGGAAACAAGTGATTTTCTGAGGCGGCGTCAGAAATCTGAGCATTTCCGCCCTTCACGGGGAAATCCAGTGTTGTCAAGGGTTTTCTCCGCCACCGGCGGGATACGGACGAGGGGTGCTTCCCGTCTCCCGGAAAGCCCCCCTGGGCAGGTCTCTGAACGCCTTCTTGTCAGCAACCCTCGGGCAATTGCCCGTCCTTCCGGAGAAACTCCTCGGCCATGTCCACGAACTCCGTGGATCCCAGGTACAGGGGGGTACGCTGATGGAGAGTCTCCGGAGGGACGTCCAGGATGCTCCGCTCCCCGTCCGATGCCCGTCCCCCGGCCTGCTCGCACACGAAGGCCAGAGGAGCAGCCTCGTAGAGAAGGCGGAGCTTGCCCTGGGGACTGTTCGTGTCCCGGGGATACATGAAGATCCCCCCCTTCAGGAGGGTCCGGTGGAAGTCGGCCACCAGGGAACCGATGTAGCGGGACCGGAAGGGGGGCATGTCCCGGTCTCCCAGGCCCTTGAGGCAATCCACCATCCGCTGCTGCCCCCGGCTCCAACGCTGGTAGTAGGCCTCGTTCACCGAGTAGTAGCGCTGGGGCGGATCGGGCATGCGCATGTTCCGGTGGCTGAGGAGAAATTCTCCGATGGAGGGATCCAGGGTGAACCCCCAGACGCCGGCACCGCTGGAGTAGACCAGCATGGTGGAGGAGCCGTAGAGGACGTAACCGGCGGCCACCTGCTTGTGGCCCGGCTGAAGGCAGTCGGAGATGTCCCCCCGGGGACTGCCGGAGACCTTCCGGTGCACGGAGAAGATGGTGCCGATGGAGACGTTCACGTCGATGTTGGAGGAGCCGTCCAGGGGGTCGAAGAGGAGGACGTAGTCCCCGGCGGGAAAACGCTCGGGAATGGGCAGGAGCTCTTCGGTCTCCTCCGAGACCATGCAGCAGAGATTGCCCCCGTGATCCATGGCGTTGTAGATGACGTCCTGGGAGAACTCGTCCAGCTTCTGCACCGTCTCTCCCTGGATGTTCACGTCCCCGGTGGCACCGAGGATGTCCACGAGCCCGGCCTTGGCCACCTCCCGGTCGATGAGCTTGGCCGCCAGGGAGAGGTCCGCGAGAATGTTGCTCAGGGCCCCCCGGGCCTCGGGAAACTTCCGCTCCTGCTCGATGATGTGTCGATCGATGGTGATGACAGCGGCTTCGGCCATCGGTCCTCCTCTTTCGGGGGCCGAGTATGACGGGGCTTGGTACGCCTGAAACGGTGCTGCACTCCATAACCATGTTGCATTCAATCCATCCGGGAGACAATACGGGTCCCCAGGCGTCACGGTCCCGTCAAGCCGGCCCTCCGTCCCGGGAGGTGCGGATCCGGTAGGTTCCGTCCTTCCGAGCCCGGATCCGGACCAGCCCCTCCCGGTCCGTGCGCAGGATCTCCACGCCTCCTTCCCTGAGGATGTCCAGAACCACCGGGTGGGGATGACCGAACCGGTTCCTTCGTCCGGCGGAGACGATGGCCACCTCGGGCCGGATCCTCTCCAGGAGTTCGGGGGACGTGGAGGTCCGGCTTCCATGGTGGCCCACCTTCAGGACCTGGACCCGGGAGGAGAGGAGCCGGGGCAGGAGGGCTTCCTCCAGTTCCCGGGGCGCATCCCCGGTGAGGAGGGCGGCGAAGGCACCGAACCGGAGCTCCAGAACCAGGGACGAGGCGTTGGCGTCGGGCAGGAGGGTGTCGGGACTCACGACCCGGAGGGCTACCCCGTCCAGGTTGAGGGAGTCTCCCGCCTCAAGAATCCGCCACGGAACGTCTCGGTTCTCCGCCGCCTCCAGAGCCCGAAGGAAGACTTCCTTTCCCGCGGCCACCCCGGGATCGGCCACGGTCTCCACGGGCAGGGCCTGGAGAATGGCTGCACTTCCTCCCACGTGATCCATGTCCGGGTGGGTGAGGATGAGGGCTTCCAGGCCCGAGACTCCCCGTCGCCGCAGGTAGGGCAGCACCACCCGGGCTCCGGCGTCGAAGCTCTCCGTCCGTGGCCCCGCGTCCACCAGGAGCCACCGGTTCGCCGGAGACCGGATGGCCAGGGCGTCTCCCTGCCCCACGTCGAAGGCGATGAGCTCCATGGAGCCGGAGGCCGGGACCCGTGACAGGACCGGAGCCAGAAGGAGAGCTCCCAGCACGGCCAGCGCCCCCACCCGGCGCCGGGATCGTCCCGAGGAGGAGGGAAGAGCCCGGTGGAGGACCAACCCCATGCCGCACCCCACCGTCCCGGCCACCACTGCGGGCCGGCCCACCCATGCGGCGGCCACGGGCAGATCCGCCGCCCACTGGACCAGCTCACCGAGGAGGTGAAGGTCCAGCTCCACCCCCCGGGCCACCAGCCCCCCCAGGGCCGGGTGGAGAAGGGAAAGCAGGAGGGAGGCGAAGATCCCGGGGATGGCCAGGGTCACCAGGGGCGTGGCCAGGAGGGTCACGGGGATTCCCACCAAAGAGACCCGTCCGAAATGCCAGGCCACCAGGGGAAGGGTGGCCAGCGTGGCGGATATTCCGGCCGCCACCCCGGCCGCCAGGGCCCGGGGAAGGAAGGCGGCCCTGCCACGGAGCTGCCCTGCGGTGCTCCGAGCCCACAGGACCAGGCCCAGGGCTCCGGCGAAGGAGAGCTGGAAGCCGGGACGGACCAGGCACCCGGGGTCCAGGACGAAGAAGAAGAGGAAGGCCGTGGCCAGGGCCCCCATGGAGGCCACGGGCCGGTCCAGGACCCGTCCCAAAGCCAGGACCGAGAGGATGGAGGCGGCCCGGACCGCCGCGTCCGGCGCTCCGATCCCCAGGACGTAGGCCCAGACTCCCAGGCTCGCGGCCCCGAACCGGAGGGGATGGGGAAGACCCGGGAGGCCCGCCAGGAGGAGCAGCAGGCCCGCCACAACACCCACGTGGAAGCCGGAGATGGCCAGGAGGTGGGCCGTACCCGCCCGGGCGAAGGCGTCCCGGACGTCCCGATCCAGGCCCTCCTTCCGGGCCAGGACCAGGGCTTCCGCCAGAGCTCGCTGGCGAGGAAAGAGGAGCCCCAGCCGCTCCTGGACCCGGCCTCGCAGGCGGAAAGCGGCTCCCGGCCACCCGCCGGTCCCCCTTCCGGCAGCCGGCCCCACGGAGTCCACCCGGAGGTAACCGGCGTACAGGGGGGGAAGCCCCGGATCCACCCGTCCTCGCCTCCAGGAGCCGTGAAGCATCAACTCCCGGCCGGGACGGAGCAGATCCTCCGGGCCGTTCCCGGGCCCACGATCCCTCCCGGCCTCCTCCGGGATGACGAACCGGAGCCGCTGTCGGCACTCTCCTCCTCCTCCCCTTCCCCGGGGCAGGACCTCCCCCCGCCCCCCCACCACCCGTCCCTGCAGGCGGCCCTCCAGGTGGAGGGGCTGGCCTTCCGGGAGGTGATAGCGGCAGTCCCGGGCCCGCTCCCGGAGGTCCATGTGGGTCAGGAGGCCTCCGGCCAGAAAGGCCAGGAGGAGGGCCGGGCGTGGGGATGGAGGATGGGGACGCAGCAGGAAGAGGAGGGAGAGGAGCGTCCAGGGGAGGGGAACGCCCAGGTGGAGAGCCGAGGCCCCGGCGGCGGCCGCCAGGGCCAGCCCCACCACGGGTGGGGCTCGGGCTATGCGAGACACCTCATGGTCGATACCTCATGGTCGATACCTCATGGTCGATACCTCATGGTCGATACGTCGATGTGGCCGACACCTCACCGGGACCGGGGCTCTCCGGAGGAGCTGTCCTCCTCCGAATCCCTACCCAACGGCGCCCAGGAGGAAAGCTCCTGCTCCGTCCTCTTCTCCTCCGGCGTGGTCCCCACCTCCTGGTCGGCGAAGAGATCCCGCTGGTTCCTGTCGATCCGGCTCTGCTCCTCCTGGGACTCCTGGGCCAGGCGATCCCGGAGGATCCGGCGGACCTTCAGGTCCGTGTGGATCCCGGCGATGAACATGACCACCATACCCACGAAGAGGCCTCCGAAGGCCACCAGGGTGACGGGGACCCGGTAGAAGGTGGCGATGCCCAGGTCCAGGGTAACCCGGCTTCCGGCGTTCGCTCCGGCAAAGCCCATGGCCAGGAGGACCACGACGATCACCGCGCCGATGCCCAGGACCCGACTCATCGGACCTCCGCTGCCGCCGGCTCCAGGTAGGGCACGGCGCCGAAGGTGGCCCCCGTGGTCCGGGTGAGCTTCACCTCCAGGTACCGACCCAGCAGCTCCTGGCCTCCGGGAAACGCCGCCACTTTGCCTCTCCGTGTGCGACCCAGCATGTGGTCCGGCTCCTTTCCTCTCTTCTCCACCAGGACCTCCTCCACCCGGCCCACCTCTCCCCGGTTGATCTCTCCCTGGATCCTGCGGGTCAGGCGGATGAGACGTTCCAGCCGCTCCTGGCCCTCCCGGGGCGGGACGAGATCCTCCGGGGGCAGCCGGGTGGCGGGGGTGCCTTCCCTGGGAGAATAGCGATACGTGAAGGCCTCGTCGAACCGGACCTCCCGGACCACGTCCAGGGTGTCCTGGAACTCCTCCTCCGTCTCCCCGGGGAAGGCGACGATGAGGTCGGTGGAGAGGGCCATGTCCGGCATGGCCTCCCGGAGCATGGCCACCTTCTCCAGGAACTGGGCCACGGTGTGCCGCCGGAGCATGCGCTTCAGGGTCCGGTCGCTTCCGGCCTGGAGGGGGAGGTGGAGCTGCTCGCACACCGCTTCCTCCCCGGCCATGACCTCCACCAGCTCCGGGGTGACGTCGTTGGGATGGGGAGACGTGAACCGCACCCGGCAGATCCCCGGAGTCCGGGCCACGGCCCGGAGGAGGCGGGGGAAGCTCCACTCCCCGGAGCGGTACGAGTTCACCGTCTGGCCCAGGAGGGTCACCTCCGTGATCCCCTCCCGGGCCACGGACCGGACCTCCTCCAGCACGGCCTGGGGATCTCGGTTCTTCTCCGGCCCCCGGACGTGGGGAACGATGCAGAAGGTGCAGCGGTGGTCGCATCCCCGCTGGATGGAGACCCAGGCCGAGACCGAGGATCCACGCCGGGGCTCCAGACCTTCGTAGCTCTCCCGGGGGTCCAGGGTCAGGACGGTGAGCCCTATCCGGCCGCCCCCCCCCTTCGTCCACTCCACCTCCGGGTCCAGCCGCCGGAGGGCGTCCGGCAGGGACCGGTACCCGTCGGGGCCCAGGACCAGATCCACCCAGGGGGCCTTGCGAAGGAGATCCTCCCCCATGCGTTGGGCCATGCAGCCCGTCACGCCCAGGACCATGCCGGGACGGCTCTCCTTCAGACCGTTGAGCTGGGCCACCCGGCCCAGGACCCGCTGCTCCGCGTGCTCCCGGACGGCACAGGTGTTCACCAGGACCACGTCCGCCTCCTCCGGACGGTCCACCATCTCGTAGCCGTGGGACGTGAGCACGCCGCCCATCAGCTCGCCGTCGCTGATGTTCATCTGGCATCCGTACGTCTCCACGTACGCTCGTTTCCTGGCCGTCATGGCGTCCTCCGGAAGCTCACGGCGTCCCCGTCCCCTCCATTCAGTGCCGGGGTCCGGGACAAGTCAATATACAGATGTCCCCCCTGGGCCCGGAGGCGCCCCGGGAGAATGTCCGGGGAAGAATCCGGAGGGTTGCGGACCTCCACCCGGAGGTAGTCCCCGGTGAGGCCCGTGGCCTTCTTCCCTTCCAGCACCACGTGGGCCGGCTCTCCCACCCGGCGCCGCCGGTAGCTCTCGCCCTTCTCCCGGGCCAACTCCCGGAGCTCAAGGCTCCGCTCCCCGGCCACCCGCTGGGGAACCGGGTCCGGCAGGGTGGCCGCCGGGGTGTCGTCCCGTGGAGAGAAGGGAAAGACGTGCAGGTAGGTGAAGGGCAGCTCCTCCACCAGGGCCCGGGTCTGGGCATGGTCCTCCTCTTCCTCCCCGGGAAAGCCGGTGATGATGTCGGCCCCCAGGCCCAGGGGCTGGATGCGGCCGGCCATGGAGAGGACCCGGGCCCGGTAGGCTTCCCGGGTGTGCCATCGTCGCATGCAGCGAAGGACCCGGTCCGAGCCGCTCTGCAGGGGCAGGTGGAGGTGGGGAGCCAGCCTCCCCCGGGAGGTCTCCAGGAGGTCCAGGAGGAGGTCGTCCACCTCGGTGGCCTCCACGCTGCCCAGCCGGAAGCGGACGTCGGGGACCTCATCCAGGAGACGGGCGGCCAGGCGGGACAGTGTGGACGGTTCCTCCAGATCCCGCCCGTAGTGGCCGATGTGGATTCCCGTGAGGACCAGCTCCGGGTGCCTCCGGGCCAGGAGACGGGCCTCTTCCACCACATCCCCCGGCTCCCGGGATCGGCTGGGACCCCGTGCCAGACGGGTGGCGCAGAAGGAGCACCTCCGGTCGCAGCCGTCCTGGATCTTCAACCATCCCCGGGTGGATCCGGAGCGCCGGCGGAGGAGCTCGCCTCCCACCGGCTCCCCGTCCCGCCGGTCCAGGGTTTCCCTCATCTCCAGGCGGAGGAGCCGGGTTCCCTCGCCGTTCAGGCCCTGAACGGCTGCCCGGGCCACGTCCACGGGATCGTGGCCGCCCACTACCCCCGCGACGCCCTCCATCTCCCGGTACATCCCCGGGTTCAGTGCCGAGGAACAACCCACCACCACGACCCGCACCTCCGGGTTCTTGCGGCGGACCCGTCGGATGAACCGGCGGGCATCGGCGTCGGCCCGGTTCGTCACGGTGCACGTATTCACGATGCAGAGGGAGGCCTCCCCGGCGGCTTCCGCTCTCCCGGCGCCCAGGGCTTCCAGCTCCTGCCTCATGCGCTCCGTGTCGTACTGGTTGGCCTTGCAGCCGAAGGTCCGGAAGAGGACGCGCAAGAGCTCCCCCCTACCAGCCCGCCACCCGGAAGGTGACCGTCCCCCTCCAGAACGTCTCCGAGAGGATGCCGGCGTCCCGTTCCCCCCGCTCCACGCCCAGGTCCATCCCGGCGAGGATCAGGTTCTCGGCCCGGGTGAGGTTCAACCCGAGGCCGGCGGTGAAGGCCGTCTCGGAAGGCTCCGCTCCCTGGAAGAGGAACGGGAGCTCGGCGTAGCGATAGCCCAGCCTCAGGGGGAAATTCCGGGCTCCCCAGGTGGGCCCTTCCCATTCCACGCCCCCACCGAACCCCCAGACGGGCCCTTCCACGGCCTCGCCCTGCAGCTCGTTGTCGTTCTCGCCCCAATCGGACCGGGAAGCGCTCAGGTGGAGAATGAGTCGGGGAGTCAGGAGTCCGGAGGCACCCGCCCGGAGCTGGAGGGGCAGGGCGAAGGTCGCCGCCTCCCCCTTCGTGTCGTCCCCGGGCTCGGCGTCCAGGTCCCCGGACCAGGTCACACTCCCGGCCACCCGGAGAAGGGTGGAGGGGTTCCAGTTCACCCCCACGGACCCGGTGAGCCCGCTGAACTGCCACTTCCCTCCGTCCCGGAAGGGCTGGATCCCCTGGCTGACGGCCAGGGAGTCGAAGCTCCGGATGAAGGTCCGCCTCACCGAGCCGGTATGGGTTCCCACATTCAGTCCCACGGAGAGGTTGTCCCGGAGCCGCTGGGACCACCCGATCCGGACTGCGGACACCCCACCGTCGGACTTGAAGATGTCCGTCACCTGGGTGGTGGTGTCGCCCAGGGAGAGGGTCCGCTCCTCCTCCACCTCCCAGCGCTGGTCCATGAAGCCGCCGAAGGTCAGGGTGACCATCCCCCGAAGCTCGCTCACGGGATAGGCCAGTCCCATGAGGGGGAAACGGGTACTCCGGCTTTCCAGCCCCTCCCCTTCCAGGTCGCCTTCCCCCCAGAGGGACTGGACCGAGATGTTCACCGTGGGAATCCGCAGCCCGGCGGCGGCGGCGGGATCCGTGGGAAGGAGGGCCGCGCCGCTGAGGCCGAGCCCCACGCTTCCCAGAGCCCGGGACCGGGCGTCCAGGGGCTCCAGGGGGAAGCCCAGGCCCTGGGTGCTCAGGAGAGACTGGCCCGCCAGGGGCCCCGGGAGAAGGGACAGGGAGAGGGTGACGACGGCGGCCAGGACCGGGACGAGGGTGCGAAGACGGGAGGGGATCATCGGATCTGCACCCCCTCTCCCAGGGTCAGGACCAGGCGGAGCTCCGGCGGGTGTTCCATCCCCGGGCCCTGGAAGCTGCCGAACTGGAGTGAGACGGGCTCGAAGGAGGACAGGAGGGCCAGGGTGTTGGACACCGGCCCTCCGGAGCTCGTCTCCCCCCGAATGAGATTCTGGATGTAGCCCGTGAGGGGCACTTGCACACGGGTGTCGGCCCCTTCCTGGAAGTACGTGGCCGGGAGGCGCAGACCCTGGAAGCCCGCCAGGGTGGGCCCCAGGGGTGATTTCGGGAGCAGGGACGGTTCCAGCACGGTCCTCACGTCCACCCGAAGGGTGTCCGTGGGCTGGAATCCCGGCTCCGGCTCGGTGGTCCGGAGCACGAGGAAGGCCGCGTTCACCATCTCCGGCTCCAGGGAGAAGGGACAGGCAACGTCCTGGCAGAGCTCCTCGGTGCCGTCCACGGTCTCGGGGAGGTCGATCTGGAAGATGGAGCGCCAGGCCGGCGCTCCCCCGACCCGGAGCCCCGACTCCGGGCTCTCCAGGACCGGCTGGTAGACGAAGGTGGCTCCCTGGACCGCCACCGACGCGTCCACCAGGGTGTCCGGATTGGAGGAGGGCCGGGTCGTGAGCATGAGCCGGACGGTGGTGACTCTCAGGAACGTCCCTTCCGTCACGGCATCCAGCCGGAGACCCCGACTCAGGTCCGTGGTATCGGCCCACCGGGCCACCGCGGCCGAGTCCACCTCCAGGACCAAGGAGTCCGCTTCCTCCGGATCCCAGACCGCCGTGCCCAGGAAGTCGGCGCTCCCGGCTCCTCCCGTCTCCCAGGGCCTGTGGTCGGCCACCGTGTCCACGGCGAATTCCCAGGTGGCGGAGCGGGGATGCCACTCCTCGGTCAGGGCATTCCCGGCCACGGTGACAGGCCCCTCGTAGACGCTGGCCACGGTGTCGAGAAACGCCACCACCTTCCCACCCACGAAGGTCAGGGAGGAGTCGGGCCGGGTCGTTCCCGTGGAATCCCTGACGGACAGGACCTCCGGATAGGAGGAGAAGCGGAGGAGGGTCCGGGCCTCCAGGTTCTCCTGGTACCCCTTGGCCAGGAAGGTGGCTCCCAGCTCCGCAGCCGTTCCGTAGCCTCCCAGGACCCGGAGATCGCTTCCGAACTCCTCGTAGGAGAGTCGGACCTCCCCGGAGATGGCGGTCACGGGAAGGAAATCCCCTCCCTCCGCCGTGGGCAACTCCTCCTGGCAGGCCGTCATGGCCCAGGTTCCCAGGGCCACAAGCCCCACACACGCTGCTCGTCTCACACCCATTGCCCGCTGTTGAAGGATCACGAAGTTCCCGAGGGCTTCGGCTCCGGGAGTTGGAACGGAGCCGGCAACAGCTCGTCCATGCGCCACTCCCGACGGTCTCCTCCGGCCACCGACAGGATGGGAAGATCCGGAGCAAACTCCCAGATCACCGACCGACAGGCGCCACAAGGACTCACGGCCCGCTCGCCGTCGGAGACCAGCACCAGCCGGCGAAAGGCCCGGTGGCCGGCGGTGACGGCGGCCGCCACGGCCACCCGTTCGGCGCACAGGGTTAGACCCAGGGACGCATTCTCCACGTTGCTTCCGGCGAAGAGGGACCCGTCGTCGGCCTCCACCACGGCTCCCACCCGGAAACCGGAATAGGGAGCATAGGCTCGCTCCCGGGCCTCTCCGGCCCTGGCCACAATCTCTTCAATACCCGTCATCGTCCCTCCAGATCCTGGGCAGGCGGGGGGTCAGGCCCGTGAGGATCTCGTAGCTGATGGTGCCGGCGTGCCCGGCCACCTCCTCCAGGGTGATCTCCTCCCCCCCGTCCCGGCCCACCAGGGTCACCACGTCTCCCACCTCCACGCCGGGCACCCGGGTTACGTCTACCACCGTGACGTCCATGGAGATCCTGCCGATGATGGGCACCCGCCGACCTCGCACGATCCCGTGCCCCCGGTTGCTCAGGAGCCGGGGCAGACCGTCGCCGTACCCCATGCCCACGGTGGCCCAACGCTCCCGGGAGGCGGCAGCGTACGTGGCTCCGTAGCCCACGGTGGTTCCGGGGGGGGCATCCCGGAGGAAGGTGACCCGGGCCCGGACCTGGGCCACCGGCACCGGGGGGGAAAGCTCCTCTCCCGCCGCGCCCCCGTAGAGAAAGATGCCGGGCCGGACCGCGTCGGCGGCGAAGTCGGGCCGCCGGAGGGAGCCGGCGCTGTTGCAGGCGTGGAGGAGGAAGGGCGATTCCGGCGAGGGGAGGGCCTCCAGGGTCGCCAGCAGCCGCTCCCACTGCCGGGCCGTGGACGCCTCGTCTGCGGCGTCGGCGGAGTGGAAGTGGGTGAAGCACCCTTCCCAGCGGAGTCCTTCCTCCAGAAATGCGGCCACCCGGGGGGCCCAGCTCTCCACCGTCCGCCAGTCGAAGCCCGCCCTGCCCATCCCCGTGTCCACCTCCAGGTGAAAGCGCCCCGGCCGCCCCGTCTCACGGGCGGATCCGGCCAGCCGCTCCAGGGCGCCCGGGTCCGAGACGCTCACGGCCAGGCCCGCACGGACGGCGGCCCGGTAGGCGTCCGGGGGCACCGGGCTGAAGACCACCACGGGTTTGTCGATTCCCAGCTCCCGGACGGCCAATCCTTCCGCCACGGCGGCCACCCCGTAGCCCCAGGGGTCCTCCAGCTCCAGGGCCGAGACGGCGGGCCCCAGACCCAGACCGTAGGCGTCGGCCTTGACCATGGGGATCATGGCCACGTCCTGACCCACCCGCTCCCGGATGGTCCGTAGATTCCGTCGCAGGGCTCCGGCGGCGACCTCCACCCAGGCCCGGCTGGTCCGGTCCGTTGACATGGTGGGGGAAAGATGCGAAAAAAGACCCGGGCAGCAAGGCCGGGCCGGTCCTGACCGGGGCCCGGGCGAGGACGGAGGAGACGAGGTTTCTCAAGCATTTTCGGGAGCGGAGCACCATGGACGGAGGGGACGGCGAGAGGAAGAGGAAGCCCGGGGAGGGGGAGCGGGGCAACTGGAATCCGGAGAACACGCCGGGGGTCATGGATCGGGCCCTGGCCCTGGTGGCCTTCCTCCGGGAGCACTGTCCCTGGGACGCGGCCCAGACCCCCGAGTCCCTCATCCCCCACCTGCTGGAGGAAAGCCACGAAGTGGTGGACGCCATACGGTCCGGAGACCCGGACGAGATGGAGGGAGAGCTGGGAGACCTGCTCCTGAACCTGGCCTTCCAGGTGGTGGTGGGAGAGGAAGAGGGTCACTTCAGCCGGGAGAGCGTCACGGCCCGCCTGGAGGAGAAGATGATCCGCCGGCACCCCCACCTCTTCGGTCTGGGGGAGAAGGAGGACTGGGAGGCCCTGAAGGCCCGGGAGCGGGGCCCGGACCAAAAGACACTGGAAGGCCTGGCCCGGGGCCTGGACCCCCTCCTCAAGGCCCACCGGATCCAGGAGAGGGTGAGCGGCGTGGGATTCGACTGGGACGAGCCCTACGGGGCCTGGGACAAGGTGCTGGAGGAGCTCACGGAGGTCCGAGAGGCCCTGGCCCAGGGCTCAGCGGAAGCCGTGGAGGAGGAGCTGGGAGACCTCCTGTTCTCCGTGGTGAACCTCACCCGGCTGGCAGGAGCCCACCCCGACACGGTGCTCTCCCGGGCGAACCGGAAGTTCCAGGCCCGTTTCGAGGCCCTGGAGGAGCTGGCCCGGGAGCGGGGCATCGTCCTGGGGGAAACCTCCCTGGAGACCCTGGACCAGCTCTGGGAGGAGCTGAAGGCCCGGCGCTCCTGAAGGCCCCGGGGGCGTCCCTCCCGGAGGACGACCCCCCACGGCCCCCTCCGGCGCCGGGCAGCGCCCCCCGGCTCTCAGAAGCCGGCGTCCTTGTCCACCAGGTTCTTCAGGGGCCGCCCGGCCAGGTAGCGCCGGATGTTCTCCACCATGAGGTCCGTCTGCCGGCGCCAGAAATGCCGGGACACGGCGGATACGTGGGGAGTCATGAGGACGTTGGGCAGTTCCCAGAGGGGGTGGTCCCCCGGGAGGGGCTCCTTCCAGAAGACGTCCAGCCCCGCCCCCCGGAGCCGCCCCTCCCGGAGGGCCTCCACCAGGGCCGTCTCCTCCACCAGGGCTCCCCTGGAGACGTTGACGAGGGTGGCGGTGGACTTCATGCGGTCGAGGGCGACACCGTCCAGGATCCCCCGGGTCTCCGGGGTCTCGGGGGCCGTGAGCACCAGAAAGTCGCTGGCCTCCAGGAGGCGGTAAAACCCCTCCTGGCCATGGAGAGGCTCGATGCCCGGGTCCTCCAGGAGCTCCCGGCCGGGGCCCACCTGGGGGGCCTCCCGACGGCTGTCCCCCTGGACTTCCTCTCCGGACCTTTCCCCTGCCGCCGGTCCGGGTTCCCCGGGCCAGGCGTCGAAGGCCAGCACCCTGGCTCCCAGGGCCCGGACCCGCAGGGCCACCTCCCGTCCCACCCCTCCGAATCCGAAGATTCCCACCGTGGCCCGGGAGAGCTCCACCAGGGGATGGTCCGCCCGGTAGAAGGGGGTGGTGTCCCAGCGCCGGGCTTGCTGGCTGGCCACGGCGAAATCCAGCCCCCGGGCGAAGTAGAGGATCATCCCCAGGACCGTATCGGCCATGGGAGGTCCGTGAATGCCCTTGGCGTTCGTGAAGAGGACGGGGCTTTCCCTCATCTCCGGGGTGAGGAAGGCCCCCACGCCGGCGGTGGCCGTGTGGACCCAGCCGAGCTCCTTCCCCTCCCGGAGCAGAACTCCGGGAACTCCGTACCCCAGGTAGATCTCCGCCTCCCGGACGGCCTCCAGGAGGGCCGGGCTCAGGGACTCCACGCCGTCCCCGGACCCGTCGGCCTCCGTCTCCATGACCTGGAGGGTCCAGGAGGAGGGGAGGGCCTCCCGGACCTCCTCCGCCACCCAGGATGGGAGGGCCCAGGCCGGACGCCGGTCGTTCAGGTCCAGGACCAGCTTGGGCATGGCGCCACCATCCTCTCGAGGTCAGGGGAAGACGGGAGGGGAGGCCGGTTCCGGGCCTCTCTCCGGGGTCCGGCCGGCACGGTCTTGTCGCCGTCTACGGATAGAGACGGTTGATGAGCCGGGGGAAGGGGATGAGCTCCCGGATGTGTCGCCGCCCGGTGATCCAGGCCACCGTCCGCTCCAGGCCCAGGCCGAAGCCGGAATGGGGGAAGGTTCCGTAGCGCCGGAGGTCCAGGTACCAGGTGTAGGCCTCCTCCGGCAGCGCCTCCTCCCGGATCCGGGCCTGGAGCCGGTCCAGGTCGTCCTCCCGCTGGCTCCCGCCGATGAGCTCCCCGAAACCCTCGGGGGCCAGGAGGTCGTCGCAGAGGACGGTCTCCGGATCTTCCGGGTTCTCCTTCATGTAGAAGGCCTTCACCTTTTTCGGATAGTTGTAGACGAAAAAGGGAAGCTCGTGGTCTTCGCTCAGAAGGGTCTCGTCGGCCCCGGTGATGTCCTCCCCCCAGCGGGTCTCGCTCCCCTTCTCCCCCAGCCGCTCCACCGCCTCGCCGTAGCTGATCCGGGGGAAGGGGGGCTCCACCTTCTCCAGGGCCCGGATGTCCCGCTCCAGGTACTCCAGCTCCGGTCGGCAGCGCTCCACGGCCCGCTGGACCAGGTAGGAGACGAACTCCTCCTGGAAGGTCATGTTGCCGTCGGAGTCCACGAAGGCCATCTCCGGCTCGATCATCCAGAACTCGGTGAGGTGACGCCGGGTCTTGGACTTCTCCGCCCGGAAGGTGGGGCCGAAGCAGTAGACGTTCCGGAAGGCGGGGCAGGCGGCCTCCACGTAGAGCTGGCCCGTCTGGGCCAGGAAGGCCGGCTCCCCGAAGTAGTCCGTCTCGAAGAGGGTTCCGGCGGTCTCGCCGATGGCGCCGGTGAGGATGGGGGTGTCGATGCGGGTGAAATCCCTCTGGTAGAGGAAGTCGTGAATGGCCTGCTCCACCTCGGCCCGGACCCGGAGGGCCGCCCGCTGCTGGGAGGACCGGAGCCAGAGATGCCGGTGGTCCAGGAGGAACTCCACCCCGTGCTCCTTGGGCTGGATGGGATACTCCTGGCTGGGAGCCAGGAGCTCCAGCTCCACCACCCCCATCTCGTAGCCCCCGGGGGCACGGTCGTCGGCCCGGACCTCTCCGGTGAGGCCCACGGTGGCCTCCTGGGTCAGGCCGGAGACCGTCTCCCACATGGACTCTCCCACCTCCTTCTTCACCACGACCCCCTGCACCAGCCCCGTCCCGTCCCGCACCACCACGAAGGCCACCTTCCCGTGGACCCGGAGCTGTTCCACCCAGCCCGCCACGGTCACCTCGGCTCCCTCGTGCTTCGCCAGGTCCTTGACTTCCACCATGGACATGTTCCCCAATCCCCCGGTCGGTTCCGTTCCGATGCGCTGCCCTGCGTTGTGTCGCTGAAGGGGTCGAAGGTTGGCCCCGGAGGCGGGAGGTGTCAATCATCCCACCCCGAACAGCCGGAGCTTCTCCTGGTGCCGGGCCCGGAGAAGGGCCCGGATCGTCCGGTTCTCCGGTGAGGATAGATCCGGGTCCCCGGCGATGCGCTCCCGGGCCCGGTCCTGGGCCCTGCGGAGAATCCTCTCGTCCCTGGCCAGGTCGGCGAACTTGAGGATGGGATCCCGGCCGTGCTGCTGGGCGCCGAAGAGGTCGCCCTGGCCCCGGATCTCCAGGTCCGCCCGGGCGATCTCGAACCCGTCGGTGGTCTGCCGGAACACCTGGAGTCGCTCCCTGGACATCTCCCCGGGCTCCGCCACCACCACGCAGTAGCTCCGGTCCCCACCCCGACCCACCCTCCCCCGGAGCTGGTGGAGCTGGGAGAGGCCGAAGCGCTCGGCGTGCTCGATGACCATGACCGTGGCATTGGGTACGTCCACGCCCACCTCCACCACGGTGGTGGCCACCAGGAGCTGGAGGTCCCTGGACAGGAAGGCCCGCATCACGGCCTCTTTCTCCTCGCTGGAAAGCTGGCCGTGGAGAAGCCCCAGGCTCCGGTGGGGAAACACCTCACGGGACAGGCGGGTGAACTCCTCGGTGGCGGAGCGGAGGGCCACCTTCTCCGACTCCTCCACCAGGGGATAGACCAGGTAGGCCTGGCGGCCCTTCTCCATCTCCTGATCCAGGAGCTCGTAGACCTGGTCCCGCTGAGCCGGCGACTTCAGGAGGGTCGTCACGGGCCTGCGCCCCGGCGGGAGCTCGTCCAACAGGCTCAGGTCCAGGTCTCCGTAGAGGGCCATGGCCATGGATCGGGGAATGGGGGTGGCCGACATCACCAGGACGTCGGGTCGGCTGGCCTGCTCCCCCAGGGCCATGCGCTGCCGGACCCCGAACCGATGCTGCTCGTCCACCACCACCAGGCCCAACCTCTGGAACTCCACCCCCTCCTGGATGAGGGCTTGGGTCCCCACGGCCACCCGGCCCGTGCCCCGGGCCAGGGCCGCCAGGGCCTCCCGGCGCTCCCGGGCCGGCATCCGGCCACTCAGGAGGAGCACGGGGATATCCAGGGTGTCCAGGAGCTCTCCCAGCTTCCGGGCGTGCTGCTCAGCCAGGATCTCCGTGGGAGCCATGAGGGCCGCCTGGTATCCGCTCTCCAGGGCCAGGAGCATGGCGAAGAGGGCCACCACGGTCTTGCCCGAGCCCACGTCCCCCTGGAGGAGTCGGCTCATTCGGCGATCCTCCGCCATGTCGGCGTAGATCTCCCGGAGGACCCGGGCCTGGGCTCCGGTAAGCTGGAAGGGCAGGGACTCGTGCAGGGGTCGGATGAGCTCGTTCGTCCGGACGAAGGCGATTCCCGGCTCCGCCTCCCTCTGCTGGTACCGGGCCTGGGCCTGGACGAGCTGGAGGAAGAAGAGCTCGTCGAAGGCCAGCCGGCGGCGACCCTTCTCCACCTCCTCCAGAGACTGGGGACGGTGGAGGGCTTCCAGGGCCCGGGGCAGAGGCAGGAGCTTCAGGGCCTCCCGCTCCTCCGGAGGGAGGTACTCCTCCTCCACAACCGCCTCCAGAAGCCAGTCCAGGTTCTGGGCGAAGACCCGGCGGAGGACCCACTGGGGAACCTCCTCACTGGCGGGGTAGGAGACGAAGATGGTCCCGGAGGCATCCTCTCCCCCCTGTCCTTCCCTGCCCAGGAGGGTGAACTCCCGGGGCCGGAGTTGCCGGCCGTGGAAGAACTTCACGGGACCCGTGACCAGGAGCTGATCGCCCTGGCGGATCTTCCGGTCCAGCCAGGGCTGACCCGGCCAGGCGCAGGTGATCATCCCCGACTCGTCCTGGAGGACGGCCTGGAAGATCCGGAGCCCCCTCCGGGTGGGCAGCACCCCCTTGCTCCGCACCCGACCCACGGCCGTGGCGTCCATGCCCACCTCCAGCTCGGCGATGGGATGGACGGTGGAGGCGTCGTCGTAGCGGCGAGGGACGTGGAGCAGGAGATCCCGGGCCGTGGTGATTCCCATCCGACCAAAGGCTTCGGCGCGCCGGGGTCCCACGCCCTTCAGGAACTGGACGGGCTTGTTCAGCCGGGAGAACTCCGCCGGGCCGGGTGCCATGGTCAGGAGGGCTCAGCCCTCCTCGAACACTCCCTCGATGAACGCATCGGGATCGAAGATCTCCAGGTCGTCCAACTTCTCTCCGGTCCCCACCAGCTTCACCGGCATCCCGAACTCCTCCTGGAGCCCCACCACGATGCCTCCCCGGGCCGTGCTGTCCAGCTTGGCCAGCAGGATCCCCGTCAGGGGCAGGGCCTTGAGGAAGGCCTCCACCTGGGACTTGGCGTTCTGCCCCACGGTGGCGTCCAGGACAATGAGGGTCTCGTGGGGAGCCCCCTCCAGCTTCTTCCGGACCACCCGGTCCACCTTCTGGAGCTCCTCCATGAGGTTCCTGTGGGTATGGAGCCGGCCGGCCGTGTCCACCAGGATCACGTCCGTGCCCCGGGCCTGGGCCGCCTCGATGGCGTCGAAGGCCACCGCCGCCGGATCCCCACCCTTCTGCCCTCCCACGAATCCGGCCCCCACCCGGTCGGCCCAGACGGAGAGCTGCTCCATGGCCCCGGCCCGGTACGTGTCCGCCGCCGCCAGGAGCACGGATTGGCCCTCCTCCCGGAGACGGTGGGCAAGCTTGGCGATGGAGGTGGTCTTGCCCACGCCGTTCACCCCGCAGATCAGGTAGACGGTGAGCCCCTCATCGGCGGCCTCCAGGAAGGCCTCCCGGGAAGGCCGGAGGATCTCCCGGAGCTCGTCCTTCAAGGCGTCCCGGAGGCCTCCGGAGCCCCGGACCTTCCCCCGGCGGGCCAGCCCTTCCACCTGGTCCACCAGGCGCATGGTGGCGGCCACGCCGAAGTCCGCCGCCAGGAGACGCTCCTCCAGGGACTCCAGGGTGTCGGTGTCCATCCCCCCCACCGCCACCCGGACGTCGGTGAGGGCCAGGTCCACCACCTTGTTCCAGAAGGACTTCTTCTTCTCGCTCTTCTTCCTGAACAGACGGGCCATGAGGCTCCTGCGATCTCTTCGTTCGACGGTGTCGGAAGGGGACGGGGGCGCCCCCCTTGGGGAGGCCGATCCCGGGCTCTCCGCCTCACCCCGGGGGCCGTGAAAAAGGGCCCCACCATCTCCGGGGCCCCTTCACCTTCAAGCATTCCGGAGCGGGGGTCAATCCCCTCCCTGGGCGCTCCCCTGCTCCGGATCGTCGGCGTCGGGAGCCTCGGCCAAAACCTGGATGGGTGGCCCCGGCATGGAGGCCAGGAGGCTCAGGCGCTGCCGGGACTCCTGCACCCAACGGCCCCAGCTCTTCGCCGGCACCGGGTCTCCCGGAGGAAGACGCACGGCCAGGGGGTTCAGGACCCGCCCATTCCCCCTTCTCATCTCGTAGTGGAGGTGAGGGCCGGTGGCGGTGCCCGTCATCCCCACGTAGCCGATGGTCTGGCCCTGCCGTACCCGGGCCCCGCCCCGGATCCCGGGACCGAAGCCGTTGAGATGCCCGTAGCGGGTGAGCCAGCCGTTGGGGTGGCGGATCTCCACCAGGTTGCCGAACTCCCCCTTCCAGCCGGCGTACACCACGGCCCCGTCGGCGGTGGCCATGACGGGGGTACCCGTGCGAGCGGCGTAGTCCACCCCGTTGTGGGGTCGCCGGTAGCCGTGGACCGGGTGGAGCCGGTTCGGGTTCACGCCGGAGGAGATGCGCCGGAACTCCAGGGGCTTCATGAGGAAGGCCCGGCGCACGGACTTGCCGTCCTCGTCGTAGAAGGTCCCGGAGCCGTCTCCGTTGGGATCGAACCAGACGGCCCTGTAGGGGGTGCCCTGGTTCACGTACTCCGCGGCCACCAGGTGACCGGAGCGGAGGGTGCTGTCCGGACGGATCTCCAACTCCAGGACGAACCGGTACTCGTCCCCTTCCCGGACCTGGCGGGAGAAGTCGATCTGCCACTGGAACACCTGATCCATCCAGTGGATGATGAGGGCCCGGTCCGATGCCGGGAAGCCCGCCAGGTCCGGATCCTCGATGATGGCGTTCCACAGGAGGTTTCGAACCGTGCCGGACACGAAGAGGGTATCTCTCCGGACCGGCGTGTTCTTCAGGGCCGACGACCAGTCCACCCCGTCCCGGAAGAGGCGGACCGTGGTGTCAGGATTCAGGCTCACGTCCACGCCCCGGAGTCCCCGATCCCCGTGTCTCAGCCACCGGAGGGTGATGAGGGTGCCGTCCCGCATCCTCCTGGGATTCGCCTGCTCACGAAACGCCAGGAGAAGGGCGTTCTGGTCGGACCAGCCCACCGACGCCCCCTGAAGGACCTGCCCGAAGGTCTGTCCCGGAGACAACCTGACTGTGTCCAGCTGCTCCGCGGGAGCGGCCCGGACCGGGGCCAGAAGGCCTACCTCCGGCCGTCCGGATCCCAGGGCTCCGGCCGCCACGGCGACCAGGGCGAGGACCAGGGCCAGTCCCGCGAGCCCCGAAAGGCCCTTCAGCGAGAAACGGCTCATGCACCTCCTGATGCGGACTGCAGGGTTGTCTGTTCAGTCAACTGGTCCTTCTAGTCCATCTGCCGCCGGATGAAGGTGGGGATGTCCAGCTCCCGGATCTGCTCCGAGGGCACCACCCGCTCCGGATACCGGCGGAAGGGAATCTCCGTGGATTCGCTCCCCCCCCCGCCCACGGCGGCCATCCTGGTCTGCTGCGCCGCCTGGGCCTGGGGCTGGGCCTGCCGCTCCCGCTGCGGCCGGGACGGAGCAGGCCGGGAGAACTCGGGCCGGATGACCTTCTTCTCTTCCTCTCCCCGGGAGCGATCGAAGCCCGTGGCGATGACCGTTACCCGGACCTTGCCTTCCAGTGTCGGGTCGTGCACGGCCCCGAAGATGATCTCGGCGTCGTCCCCGGCCTCCTCCTGAATAATGCTAGAGATCTCCGATACCTCGTCAATGGCCAGGTCCATGCCCCCGGTGATGTTGATGAGCACACCCTGGGCGCCCTGGATGGATACGTCGTCCAGGAGGGGCGAAGAAATGGCCTCCTGGGCCGCTTCCTGGGCACGGGTATCCCCTTCGCCGAAACCGGAGCCCATGAGGGCCGGTCCCCGACAGGCCATGATGGTCCGAACGTCGGCGAAGTCCACATTCACCTCGCCACCCACTCGGATGAGGTCACTGATGCCCTGGGTTGCATGGAGGAGGACCTCGTCGGCCTTCTTCAGGGCATCCCGGAAGGAGGTGCCCTTCCCCACCACGCTCAGGAGCCGGTCGTTGGGCACCACGATCATGCTGTCCGCGGTCCGGCGCAGCTCCGCCAGGCCCTGGTCCGCCTGCCGCATGCGCTTCTTGCCCTCGAAGGAGAAGGGACGGGTGACGATTCCGATGGTCAGGGCCCCCATCTCCCGGGCGATCTCCCCCACGATTGGGGCTGCGCCGGTGCCGGTGCCCCCGCCCATGCCGGCGGTGATGAAGACCAGGTCGGCACCGTCCAGGGCCTTCCGGACCTCGTCCTGGCTCTCGTGGATGGCTTGACGGCCGATCTCCGGGCGGGCGCCGGCTCCCAGCCCCCGGGTCAGCTTCTTGCCCAGCTGGATGGTGGCCTGGGCCCTGGACTCCTTCAGCACCTGGGCGTCGGTGTTGGCGGAGATGAAATCCACCCCCTCCAGGTCTTCGTCGATCATGCGGTTCACGGCGTTGCCACCGGCACCACCGATGCCGATGACCTTCATCCGTGCACTCCGGGTCGGGGTTTCCTCGAGTTCGAAGATCATCATTCTCTCCTCCGGGACATGGTGTGAGCAGACACCTTGATATGCCTTGTCGATACGCGCGGTCGAACGGTCTAGAAGAACTCTTTGAGCCAGGCCACCACCTTGGAGACGAGGCCCGAGGTGAGGGTGGACGCCCCCTCTCCGGTCTCCTGGAAGCGGTCGGCTCCGTGGAGAGCCAGGCCCGCCACGGTGGCGAAGCGGGGAAGGGCCACGGAATCGGCCAGTCCCGAGAGGCCTTCCCCGGGAACCCCCGCCCTCAGGGGCGCGGCGAAGACCTGCTGGGCCAGCTCCACGATGCCGTGGAGGGTCGTGGTCCCCCCGGTGAGGACGATACCGGCACCCAGCTGATCCAGGAGCTCCGCCCGCTCCAGCTCTCCCTGGACCAGGCCGAGCATCTCGTCCAGACGCTGCTCCACGATGTGGGCGATGAGCTCCCGGGCCACGTGCCGGCGCTGTCCCGGGCTGGGGCCGGGGAGCTCCACCGTCTCCTGGGGATCCACGAGCTGGGCGAAGGCGGCTCCGTAGAGCTCCTTGGCCCTCTGGGCCTCGGCGAAGGGGATGGAGAGCCCCTTCACCAGGTCGTTGGTCACCGTGAGGCCGCCGAAGGGAAGGATGGCCACGTGGCGGATCTTGCCCTCGTAGTAGACGGCCAGGTCCGTCGTGCCCCCGCCCATCTCCACCATGGCCACCCCCACCTCCTTCTCGTCCTCGGTGAGGACCGCCCGGGCCGAGGCCAGGGGTTCCAGGACCAGCTCCTGAACACCGTAGCCCGCCCGGGAGATGGCCTTGCGGATGTTCGTGGAGAAGGCCTTGGCCGAGGTGACCAGGTAGACCTCCGCCTCCAGGCGGGTCCCGGCCATCCCCACCGGGTCCTTGATGCCACCCTGGTGGTCCACCTTGTATTCCTGGGGGATGGCGTGCAGGAGCTCCCGGTCCGGGGGAAGGGCCACGGCCCGGGCCACCTCGTGGACCCGGTTCACGTCCTGGAGGGTCACCTCCTCCCCACCCACCGCCACCACCCCCACCGAGGAGAAGGCCTCGATGTGGTCTCCGGCGATTCCGGCATAGACCCGGTCCACGCCGACCCCCGCCATGAGCTCGGCTTCCTTCAGGGCCTTCTTCACCGACTCCGTGGTCTCGTCGATGTGGGTCACCACCTCCCGGCGCATCCCCGAGGTCCGAGCCTGTCCCACCCCCAGGATCTTGAGCTCCCCCTTCCGGGAGGGATCGGACGTGAGATCGCCGATGACCGCCGAGGTCTTGGAGGTCCCGATATCCAGGGCCGCGATGAGATTCGAACGCACGGTCAGCCTCCTGTGGCCGGGTCGAGGCGGACCACCACCTGGTCATCGTACCGAAGGTCCAGGTCGGTCACCCGATGATCCCGAAACCGGGCCCGGGCGTCTCCCAGGACCCGCATCCCCTGCTGAATCCGCTGGCCGGGCAGCCCCGGCCGAAGGAGAAACGTCACACCTCCTGCCGGGCCCTCGTCGCCATCCCAGAGCCGAGCCCGGATGTCTCCCCGGTGGTTCAGGGAGAGGTTGGAGACCCGGGCCAGGAAGGTGGGCTCGTGCCGGCCCAGGAGAGCCGTCTCCCGGGCCAGGAGCTCCCGCTCCGCGGGGGTCAGCGCCTCTTGTCTCCCGGGGCTCATGGGGGTGAGGAGGGGAAGGTCCAATCGGTTGACGGCCGGATCCACGGGCAACAGGCGCCCCCGGTGGTCCACGGGCTCCAGGACCGGCGTGGCCACCAGGGCCACGGGCTCCGTCTCCTCCACGTCCAGGACCAGGGTGGAGGGAAGGCGACGCCGGATGTGGACCTCCTTCACCAGGGGGTGGGCAGCGAGACGATCTTCCCAGTCTTCCACCTCGTCCCACACGCTGGCCCCGGCCGGGAGGGCCAGGGCCCGGACCGCCTCCTCCCGGGACAGGAACCGGGTTCCCTCCAGACGGACGTGACGGACCTGGAAGAGCTCCAGGCGGGCCAGGGCCCGGGGAGCCCGGGCCAGGGCCGCGGCTCCACCGACCCCCAGAGCCGCCATGACCGTGAAGACCAGGAAACGCCTCATGCCGTGACGTCCTTTCTCCGACCCCGGCCCCGGAGAAGCCCCAGGAGGTCCCCGGCCAGGTGCTCGATGGAGCCGGCCCCCATGGTGATGCAGACGTCCCCCGACGTCAGGGTCTCGGCCAGCTCCCGGGGCAACTCGGAGAGCTCGGGGTGGAAGAACACGTGCTGGGCTCCGGCGTCCAGCGTGGCCTCAACCACCATGACGCCGCTCACCCCCTCCAGGGGCTCTTCCCGGGCCGGGTAGATCTCGGAGATCCAGACCTCGTCGGCCTCGGCCAGGGCCTCGCCGAACTGGACGGCGAAATCCCGGGTCCGGCTGAAGAGATGGGGCTGGAAGACCGCCACCAGCCTCCGTCCGGGAAACCGGTCCCGGCAGGCGGCCAGGGTCGCCCGGATCTCCGTGGGATGATGGGCATAGTCGTCCACCACGTTGATGCCACGGGCTTCTCCCACCACCTGAAATCGGCGCCCCACCCCCTGGAACCGGCCCAGGGCCCCGGCGACCACGTCCCACTCCACCCCCAGGGCCCGGGCGGCCGCAGCGGCTCCCAGGGCGTTGGCGACGTTGTGCTCTCCGGGCAGCGACAGGGTGATTTCCCCCTTCTCCTCCCCCTCCTCCACCACCCGGAACCGGGAGGCGTCCGGACCGTGGACCAGGTCCATGGCCCGGAGCTGGGCCCCGGGGTTGAGGCCGTAGGTGGAGGCCCTGGAGCCCAGACCCGGAAGGAGGCGGCCCAGGCCATGGTCGTCCCCGCACATCAGGATGCGGCCCTGGGGATCCACCTGCTCCAGGAACCGGGTGAAGGCCTCCTGGACCCCACCCAGGTCCTGGTAGATGTCCAGGTGATCCGCATCCAGGTTCGTCACCACGGCGATCCGGGGGCGGAGGTGCAGGAAGGAGCGGTCGTACTCGTCGGCCTCCACCACGAAGAGGTCTTTTCCTCCGAAGCGGAGGTTCGACTCCCAACGGCTCACCCGTCCGCCCACGAACCCGGTGGGGGCCAGCCCCCCCTCCTCCAGAATGTCCGTGATCATGGCGGTGGTGGTGGTCTTGCCGTGGGTCCCGGCCACCGCCACCACCGTTCCCCGGACCACCCACTGCCCCAGGGCCTCGGCCCTCTTGAGAACGGGAATGCCCATGTCCCGGGCCCGTTGGATCTCCGGGTGATCCGGTGGAATGGCCGCCGTCACCACCAGGAGAGCCACTCCGTCCAGGTGCGAGGGGTCGTGCCCCTGCAGGACCACCCCGCCCAGGGACTCCAGGGAACGGGCCACGGGCCCGGGCTGGAGATCGCACCCCGACACCTCGAACCCGCTCCGGAGGAGAAGCTCGGCCAGGGAGACCATTCCGGCGCCGGCCACCCCCATGAAGTGGACCCGGCCTTCCAGGCCACGGAAGACGGAGGGGGCACTCATGCCACCTTCTCCGGCGCTGGCAGGAGCCGTTCCAGCTCACGGGCGATCTCCCGGGTGGCCCGGGGTCGTCCCCTGCGCAGGGCGGCCTCCCGCATGGAGGCCAGGGTCCCGGGATCGTTCAGGACGGAGAGGAGGGCCTCCCAGAGGCGGGAGCCCGTGAGTCCCTCCTGGGGCAGGTGCAGGGCGGCTCCCGCCTCCTCCAGGCTCCGTGCGTTCCGGCTCTGGTGGTCCGCCGCCGCCGAGGGGAGGGGCACCAGGATGGACGGAAGTCCCCAGGCCAGGAGCTCCGAGGTGGTCATGGCTCCGGCCCGGCTCACCGCCACGGTGCTGGCCCGGAGGGCTACCGGCATGTCCTGGATGTAGCCCAGGGCCCGAACCCAGCCCGGGGAGCCCAGCTCCCGGAGGCGCTCCTGGACGTCCTCCAGGTGGCCCGGCCCCGTGGCCCACAGGAAGACCGTGTTCCGGGGAAGGGAGAGGACGCCTCGGGACACCCCTTCCACCGCTTCCAGCATCGCCTGGTTCAAGGCCCGGGCCCCCTGGCTTCCTCCCACCACCAGGATGACGGAGGCCTGGGGGGGAAGCTGGAACCGGACCCGAGCCTCCCGGGGGTGGAGCTCCGGGGGAACGCGGATGGGATTTCCCGAGATCCGGGCTTGGCCCCGGGCCCGGAGGGGCAGGCGGTTCCGGGCCTCCGGGAAGGCCAGGTGGACCTGGGCCGACCAGCGACTGAGGACCCGGGTGGTGACGCCCGGATAGGCGTTCTGCTCCTGGAGGGCCAGGGGAATCCCCATGAGTCCGGCCATGAGCCCCGCCGGCCCACCGGCGTACCCCCCGGTGACCACCACCACGCCGGGCCGGAGTCGTTGAAAAGCCTGTCCGGTGATGAGGAGGGAGCGGAGCAGCCTCCACAGGACGCCCAGATTCGCCCACCACGCGTCCCGGCTGAACCCACGGACGGGGAGGAGGAGGTGGGGGACCCCCTCCTGGGGCAGGACCTCCGCCTCCAACCCCTTTCTGGCTCCCACGAAGAAGGGATCTACGTCGGGGCGGAGGGCACGGAGCCCCTCGGCCAGGGCCAGGGCCGGATAGAGGTGGCCTCCGGTCCCGCCTCCGGAGAAGACGGCCACGGTGCGACGGGCGCCGTCAGGCACGGACCGTTCCCTCCCTTCCCTCCCGGGCCACGGCCATGAGGATCCCCACGGCGGCCATGGTCACCAGGAGGTTCGACCGGCCGTAGGAGACCAGAGGCAGGGCCAGCCCCGTGGTGGGAACCAGCCCCAGGCCCACACTCATGTGGAGCACGGCGTGGAGGGCGATGAGGCTGGTGAAGCCCACGGCCAGGAGCTCCCCGAAGAGATCCGGGGCCCGCCCCGCCACCCGGAAGCCCACCAGGATCAGGGTCATGTAGAGGCTCACGATGAACAGGACCCCCAGGAGCCCCCACTCCTCCCCCACCATGGAGAAGATGAAGTCGTTGTGGGCCTCGGGCAGGAAACCGAACTTCTGCCGACCTTCCCCGAAACCCACCCCGGTGAGCCCCCCGGACCCCAGGGCCACCAGGGACTGCTTCACCTGGAAGCTGGCTCCCATGGGATCGGCGGCCGGGTTCAGGAAGGCGATCATCCGCTGCATCCGGAACCCCACCCCCAGCTGGATCCAGAGGAAGGGAAGAAGGACGAGTCCCAGGAAGAGGAAGTGTCCGATCCGGCCCCCGGCCACGAACACCACCATGGCCACCAGGAGGCCCAGGAGGCAGGCCGTGGAGAAATCCGGCTCGGCGGCGATGGGAACGAGGACCGCAGCCCAGATGAGAAGGAAGGGCAAGAGCCCTCGGCTCAGGCTCCGCAGGCGGTGCTGCTTTTTCAGGACCAGGGTGGCGGTCCAGATGACCAGCGTCACCTTGGCCAGCTCCGACGGCTGGAAGGTGATGCCTCCCAGCCGGATCCAGCGACGGGCCCCGTTGATCCTGGGGGCCACCTCCTCCGTGCCCGGGAGGATGAGGATCATGAGGAGGATCCAGGTCACGGCCAGGAGGGGCCATGCCAGCTTCCTCCACCAGTGGTAGGGAATCCGGGCACAGAGGACCAGCGCCCCCAGCCCCAGGGCTCCCCCGGCGGCCTGTCGGAGGACGAAGTAGTAGTCCGGTACCCCGGCCCGGTGGGCCAGGAAGGTGGAGGCGCTGTAGAGGGTGACCAGGCCGAAGGCGAAGAGGAGAAGGGTCACGCCCAGGAGGACCGTGGGCTCCCAGCCCCGTCCCAGGCCCGTGTCCGGGAGGGAGGCGGGTGGGTGGGGAGCCACGTTGAGGGCGGAACGAGCCATGTCAGCCCTCCCCCCTGGCCAGGGCCCGGAAGGCCCGCCCCCGGGCTTCGTAGCTCTCGAACATGTCGAAGCTGGAGCAGGCCGGGGAGAGGAGGAGCACGTCTCCGGGGCGGGCCAGGTCCAGGGCCTCCGCCACGACTTCCGGGAACCCCCCGTCCACCACGGTGAGAGGAACGGTCCCGGCCAGCTCCTCCCGGAGACGATGTCGAGCCTCACCGTAGAGCACCGCCCCACGGACTCCCGCATGGAGGGCCCGCCGCAGGGGCTCCAGGTCCTCTCCCTTGTCCTTTCCCCCCAGGAGGAGGACCAGGGGACCCGGCAGGCTGTCCAGGGCCCCACAGGTGGCCGCCACGTTCGTGGCCTTGGAGTCGTTCACCCAGCGCACGCCCTCCCGATCTCCCACGGGCTCCAGGCGGTGCTCCAGGGGTTGGAAGGTCCGGAGCCCCTGCCCCAGGGCTCGGCTGGAGACTCCGGCCAGGGAGGCGGTCAGGCACGCCGCCAGGGCGTTGGCCACATTGTGCCGTCCCAGGAGGGGAAGCCGGTCCTCCTCCAGGAGGGCTTCCTCCTTCCCCTCCCGGCCCACCACCAGCTCCCCGTCCCGGAGGCGGGCATGGCCCGGGGCGTCGGCGGGGACGGATCCCTCCAGGGAGAAGAAGTAACGACCTCCTGGCGCCGGGCCGGCCAGTCGCTCCACCTGGGGATCGTCTCCGTTCAGGACCCAGCGGGACGCCGGTGTGGCGTTGCGGAAGAGACGAGCCTTGTCGGCGTAGTAGGTCTCCACGTCCGGATACCGGTCCAGGTGGTCCGGGGCCAGGTTCGTCACCACGCCCACGTCGGGGCGAAACTCCCGGGTGTCCGCCAACTGGAACGAGGAGACCTCCAGGACGAACCACGCCGGCGCCGGCTCCCGGAGGGCCAGTTCCGAGGCCGGGGGTCCGAAGGCGGCACCGATGTTCCCCCCGAGACCCACCTCCACCCCGGATTCCCGGAGGAGATGGGCCGTGAGGGCCGCCGTGGTGGTCTTCCCGTTCGTTCCCGTCACGGCAATCAGTGCACCATGGAGGAACCGAAAGGCGAATTCAGGCTCGGAGATCCAGGAGACTCCTCCATCCCGGAGGGCCTGGAGCACCGGAGCGTCCGGGGGGATTCCAGGACTGACCACCACGGTGTCCGCTCCCACCAGGGCTTCCAGGGAATGTCCTCCGAGCTCCACTCGGGCTCCCAGCCCCCGGAGCTCGTCTCCACGGGCTGCAACTGGGGGTTCAGAACGCCAATCCGAGACATGGACCTCTCCTCCCTTGTTCAGGGCCAGACGGGCCGCGGCGAAGCCGCTGGCTCCCAGGCCCAGGATGCAAATGCTCTCGCCTTCCAGTGACTTGGAGTCCCTGGAGGCCCCCTCCGTGTGCGTCTCTCCCGCCTGCGTCTCTCCCGTGTCCCCGGGGCCGGTCCGGTCTTCCCTGTTGGGCATCGTGCGCCTTCCTTCCCGTCCTCATCGAATCTTCAGGGTGCTGAAGGCGATCATGGCGAAGAGGATCCCCAGGATCCAAAACCGGACCACGACCTTGCTCTCGGCCCAGCCGGCCTTCTCGAAGTGGTGATGCAGGGGAGCCATCAGGAAGAGACGTCGCCCGGTGCCGGAGCTCCGGGCCGTGAGCTTGTAGTAGCCGACCTGGAGGAGAACGGAGAGGGCTTCCAGGACGAAGACCCCGCCCACGATCACCAGGAGGAACTCGGCCTTGAGAAGGATGCTCACCACGCCGATGGCCCCGCCCAGGGCCAGGGATCCCGTGTCCCCCATGAAGACGGTGGCCGGGTGGGCGTTGTACCAGAGGAAGCCGGCGGCGGCCCCGGCCAGGGCCACGGCGAAGATGGACAGCTCCCCGGCCCCGGGGAGGTAGAGGAGCCCCAGGTAGGCCGATGCGTCCACCCGACCGATGACGTAGGCGAAGATCCCGAAGGTGGCCGCGGAGATGGCCGCCAGCCCCGAGGCCAGCCCGTCCAGGCCGTCGGTGAGGTTCACGGCGTTGGAGCTCCCGGTGACCACCAGGGCCACGAAGACCACGTAGACCGGCACGGCGAAGACGGCCACCCAGTCGGCCAGGAAGGGGAGCATGGTCCAGGTGGCCGGTACGGGCCAGATGGAGCGGGTCACCAGGAAGCCTCCCAGGAGGAGCCCGAAGAGGAGCTGGCCCGCCAGCTTGTAGCGGGCCACCAGTCCCCGGGACTTGCCCCGCACCACCTTCAGGTAGTCGTCCAGGAACCCCAGGAGCCCCATCCACAGCAGGGACAGGAGGGCCAGGATCGTGTACCAGTTCGTCAGCTCCGCCCACAGGAGGGTGGAGAAGGCCGCCGCCATGATGATGAGGGTCCCCCCCATGGTGGGTGTGCCGGCCTTCTCCAGATGGGTCGACGGACCCTCGGCCCGCACCACCTGGCCCACCCGGAAGTGAGCCAGCCAGCGAATGGTCACCGGGCCCAGGATGAAGGCCAGGACCAGGGACGTGACCACGGCTCCGGCGGCCCGGAAGGTCAGGTACTGGAAGAGGTTGAAGACGATGTGCACGTCGGAGAACCGGGGGAGGAGGTGATAGAGCATCTCAGGCCTCCTCTTCCGCGGGATCCGGGTCCGGCCCCGGGTCCGTCGCCTTCTCCGGGGAAGCCCCGGAGCCTCCGGGACAGCCCGGGGCCGGAGCCGAGCCGCCGAACCGCTCTTCCAGGGCCGGGACCAGCCGCTCCATGGCCACGCCCCGGGAGGCCTTCAACAGGAGGGTCTCCGTCCCCTCCAACCGAGTCTCCAGGAGGGCGCCGACCTCCTCGAGATCCGGCGCCACCAGGAGCTCCGGCCCCTCCTTCCCAGGAGAGGAGGTCTCCGGGAGCTCGCCCGCCGCCTCGGCGAAGAGGCCCGTGGCCACCACCGTGTCCAGGGGCCGCCGGAGGGCCTCCTCCAGGGCCTCACGGTGGAGAAGCCGGCTCCGGGAGCCCAGCTCCAGCATGCTTCCCAGGACCGCGACCCGGGGTCCCAGTTGCTGGATGCTCTCCAGGAGGTCCAGGGCCGCCCGGACGCTCTGGGGGTTGGCGTTGTAGCAGTCCACCACCACCGTCAGGGTGCCCAGGGTGCGGATCTCGCTCCGCATGGCCGAGGGGGCCACCCCTCCCACCCGGGCTGCGGCCTCCCGGGCCGGGACCCCCATGATCCGGGCCACGGCCAGGGCCAGGAGGGCGTTCTGCACCGAGTGGCGACCGGGAAGTCTCAGACCCACCTGCTCTCCCTGCCAGCGGAAACGGAAGCAACCTCCCTCGGTGATCTCCGCATCCTCGGGCCGGAGCTCGGCATCGGCTCGGCGGCTCCAACCGGCCACACGGAAGACTACCTCCGGGGCGCAGGCCCTGTGGCCCTCCGTGGCCAGGATCGGGGGTTCGTCGCCCACCACCGCGAACCCTTCCGCCGGCAGGCCCCGGAAGAGCTCCAGCTTCTCTTCCAGGACCCCTTCCAGGGACCCCAGCTTTTCCAGGTGGGTCTCGCTCACCGTGACGATGATCCCCACCTCGGGCTCGGCGATCTCCGTAAGGGCCCGGATCTCCCCGGGCTCGTTCGTGCCCATCTCCAGGACCAGGACCTCCGCGTCGGCGGGAGCGGCCAGGATGGTCAGGGGAAGGCCGATCCGGTTGTTCAGGTTTCCGGGGGTGGCGTGGATCCGGAAGCTGTCGGTGAGAACCTCCCGGAGGAGGTCCTTCACCGTGGTCTTGCCGGAGGAGCCGGTGACGGCCACCACCCGTGGGCCCAGGGCCCGTCGCCGGTGGGCGGCCAACCGCCCCAGGGCCACCAGGGTATCCTCCACCGGGTACAGGCGGGCCGTCTCCTCCATGGCCACGGCCCGGGATACCACCGCCCCGACGGCCCCCCGGGCCATGGCGTCGGTAACGAAGTCGTGTCCGTCGTAGTTCTCCCCGGACAGGGCCACGAACAGCTCTCCCCTGTCCACGCTGCGGCTGTCCGTGGAGATCCCGGAGAAGACCACGTCGTCCTGGGCCCGGCGGGGATTCAGGCCCAGGGCCTCCCGGATGCGACGGTCCGTCCAGCGGAAGCTCACGACCCCTCCTCTTCCCGTCCCCGACCCAGGAGCTCCCGGACGATCTGGGCCTCCGGGAAGGGGCGTCGCTCACGGCCCACCACCTGGTACGTCTCGTGCCCCTTGCCGGCCAGGAGGAGGAGATCCCCGGGCCGGGCCTCCTCCAGGGCAGCGGCCATGGCGGCCCGGCGATCCGTGATCCGGTGGAACGGGGTTTCCCCCATCCCCGCCACCAGGTCGTCCATGATGGCCTCCGGATCCTCGGTCCTGGGGTTGTCGGAGGTGACGAAGGCCACATCGGCCCAGCCGTCCACCACACGGGCCATCTCAGGGCGCTTGCCCCGGTCCCGATCCCCCCCGGCTCCGAAGAGGACCAGGAGCCGCCCCTCCACCAGGGGACGAAGGGTGGCCAGGACCCGGTCCAGGGCGTCGGGGGTGTGGGCGAAGTCGATGAGGACCCGGAAGGGATGGGACACCACCACCTCCAACCGCCCGGGGGTCTGGGGCGCCCGGCCCAGTCCTTCGGCAATCTCGGCCAGGGAGAGGCCCGCCACCCTGGCCGCCCCGGCAGCGGCCAGGGCGTTCTCCACGTTGAAGCTCCCCAGGAGGGGGAGCTCCACCCGGGCCTCCTCCCCGTTGTGTCGAAGGCGGAAGCGGGACCCGTGGGGGAGGGTCTCCACGTCCTCCACCCGGAGGGCGGCCCGGGTCCGGATCCCCACCGAAAGGGTCCGCTCCCCGGGGAGGTCCATGCTGTCCCAGGCCCCCTCGTCCCGGTTCACCACGGCCCAGCCGTCGTCGCCCAGGAGCTCCAGGAGGTGGGCCTTGGCCCGTCGGTAGTCCTCCATCCGGGGGTGGTAGTCCAGGTGGTCCCGGCCCAGGTTCGTGAAGACGGCTGCGTCGAAGCGGAGGCCGTCCAGCCGGCGCTGCTCCAGGGCGTGGGAGGAAGCTTCCAGAACGGCGTACGCCACCCCGTCCTCCACCATCTCGGCCAGCCACTCCGAGACCTGCACGGGCCCCGGAGTGGTGAGGCCTTCCGTTCCCTCCCGGACCGTACCGTCCTCCTGGACCAGCCCCAGGGTGCCCACGGCCCGGCAGGGGCCCACGCCCTGGAGGAGATGCCGGATGAGGACGGCGGTGGTGGTCTTCCCGTTCGTTCCCGTCACCCCGACCAGGAAGAGCTCCCGCCAGGGGGAGCCCAACACCTCGTCCGCCGCCAGGGCGCCTCCCAACCGACCATCCTCCACCTGGAGCTGGGGAAGGGACACCGCCTCAACCCTCCGCTCCACCACCGCCGCCACAGCTCCCCGCTCCGACGCCTCCCGGAGGTAGTCATGAGCGTCGGTGGCCGTCCCCTTCCAGGCCAGGAAGAGGTCTCCGGAGCGGGTCAGCCGGGAGTCCTGGGAGACCCCGGTCACCACAACGTCGGGAGCCTCCTGGACCTCCCGGAGGATCCGGGCGTCCCGGAGGCGCCGGGCCACAGCTTGAAGGGAGATCGCCGGTCTAGTCATGGCCGAGCCTTCCCGTCACCACCACCACCGTATCCCCGGGAGTCAGCCGAGCTCCCGGGGGCGGACGGGTTCCGTTGACGGGCCCCGGTCCTGTGAGAAGGACCCGTAGACCCTGGGCATGCAGATGCCGTACAGCGAGCCGAGGAGGAAGGCCGGAGACGTCGGGGACCGGGGCGCCCGTCTCCGGCGGGTGCTGGGCCCGGGGCGTGCGGGCCGGAGGGAGAGAAGAAGAGAAGGTAGAGGCGAACTGGGCCCCCGGAAGAGGAGAGGTCCTCGGCTGCTGCCGGATTGGGGAAGCTACGGCTTCCCGGTCGATGGGCGCCTGGCGAGCGGCAAGAATCGCTTCCATGGTCGCCCGGGTTACGGGAGCGGCCGTGGCGCCGCCGTAGTAGGCGCCTTCGGGCCGTTCCAGCTTCACGTAGACCACGAGTTGGGGATCGTCCACCGGAAAGAAGCACACGAAGGAGGCGTAGTAGCCTCCCGCGGCATATCCCCCGTTCGTGGCATAGGCCCGGCTCGTGCCGCTCTTCCCCGCCACGGCGAAGGTGGCCAGCTGAGCCTGGGTTCCCGTCCCGTCCTCCACCACCTCCCGGAGGACCGGCGCGAGCTTGCGGGTGATGGAAGAGGGAATCACACGACGAACCACTCGGGGCTCGGTCCGGCGGATGACCCGCCCCGATGGATCCCTCATCTCACGGACCAGCCGGGGCTCCATGAGCTTGCCCCCGTTGGCCAGGGCCCCGTAGGCCATGACCATCTGCAGGGGGGTCACGCTGATCTCGTAGCCGATGGCCAGGGAGGCCGGGGACTGGGCGGACCACTCCCCGGGCCTGCGGAGCTTCCCGGGGGCTTCTCCCGGGATGGAAATGCCCGTGGGGGAGCCGAAACCGAAGTCCCGGAGGATCTGGTACTGCTGCCCGGGGGAGAGGGCCCGGGCCATGCGGGCGATCCCCACGTTGGAGGAAACCCGGAGAGCGTCGGCCAGAGTGATGGTTCCGTGGGCATGGACATCCACCAGGGTCCGACCCTCCACCCGCCACCATCCCTCCTCGGTTTCCACGGAATCGGCCAGGGAAGCGAGACCGTGCTTCAGGAGGCCCGCCACGGTGAAGGGCTTCAGGGTGGATCCGGGCTCGTAGGGAGTGGTGATGCCCGTGAGCCCCGCCGGGCTTCCGTCCCGGAGGGAGACCATGGCCAGGATCGCGCCGGTGGTGGGATTGGAGATGAGGAGGTCTCCTCCCCGGGCCCCGGTTCGGTCCACAGCCGCCCTCAGGGCCTCCCGTCCGATTTCCTGCAGATCCCGGTCCAGGGTGAGGACCACGTCCCCTCCGGCCACCGGAGGCTGTACCAGGTAGGACTGGCCCGGAATGGGCCTGCCCTCGGAGTCCCGGGCCTGGACCTCCCTGCCGGCGCGTCCCTGGAGATGGTCTTCGAAGCCCTCCTCGATCCCGCCTCGCCCCCTCCGGTCGATGACCGAACCCAGGACCCCCCGGGCCAGGCTCTCATGGGGGTAGAAACGATTGAGCTGCCGGGTCAGGTAGACGCCCCGGAGGTCCTGGAGAGGCTCCCGCACATGGGGGGGATACCGTCCCGGAACCGTCACCCACTTCCGGGCCGTGTCCCGAAGGCTGCCCACAGTCCGGGGGCTCAGGTCCAGCTCTGAGGCCAGAAGGGCCGCCACCGAGTCACGACTCCCGGGCGTCAGCTCCCGGGGCGCCACCCCCACCCGGTACCGCTCGAAGGAGGCCACCAAGGGATTGCCGTTCCGATCCAGGATGGTCCCCCGGGGAGCGGGCACCTCCAGGGGCTTCCGGTGCTGGGCCAGGGCCACGGCCTCCCAGTGCGGCCCCTGGAGGACCTGGACCACGCCGGCCCGGGCCAGAAGGACCAGGCCGGCCAGGAGCCAGGCCCCCAGAAGGACACGACGGCGGGTCCGATGCCGAACCAGCGTCCGGGGGGAAGGGCTCATTGGACCTCCCTCCGGGGCTCGGTCTCCAGGATCACGATCTCCGCCCCGCTGGGGACCTTCATGTTCAAGCGGTCCCGAGCCTCCGCCCTCACCCGGCCCCAGCTCTCCAGGTACCGGGCCTGGCGCTGCAGCTCGCCTCGCTCGGCGACGCTCGCCTCCAGCTCACGGCGAACCTGGTCCAGGGTCTCCAGGGTCTCCAGGGCCCGGGCCTGACGCCAGGCCACCAGGCTCAGGGAGGCCAGGAAGGCGGCCACGGCCAGGGCCACCCGACTCGTGCCGGTCAAGCGCCTCATGCCGCCTTCCTCCATGCCCGAAGACGAGCGCTCCGGGCCCTGGGGTTCTCCCGGACCTCCTCCGGCGAGGGTCGGCGAGGCCCCTTCACCAGCCAGCTCCCCAGGGCCCTGCCCCGACACCGGCACACCGGCAGGCCCGGGGGACAGACGCAGGCCCGGCTCCACTCCCGAAACGCCTCCTTGACCCGTCGGTCCTCAAGGGAGTGATAGGCCAGGGTCACCAGCACACCGCCGGCGTTCAAAGCTTCCCGGATCCGCTCCAGGCCCCTCTCCAGGGACTCCATTTCCCGGTTCACGGCAATGCGGAGGGCCTGGAAGATCCTGGCTTTGTCCCTGGGGCTCGGGGACCGGTCCAGGGCCGCCCTCATGGCACCCACCAGGTCGTCGGAGGTCCGGAAGGGGCGATCCCGCCTCCGACGAACCACGGCCCGGGCCAGACCCCTGGCCCGACGCTCCTCCCCGTACTCCCGGAAGATCCCGGCCAGCGCTCCCTCGTCGGCCTGGTTCAACAAATCGGCGGCGGAAGGGCCCTTCCCCTCCATGCGCATGTCCAGGGGAACCCCGGAACGAAAGGCGAAGCCCCGGTGCAGGGAATCCAGCTGCCAGGAGCTGATGCCCAGGTCCAGGAGGGCACCGGCCAGTCCCTCCCGTCTCACCACGGCGTCGTCGGGGGCTTCATGGAATCCCATGTTCAGAAGGCGGATCCTCGGGCCGAAGCGGTCCAGGCGTCCCTGCGCACTCCGGAGGGCTTCCGGGTCCCGGTCCACCCCAAGCACCCGGCACCGGGGCCACCGCTCCAGCATGGCCTCGGCGTGTCCACCGCCTCCCACGGTCCCATCCAGGATGAGACCCTCATCGGCCTCCTCCAGGATCTCAAGGACCTCCTCCACCATGACGGGCCGGTGGAATGCCTCCGGCTCCTCCATTCGCCCCTCCACGTGTACCGTGGTGCCCTCCTGCGGGAGATGGGTGGGGGTCCCCACGCCGGACACGAAGCCCATCATCCGAAGATCTGGTGGGCAAACTGCTGGAAATCGTCCGCCTTGCCCTCCACCGCCTTCCGGTAGGCCTCCGGATCCCAGAGCTCCACCCGGTCGATGTTCCCGTTGAGCAGGACCGTGCCCTGGAGGCCGGCGGCTTCCTGGAGCCAGGCCGGAATGAGGATGCGGCCCTGCTTGTCCGGAGAAACCTCCACCGCGTTGGAGGTGATCTCCCGCACGTGGCTCCACGCGGAGCGATCGGCCCGGCGATACTCCAGGAGGCGTTCCTGGACCTCGGCCCACACCGAGACGGGGAAGAGGGTCAGGTACGGCTTCTCCCACTGGAGAAGAACGAACCCATCACCCTCCGCACCCCTTCGGAAGGCGGACGGAAGGGAAACCCGCCCCTTCTCGTCCATCTGGAACTCGTATCGACCCAGGAAACCGCTCACCGTGGTGGCACCAAGTGGGTTGAAGTGGTATGAAGTGGTGCTCTATGGCAAAATAGACCCCGATCTGGGTCGGCGCAAGACTCTTTTTTTCAAGTTTTTCTTGGAGCCGAAAGGGAGGCGTCGGAGGGGTCTGGCTTCAGATCATGGCCATCTGATGGGGATTTTCAGGCGACGACCCGGGTTGGAAGGAGGGGATGGGCCATGGCCATTTTCGGTTTTTTTTCGGTGTTTTTCGGATCCCCCACTTTTCCCCACGCGCAGGAGTCTCCACCCATAAAAACGACGACGCCCCGGGCCAAGCCCGAGGCGCCGTCACTCCAGAGAGGTAGCTCGCCGAGGAGGGCCGTCTAGCGCCCCCTGGCGATGATGGCCTCCTGGATCTCGATGTAGGTGTTCGTGTTCGTGATGAGCTCCTGGCGGGTGGACTCCAGGTTGTTCTGCCGGGCGTACTCGCTCGCCGACTGGAAGAGCTCCAGAGCCCGCTTGAAGTCGGGAAGGGTCTGCTCCGCCGTTTCCAGGGTAGCCGGCTCCTGAATCTGTGCCGCCCGGTTGAGGAGGCCGAAGCCCAGCCAGAAGTTCAACTGTTCGGCCATGGCGTCGGAGACATCGAACTCCTTGGCGTGCCTGAACAACCGGATGGCATGATCCCAGTTCTTGGGCTCCACCCCGTCGGTGTAGCCTCTGGCGAAGAAGAAGTTGGCCACCCGGTCCGGGCTCTGCTCACCCAGCTCGATGGACCTGCGGAAGGCTTCCACCGCATCGTCCAGGCGTCCCTCCTCCAGGAGCCACTGCCCTTGCCGGGCCGCCACACTGGAGCTGGCGGCGAACTCCGGATCCAACTCCGCCACCCGGTTCAGCGCTTCCAGGGCCTCCTCCAGCCGACCAGACCGCTTCAAGGCGTCGGCGTAGATGGACCAGACCTGAGGCACGTCGGGACGGGTCTCCAGGATCTTCTCCCCGATGGCCACGGCCTCCTGGTTCTCGTCCAGGTTGAGGAAGGCCCCCACCATGCTGCGGAGCTGGGCCGGTTCCAGTTCGTCCGGGGCCACCTCGAAGGCGGCCTCGAAAGAGCCCACGGCCTTCCGGAAGAGCTCCGCGGCCTCGGGGCCGGGGCACACCTCCGCCGGCTCGTTTCCGGCGGCCTCGGCTTCGGCCTGGCACTCGGAGTTGAGCTCCTGGGCCGCAGCGTAGGCGAATCCGGCGTGACGGGTCAGGAGATCCGTGTTTTCCGCATCCAGCTCCAGCCCCTCCTCCAGGAGCTGCATGGCTCCCAGGGGATCTCCGGCATCGGCCAGGTCATAGGCCACGCTCATCCGGACCTGGGCATTGGCAGGGTTCAGCTCCAGGTAGTTGCTGTAGTACTCCCGGGCCTGGTCGTCCTGACCCAGCTTCGCCGAGAGGTAGCCTGCGTTCTGCATGGCGCTCTCGTGGATGGGTTCCAGCTCCAGGACCCTCTCGAACTCCGCCAGGGACTCCTCCAGGCGCTCCAGGTTCCGGAGCACCACGGCCCGGATGTAGCGGGATCCGACGCTGTTGGGATTCAGCTCGATGGCCCGGTTGCAGTTCGTGAGGGCGCTCTCCCACTGCTGGCTCTGGAAGTACTCGGCGCAGAACTGGGCGTAGCGAATCTGGTTCACCATGATTTCCAGACTCTCGAAGATCGTCTGGGCCGCCTCTTCCTCTCCGTCCCTCCGGGGAGTGGAGAAGTCCTCCACCAGGAACTCCTCGCCGTTGGAGTCGATGAACTTCATGTCGTGGAGGTTGAATTGCTCCCCTTCCCTCACGTACGTGCCGCAGAAGACGACCTCGGCCTGGATCTGCTGGGCCAGCTGCCGAGACCGGGCACAGTTCAGGTCCTCCCAGTCCAGGTCGAAGCGATCCATGGCATCTTCGATGTCGTCTTCGTCCACGGGCTGATGAGTGGGCATGTCGTTGATGAGGTCCCGAAGCTCTTCCGCCAGATCCTCACCGAAGTTGTCTCCCGTGTCAGGCCCCGGAAGAAGCCGGGGAACCATCACCCGGAAACGGGCGGAGGCCTCCTGAGCCTTCAGGAGATTCGGTTGGAGGGGGAGGGCTGCGAGGGCGAACGCAACGAACGCCAGGAGCCCGGCGCGGAGCCGTCCGTTCATGGTTCCTTCTCCCTGGATTTGGACCACTTGTTTTCGGCCGGAGGGATCGTGGCGGCCTGGAAGCAAACCGAACGGGGGATTGTCCCCATACCTCACGGAACACTCCCGTGTGAGCAGAGTGGGCCCCTCCGGCAATCGGCGCACTCTGTTGAGGAAGTCCGAGAATCTACACGGACCCCAAAGCCGGGGTCAACCGTCGAGTCGACCGTGCAAGGAGATTGCCGCCTCTAGGACTACCTTCCCCGTGACTGTTCGTCAACCGGTTCGTCCCGATGACGCTTTGAATCCTCACCTATTCTAGTACAGGAATCGGGATTCCAGGGTTCCTGCGCCAGAAGGGACCACCACACCGCCTCCTCCCCCTTGTCGGTTGGGTTTCCGGCTCCTGGGCGGGGCCGACGGCCCCGTCAGCCTCCGAGAAACTCCCCCTCGTGGTCTTCCACGGCCGTGCGGACCTGGGGGTCCATGGCCTTCGTCCGACGGGCCTGGTAGTCGAACATGACCATGGTGGTCTTCCCCGAGGCCAGGTCCCGGCCCTCCTCGTCCCGGGCCAGGTATTCCATGACGAAGTGCTTCTTGCCCAGAAGGCTCACCCGGGCTCCCACCTGGAGGCGAGACGGATAGAGGATCCTCCCGTGGTAGCGGACCCTGGCCTCCCCCATGATGAAGTCCACGGCCTCCATGTCGTCCTTCCCCACGACCCGCCGCCAGTATTCGGCCCGGGCTTCCTCGAAGTAGACCAGGACGTTGGAATGATGGACGTGACCTCCCATATCCACGTCCTTGAATCGGACGTGCACCGGATGCCAGAGCTTGAAGAGGGACGGATCGGGACGCATGGCCGGGCTCCTGGACGACCGGAGGAGGCGGGGAAGATCCCCGCCCCCTCGGCAGACTCCGGAAGGAATCGAGAAACGAGAAAGGAGTAAGAAAGGGAAAGAGGCCGGCCGGGGAAAGGGCCCCGGCTCAGCCCCCGATGATCCGGACGCCCCCGGAGCCGGTGTCCAGGGTGATCTCACCCCGTCCGTCACCCAGGATGCCCCGGAGATGGTCCCGCTCCATCTCCTGCACCTCCACCGGCAGGTCCACGTCGATCTGGCCGGATCCCGAGTCCACCTCGATGCGGGCCCCCACCGAAGCCGGCAGCCGGACCGTGATGCTGCCCGAGCCCGTATCCACCGTGAGCTCGTCCACGTCGGTGAGGACCTCCACGTCCACGGCACCGGAGCCGGTATCCAGCTCCATCTCCGGGCAGGAGACTTCTTCCAGGGCGATCTCTCCGGATCCGGTGTCCACCCGGAAGGCGGAGGCCGTGATTCTGCTCCCCCTCACACTTCCACTCCCCGTATCCACCTCCACGTCTCCCCCCTGGATGTCCACCAGCTCCACGCCCCCGGAGCCGGTGTCGATCCACAGCTCCCCCCTTGCGTCCCGGACCACCACCGAGCCGGAGCCGGTGTCGATCTCCAGCTCTCCCCGGGTTCCCCGGCTCTCCACAGTTCCGGATCCCGTGTCCACCAGGAGGTCCCCTTCCACGTCCCGGACGTCGGTCCGTCCCACGGCCAGGTACAGGGCCACGTCCCTTCCCCGGGGCACCCGGATCCTCAGGTCGGCCCAGGCTTCCAGGCCCCGGCCCGAGCCCGTGATCCTCACCCGTCGGCCGAACCAGCCCTCCTCTCCCCGGTAGAAGGTTCCGTCATCCCCCACCCGGACTCCGGTGGTACCTCTGCCCATCTCCGGGTAGATCACCCGGTCCTCCGGGTACCGGACGACCAGGGCCTCCCGGCCGTCCACGTCCCGGGTGTCCACCTCCAGGCGGGAGGCGTCGGACCCCCCTCGCATGATCTCCACCACCACCTGGTCCCCACCTCCGGACAGGACTTCCACCTCCCCCGCCAGGTTGAAGATGGCCACGTCGTCTCCCCGGAGGGACACCTGGTCCTGGGCCCAGGCCTCATCCATGACACCCAGGCTGCCCACCCCTGCCAGGAGGAATAGGATGAGCCACCGGCAACGGCCGTCTTCTTGTCTCGTTCTTCTCATGGTTCCTCTCGTCTTTCAGGGCTGTTGAGGGCCGTCGGGAAGGGCGGCTGTTCGGGCGAACCGTCCCTTCTCCGTCAGCCTCCTGCGTGTCTGGACAGTGTGATGTCTCCGGAAAAGCTCTCCAGGGTCAGGGCGGATCCGCCTCGACCCAGGGTGAACTCCAGGGCCTCACCGGAACGGAACCCCCTGGCCCGGACCGGGAAGTCGGACTCGAACTCTCCGTCGTAGACCTGGAGGACCACGTCCGCGTCCACAGGACTCCGGAGAAGAAGCTCCAGGTCGCCGCTGTGGGAGACGAGATCGTAGCGTCCCCCGGCCAGGAGCTGTCCGTCGAACTCCACGTCCCCGCCGGTGCTCTTCAGGGAGATGAGCCGGGCCTCCATGCCCTCCATCCGGATGTCCCCGTCCACCGTCTCCAGGCTCAGCTCTCCCGAGCAGCCATGGAGGCGGATGTCCCCTTCCCCGGTACGGATCCGGGTCCGGCCCCGGAGACCGCTGCCTTCCACCGTGCCTCCCACGGAGCGGGCCGTCACCTCCCCGCCCAGGTTCTCCAGGACCAGATCCCCATCCAGGGTTCTTACCACGACCCCACCCTGCAGCCCCTCCACCCGGACCTCCAGCTCCCGACCCGAGATCTCCAGGTTGATCCAGGGGGGGACCACCAGGCTGACCTCCAGCTCCTCGGTGGCAGAACGCCCTCCACGGGGAACGGCCACCAGCCGGTCCCCGGAACGGCGGACGTCCATGGTCCCGGGGTCCCGGTCCTGGGACTCCACCCGGAGGAAAGGCCGGTCCCAGCTCTCCACGCTCACCCGGCCGGAGAGATCCTCCAGGACCACCGTGTCGCCACGTCGGAGATCCACCAGGGTGTCCTGGGCCGGAATGGCCGATCCCAGGGCCAGGACGGAAAGGAGAAGAATGCTCACGGTCACCTCTTCTCAGCTCAGGGGAGCCACCAGCTCCGCCGCCTCCCTCAGGTAGTCCTCCTTGCTCTGCACGGCCCGGGTCAGGTGGTCCCGGAGGAAGGGATTGCCCGGATCCGTCCTGAGGGCGGCCACGGATTCCCGGATGGCCTCGTCGATGATGGCCAGGTTCTTCTCCAGGATCTCTGCCGTGCGTCCCTCCAGGGCCGATCCCTGCCGGGCCAAAATCCCTTCCAGGCGGGCCACTTCCCTGG
>CAZZEL010000024.1:0-45675 GCA_964652625.1 uncultured Gemmatimonadaceae bacterium
CTCCCCCCCAATCCCCGTTCGCCTTTTTCCGGGTGGTAGGTGGTTGACAAGCGCAGGTAGGAACTCCACGTACTTGCGCGCAGTGTTGTTGCTGCCGACTCCCATGGCTCTGGCTGCGCGGGACCAACTCAGGGGATTCCCCAGGGACACCGCAATCTCTTCCAGGAGCTTGACGGCGGCTGTGTGGTTCCTGCCGGACTTGCCGATGTCTCCAGCGACCGCCGACCATAACATGCGTACGGTGTTCGGGTGTGGTTCGTGGCTCGCCTTCGCCTTGTAGTTGCTCACGGCGGCAAGGGAACCCACCGACCTTCAGGTACGTTTTGAATGCACGCTGAAGATCAGCCGACAGCAGATACCGGCGGCGAGCGAGCTTCCATCCCGGTTCACCCAAAACGCCCTCAAAATCGACTGTCTCTGGTGGCAGAGGGATACCCTCCACTTGGACGCAGAAGTCCCGGAAAGACATTGGCAAATGCAGAAAGTCACTCCCGTAGCCCCGGCGTCCAGGAAGTTGTTCAGCTCCCACCTTCGGATCGTAGCCAGTGGACGACCCTGAAGCGATGCCTGGGGATCCTGGTTCTGCTGACCCTCCTCGGCCCCCCGGTTCCGTTCCCGACCGCTTTACCGGGCACGGCCCTCGGGACCCTGGAGGCCCAGTCCGATGACGCGTCGCGCGCGGCCCTCTCCCGGGCCGTGGCCCGCCTGGAGCCGGAGATCCGCCGGGCCATGCTGGAGGGAACGATCCCGTCCATCACCGTGGCCCTCACGGACCGGGAGGGAGAGCTCTGGGCCCGTGCCTTCGGGGAGAGCAACCTCTGGGCCCGCACACCGACCTCCACGAACACGGTCTACCTCATCGGATCCACCTTCAAGGCCCTGTCCACCGTGGCCCTCCTCCAGCAATGGGAGGAGGGACGGTTCGCTCTGGACGACCGGGTGAACGATTACCTCACGGACCTCCAGATCCGGGGAGAGGACCCGGCCCAACCGGTGACCTTCCGCCATCTCCTGACCCACACCTCCGGTCTTCCCGCCGCGTACGGCGGGCACCCGGTGTGGGGGGAGACGGTTCCCGCCCCCCTGGCCGTGTACCTGGCCAACTCCCTGGAGGTCGTCCGTCCTCCCCGGGAGCGGGTCGTCTATTCGAACCTGGCCTATTCCCTGGTGGCTTACCTGGTGGAGGGGTTCAGCGGCGTGCCCTACAAGGAGTACATACGGGAGCGGGTCTGGGGCCCCCTGGGCATGGAAAGCACCGCCTTCGCCCCCACCCCGGAGATGGAGGAGCGCCTCTCCATTCCCTACGTGCCCCATGAGGCCACCGGCCGGCCGGTGGCGACGGTCCGGACCAAGGCCAACGTGTGGCCCGCCGGCATCGTATACGGAACCATCCACGATCAGGCCCGTTGGGTCCGCTTCAACCTGGGAGACGGCACCTTCCGAAACGAGCGCCTCCTGGAAGAGGAGACGTTGGACATGATGCACACGCTCCAGTTCCCGGAGTTCGCCGGCAACGCCATGGCCGGTGGATGGGGCTACGAGTCTCCCGGCTACGGACTCACCTGGTGGCTCACGACCCGGGACGGGGAGCGTGGGCGGATACACGACCTTCGTCATGGGGAACAGGACCCGGGGATTCGGCGTCGCCTTCCTCACCAACGGGAACCGGGCCCACCCCCACCTGGTCCGGCCCAGCAACCTGGCCCTGGATCTCCTGGCGGAGGAGCTGGGAGAGTCCCGGTAAGAGGGCTGTCTATTCCCCCCTCCCCCGCCAACGTCGCACCTCCATCATGAGGTTCTGCAGGTCCGCCGGGGACACCCCGGGGATCCGTCCGGCCTGGGCCAGGCTCCCGGGGCGGATGGCCTGGAGCTTCTCCCGGGCCTCGAAGCTCAAGGTGCGAAACTCCCGGTAGGGCAGCTCTTCCTCCAGCCGGAAGTCCGCCTGCTCCCGGAGGTGCCGGGCCCGCTCCACCTCCCGGGACACGTAGCCCTCGTACTTCATCTCCACCTCCACAGCCGTCAGGACGTCCTCCGCGCCTTCGAACGGGAGGAAAGGCGCTTCTCCCGCCTCCGCCAGGCTCCGGGCCGTAACCCCCGGGCGCTTCACCAGCTCCGCCGCCCGGGTGGGCTCCCGAATCTTCCCCTCCTCCCCGTCTCCCAACACCGGATTCGCCGCCTCCGGGGCCAGGGCGGTCTTCACAAACCAGGTCCGGACCTCCTCCTCCCTTCCCAGTCGCTCCTCCAGGACCGTCTCCTCCTCCCGGGACAGCAGCCCCAGCTCCCGGGCCAGGGGCCCCAGCCGGCGCAGGGCGTTGTCCTGCCTCAAGAGCAGCCGGAATTCCGCCCGGGAGGTGAAGAGCCGGTAGGGCTCGTCCACCCCCTTCGTCACCAGGTCGTCGATGAGGACGCCGATGTAGGCCTGGTCCCGTTCCAGAACGAAGGGATCCCGGCCCTGGATCCCCAGGGCCGCGTTGGCTCCCGCCACCAACCCCTGTCCCGCCGCCTCCTCGTAGCCCGTGGTCCCGTTCACCTGGCCGGCGAAGAACAACCCCGGCACGGCCTTCACCTCCAGGGTGTGCCGCAATTGATGGGGTGGGAAGTAGTCGTACTCGATGGCATAGCCCACCTTGGTCATCCGGGCCTCCTCAAGGCCGGGAACCGTCCTCAAGAAGGCCAGCTGGACGTCCGCCGGCAGGGAGGTGGAGAGGCCGTTCACGTAGAGCTCCCGGGTCTCCAGCCCCTCGGGTTCCAGGAAGACCTGGTGCCGGGAAGAATCCGCGAACCGGACGATCTTGTCCTCGATGGAGGGGCAGTAGCGGGGCCCCCTTCCCGAGATCTCCCCTCCGTAGAGAGCGCTCCGCTCCAGGTTCTCCTCCACCACCTTCTTCAGCCCCTCCCCGGCCCATGTGACCCAGCAGGGACGCTGCTCCGGAATGGTCTCCCGGGTGTAGAGGCTGAAGCGAAAATCCTCCTCCCCTTCCTGCTCCTCCAGCCTGGAGAAATCCACCGTCCTCCCGTCCACCCGGGGAGGCGTTCCCGTCTTGAACCGGGCCATCTCCAGTCCCCGGGCCTCCAGCCCCTCGGCCAGCTCCACCGACGGCGCCTCTCCAGCCCGGCCCCCGGCCAGGCCCTCCCCCCCTCCAACGTGGATCTTCCCCCGGAGGAAGGTCCCGGTGGTCACCACCACCCTCCTCCCCCGGAAGACCAGCCCGCCCCGGGTCAGGACCCGGAAGTCGCCCTCCCCCTCCCCCTCCAGGCCCATCACCATCTCCTGGAAGAGATCCAGGCTCTCCAGGGCGTCCAGGGCCGTCCGGATCCTCCGGGGATAGAGCCCCCGGTCACACTGGGCCCGGGGGCCCCACACCGCCGGCCCCTTGGACCGGTTGAGCATGCGGAAGTGGATCCGGGCCGCGTCGGTGGCCCGCCCCATGACCCCACCCAGGGCATCCACCTCCCGGGCCACCACTCCTTTGGCCACCCCCCCGATGGCCGGATTGCAGCTCATCTCTCCCATCCGGCTCAGGTCCGGCGTCAGGAGGAGGGTGCTGCATCCCAGCCGGGCCGATGCCGCCGCCGCCTCCACCCCGGCGTGACCTCCGCCCACCACCACCACGTCGTACCGACCTGCCATCAGTTCCTGTCCCCCGCCGGTCTCAGCCATACACCCGCACCATGATCAGCACCAGCACGGCCAGCATCCCCAGCCAGATGACCAGGGCCATGCGGGTGGCCTTCCGGGCCCTCTCCGCCTCCCACCAACTCCGGGGGCGGATCTTCTGCGCCAGGAAGGTGGCCACCCCCGCCAGGTTCACCGCCGTCACGTTGGTCACCACCAGCATGGCCGCCCCCAGAGCCATTCCCATCTCCCCTGCCCCCACCATCAGCCCCGTCACCACCAGGGGCGGCAGCAGGGCCACGGCCACCATGACCCCGATGACGGCGGTGGGAAGCCCCGTGGTGTAGGCCAGGGACCCGGCGCTCCCGGCCGCCAGGGCCAGGGCCAGGTCGCTCAGGCCCACCCGGGTCCGCCTGGCCAGCTCCGGAACCGCAGGATCCACGGGGAAGACCAGCCCCATTACCAGGGACAGGCCGAAGGCGACGGCCAGCCCCCAGAGGATCGCCCGGAGGGCCCTGCGCACCAGCTCCGGATCTCCCAGTGTGGATCCCAGGGCCAGGGCCACGTTGGGCCCCAGGAGGGGAGCGATGACCATGGCCCCGATGATCACCGCCACGTCGCCCCGGATCAAGCCGGCGGCCGCCACCACCGTGGCCAGGCCCGTGGTGACCAGGTAGACGGGGGACAACCGCCCGGCCTCGGACAGATCCTGGTAGAGCTCCTCCCGGCTCAACCGCTTCGGGACTCGCTCTTCCTTCTCTTCTTCCTCTTCTGCTGCCTCTTCTGCCCTCTGTTTCGGGGCCCTCTCTCTCCGCTCGTCCCCTTCCCCAGCCACGGCTCTTGCGCCGGCCCCCTCCTTCCTCTCCTTCCCCTCCGGCCCTTCATCCTTCGGGGCAGGTCCCGGCTCGTCCTCCTCTTCCTCTTCTTCCTCCTCCTCCTCCTCCTCGGCCTCCTCCAGCCGGGGATAGGTGGCCTCCACCTCCAGGAGGAGAATCCGGAACCCCTCCAGGTGCTGGAGTCGGGCGGTGAGCAGGTCCGTGAGTTCCTCGGTCTCGTGGGAGTGGAGCAGGATCCGGGTGGAGGTGCGCCCGTCGGACAGCTCCATTCGCCACACGTTCAGGAGCTTGTCTTCGTCCACTTCCGCCAGGGCCCTCTCCATGGCCTCGCCGGGAGCCAGGACCTCGATGACGCGCAGGGGCATGGCTGGGGTCCCGAACAGACTTCAGGACAGGAGGACCTGGAAGTCCCCTTCCGGGAGCCTCGCCGTGGATTCGAAGCTCTCCACGGACTTCACCTTCGCCGCCTGGGAGCCCTGCCAGAGCCGTTCTTCCAGGGCGTCCACCGCCTCCGGCTCGCCCCGGACATGAACCTCCACGGATCCGTCCTGGAGGTTCCGGACCGTCCCCTCCAGGCCCAGCTCCCGGGCCGTATCCCGGGTCCAGGCCCGATAGAACACCCCCTGCACCCGCCCCACCACCTTGAACCCCTTCTGAATGGTCTCGTTCTCGGCCACGGTCCTCTCCTGTTTCGATCCTCGATTCCGCCGTTCCGACTCGTCGGTCCTTCTCGTGTGGAAGGGCAAACCCTCACTTCCCGATGCAGAACTCCCGGAAGAGCCGGTCCAGGACCTCCTCCAGGGGGATCACGCCCAGCAACTCTTCCAGGGCCGTCTCCGCCGGCCGCAGGTGGGTGCCGGCCACTTCCGCCGGCAGCCCCTCCTCCAGGGCCTCCTGAAACCCACGAAGCTCGGACAGGGCCCTGCGAAGGCCCTCGGCGTGACGACGTCGGGTCAGGACCGGCACCTCCCCTCCCATCTCCACCAGGCCCCCGTACACCAGCCCGGGGAGAACCTCCCGGAGCTCACCCAGACCCTGGCCGGTCTTCGCCGAGGCCTCCACCGTCGCCTCCGCCTCCACCAGGGGCTCCCATTCGGCCCTTCCTCCCCGGTCCGCCTTGGTCCGCACCACAACCACCGGCCTGGTCCCCACGTCCTCCAGGAAGGCCTTCTCCTGCGGGTCCAGCTCCCGTCCCGCCTCCACGCAGAAGAGAACGACGTCCGCCCCTCTCAGGTACCGGCGGGCTACCTCGATGCCCAGGCGCTCCACACGCTCCCCTCCTTCCCGCAACCCCGCCGTATCCACCAGCCGGAAGGGAAATCCCCCCAGGGAAACCACCGCTTCCAGGGCGTCCCGGGTGGTCCCTGGGACCTCGGTGACGATGGCCCGCTCCCTGCCCAGGAGGGCATTGAAGAGGCTGGACTTCCCGGAGTTCGGCCGGCCCGCCAGGACGGTCACCGCCCCCTCCCGAAGGAGCTCCCCTTCCGGGGCCGTCTCCAGGAGGGCTACCATCCTCTCCTCCAGGGCCCGGGCCCGGGCCAGGATCTCGGCAACGGGGACCGGCGGTTCATCCTCTTCGGGAAAATCCAGGTGGTGGACCAGGAGGGCCTCCAGCCCCATGAGCTCCTCCCGGAGGTGGCCGATGCGCTCCGACAATCCCCGCTCCAACTGGTGGAGGGCGGCCCCGTGGAGGGCCCGGCTTCGCCCCTGGATGAGGTCCAGCACCGCCTCCACCTGCAGGAGGTCCATCTTCCCGTTCAGGAAGGCTCGTTGGGTGAACTCCCCCTCCCGGGCCTTCCGGGCCCCAAGCTTCAGGCAGGCCTCCAGCACCATGGCCGGGGAGAGCCACCCTCCGTGGCAGGAGATCTCCGCCATGTCCTCCCCGGTGTAGCTCTCCGGGGCCCGAAAGACCGTGACCAGGACCTGGTCCAGGAGCTCGCCGCTCTCCGGATCACGGGCCCGGGCCAGGATCACGCGTCGAGGCTCGGGCTCCGAGCCCAGGCCTGGGCAGAGGGTGGACACCAGGGGTACCGACTCCGGGCCGGACACCCGGAGGACCGCCAGGGCGCTGGCACCCGGGGCCGTGGCCACGGCCGCGATGGTGTCCCCTGTCGGCATCCTTCCTCCTGGACGAACCCTATCCATGGGAATGATGGGAACGGTTGAGGAGCCGGATCAGACCGCCGCCAGTCTCGAGTTGCAGGGGCCTCCGGCTCTGGAGGGTCACTCCTGGCCCGACGCCGTCACCGGCCCCTTCTTCCGGGCCTTCTTCCGTTCCTGGGCGATCCAGATCTGCTGGGGCAGCGTGGCGACGTTCGCCGTGGCGTAGTAGAGGTTCAGTCCCGACGCCAGGTTGAAGAAGATGAAGACCATCATGATGGGCATGATCCACATCATCATCTTCATCTGGGGGTTGGAATCCGGCATGGACCGGAGGCTGACCCACTGGAGCAGGAACATGGAGAGGCCCAGGAAGGCCGGCAGGATGAAGTAGGGATCCGGTGTGGAGAGATCCGGGAGCCAGAGGAAGGGGACGCCCCGGAGCTCGATGGTGTTCTGGAACACGAAGAAGAGGGCGATGAGGACGGGCCAGGGCAGGAGCATGGGCAGGCACCCGGCCACGGGATTGAACCCGTGCTCCTTGTACAGCTTCATCATCTCCTTCTGGAGCTTCTCCGGGTTGTCCTTGTGCTTCTCCTGGATCTCCTTGATGAGGGGCTGCACGGCCATGTTCCGGAGCTGGGCCCTCATGGCCTTCTGGTTCAGGGGGAAGAGAACCACCCGCATCATGACGCCGAAGAGGATGAGGACCCATCCGTACCCGATGTTCAGCTTGTCGTGGAGGAAGGTGAGGATGGTCACGATGATCCCCACGAAGGGCCGGACGATGGGCCGGAAGAATTTCCACCCGTAGGGGTTCACGTTCTGCATGTCCGTGCCCAGGTTCGACAGCCTGGCAAACTCCTGGGGCCCCATGAACAGCCGGTAGTCGAAGTTCCCGTTCCGGTCCATGGTCTGGGTCACGGCCAGATCCACCTGGTAGTCCCCTTCCGGCACGTCCCGGGCGATGGCCCCACCCAGGTATTCTTCTTCCGCTTCCTCCGAGCCCGCCAGCAGAGCGAACACGAAGTACTTGCTCTTGAAGGACACCCACCGGAAGGGCCCGTCCTCCAGCAACACCTCCTCCACGTCATCCAGATTCCGGGACTGGATCCCGTCCTGGAGGTGATTCAGCACGTACGCCGAAGCCCGGACCTCGTCCTCCTCCCGGACTTCGTTGAAGGGGATGCCGTGTCCCAGGTCCGTGAAGAGCACCCGGGCGTTCACCCCCGTGGCCGTCCCCCGGGCCTCCACCACGTAGAGGTCCGGATGGAAGGTGTACTCCACCCGGAAGGTGAAGGGATGCTCCGGATGGCTGTAGGAGAAGCGGAGAGTGGCCGGGGGATCCCCCTCCTCCAGCTCCAGTCCTTCCTCCGGCTCCACCCGGAAGGGCAGCTCCCTCAGGTCCAGGGTGTCCTGGCCCACCAGCACCCGGTTGCCCAGGGCCTCCCCCCCTTCATGGATGAGCTCCACCGGGCCCGAGAGGGTGAAGGACTGGAAGCGGGTGAGACGGGCGGAGGCCAGGCGCGCTCCCCGGGTAGAGAAGGTGAGGGTGTAGAGGGGGCCCTGGACCCGGACCCGTTCCCCCGCAACTCCCGCCTCCGGCACCAGGGCTTCCTGGCCCGGGGCCTGGGGGGCCGTCTCCTCTTCCTGACGGGTCAGGGCCTCCAGGCCCGGAGGGGGCTCCTCTCCCCCGGCTCCAGCGGCCGTATCCCGAACCTGGGCTTCCCGCTCCTGGACACCGGGGGCTCCGGCCCCGGTCTCGGGCTCCGTCTCCGGCGAACCTCTCCGGGCCTCCGCCGGCGCCGTGTCCCGGGAAGGCGTCCCCTCTTCCTCACCCTCCACCACCTGGACCGAGTCGGCACCTCCCATGGCCCCGGGCTCTTCCGGAGGGGTCGGGGGGAAGAGGACATTCGTCATGACCAGCACGCCGATCATCAGAACAATCGCCAGAAGGAATCGGATCTCGGTTCTCATGGTACCGGGTCGTACCCCTTACCCCCGAAGGGATGGCAACGAAGGACGCGGCGAAGGGCCAGCCAGCCACCCTTCCCGGCCCCGTATCTCTCGATGGCTTCCTGGGCGTAGGCGGAACAGGTGGGCGTGAAGCGACAGGAGGGAGGCGAAAACGGCGAAATCGCTGCCCGATAGAAACGAATCATCGCCAGGAAGACAGTCTTGAACATAGCTCCTTCGTGACCTCGACCAGCTCCCGCCGCAACTCCTCATAGCCCGCGGCGTAGGCCTCTCTCCGGGCTCGCACCAGGACGTCCGCCCCCACCCGTTCCCTCCGGAGCCCCGGGAGGACCTCCTGTCGTGCCACCTCCCGGAGGCGGCGCTTCAGACGGTTCCTCTCCACGATGCGGCGCCCGTGTTTCGGAACCACCAGCCCCAGGCGGGGCTCTCTGCGACCCGAAGACAAAAAGAAGACGTCCAGGTGCGACGTCTTCTTCCGTCCGCCCTTCCGCAGGAGCGCCCGGATGTCCCGGGTCCGGGTGATTCGGCTCGAAGGCGGCAACCGGAACCCACCCGGCGCCCCGGTCTCCGGGCGCGGCCCGGACATGGTTCCTACTTCGAGCCCACCTTCACCGTCAGCTGACGACGCCCTCTCCTGCGCCGGCGATTCAAGGTCTTCCGCCCGCCCTTCGAACGCATCCGGGCCCGGAATCCGTGCTTGTTCTTCCGCTTCCGATTCCTGGGCTTGTATGTCGGCATCATGGCTGATCACCCGTCCCGTCCGTAGTTCTGCTGATAAATTAGCTTTGAAAGGTAGCCAAATGCCGAGTCGAGGGTCAACCCCGAAAGCCCTTCTCAATCCTTGCTTTGTCCGCGCCCCCAGCCGGCCGTGATTGACTTTTCCACACCCCTCGGATAGCTTGCCTCCCCTCATTCCAAGCCTGGTATCACGACGCCCTCGCCCCCTTCCCCGGGACGGCGAATTCTCGGCTCGCCCGGACGATCTTGCATGGAGCTCACCGCCTCCGAACTCTGGTCTCGAATCCTCGAGTTGGCCCGGAGCGCGCTCCCGGAACAGAGCTTCCGAACCTGGCTGGACGGCACCGCGCCCTCGACCCTCACGGAAGGGGAGCTGGTGGTGGAGGTTCCCAGTGAGTTCCATGTGGAGTGGATCGGCGACAAGTACGGTCGCCTCCTGGACGAGGCGGCGGAGCGGGTCATTGGACGCCCCCTTCACATCGCTTTCGTCCCCTCGGAGAACGCTCACGTGCCCTCCGTTCCCCAGGTGGAGGTGAGCCCTTCCCCGGCTCCCTCCCCTTCCCCGGATGCCGGGGCTACAGAAGGACGCCCGGGCCAGCAGGGGCAACGGGCCAAGACCCTCCCCGCTCCAGGCCTCAACCCCCGCTACACCTTCCAGCGCTTCGTGGTGGGAGGCGACAACCAATTGGCCTCGGCGGCGTGCAAGGCCGTGGCGGAGAAGCCGGCCAAGCGCTACAACCCCCTCTTTCTCTACGGAGGCGTGGGGCTGGGCAAGACCCACCTCATGCACGCCATCGGCAACGCCATCCTGGGCCGGCACCCCCAGCGGCGGGTGGCCTATGTTCCCACCGAGCAGTTCATGAACGATCTTGTCTCCTCCATCCAGGAGGGAACCACCAGCGACTTTCGCCGTCGGTACCGGAAGATGGATCTCCTCCTGGTGGACGACGTCCACTTCCTGGAGGGTAAGGAGGGCACCCAGGAGGAGTTCTTCCACACCTTCAACGCTCTCTACGATGCCCAGCGGCAGATCGTTCTGACCAGTGATCGTCCGCCGAAGGAGATTCCGGGGTTGGAGGAGCGCCTGGTGTCCCGCTTCGAGTGGGGTCTGGTGGCGGACATCCAGGCTCCGGACTTCGAGACCCGGGTGGCCATCCTGAGGAAGAAGGCCAAGGACGACCAGCTTACCCTGGACAGCGAGGTCATCGACTTCATCGCCCGATCCTGCACCTCGTCGGTTCGGGAGCTGGAAGGAGCCATCATCAAGCTCCTGGCCTACTCTTCCCTGAAGAACCAGGAGATCAGCGTGTCCATGGCCCAGACGGCTCTCCGGGGAATGCTGCGAAGAGAGGAAGAGCGGACCCGGGAACGCCTGGTTCCCGAGACCATTCGGGACGTGGTGGCCCGGCACTGGAACGTGGAGCCCCAGGCCCTGGCCTCCAAGCGGCGAACCAAGGACCTGACCGTGCCCCGCCAGGTGGCCATGTACCTGATCCGGGACCTTCTGGACCTTCCCCTCACCCGCATCGGTCGTGCCTTCGGCGGGCGGGATCACTCCACCGTGATCCACTCCATCCGGAAGGTGGAGGAGGAGCTGGAACGGGACAGCACCCTCCAGCGCTCCGTCCAGAGCGTCCGGAAGGAGCTGGCCAGGAACCCTGAATCGTGAAAGGCCTGTTGAAGGCCGTGGGGAAAACCCCGGGGAAAACCCCCGCTTCTTCCACAGGGGCCCTGGCCGGCAGGGACACCGGGGATATCCCGGTCGTTGTCCACAGACCCATCCACACACCCCCCATCACCCGAATCCCCCGGCCGTCGGGGACACCCGCTCCCCCGGGGTCCGGCTTCCACACTTCCACACCACCTACTACTACTGGGCTTTTTCTCTTAAGGAAGAGAGAATAAACTGATACCGGTCACAGAACTGTGGAAAGGGTCCGAGCCAGCCCCTAGAAGGGAAGGAAATCCATGAACTTCACCATTACCAGGCAGAACCTCCATCAGGGACTGGCTGCCGTGTCTGCCAGCATTCCCACCAAGACCACGCTTCCCGTACTCTCCAACATCCTCCTGGAAGTCCGGGATGACGCCGTGTGGATGAGCGGGACGGACCTGGACGTGGCCCTCCGGGTTCGGGTGCCGGTGGACGTGACGGAGGAGGGCAGTCTCACGGCTCCCGGGAAGAAGCTCCAGGAGATCGCCCGTGAGCTCCCGGATCAACCCGTGGAGCTGGTGACCCGGGGCGATCAGTTGGAGATCCGCTGCGGCCGGAGCGTCTTCAAGTTGAACGGACTGCCCAGCGAGGAGTTCCCCAGCCTCCCGGAGATCAACTTCGGAGAGGGGTGGAGGGTCACCGGGAAGGAGCTCCAACGCCTCATCCACCACACCTCCTTCGCCGTCTCCACCGAAGAGAGCCGGCCCATCCTGAACGGAGTCCTCTGGGAGCTCCGGGACGGACTCATGCGCATGGTGGCCACGAACGGCCATCGCCTGGCCCGCATGGCGGTTCCCGCCGGTCCGGCCACCGCCACCAGCGCCGACTTCATCGTTCCGCCTGCCGCCCTTCAGCAGGTCCAACGCCTCTTCAAGGCCGAGGCGGAGCTGGAGGTTGCCCGGAGCGGGAACCACCTGGGATTCCGGTCCGAGGGGACCGAGGTCTTCACCCGCCTCATCGAAGGGACCTACCCCAACTACGAGCAGGTCATCCCCAAGGACAACGACCGGATCGCCATCGTGGAGAAGGGGACTCTGGAGTCCGCGGTCCGACGGATGGCGGTGGTGGCCAGCGACCAGACCCATCGGATCCGTCTGACCTTCGACCAGGGCAGGGTGATGCTCAACGTCCTGACCCCGGACCTGGGAGAGGGCCAGGACGAGCTGGAGCTCCAGTACGACGGGGACGAGATGGAGATCGGGTTCAACGCCAATTATCTTCTGGAAGTGCTCCGGTACATGCCCACCGAGGAAGTCAGGATCGCCTTCAAGGCTCCGGAGCGGGCCGCCACGTTGGAACCCCAGGTTCCGGAAGGGGAGGAGCCCCTGGACTACCTCTGTCTGGTCATGCCCCTTCGGCTCCTGGACTGACCCCGGAGGGGGGTCCGAAGTCGTCTCTGGAGGTCGTCTGTCCCGGGAGAATCATGCCGTCCCCTAGACACTGGTACCTTGTTCCCGTCCTGGCCCTGGCTTGCCTCCTGGGAAGCTGTGCCGACGACAACGGGACCCGGCCCGAGACCCTTCGTTTCGGCCAGATCGGGGAGATACGGGTGAACCTGGTGGTCCCCCGGAGCTTCGAAGACGGGGAGGGAGAGCTCCAGCAGGGACTCACCTGGACCTCCGAGGGTGCCTGGCGACTTCGGGAAGCCATCTCCTACCGGGGGTTGCCCGGGGACGAAACCGTCGTCCGAAGTGCCGGCGATCCCGGGACCTATGCGTCGGCCTACGCCTCCCTCATCACCCAGCTGAACGAGGGGAAGGGGATCGAGCTTTTCGTGGACGAGCTTCCCCAGGACCTGGATCCCCAGTGTCCTCCCGGAGCCACCCGAATCCACTTCTCCATACGGGACGACGTCCGGGAACAGACCGCCAGCTGGATCCGCTGCGCGCAGGGAAGCCTGGGCGCTCTCCAGACCGCCGGCGCCGGCCCCGGGGAGGCCGCCTCCCGGATCGCTCAGGCCGTCATCCTCATGCGGGATTTCACCCAGGGCTCGAATTTCGTCTCCGCCTACCTTGGTAGTGTGCCCTTCGGTACCCTGGACCGGAGCGAGGATTCCGGGGCCGAGCTCCCGGAGCCCCGGGCCTTCTTTTCCGTCCCGCCGGGTACGGCGGGGGATCCCACGGGGTGGCTCCAGTTCTGGCTGGATCACAAGGAGGATCCGAAGGCCGTGCCTCCGGAGGTGGACTGGACCCGGGAGATGGTCATCGTGGCGGCGGTGGGGGAGCGGACGGAGGCCGGGGACAGCGTCGAGGTCCGGCGGATCCTCCAGACCGGAGAGGGCACGCAGGTGGAGATCGTGGAGAGGGTCCCCGGGGACTTCTGCTCTCCGGCCTCCCGACGCCATTTCCCCGTGCACGTGGTGGTGGCTCCCCGCACGCTCCTGGACGTCCTCCGGTTCAGCGACGTGGCCACGGAACGGGTCCCCTGCGGGTTCTGAGACCGTGTCGCTGCGAAGGCAATTCGTCCTGGTCTTCGTCACCTTCGCCGTGGTGGTGTCCGCCGTGGGTGGAGGGATGGCCTATCGGACCACCTCCCGGGTCCTGGAGGAGGAGCTGGACGACAAGCTCGTCCAGGTGGCCGGGGCGGCGGCGGAGGTGGGCCTGCAGGCCGACGAGATCCTGGCCTACCGGCCGGGCTTCGAGGAGAGCGAGGTGTGGCGGGCCGTTCGTCAGAAGATTCTTCGTCTCCGCTACTACGTGGACGAAGCCTACATTCTCCGGACGGACCTCACGGCCCTGGTCACCACCCTGCCTCCGGACTCCATCCCCATCGGGGCCCCCATCCGGGAGTTGGCTCTCTACAACGAAGAGATCCAGGAAGCCAGCCGCCTGGGGGCCGCCACGTCCCCCCTCTTCTTCGACGACGAGGAGGACCGGTGGTACAAGTTCGGGTTCGTCCGTCTGGAGCAGAGCCCGGCCATCCTGGCGGTCCGGATGCCGGCGGACCACATGGAGCCCCTGGAGGCCTTCGGCCGCACGGTCCTGGTTGGCTCGGCCCTGGCGGCCCTGGTGGCGGCCCTCCTGGCCTGGTTCCTGGCCACCACCGTGACCCGTCCCCTGGAGCGTCTGGGCCGGGTGGCCCGGAGGATCCAGCGGGGTCACATGGACGAGGAGGTGAGGATCGAGCGGGGGGGCGAGCTCCGGCGCCTCTCCCGGGCCATGGAGCGGATGCGGAAGGGGATCCTGCAACGGGACGAGCAGCTCCGCCTCATGCTGGCCCAGGTGGCCCATGAGATCCGCAATCCCCTGGGAGGCCTGGAGCTCTTCGCCTCGGCGGCGGCGGACACCGAGGAGAGGGAGGAGCGGACCCGGCTGTTCGGGAAGATCAAGGCGGAGATCGGGGCCCTGAACCGGATCATCGACGACTTCCTGGCCTTCGCCCGCCCCCTGTGGCCCGAGGGGAAGCTCACGGACGTCCGGGGCCCCATCCGGGAAGCGGCGGAGCTCACGGAATTGCAGGTTCAGGAGGGGGGAGGAGAGCTCTCCGTGGAGTTGCCGACCGACCGCCTCCTGGCCCGGGTGGACGAGGGCCACCTGAAGCGGATGGTGCTGAACCTCCTCCAGAACGCTGCCCAGGCCGGAGAGAACGTGATCGTGGGGGCGGAAGCCCATCACGGGGAGGTGGTGATTACCGTGGCCGACGACGGCCCGGGCATTCCGGAGGCCATGCGGGAGCGGGTCTTCGAGCCCTTCGTCACGGACAAGGAGAAGGGGGCCGGATTGGGCCTGGCCATCGTGAAGCGCCTGGCGGAGGTGAATCGGGGACGGGTGGAGCTCCATCCCCGGGATCCGGCGATTGGGGAAGGAGCCGAGTTCAAGGTATATTTCAGGGGAGCCGAAGATCTTCCGGTTTCCCCTTGGGAGAGGTAGGGAGCAGGGAATGGCGCAGGTTCTCATCATCGACGATCACGACTCCATGCGGGAAGGCCTTGAGCTCCTTCTCCGCCGGCGCGGCCACAAGACCCTCTCCGCCGAGGGAGGGGAGCGGGGCATGGCCCTCCTGGAAGAGACCGGAGCCGATCTGGTGATCACGGACCTGAAAATGGCTCGGATGGACGGAATGGAAGTGTTGAAGGGTGTCCGGAAGAGCCATCCCGACACCCAGGTCCTGGTCATCACCGCGTACGGCACCATCGAGAAGGCCGTGGAGGCCATGAAACTTGGGGCTGTGGACTTCATCACCAAGCCCTTTTCTTCGGAGGAGTTCGGGGTCAAGGTGGACCGGATCCTGGCGGAACACGCCGAGCGTCAGCGCCTGCAGAGGGAAAACGTGGCCTTGCGCGTCGAGAACACCTATCTCCGGGAGGAGGGGGAGTCCCGCTACGGGGAGATCGTGGGCGAGTCTTCTCGGATGAAGGAGGTCTTCCGCTGGATCGAGCGGGTGGCCCGGAGCGAGTCCACCGTGATGATCTACGGGGAGTCGGGAACGGGGAAGGAGCTGGTGGCCCGGGCCATCCACGCCGGGTCGCCCCGCCGGGAGGGGCCCTTCATCCGGGTCAACTGCGGCGCCCTCACGGAGGGCCTTCTGGACTCCGAGCTCTTCGGCCATGAGAAGGGGGCCTTTACCGGAGCCCAGCGGCAGCGGAGGGGTCGGTTCGAGCTGGCCGACGGGGGCACCCTCTTCCTGGACGAAATCGCCACCATCAGCCAGGCCACCCAGATCCGCCTGCTCCGGGTCCTCCAGGAGCGGGAGCTGGAGCGAGTGGGCGGGGAGGACACGATTCCCGTGGACGTGCGCATCATCGCCGCCACGAACACGCCGGCCTCCGTGCTCCAGAACGGGGAGGACTTCCGGGAGGATCTGTTCTACCGCCTTCACGTGGTTCCCATCACCATTCCGCCTCTTCGGGAGCGCCGCTCCGACGTCGCCCTTCTGGTGAACCACTTCCTTCACAAGCTCCAGGAGCGCACGAACGCCCGGGTGGATTCGGTGAGCGAGGAGGCCCTGTGCCGTCTCACCGAGTACGACTGGCCCGGCAACGTGCGGGAGCTGGAAAACGTCATGGAGCGGGCCCTGGTTTTGGCCGAAGGACCCATGCTGGAGGAGGACGACCTCCCCTTCCTGGCCTCCGGGGAAGCTCCGGACACCAGCCTCATCGACGCCGCCATCCCCTCCGGGGGGCTGGACCTGAACCAGGCCGTGGAGGGGATCGAGGAGCGACTGCTTCGCCGGGCCCTGGAACAGGCCAACGGGGTGAAGGCCGAGGCGGCCCGCCTCCTGGGCATCAAGGCCAGCGCCCTCTACTATAAGCTCGAGAAGTACGGGATCGACGCGTGATCTTCTCTGCAGGCCAGGGCTGTTCCACACACTCCGGGTTCCGGATTCCCTTTCGGAAAGCCCTCTCCGCACTGGTGCCGGGGCTCCTGGCCTCCGTCCTGCTCCTGGGGGCCGGCCCGGCCCCGGGCACCGCTCAGGAGGAGCCCACCCTGGAGGAGCTGGAGTTGGAGTACCGGTCGGCCCTGAGCGCCTACGAGGCGGCCCGGCGAGCCCGGGAGGCCCGGGAGATCCGCTTCGACCGGGCCCTGGAGGCGGCGGACTCGGCCCGGGCCTCGGGCAACACCGATGAGCTGGACCGGGCCTTTGCCGAGGCCCAGCGGGAGGCCCGGGAGCTGGGGGCTCTGGACCGACGGGTGGAGGAGACGGCGGAGCAGCTCCGGCAGGCCCGGCAGGTGCTGCTGGAGGCCCTGCAGGACCGGCTGGAGGCCCTCCTGGAAGAGGTGGACTCGGCCCAGGACCCGGAGGAGAGAGAGGAGCTGGCGGCCATCCTTGTGGACATCAACAACCGTTACCTGGAGCTCCAGGCCACGGAAGATCCGCCGGTGGAGCCGGAGGCCATGGAAGAGATCACCATCACCCCCCGGGACACCCCGGCGAATCTCCGGAGGAAGGCAGACCTCCTGGACTTCCAGGGGGACCAGTACGAGGCCCAGATTGCGGAGATCGACCGACGCATGGAGCGCCTGGAGGCGGCCCAGCGGACGAACCGGGCCGTGCAGGATTTCGTGGCCGGAATCGAGCGCTACGACGACAATCGCCTTCCCGTGGTGCCCCCGGGGTCCCGTACCATGGGCACCACCGATCCGGAGGAGACCCCGCCGGCCGGGGACTCGGTGTCCTCCCCGGACCGTCCCATGACCCTGGAGGAGCGGATTCAGAGCCTCCAGGTGCTCCGAGACCGTCTGGTGACGTACCTGGAGCAGGTCCGGGACAAGGCGGAGCGGTTCCGGCGGGAAGCCGGGGGGGGAGGACGGGAATGAGGGCCTCTGCAGCCCCCGCCGGTCTCCCGCCCCGGGGACGACGGATCCGGACCCGGATCCGGGCCACGGTCCGAGCGGCGGTGCGGGTCCTGGCCTGGACGCTGGCCTGCGCCCTGATCCCCTCCGGTCTCCGGGCCCAGGTCACCCTCGAAGACCTGGTGTTCACCGGGGGAGCGTCCCTGGAGGGCTACCGGGGGAACCTGGCGGCGGTGACGGTCCCGGCCGTGGACAGCACGGACCAGGCGTCGGCGGCGGTGGGGGAGCTGGGGCTCCGGGGCCAGATCATCTTCCTCAATCGGACGGAGCGGAGCCTGCAACTGCAGGTGGACGCCGGTCTGCGCCAGTTCGTGGCCGGAGGGTTCGAGATCCGGGACTATGCGCCACGGGAGTGGGTGGGCCGGACGGAGTTGAGCTTCCGGGAGTCCCTGGAGGGGGTGGGCGATCTCTGGGTGCAGGGGGGGCTCGGGGGGCGCCGGGTGGAGGATCGGCCTCCCATGCCCCTCTTCATCCAGCCCGGGTACGGCACCGCCGAGGGACGGGTCCGCCTGAATCTCCTTCCGCGTCGAGGGGTCCTGCTGGATGCCCAGGTCATGGGGGAGATGGCCGACTACAGCACCGGCGCCTTCACCCCCCAGTTGGCCCTCCTGGACAGGCGGATGTGGGGAATGGAGGTGGGAGCCCGGTGGGATCGGGACTGGACCCTGCGCGTGCACACGGCATTCAGGGCCACCGAGTATCCGAATCAGGGGACCTTCGACCCGGAGGATCCCTTCCGGAAGGACCGGGCGTTCAGTCTGGGAGCTACCTGGACCCTGCAGTCGAACCTCTTCGTCCAGGCGGGCCTGGAAGCCACTCTCAACCGTTCCAACTCGGATCGGCCGGAGTACAACGCCCTGAGCTTTCGGGGCGTGGTATCGGCTCCCCTTCCCCGGAACGTCAACCTGAACCTCTATGCGGTTCTCACGGCCAAGAGTTACGTGAACGACACGGAGTTCGCCCGCCTGGTCCCCGGGGAGGAAGCGGACAACGCCTCCACCGTCTACCTGGAGTTGGCCCGGCCTCTGAAGGTGAACCTGGACGGGGCCGTGCGCTTCGGCTGGAACCGGGCGGAGACGGACATCGGAGAGTCCTACTTCCACCGCTTCGGCACCACGGTCCTCTTCCGCTACCGGCCCTGGGCGCCCTGACGCCGAAAAAAGGCCCTCCGGGGACCTCAGCGCACGAATGCCCAGGCCAGGAAGCGGCCGTGGTGGGAGAGGGTCAGGTCCACCTCCAGGGCCCGGCCGTCGGCCAGGACACGGGGAATCCGGCGCCCCGGGGGGCCCGGGTGGCAGGTCACCTCCAGGCGGGGCTCCTCCCTGCCCAGGGCCCGGGCCAGAGATCGCCGGGCCGCCAACCGGGTCAGGGCCGAGGAGCGGTGACTCACGCAGGCCCACTCCCGGGCCGTGAAGGCCGGCCGAAGCTTCTCTTCCCAGTTCTCCACTTCCGGTTCCTCCTCCACCCGGTGAACCACGTTCTCCGGCAACTCCCACGGGCCCGGGTCGTGGGGGGATGGATCCCGGCTCCAGGTCACGGCATGGACGAGCACCGGAGTGAGGTGGAAGACCACCGGAAAGAGCCTGTCGTGGAAGCGGATTTCCCCGACCCGGCTCTCCGGGCCGCCGGAATCCTGGGATGAGGGGGGGAAGACGGTGACCCGGAACTGTTTGTGGTGGAAGACCGGAGGCTCGCCCCGGAGCTTGCTCAGGGTCTTGAAGGCGGCCTCCTTCCCGGCCCAGTGGATCCACAGGGCCCGGGGGGGATCCGGAGCGGCCAGGACCGATTCCCTCTCCGGAGGGGCCAGGACCCTCTCCAGGAACCGGTCTCCGGGCCCCAGGCCCTCCGCGCCTCGCCGCCGGACCCGGGGGTCCCGGAGATCCACCAGGTCGTTTCCCAGATGGCAAAGTATGGGCACGGGGGATCGGATCCTCAGGACACGGTCGGGGTTTACCCTGCACGAAGGACGCCCGGCGGGTTCCGATCCCGGCCGGGTCTCCACGGGAACTCCCGCTATGATGACGGCCCTCGGAAGGGGGCGCAACGACTTCCTCTCACCTCCGGCTGGACCACGCATGGCTGCACTGGAAGAGAATCTGGAGCGGTTCCGCTCCCTGGACCGGGAGATGCGCATGCAACTGCTTCTCCGCTACGCCCGGAAGTTCCCCGACCTTCCGGAGGAGCTCCGGGAGGCCCGGGACGCGGGAACCAACCGGGTCCCGGAATGCCAGACACCCCTCGTCCACTGGGTGAGCGTGAAGGACGGAGCCGTGACCCTCCACGCCGACGCTCCCCGGGACGCTCCCACGGTTCGGGGCTTCATGGGCTTTCTCATGGAGACCCTGAACGGGGCTCCGGCCCGGGAGGTGGCGGAGCTGCCCCAGGATCTCCTGGAGCGCATGGGCATTGGCGAGGTGCTGGGAGTCATGCGCACCCAGGGCCTGGGCTCGGTGATCCACCGGATTCGCCGGGACGTGGCCCGGGCCATGGAGGGGTAAGAGCCCCCCTGCTTCGGTCCCTATTCTCCCCGGTAGAGGACCTTCCAGACCCTCCCCACCTGGCTGTCGGAGATGTAGAGGGAGCCGTCCGGGCCCACGGCCAGGCCCACCGGCCGATACTCCGCATCCCGGGGGCTCACCTCTCCTCCGGGAAAGCCCTGGGCAAAGACGCTCCACTCCCCGGTAGGCTCATCCCCCTGGAAGGGGGCGAAGGCCACGTTGTAGCCGGCCTGGGGGAGAGGGGCCCGGTTCCAGGAGCCGTGGAACGCCACGAAGGCCCCGCCCTCATAGGCGGGAGGAAACTGCTGGCCCGTGTAGAAGACCAGGTCGTTGGGGGCCCAGTGGGCGGGGAAGTCGATGAGGGGATCCTTCATCTCGGCGCACCGTCCCACGGTCCTGCCGTCACCACCGTACTCCGGGGCCAGCACCTTGGTGTCGGACAGTGGATCATGGTAGCAGTAGGGCCAGCCGAAGTCGTCCCCCTCCTGGATCCGGACGAACTCCTCCGCCGGCAGTTCCGCGTTCTGCTCCTCGGTGAAGAGATCACTCCACAGGGCCGAGAGCTGGTCCCGGCCGTGGATCACCCCGAAGAGGTCCCCGGAGGGGTGGGTCCGGAGGGCCACCGTGTTCCTGAGCCCGGTGGCGAACCGGATTCCGTCCCGCTGGGTCTGGCCCATCCGCTTTCCGTCGAAGAGCCAGATTCCCGCCCGGGTGGCCAGTTGAGGGCAGGGGTCCATTCCCGCCACACCCACGGCCCGGGGCTCCTCCTGGCAGGCGTTGGAGGGGGAGCCGATGTTCACGAAGAGGAACCCGCCCGGGGCCCGGGCCAGGCTCTTGGCCCGGTGGTTACGGGTGTCGGGCAGATCCATCACCACCGTGTCCGGGGGGCCTGTGGGCTCCGTGGATTCCGGAGGGAAGGGATAGCGGAGGACGGCATCGTCGGTGGCGAAGTAGAGGTACTCACCCTCCAGGAGGACGTCGTTTCCCCCGTTCTCCCCGAAACGGTGTTCCTGGTCCGCTCGCCCGTCCCCGTCCGTGTCCCGGAGAAGGACCACGCCTCCGGGGATCACCCCTTCCTGTCGGCTCCGGATGTTTCGGAGGGCCACCAGAACGTCCCCGTTGGGAGCCACCTCCAGGTGTCGGGCGGGGCCCACGGAATCCGCCACCACCAGGGCGCAGAAGCCCGTGGGCAGCTCAATTCCCCCGTTGTCGGGATCGCACTCCGGCAGCGCCGTCTGGGCCTCCGGGGCGTCGCAGCCGGCCGCGGCCGCCAGGAGGGTGAGGGGCAGAAGAAACCCCCGGGAGGGAGGGAGAAGTTCCCGGATCATGCCGTGTCCTTGTCATGGGTTCTTGAGAGCTTCTGAGAAACAAGACCCGCCGGCGCCCCGTTTCTTTCGGTGTCGTCCGGTCCGCAGGGGCCGGTGAGGGGGCTTCTGAGAAACGGGCTCACCCAGGCTTCTTTTCGCAGGGCCTCCACCCCACGGGCGCGGTGGCGAGGCTTGAAAGAAAAGGGGCGGAGCCGGGGGGCGTCAAGGTCCGGGACCGCCTTGCTCCCCTCCTGAGCGGTGGGATATGGTGGAGGCCATGACTGCCGACCCGCCCTGCGATCCTCCGAGACCGACCCTGTCCGCCGCGATCCTCCTCCTGTTGGGTCTCGGGTCCGGGCTGTTGGTGGCGAACCCCGCCGTGGCCGCCTCCCAGACGGCAGGGCCGGAGGAGGGGGAACGGCCTCGGCTGGAACCGGATGTCCCGAGCTCCTCGGGGGATTCCAGCATCCTGATTTTGGCTGCCGCCTCCCTCACCGACGTTCTTTTCAGGGTGGCGGAGGCCTGGGAGACGACGGGGGGCATGCCGGTCCGCTTCAGCTTCGATGCCACCTCCCGCCTGGCTCCTCAGATCCTCCAGGGTGCCCCGGCCGACCTCTTCTTCAGCGCCGATGAGCGCTGGATGGATTGGGTGGAGGAGAGGGGCGGAATCCTGCAGGAGAGTCGGCGGACTCTCCTGGCGAACCGCATGGTCCTGGCGGTGCCGTCAGAGTCTCCTCTGGGTCGTTCGGGACCCCAGGGACTCGAGAGCCCGGCGGTGCGACGCATCGCCCTGGCGGGAGAGAACGTGCCCGCCGGACGGTACGGGCAGGCGGCCCTGGAAAGCGCCGGTGTTTGGGAGGCGATCCGGGACCGGGTGACACGGGCGGGAACCGTGCGGGGAGCCCTGGAGTGGGTGGCCAGGGGAGAAGCGGATGCCGGGGTGGTGTACCGCACCGACGCCCTGGCCGAGCCCAGGGTCAGGGTGATCCACGTCTTCCCCGAAGCCAGTCACCCCCCGGTCTCCTACCCGGCGGCCGTGCTCCGGGAGGCCTCCCGGCCCGGAGCTGCCTCAGCCTTCCTGGCCTTCTGCCAGGGCCGGGAGGCACGGGCCATCTTCCGGGCTCAGGGGTTCGAGGCCCCGACCGCCACCCCCGAAGGCGTGACGGGAGAGACGCCGTCGGTCCCGGATCCCTGGTCCGCCATTCGTCTCTCGTTCCTGGTGGCTCTGGCAGCCACTCTGGCGGGGTTCGTTCCCGCTGTGGCCCTGGGGTGGATGCTGGCCCGCTGGCAGTTTCCGGGGAAGAACGTTCTGGCCACACTGGCCCTGGTGCCCCTGGTGCTTCCCCCGGTGGTGACGGGATTCCTCCTCCTGAGTCTTCTTGGAAGCCGAAGCCCTCTGGGCCAGGCCCTGGCGGCTGCGGGCCTTCCCATCCCCTTCACCCTCCTGGGAGCTACCCTGGCAGCCCTGGTGGTGGGATTGCCCCTCTACGTGGTCTCCATCCGGAACGCCTTCCAGGTGGTGGACCCCCGCTATGAGGAGGTCTCCTGGACCCTGGGCCGGCGCCCGTGGCCAACGTTCCTCCGGGTCTCCTTTCCCCTGGCCCTGCCGGGAATCGCCGCCGGGGCCGTCCTGGCCTTCGCCCGGGCTCTGGGGGAATTCGGCGCCACGGTGGTCCTGGCGGGAAACATGGAAGGCCAGACCCGGACCATCGCCCTGGCGGTCTACACCCTCCTGGAATCTCCCTCGGGCCGGGAGGTCATCTGGGTCCTGGTGGGAGCCAGCGTCCTCCTTTCCATGATGGCTCTCCTGGGATACGAGACTCTTTCACGGAGACAACGTCGCCGCATGGAGGTCCGGGGTGTCCGATAGGACGGGTAGGAAAAGGACCCTGATCCCGGAGAATGGGCCGGGGGACGCCCCGGAGTCGGGCACGGGCCGCAGTTCGGACCCCGAGAGTGGGTGGACCCTGGATCTCTCCCTGGACGTGAATCTGGGAGCCGCAAGCCTGAGGGCGCAGATCCGGACCCGGGCCCGGTCCGTGGCCATCTTTGGCCCGTCGGGAGGGGGGAAGAGCACGCTTCTCCGGGTTCTTGCCGGGGTGGAGGAACGGGCCCGGGGTCGGGTGGCGGTTCGAGGGGAGGTGTGGCAGGATTCCCGAGACGGTCGGTTCCTTCCCCCCTGGGAACGGGGTGTGGGATGGGTGCCCCAGGACTACCTCGTCTTTCCCCATCTCAAGGTCCGTCAGAACCTGGCGTTCCCAGGAGCCGGGCCTGAGGAGGTGGAAGGGGTGGCCCGTCGCCTGGCCCTGGGCCACCTCCTGGACCGAAGGCCCCGGCGACTGTCCGGTGGCGAACAGCAGCGAGTGGCTCTGGGCCGGGCTCTGCTGGCCCGACCCCGGATCCTCCTCCTGGACGAGCCCTTCTCGGCCCTGGACCGTCCTCTGAGGGCTCGGGTGGTGGAGGAGCTCCGGGGGTTCTCCGCCCGTCACGAGATCCCCCTGGTCCTCGTCAGTCACGATGAGGCGGATGCGGCGGCCCTGGGTCAGGAGCACTGGTTCTTGTCCGAGGGAAGGCTGGAGCAGACCCGTGGCCCCTGAGTCTTCGACGATCCTGCAGGCATAGCACAGGAGGAACCATGAAGGTCGTGGACGAAGATACCCTTCGAGAGATGGTGGGAGAGGTCGAGGCCCTGGCGGCGGTGGAGAGGGCCTTCCGGAGCCTGGCCCGGGGAGAGGTGGTGCAGCCGCCTCCCCTGGGGATGGACCTGGAGGCCCAACGGGGGGAAGTCCATGTGAAGGGAGCCTACCTGGAAGGGGAGGAGGTGTTCGCCCTGAAGGTGGCCAGCGGGTTCTACGACAATCCGGCACGGGGCCTTCCCACGGGCTCCGGACTGGTCCTGGTCTTCGAGGCGGCCACGGGGTTCCCCCTGGCCCTCCTCCAAGACAACGGGTACCTGACGGAGATGCGCACCGGGGGCGCCGGAGCTCTGGCCGTCCGACTCCTGGCCCCGGAGGGGCCCCTCCGGGTGGGCGTGGTGGGGGCCGGCGCCCAGGCCCGCTACCAGCTCCGGGCCATGGCCCGGGTCCGAAGCCTGGCGGGGGTTCGGGTGTGGAGCCCGGAGGCCGCCGAGTTACCCCCCTACCGGGAGGAGATGGAAGGTGCCCTGGGAGTGGAGGTGGTGGGGGTGGACACCGTGGAGGAGGCGGTGGCGGACGCCCACCTGGTGGTAACGGTGACCCCGAGTCGGGAGCCCCTGGTGGAGGCGGGTTGGCTCCGGGACGACGCCACGGTGGTGGCCGTGGGCTCCGACGGGCCGGAGAAGCAGGAGCTGGCCACGGACGTGCTGGATGGGGCGGAGAAGGTGGTGGTGGATTCCCGGAGCCAGTGCGTGGGCCTGGGGGAGACCCACCATGCTCTGGCCGCCGGCGTGCTCCGGGAGGAGGACATTCATGGGGAGCTGGGAGAAGTCCTCCTGGGCACCCGTCCGGGTCGGGAGAGCTCGGAGCTCATCGTCTGTGACCTCACCGGGGTCGGAGCGCAGGATGCGGCCATGGCGGGTCAGGTCTGGGAGCTTCTGTCGTCCAGTGCTCCCCGGACCGCCTGACCCAGCTCCAGGGGGGTGAAGGGCTTCTGGAGGAAGTGGAAGGAGGGTCCCGGGGCCCGCTCCCGGGCCAGAGCCTCCGGGGCCTTCCCGGAGATGAAGAGAAAGCGGAGGGACGGCTTCTCCTGGGCCATGGCCCGGGCCAGGCTCATCCCGTCGGTATCGGGCAACACCACGTCCACGACCACCAGGTCCACCCGGGAGTTGGCCACGATGGTCCGGGCCCGGTCCGGGTAGTGGGCCTCCAGGATCCGGTAGCCCAGCGGCTCCAGTATGCGCACCATGAGGCGGCGGGTCTGGTCGTCGTCCTCCACCACCAGGACGGATTCCTCGCCGCCCGGCGGGGGCTCCGGTGCCGGAGCGCTGGGAACGGCCCGGTCCAGGAGGTCCCGGACGGCCCGGCCCAGCTCCGCCGGGCCGTAGGGCTTCTGCAGGAAGTCCACCCCCGGGTGCTCCTCGAGACGCTCGTCCAGGACCTCCTCCGAGGTGTAGGCCGAGGTGTAGAGGATCCGGGCGTTGGGCCGCATGGAGGCGATCTTGCCCGCCAGCTCCAGGCCGCTCATGCCCGGGAGCACCACGTCCATGAGGAGGAGGTGGATGTTGGAGAGGCCGGCCATGCGCAGGGCCTGCTCCGCCTCCCCGGCCTGGAGAACCCGGTAGCCCAGGCGCTCCAGGATCCGGGCGGTGGTCTTTCGCACCGGTTCCTGGTCGTCTACCAGCAGGATGGTCTCGGTGCCGGTGGGAGGTGCCCTGTCCATTCCAGCATGCTACCGCCCCCGGACCCGGAGATGCAACGGTTTCGCCGGAGCCGGAGCCCCAGGGCCCCGGCCCGTGGGCGAGACCTCATTCCAGGAGGGCGTCCACCTTGGCGGCGCAGATGAAGTCGTTCTCCGTGAGACCGTCCACGGCGTGGGTGGTGTAGGTCATCTCACACCGGCTGTAGCCCACGGTGAGGTTGGGATGGTGGTCCTCCCGGTGGGAGATCCAGGCCACGGCGTTGACGAAGGCCATCACCTCGTAGTGATTCCCGAAGGTGAAGAGACGACGAATGGCGTGGCCATCCTCGATGATCTCCCAGGAGGGCACCTCCTTCTGGAGCTTCTCGGCTTCCTCCAGGGTCATGGCGGGGATGCCGCCCTCGCAGGGCTTGCACTTCTTCTTGGTAAGGTCGGTCATGGGGCCGTCCTCGTCGATTCGGACTCGCTGTCGTGGAACGACCTCCTGTACCCCGGATCCTACGGGTGTTCCACGCCCCGACCCTCTTCCCGGCGGCGCTCCACCTCCACGCCCACGCTCTCGGAAAAGCGCACGGCTCCGGGTTTCTCCACCCGCACCCTCACAGCCTCCACCCCGGGGTTGCCCAGGCAGAGCTCCGCAATCTCCTGGGCCAGCTTTTCCACCAGGTAGAACTCGGACGTCTCCACCAGGCCGATGATCTCCTTGGCCGTGGCCCGGTAGTCCACCGTGTCTTCCACACGGTCCGTCTCCCCGGCCCGGGAGCAGTCAGCCTCCATCTCGATGTTGATGAGGATATCCTGCCGCTTTTCCCGCTCCCAGTCGTGGATGCCGATGATGCCCCGGAGGAGGAGGTCCCGGATGAAGATGCGATCCGTCATGTGCTGCCTCCCAGGCGGAGATGGCGTCCCCCGTCCACGAAGAGGATCTGTCCCGTGACGTAGGTGGCGGACAGGAGGTAGAGGGTGGCCTGGGCGATGTCGGCGGGATAGCCCCGGGCCTGGAGGGGCAGGTCCCGTGCGAGCCGGTCCAGGTAGCTCTCGTCCATGCCCTCCGGGGGGAGCATGGCTCCGGGCGCCACCCCGTTAACCCGCAGGGTCGGGGCGAACTCCAGGGCCCCCAGGGTGGTGAGCTCCGCCAGCATGGCCTTGCTCAGGTGATAGGGGGCGTGGGCCAGATCTCCGCCCACCAGGCGACTGTCCAGGAGGTTGACCACGGCGCCCCGGACCTCCCGGTCCCGGACCTGTCGCCAGAAGGCCCGCATGAGGAGGAAGGGGCTCCAGGCGTTCACCCGCAGGTTGGGGTAGAGGTCCTCCTCCAATCCCATGTTGTCCAGACGGGCCGGGGGGAAGATGGAGGCGTTGTTCACCACCAGGTCCATTCCCCCGAAGTCCTCCCACACGCTCTGAAAGAGGGCCTCGGCCTGGGCCGGATCATCCAGATCGGCCTGAAAGGAACGGGCCTCCACCCCCAGACCCCGAAGCTCCCGGCACAGCTCCTCGGCGTCCTCCCGGGAAGCGCGGTAGTGCACGGCCACGTGGGTGCCCGCCCGTCCCAGGGCCAGGGCCGTGTCCCGGCCCAGTCGTCGGGCAGCCCCGGTCACCAGGGCCTTCTTGTCCCGGAAGAATTCCTCCACGGCCTCTCCTTCGCCTTTCTCTCCGCCCGGAAGGCCTTCCCCCCGAAGGCACCCAGGGCTCCCCGGGGGAGGACGACGGGCCCGCCTAGCCCTGGAAGCTCCCCAGGACCTCCAGGGCCGTGTCGATATCGGACTGGGTGTGATCGGCGTTGATCTGGAAGCGGATCTCCTCGTCCCCCTTGGGGACCACGGGATAGGCCAGACCCGTGGCCAGGATCCCGTTCTGGAAGAGGTGCTCCACCAGGGCCCGGGTCCGGGCCGTGTCCCGGACCATGAGGGGCACCACCGGGTGGGCTCCGGGGATGGTCTCCATGCCCAGCTTCTCCAGCCCCTCCTCGAAGCGCCGGGTCAGGGCCCGGAGGTGGGCCAGGAGCTCCTGGCCCCGGGAACTGTCCAGGAGGTTGAGAGAGGCCAGGGCCGCCCGGGCTTCCCCGGGGGTGATGGGGTTGGAGTAGATGTAGAAGGGTGCCGACTCCCGGAGGAAGCGGATGACCCCGGTGTTGGACACCAGGTACCCACCGTTCACCCCGAACGCCTTGCCCAGGGTCCCGATGAGGATGTCAACCGGGGGCGAGGAGGTGAACTCCTCGGTTCCCCGGCCGGTCTCCCCGAAGGCCCCCACCCCGTGGGAGTCGTCCATGATGACCACCACGTTCTCCGGATAGTCGGGGTCGTGCTTCCCGGCGATCTCCATGATCTCGTCCATGGGGGCATGATCGCCCCGCATGCTGAAGATGCCGTCCGTGACCACCAGGGCCCGGGGACAGCTCCCCTTGCACTCCTCCAGGTACCGGTCCAGAGCCTCCAGGTCCAGGTGCGGATAGACCCGCTTTTCCCCGGGCCGGGCCAGCCGGATGGCGTTGATGATGCAGTTGTGGTTCAGCTCGTCGCTGATGACGGCCGTTTCCCTCGTGATGAGAGGCGTCACCGTCCCCATGACCGTGGCGTAGGCCGAGGAGAAGATCATCCCCTCCTCCCGGCCGTGGAAGGTGGCCAGGGCCTCCTCCAACTCCACGTGGGCGTCGTACGTGCCGCTGATGAACCGGACGGCCCCGGGGCCGGCCCCGTAGGCACGGGTGGCCTCCTCCTCCGCCTCCACCACCTCCGACCGGAGGGACATGCCCAGGTAGGAGTTGGAGTTCATGCGGATGAACTCCTTCGAGCCCTGTCCCTCCAGGTGGAACCGGGGGCCCCGGTTTCCTTCCGGGGGGAGGACCCGGGTGACCACGGCTTCGGCGCCCTTGGCCGTGCCCTTGTCTTCCAGATCGTCAACGTGGTCCCGAAGGACCCGGGTGAGGCGGTCGAGTGGCATGGATGTCTCTCTCCTCCCTGGGAGCGGCCCTGCGGGCCGGCTCCGGCATTCTGCGATTCGGGCCCGGGGCCCCGATCCCGTCGGGACCCGGGGCTCAGCTCAGCTTCTTCTCCAGATTCTGCAGCATGTCGGCCACCATGGCGTCCAGGTCATACTCGGGCTGCCAGTCCCATTCCTCCCGGGCCGCCGAGTCGTCGATGCGCCGGGGCCAGGATTCGGCGATGGCCTGGCGCATGGGATCCACGTCGTAGCTCATCTCGAAGTCCGGGATATGCTCCCGGATGGCCTCGGCCAGACGCGCCGGGGTGAGCTGCATGGCGGTGATGTTGAAGGCGTTGCGGTTCTTCAGCTTCGAACCGTCGGCTTCCATGACCTCCATGGAAGCCCGGATGGCGTCGGGCATGTACATCATGTCCAACTGACTGTCGGGCTCCAGGAAGCAGGTGTAGCGACGATTCCGGACGGCTTCGTAGAAGATCTCCACGGCGTAGTCCGTGGTTCCCCCGCCCGGAGGGGTCAGGTAGGAGATGAGTCCCGGATAGCGCACGCCCCGGGTGTCCACTCCGAACCGGGTGTGGAAGTAGTCCGCCAGGAGCTCTCCCGCCACCTTCGTCACACCGTAGATGGTGGTGGGACGCTGGATGGTGACCTGGGGGGTGGGATCCGCCGGCGTGGAGGGACCGAAGGCGGCGATGGAGGAGGGGATGAAGACGGCCAGCTCCCGGACCCGGGCGATCTCCAGGGTGTTCTCCAACCCTCCCAGATTCACCGTGTAGGCCCGGTGGGGGTCCTTCTCCGCCACAGCCGAGAGGATGGCCGCCAGGTGGTAGACCGTGTCGGCGCCGAAGCCCACCACCGCCTGGTCCATGGCATCGTGGTCCGTGCAGTCCACGACTTCCCAGGGACCGGCCTCTTTCAAGGCGCCGTCGTCATCCCGGATGTCCGTGGCCAGGACGTTGTCGGTCCCGTAGCGCTCCCGAAGGACCGGAACCAGCTCCGAGCCCACCTGTCCCGCGGCTCCCGTGACGAGAATCCGTTTCATGGGTTCCCTTTGCAGACGTGGTGAACGTTGCCCGGGAGGCCGGCTCCCTTCCGGCCCCCCGCTCCGCCGCCGGGGATGCGGATGAGGCCCCCAGGCCCCATCTCCGACGGGTGCCGGGACCAATGTAGGGGAGAAGGCGGTGGGCCGTCGAGCGGTGGAGGGTCCGGAGGGTGAGGCTCCCGGGCGGTGAGGCGTTCGGGCGAGAGGGCGTCAGCCTCCCGGTGGATGCCCGGACTCCTGTTGCGGCTCCCCGGCCTCCGAGCTCCGGGCCAGGTGCACCGTTCCCTCTCCCAGACGGACCGGCCATCGGACCGTCACCGATTCCCCCTGGACTGTCTCGTCGAACCCCTTCTCGGACTTGGAGAAGGTGGAGACAGGGTGCCGCCAGAGCTCTGCCGGGGGATCGGTCCGGACCCGGGCGGCAGCTCCCAGGGAGAGCTCTGTGGTGAAGAGAGCCTCGTCGGGAAAGGCCCCGGGGTCCCACCGGTACCGTACCGTCAGGACGCCGTCTTCCCGGAAACGGAGCTCCTTGCGGAAGCCCCCCGGGCCGGGTCCGGCGAAGGACAGGACCAGGTGGTCCCCCTCCAGGTCCGCCTCCTCCAGGTAGAGAGCCGTCCGGGCCCAGGAGACCAGGGCCTGGAAGCGCCCCTCGGTGTAGGCGTCCAGGGTGACGTCGCCGGGAAGGACCCGGTCCACGAACAGGGCCCGATCGTCGGCGTCCACGGGGGGGAGACGGCTGAAGCGGAGCTCCTCCTCCAGGTCGTGGATGGAGGGTGTGCCCTCGGAGCCATCTCCCGGGGGTTCGTCCTGCTCCTCCCCATGGTCCCGCTCCTGGCCTTCCTCCTCCTCCTCTCCACCGGTCATCTCATGGTAGGGCTCCCGCCGCCGGGTGAGGACGTCCGCCAGGTTCACCCCCTCGGCGAAGAGCGTCAGCTCTTCCACCCCTCCTCCCCGAATCGGGCTCACCAGGGCGGAGAAGGCGTGGGAGTGAACCCAGAGCTCCGGATGGCCGTCCAGGTCCACGTCCCGCTCCTCCCAGGTGAGGCCCTCGTTCGCCCGGAGAATTCCCTCGGCCCGGGCCAGGTTCTCCCAGATCTCTTCCCGGAGGTGCTTCAGGTAGAGGCCTCCGAAGACCCCGTGCCAGTAGGCATCGTTGCACTGGGCCCTTCCCACCCTTCTTCGAGCCTCTTTCGGGTCTCCCCGCTCCCGACAGAGGGTGGACAGGGCCATCATCTTCTTGTGCATCCGGTTCGATTCCGGATACTTGACCAGGAAGTTCCGCCAGTGGGAGCCCCGGACCAGGGGGGCGTCTCCCAGGGTGAACCGCTCCTCCCCCATCTCCTTTTTGAGCCGGGCCAGACGATGATAGGCCTCCGTGGGAAGGGCCCACTCCTCCATCTCCCGGTAGGCCGCCGAGGGGAGGTAGGCCGGCCCCCCGCTGGGAAGCTCCCTCAGGGCCTGGCCGAAGGTGGCGATGCGGATCTCCCCGGTGGCCTCCATCTCCTTCATGGCCCGGATGAATCGCTCCATCCAGCCCTTCTCATAGACCCACTCGAAGGTCCCGGGCCAACCGCCGAACTTCTCGATGTCGTCGGCGGCCACGGCCAGGCGCCGGCCCGAGGCCCTGAGATCTCGGATGTAGTTCACCGTGTCTTCCGGCGGCTGGAAGGGAATGAAGTAGCGCAGCTGCTCGTCGATGGCGAAGACCCCCAGGCTGCGGCCGCTGGACTCGGTACGGAAGGGGCTGTGGAGGGCGTCCCGGGAGAACCCCGCCGCCACGAAGTGACGGTCGTCCACCAGCACGTAGCTTACCCCGGCGCCGGCCAGGTCCGCGGCCAGATCCGGCTCCCAGACCCGCTCGGTGAGCCACAGGCCCCGGGCCTCGGCTCCGAAGCGGGAGCGAAGGGCCTCTTGCATCCAGTGGATCTGGTCGATCCGGTCCTGGCGGTCCAGGGACGGGAGGATGGGTTCGTAGTAGCCGGCCAGCAGGAGCTCCACCTTCTCCTGGGCCACCAGCCGTCCCAAACGGTCCAGGTAGTCCGACCGGTGGCCTTCCAGCCACTCCAGGAGGGGCCCGGAGAGGTGGAGGGTGACGGGGAGGAAGTCCAGGGCCTCGGCCCGGTCCAGGAACGGTTCGTACACCCGGCTCACGTGCTCCTCGAACACATGATCGAAGTTCCCGACGGGCTGGTGGGCATGGAGACCGAAGGTGAGGTACACCGGGGGTTGACGATCACTGGTCATGAGGCGGGCACAAACCCAAGGGGTTCACGGAGGGCCGAAAGGGCCGAGGCCACCTCCGGCGGGGACCCGGTGAGAACTCGCCAGAACCGGGTCTGAGCATGAAAAGGGATGGGACGATCCAGAAGGTGCAGGAGCTCGGCCAGATCCGCCACCCGCTCCAGGGTCTCGGAGGCCGGCCCACGGACGGGCCCGGGTTTGCCGGGGCCGGTGCCTTCGGATTGGGGGGTGGGTCCGGGGGGAGGTGTCTCCAGCGTGGCGGAGGCGGACGGGAGATCTGCCGGCCCCCCCAGGGTCTCTTCCTCCAGGGCCCGGACCGCAGCATCCAGGGCCCGGGAGGCCACCTCCTCCCGGGTCATGGCTCCTCGCCTGAGCTTCTCGATGAGCTCCGGGGTGGCTCTCCGTTCCAGGACCTCCCAGCGCACCGCCTCCTCCAGGGAGGTCCGGTAGCTCTCGGGCAGGTGGGCCAGAACCACGGGGACGGCTCTCTGGGGATCTCCGTGAGGCCAGACGGAAACCCGGGTCCGGACCGAGCCGGCCCGCTCCACCCATGTCTCCAGGGTCCAGCTCCGACCCGTTCTCCGGTGGCGGACCAGGAACGAGAGGATGGGCCCCTCCTCGATCCCACTCTCCGACATTCGCCGGGCCCCTTCCCCTTGGCCCGTCTGCCCCCCGTCTCCCTCCACCTGATTGAGCTTCACGGCGTAGCCCCGGGGAGCCCGGCCCCTCACGTTGGCCGCCCGGCATGCCGCGGCACCGGCGGCCACCCGGAACGGGGCCGGGATCTCGGGTTTGACCTCCTGCAGGAAGAGGGTCCGGCCGTCCCTGGGCGGATCCTCGTTGGACACGGCCCGGGCCAGGCGCTCCAGGAAGGCCCTCTCCATGGCCTCGCCCCGGGGACCGGCCAGCTCCAGGGCCCGGGCGGCGTAGCGGAGGACCTGGAGGGGCTCGATCCTGGCCAGATCGTCGAAGAACCAGGCGCAGGAGGTGAAGAGGCGCAAGGCGTTGCGCTCCAGCTCCAGGAGCTCCAGGGCCCGGAGGACCTCCGGGGGCTCCAGGGCTCGGGCTGCCCGTTCCTCCACGAAGGTCCGCAGGGCGTCCCGGTCCTGAGTGACGACCGCCCCGTAGGCGTCCCGGGCCTCCCAGGGGGACCCCAGGAGAGGGGGGGCCTCCTCTTCGTAGAGGATATGGATGTCCCGGGCCAGGTCGTCCATGGCCTTCCGGAGAGGGCGCCGCCACTCCTGTTGGGTGCCGGCCTCCGGCTCCATGGCGCAACCGCAGGCGGCTCGCCATCGTTCCACCCCGTGAGAGCAACTCCAGGAGCTGGGCTCCGCCAGCTCCACTTCCACCGTGGGTGGGTTCCGGGCCAGGTAGCTGGCGAGGTTCTCCACCCGGACATCCGGACGAGTCCGGAGGAGCCTGATCACCGCCGCCAGGGCCATCTCCCCGAAGGGGTGGTGGTGACCGTAGGTCTCCCCGTCCGTGGCCATGGCCACCAGGCGGGCGGGGACCCGGCCCGGGTCGTCTCTCTCGCCGGCGCCGGTTGTTGTCCCAGACCCCCGCCGGGTCTGGGGCTCCGGGCTCGGAGCTTCATCCCCGGCCCCGGCCCGGTCCTGGGAGGTACTTTCGGGAGACGGGGACCCGGCGGCCTCCTCCGGCGTCTCGGGATACTCGGCGCTGGCCACGGCCTCGGCCCAGGTGCTGGCGTCCCGGAGGAGAGATCCGAAGGCGATTCCGTGGGACAGGGGACCGTGGTAGGGGAAGAGGGCGATGGAGCGGCCCCCGGAGGTGCGGTAGAGGCCCGGTCCGCCGTCCCGGGGGGCCCCCTTCACCTGGTGGGGGGCCAGGATGGTGAAGGCGATCCCCTCCTGGGCCAGGACGTCCAGGGTCTCTGCGTCCACCGCCGTTTCCGGGAGCCACATGCCGGCGGGCTCCCGGCGGAACCGACGCCGGAAGTCCGCCATGCCCCAGCGGACCTCCGTGACCTTCTCCCTGCGACTGGCCAGGGGCAGGATGGTGTGGTGGAAGGCCTGGGCCAGGGCGTTGCCGTGGCCACCGTGGTCCCGGCCACTGGCCTCGTCGGCGGCCAGGATCCCCCGGTACGTGTCTTCCGCCTCCGCCTCCAGCCACTCCAGGAGGGTGGGCCCCAGGTTGAAGCTCAGGTAGCGGAGGGTGTTCACGATGGCCTGGATGCGTCCCCCGGGCCCCGGGACCCGGGCCGCCAGCACGGCCCGGTAGCATTCCTTCTCGATACGCTCGTTCCAGTCGTGGAAGGGGGCGGCAGAGGGCTGCCGGCCCACCTCCTCGAACCAGGGGTCCTCCCGGGGAGGCTGATAGAAGTGGCCGTGGATGACCACGGATCGAACGTGAGAGCTCATGACCGGGTCGTGGAAAGGAAGCTCGAGGCACTCCGGGGTGAGGCCCCCGGGAGACGGTCAGGGTCCATGGAAAGTCATCGGATGGCGAGTCACGAGCCGGAGCGGTCCAGGACCTGGCGGACGGAGGCCAGGACCTCGGGGAAGAGGCGGTCCCGGCTGTCCAGCTCCCGGGCCTTCTCCCGGGCCCGGGCCACCTGGGCCTCCGGCACATCGCCTCCCAGGGCCGCCACCAGCTCCTCGGCGTCCTCGCAGTGCTGGGTGAAGCGTCTCTCGGCGTAGTCCGGCACGGCCCCGGTGGAGATCATGAACTGCCAGTCCGAGGACTGGGCCAGGAGGAGCTGCCGGGCGGCCTGGGCCAGGATCTCCTCCCTTCCGGGCTCCTCCAGGGCCCGGGGCGCCGCGTTCCAGAAGGCCTCCTCCAGGGGCCAGAGGCGTTCCCAGGTCCATTGGGTGCTGTCGTTCATCCACATGCTGAAGTCCCCGTTCGCTCCCCAGGACCCGGTGAGGGGCCGGATCCGGTGCCGGGGCGGGGAGGCCTCCAGGTGCTTCGAGGCCGAGACCGGGACCACGGTCTCCACGCCCGGCAGGTGCACGAACAGGGCCTGAAGGAACCGCACCCCCTCGAACCACCAGTGTCCGAAGAGCTCGGTGTCGAAGGGGGCCAGGGCCACGCCTTCGGGCCCCACGCCCTCCTCTTCCCGGATCTGTCCCAGGAGCTCGGCGAAGTGCCGGGCATGCTCCCGGGATCGCTCCAGGGCCAGAGGGGGGGTGTACGGCTCCTTGTCTCCCAGGTCCAGCTTCGGACCGGTCACCCGCCAGAACTTCAGCCCCCCGGGCCAGCGGATCTTGTGGAACTCCAGGTACTGGGCCTCTCCCGGGTAGCCCCGGTGTCGGCTCCAGACCTGCATGGAGGAGCGGGGCTCCCGGACGAAGGCCGCCACGGAGGAGCCCGTGTCTCCCGAGTCCACCAGGTAGGCCTCGTAGGGGGAACGGTGACGCTCCCCGGTATGGGGGTGGTCCGGTCCCCTCCAGTGGGCGTCGAACCGCTCCACCCCGTGGGGAACGTCCCCGTAGGATCCCAGAGATTCCCCGGCCTCGGCCATGTGGGTGTCGATGAAGAAGTAGCCGAAGCCGGCTTCCGCCAGGTACTCCTCCACGCCCCCGCGCTCCTGGGGTCGGGAGATTCCCGGGAGAGGGTCCCACCGGCTCCGGGGGCTGTAAGCACACTCGGGCACCCAACACCCTTTGGGCTCCCGGCCCAGGAGGCGCCGGTGCTCCCGGGCGCCCACGTCCAACTGCAGTTGGACGCTCTCCTCCCGGCCCAGGAGGGGCAGGAAGCCGTGGGTCGCCGCCGAGGAGATGATCTCCAGGCGACCTTCCTCCTCCCGTCGCCGGAAGGCCTCCACCAGGTTGCCGTCCACGGCCCGGAAGAGGGTGTGGAGGTGCTCGAAGCGGTTCCGCCAGAAGTCCACCAGGGGCAGGAGGTGCCGGTCGCCCGTCTTCTCCAGGGAATCGGGCGCTTCGTCACAGGCTTCCATGCGCTGCTGGAAGAAGGCCTCCATCTCGTCGGCGAACAGTGGATCGGAGAGCTGATTGGCCAGGACCGGGGTGATTCCCAGGGTGAGAGGAGCCCGGACCCCCTCTTCCTCCAACTCCATGAGGCTCTCCAGGAAAGGGAGGTAGGTGTCCAGGGCCGCCTCGCAGAGCCAGTCGCTTCCGTGGGGCCATCGGCCGTGGTTCAGCACGTAGGGGAGATGGCTGTGGAGGGTGAGGACGAAGTGCATCGTTACTCCTCTTCCCGGGCTCTTCGACGGATCTCGAAAGCCCGCTGGTAGACCTCGTAGTAGCGACGGACGACCCGCTCCCAGGAGTGGTCCTGGTCCATGGCGTGCTCCATCATGTCTTCCCACGCCATGGGATCGGCATACCGGGCCACGGCCCGCCGGACCGTCCAGTCCAGGCGCTCCGGCTGGTAGTCGTCGAAGAGAATGCCGGTGACCCCGTCCTGGATGGTGTCGGCCAGCCCGCCGACCCGCCGGGCCAGGGGAACGGTGCCGTAGCGTTGGGCCTTCATCTGCGTCAGGCCACAGGGCTCGTACAGGGAGGGCATGAGGAGGGCATCGGAGCCGGCGATGACCCGGTGCTCGCGCTCCTCGGAGAACTCGGTGTTCACCGCAATGCGGTCCGGGTACCGGGCGGCCAGCTCGTGCAAGGCCACCTCGTAGCGGGGCTCCCCGTTGCCCAGGAAGATGAACTGGGCCTCGGCTTCCCGAACGGCCCGGCCCTCCAGGATCAGGTCCATCCCCTTCTGGGAGACCATCCGCGCCACCATGCCCACCAGGAGGCGATCCGGGATCTCCGGCAGTCCGTATTCCTGCTGGAGGGCCCTCTTGCAGATCGCCTTCCCCGACGGGTCGTCCCGGGAGTAGGTGGCCGGGATGTCCGGGTCCGAGGCCGGATCCCAGATCCCGTAGTCAATGCCGTTCAGGACCCCGGCCAGCCGGTCGTGGAGGGCCCCGAAGGTGTGGTGGAGGCCGAAGCCTCCGGCCTCGGTCCGGAGCTCGAAGGCGTGGCCGAGACTCACGGTGGTGGCCATGTCCGTGAAGACCAGGCCCGCTTTCAGGATGTTGGCCCGCCCGTACCACTCCATGAACTCCACGGTGTAGAGCTCCGCAGGCAGGCCGATCTCCGGCAGGACCTCCGGGGGGAAGTGCCCCTGGAAACCCCCGTTGTGGACCGAGAGGACGGATGCCACCGCGTCGGGGTAGGGGGCGCCCTTTCGCAGGACTCTCATGTACAGGGTCGCCAGGGCCGTATGCCAGTCGTGCATGTGGAGAACCACCGGCAGGTCGGCGATCCGGGGCAATGCCTCCACGGCGGCGGCGGCCAGGAAGGCGAAGCGGCGGTGGTTGTCCAGGTAGTCCTGTCCCCGCTCCCCGTAGATGCCCGGTCGGCCGAAGTAGGCTTCGTTCTCCACGAAGAGGGTCCGGGGGCCGTCCTCCTCCGGAACCGCCTCCCACAGACGCGCCGTCTCGGTCCGGGGACCTACCCGCACCTGGAAGGGCTCCCCGAAGCCCCGGAGCTCCAGGTCCGCCTCCCGGATGACCTGATAGAGAGGGAGGACCACTGTGGTGTCCGACCCCAGACGATGCTGGAAGGTGGCCATTCCCCGGACGGCCTCGCCCAGCCCACCGGTCCGGGCATAGGGCCAATACTCGGCGGTGAGGTGAACGACCCGGCCTTCCGGGACCTCGGCTTCGCCGGGAACCGAGGGAGTGCGCCCCTCCGGCACGACCGGCTCCTGGGTTGACATGAGGGTGCCTTTCTGGTGGAGAGTTCGTGCTCAGCGACGCGTTACGAGTGAGTGTCCTTCCCCGTCCCGGAGGGTTGGCCCGTCTCCCGTCCAGGTCGTGGGGCCTCCGGGGGATCGTCCCCCTGGAACTCGGCCCTCATGGCGGGCACGTAGTACCCATGGACGTATTCCCGGAGCATCCGGGAGGCGGTGAAGTACGCCCCGGCCTCGTAGAGGGCGTGCTTCATTCGCTCCAGCCACTGCCGGGGCAGGTCACTCTCATCCTTCTCGTAGTACAGAGGGATGATTTCGTTCTCCAGGAGCTCGTAGAGCTTCTCGGTATCGGCGGCATCCACGTCCTCGGATCCCGAGGGAAGGGGAAGGGCCCAGCCGTTGAGGCCCGTGAACCCCTCGGCCCACCATCCGTCCAGGGTGCTGAGCTGGGGTACGGCATTCAGCGCCGCCTTCATCCCGCTGGTCCCGGACGCCTCCATGGGAACCCGGGGGAGGTTGACCCAGAGATCCACGCCCTGCAGGAGTCGGTCTGCCGAGTTCAGGTCGTAGTCTTCCAGGAAGGCGATGCGCCCTTCGAACGTGGGATCCCGGGTGTAGGAATACACCCTCTGAAGCATGCGTTTGCCCTCGTCGTCCGCCGGGTGGGCTTTTCCGGCGAAGACGATCTGCACCGGTCGCCAGGGATTGGTCAGGAGCTTCTTGAGCCGTTCCTCGTCCCGGAAGAAGAGGTCCGCCCGCTTGTAGGTGGCGAAGCGACGGGCGAAGCCCAGGGTGAGGGCCGCCGGGTCCAGGAGCGTGCCGGCTCCCACCAGGTGGACCGCCGCCTCCCACTGGTCCCGCCACCGCTCCCGGGCCTGCTCCCGGATGAAGTTGAAGAGGAAACCCTTCATGTCCCTGTGGGCTCCCATGAGCGCACGGTCGTCCATCTCCAGGACCCGCTTCCACTCCTCCTCTTCGTGCATCCGACCAACCCAGCCTTCACCCAGGTGCTGGTCCAGGAGGTCCATCATCCGCCACCCCATCCAGGACGTGAGGTGCACCCCGTTCGTGACGTGACCGATGGGGACCTCCTCGTCCTTGCGGCCGGGCCAGAGGCCCTTCCAGTTGGCCCGGGTGACCCGCCCGTGTTTCTCCGCCACCCCGTTCACGTAGCGGGACAGACGCATGGCACAGGCGGTCATGTGGAAGGACTCGGGCTGTTGCTCCGGATGGGCCCCGAAGCCCAGGAACGTCTCCCGGCTGATCCCTTCCTCTTTCCAATAGTGCCCCAGCGTGTGGTCCACCTGCTCCGCATCGAAGGTATCGTGTCCCGCAGGCACGGGCGTGTGGGTGGTGAAGACGCTGCTGGACCGCACCCGAGCCACGGCCTCGTCCAGCTCCATGCCCTCCCTCACCATCTCCCGGACCCGCTCCACCATCATGAAGGCCGCATGCCCTTCGTTGGCGTGCCAGACGTCGGGCTCGATACCCATGGTCCGGAGTACCCGGATTCCTCCCACGCCCAGGATCCACTCCTGGGAGAGGCGGGCTTCGTTGCCACCCTGGTAGAGCTTCTGGGTCAGGTCTCGGTCCTGGGGCTCGTTCTCCTCCAGGTTCGCGTCCAGGAGATAGATGGGGGTGCGGCCCACCATCATCTTCCAGGCCCCCACGTAAATGGGCCGCTGATACAGCGTCACCTGGGCGAGGGCCCGGGAACCATCCACCGTGAGCATGGGCTCCAGGGGGGTGATGAGGGGATCGAACTGGTCCTCGTTGTCCTCCTGCCAGCCCTCCAGGTTGATCCGCTGGTCGAAATACCCCTTCAGGTACAGGAGTCCCACACCAACCAGGGGTATCCCCAAGTCCGACGCGGCTTTGCAGTGGTCGCCCGCCAGTACCCCCAGACCCCCGGAGTAGATGGGCACGGATTGGTCGATGCCGAACTCGGCACAGAAGTAGGCCACGAGACGGCCGTTCATGTCCGGGAAGGTCTCGTGGAACCAGGTCCCGGTGTGGGAGCGCTCCTGGGCTGCCGAGCTCAGGACCCTCTGGTAGAGGTCCATGAAGTCCGGATCCCTGGTCAGGTCCGTGAGACGTCCGGGCTCCACCCTCTGGAGGAGCTCGATGGGGTTGCGGCCCGTGAGGTTCCACAGCGTGGGATCCACTTCCCGGAAGAGCTCCCGGGCATAGCGATTCCAGCGCCAGGAGAAGTTCAAGGCCACATCCCGGAGGCCCTTGAGGGACTCGGGAAGGTAGCGGATTTTGGCGGCATTCGGCGTCATGGCACGACCCGCCGGGAGACGGGCCCGTCTCCCGGAATCGATAGATTGGAACGGAAATGGAGCGACCGGGGCCCACGGCCCGAACCGACGGCGCTCCCAGGAAGGCCCATAAGATGACCGAAACCCGCCGGAAACAAAAGGACCCGCAGAAAGGACAGGAGCCCCCCACGGGATTCGAAGGGGAACCGCTGTACCATCTCCCCCCTCATACCACCTAACAGGCTTTCCGGCGAGTGCTACGCCACCGGCGTTACGCGCTTTGCATAATGCCCACCCGATGGTCAGCGGAACGCCTCTGGCCTTCACCCTCCGGTTGGAGGAGGAGGGAGGGGGATTCGTGGAGCGGCGGCGGACGTTTCACGTGAAAGGTCCATCCAGGTGAGCCCAGCTTCACGCTGAGGGTCTCCTCGCAAAACACAACCGCCGCCGAAAACCCTTGTGACTTCAGGCCTTCTCGGCGGCGGTCCAGCTCCGGCGGCAGGACTCGAACCTGCGACCCAGCGGTTAACAGCCGCTTGCTCTACCAACTGAGCTACGCCGGAATACTTCTCCCCACGGGAGAGGGGAAAAATTACCCGAAACCCCCAGGAGTGTCAACGAGTTCCCGGTGGTGGCCCCCGGCTGCCATACGCTCCTCACTGAGCCCGTTCCTGCCGTTCGGACACCCCCTCCAGGAGCTGCAGCACCGGGACGCTGATGTCGTGTGCTTGTTCCCAGAGATCCAGGAAGCGGGCTCGGGCTCGGCTGGCTTCTCGAGGACCGAACCCCATGGCCCAGGCCGGACCCCTCTGGGGGAAAGGGCGGTGGAACCAGTGGAGGCCAAGGAGGAGACGCTGAGGCTTCCCGTCTCGGCAGAAGAGGGAGAAGTCCGGAGACCATCCCCCCAGAGGAGCGGAACGGAGATGGAGAACTCCTCGCCTCAGGAGATCCACGATTCGGTCCAGGTTCGCCCGCTTTCCGGGATCGGTGAGGAGGGCGTAGGCCTCCCCTTCCAGGGTTCGAGCGTTCACTTCCGCCACGAGGACCCGCATCCGCCGGGCCTGCTCCACCTCTCCATGGGAGAGGTCTACGGCTCCGAGTCGTATGGAAAGGATGGCGGCGTCCATCTCCGAGCTGTGGGCCAGGAACCCCCCGAAGAGCTCCCGGAACGAGGGCTGGCTCGTCTCCTCGAGGAGAAAGGGGAAATCGGGGGCCAGGGAGGGCCCTGGTTCCGAAGAGGGCGCTGAGTTCGGTTTGTGCATGGAGGAAGATTGATTCCCTCCGGGGGGCCCGTGAATGGCGGAATGGGTCTTCCGGCTCCGGCCCGTGGAGGATCAGGAGCCGGAATCCGCAGATCCTCGTGCCGGAGAGGAATCGGGCAGCAGCTCCACCTGTGCCCGGTCTCGGGCCGGGACCTCATGGCATGCCCGGCACCGGGCCTCATAGCTCTCCGAGCCTCCAACCTGGATCGTGGGACCCTCCGCGGGAGCCGGGCGCCCGTCCACGAGGCGCTGGTTTCGGGTGGCCAGATCTCCGCACTGGACGCAGATGGCATGGAGCTTGTCCACCTTTTCGGCCACCGCCAGGAGCTGGGGCATGGGGCCGAATGGTTCTCCCCGGAAATCCATGTCCGTCCCGGCGATGATGACCCGTTTGCCCATGTGCGCCAGGGCATTGGCGACCCGAACGATGCCGTCGTCCAGGAACTGCGCCTCGTCGATGGCCACAACCTGGGTGTCATCCTGGATGGCCCGGGCGATCTCCACCGAGGAGGAAGCGGGAAGGGCGTCGGCGGTCTGCCCGTCATGGGAGACCACGCTGAACAGGGAACCGTATCGATCGTCCAGGTGGGGCTTGAAGACCTGGACCCTCTTACGGGCGATGAGGGCCCTGCGAATCCGCCGGAGGAGCTCTTCGGATTTGCCGCTGAACATCACTCCGGAGATGACTTCGATCCAACCGTCCTGCCCACCGTGGTACATGGTTCGCCCCGGATGCCTCGCCGGATCAGCCTCCCAGGAGAATGATCAGGGAGATGCCGGAGGCCAACATGGAGAACACGCCTCCCCAGAACTGGACCTGCTCCCGGATCCGGGATTGCTCCTCGATGGGGATGTGGATCCAGTCCCCCGATTGCACGGGAAGGTTGAAGAGTTCCGGGTCCGAGGTCTCCGGACGAAGGTCCAGAATATGCACCTCCGTCCTCCGAACCAGCCGAGCTCGTTCCGGATCCGAGGCGCCCTGGTATCCCACGTCCAGCTCCGAGGAGATGCCTCCGGCCTCGGCCAGGGCGTCGATGAGCGTCGAGGAGGGATCCAGGAGGTAGTGACCCGGAGACCGAACGGCGCCTGTTACGTTCACTTTCAGTCGGGATGTGGCTTCCACCACGGGATCGGAGTAGAGCCGGGCGTATTCCCCCGCCAACATCTCCCGGATGTCCGTGGCGCTCATCCCCTCTACGCTGACGGTCCCGATGTACGGCAGGTAGAGTTGTCCGTTGGGATCCACCACCCGGGTGCCCGAAACCTCCTGGAGCTGGGCGCCGGCGGCGGTGAACACCCGGATCTCCACCTCATCCCCCGGGCGGACCCCGTAGTTCACGTCCCTCAACCCCTCCTGGCCGCCGAGCCCGGAGGGAAGGAGAAGAGCTGCCGACAGCAGGACGCTGTTGAGAGTTCTCAGCATGGCTCGGACAGAGGTAGGAAGAAGACATGGAGTCGGGTGGAACACCCCGGTTACTCAGCAGAGAGTTTACGTTTACGGTCCGGCACTGTCTAGGTGACCGGACCGTTGGTAGGTTCTTCACCCTACGTGCAAGATTCCCGGATATCCCCACGCTTGGAAAACGAGAATGCAACGCTTCATGACCTTTGCCTCCACGCGTCTTCTGATTCTGGGTGCCCTGGCCGGGCTCACGGTGAGCTGTGCCGAGGTCGAGCGGGAACCTCCCGCCCTGGTGGTCTACGTGGCTGTGGACCAGCTCCGGGGCGATTTGTTGGAGCGCTACGATTCTCTCTTCACGGGGGGAATCCGGCGTCTCATGGACCAGGGATTCCGGTTCACGGGGACGACCCACGATCACGCGAATACGGCCACGGCCGTGGGTCACTCCACCCTCTCCACCGGGGTCTTCCCCTCCCGGAACGGCATCGTCGGCAACTCCTGGAGGGAGGAGACGGCTGATGGCTGGCGGTCCGTCTACTCCTTCGGGGACACCCTGGCCCACATTCTCGGGCTTCCGGCTCTGGAGGGGCGCTCCTCCCGGAATCTCCTCCGTTCGGGATTGGCGGACTGGATCGTGGAAGCCGATTCCGTTGCGCACGTGGTATCGGTCTCGAAAAAGGACCGGGCCGCCATTGCCATGGGCGGTAAGGCTCGGGGCCACGTTTACTGGATTGCGGAGGCCCAGGGCCGGTTCGTGACGTCGAGTCACTACGCCGGCCAGTACCCGGAGTGGGTGGAGCGTTTCAACCGGGAGGCGATGCCCGAGATCCTGGGAGACAGCGTGTGGGAGCAGGGGGTGCCTGAGAGGGCCCGGTCCCTCTCCCGGCGGGATACCGCAGCCTACGAGGGAGACGGGACGCACACCTACTTTCCCCATCGTCTCCAGGACGAAGCGGAAGGTGAAGACACGGCGGACCGAAACCGTTGGGCCATTCGCACCCCCTGGCCGGACCGAGCCGTAGGCGCCTTCGCCCGGGAGGCGGTTCAGGCCCTGGGAATGGGTCAGGATCCCGTCACTGACTACTTGGCGCTTTCTTTTTCCCAGGTGGATTACGTGGGGCACGACTACGGCCCCTTGAGCCGAGAGCAACTGGACAATCTCCTGCACCTGGATGAGGTGATGGGGGAGCTCATGGTCTTCCTGGACGAAACCGTGGGGTCGGATCGATGGGTCCTGGCGTTCACCGCTGACCACGGCGTCCTCACCATCCCGGAGTACCTGGTGGAACAGGGGCAGGAAGCCAGCCGGGCCAGGGCCGAGGATTTCAGGACTCTTCGGAGCACGTTCGAGGAGTACGGATCAGCCGAGGGGGATCCCCTGTCCATCTCCGAGGAGCTTGCAGGAGCACTGGAGGAGCTTCCCTTCATCGTCGACGCCCTCACCATCCCCGAACTCACCACCGGTCCGCCGGCGGATTCCTTCGTCGTGCTCATGCGGAACTCCTTCCACCCGGAGCGGTGGAATTACGGAGCCGGAAGTGAAGGGTCGGGAGTGGTCTTCCGGTTCCCCGAGCTCTTCTACCCCTCCACGTCGGAGCGTGGCACGGGCCACGGCTCCCCCTACTACTATGATCGGTGGGTGCCCCTGGTGTTCTATGGCGCCGGGGTGGAGCCCGGCGTATCCGACGCTCCGTCCCGGACGGTTGACATAGCGCCAACGCTGGCAAGACTCGCGGGGATTCCGACCCCGCCTGACCTTGACGGAGCTCCCCTCCTCGAAGGGCCGACCCCCTGAGATCCGGAGTCCCGCGGGCGGATGCCCAGGTCCGATGCCGGTTCCTCGGGCCCCGTGGAACCCCCCTACCGTGGCTTCGCCGTCATTCCTTTGTTGCTTGACAACGAGCCCCCTACGGTGCCATAAGTATACGGCGTGCGATAAACATATGATTATCCGCTCCCAACCCGTTGTGGTGGCCGGATCCAGCGGCACGGAAATCAGAAAAACACCGTGGTTCCCGATAACTCGGAAGGGAACGGGAGTCCCCTTACACGACCCGAAAGGTGTCTGAGGCAGGCTAGTGGCCGCGTCCTCTGAAGGAGTTTCCTCCAAGCCGGCGGACTGGACCATCCAGAGCGCCGAAGAGTTGCTGGGCTCGCTGCCCGGCGTGATCTCGGTGCGAGTCGTGGGCAGACCAGGCGGCCGGATCGACGAGGTCCACCTCCTCACCACCGAGGAAGCCACCCCGAAACAGACCGTCCGAAATGTCGAGTCGGCCCTCAAGGCCCACTACCACCTGGAGATCGATCACCGGACCATCTCTGTGGCCAGAACCTCGGAGCCGGTGAAGCCGGAACCCAAGCCCGCCCCTCCACCAGACCCGACGGTTCCCTTCCTCATGGAGGACTCGCCGCGCCTCGACACTCGAATCCTCTTTGTGCGACATCAGGTGGAGACGGAGCGGTCTCACAGGGTGAAGGCGGCTGTGACGGTAGAGTGGGGTGGGAGCGAGTTCCAGGGACAGGAGACGGGGGCCGACCTTCCCCGAGCCCGCCTCGAGACCCTTGCGAGGGCGACGTTACGGGCCATCGAGGATCTCCTGAACGGAGACCACGATGGGTCTTTCGGCTCGGGAGTCAGCCTCACCCTGGACGGCGTCAAGATCGTCGACGCTTTCGACGCGAACTACGTCCTTGTGGCGGTGAATGCGATTCAGGGGCGGGAGATCGCCGGCCTGGCCGGGGCCTCAGCGGTAGAAGACACCCTGGACCGGGCCGTGATTCTGGCCACCCTCCAAGCAACGGATCGTTGGGCCCGTGGCCGTCTGTGAGCCAAGGGCCTGGAAATTGCATACTGGACCTAAGGTAGCAACGAGCGGAAACCCATAAGACAAAGGAGATACCCCCTCAGCCCACCACGAGCGAAGTCGAGCCGATGAGCGGAGCGCAGCAGCTTCAATGCAGCTACCCGAAGCTGACTCCATATGAAAGGAGGACCTGCGCATGTTCGCGACTCTGTTCGAATTTTTCGGGGTTCTGTTGACTCTCGTGGACGGCATCGCCGGCTGGTAGAGTTCTTGAAGGTGGGTTGGGGGGAGATCCCCCTTATGCAGCAACGCAGAGTCCAGGTCTATGTGGTATTGATGACGCTCCTCGCGGGTGGTTCTTTGGCCATCCAAGATTGGAGCCTCTTTCAGGTTCTTGACCTGAAGGACCTCACTGGGTTCGCTTCGCTGCTTGTTCTGGGTGTCCTCGCTGAATCGCGAACCCTCTCCATAACAGTCGCCAAGAAGCCGGGGAGTACTTCTTCGATTGGCTTCATCCCTCTCCTTGCCTGCGTACTCCTCTTCGGGCCGATTCTGACCCTTCTCTATATCGCGATAACGGGAGCGACCGGGGAATTCCTCATTCGCAAGAAAGAGGCATTAAAGGCCGTCTTCAAC
>CAZZEL010000025.1:0-44147 GCA_964652625.1 uncultured Gemmatimonadaceae bacterium
GGCATGGTCCGTCAGGTTCAGCGGCGGCAGCGGTCGGCCTCGGGACATATCGATCGAGTTATCCTCGAAAGTTGTGGATTGAGATGGGTTGAGGAGATGAACCCGGATCCTGCGATGAGAGGGTAGGAGGGGAATGCAAAACACCGCCTGGAGCCTTACGTTGAAGGGGCTTCTTGAAGGAAGAGAACCCGACAACGGGAGGCACCCAGACGGTGCGCCATCATCGTATCGGATCTCGGCCCCACGTTCAAGGAGACCCCTCCCCCCTGCGCCTCCGGCACAACCAGAAGAACCTCACCGATGGCGGAGGTCTCGTTGTGCTTCGGCGCCTGTTCGACGCCCTTGGTCTGGGCCGCTGGATCGACGGGCGGAGTCCGGGGATCGGGGGCTACTTTCGTCCGAGCCTCATGGTAGGCCGCCGACGCGTCGTCTGCGGCCTCCTCCGGTCGGGTTTTCACCAGCGAGAGGACCATCTTGAAGGGCTCTCCGCCGTGCAGCTCGTGCGGGACGTTCGGGGGGATCCGGAAGATCTCCCCGGCGCAGATCTGGTGCCGGACCGAGCCCCGGTCGTCCGCGTGGCGGAGGGTCATCTCAAGGCTCCCATCGAGCACGAGGATGTCCGCGGTGTGGGGGGAGGTGTGCTCGGTCAGCCCCTCGCCTTCGGCGAAGGCGAAGAGGGTCTGGGTGCAGGCGTCCGAGCGATTGAGTACCCGGCTCGTCACGCTGCCGGGGTCGGCCTCGACCATGGAGGCCAGCGAGGTCGGACGAGGAGGGATCTTCATCGTGGTACTCCCTGGCCCGCGAGGGCCGAGTCGTCGGAGTTCGGGCAGGCCGCACGCTCGAGCGCCACACGCATTCGTGCGGCGCGGCCGGTGATGTCGGCCGCGGCGGGCCCGGGGAGCGTCTCCCCAGCCGTCGCGACGAAGAGCTCCATCCAGCGATCGAAGTGCTCCGTCGAGATCCCCGGGAGCCCGACATGGGCCCCCATCGGGTTCCCACGGAAGCTCCGGGTGCCGAGCACCACCGTCGACCAGAAGTCGCACATCTTCTCCAGATGCGGCTCCCACCGGTCGGAGAGGCGCTCCTCGAAGACCGGTCCCAGCAGGGCGTCCCGGCGGACCCGGTCGTAGAACTCGAAGACGATGTCGCGGATCTGCTCCTCGGTGATCCCGTCGTCGTTCCCGTCGGTCCGGGACGCCTGCGAGTAGCGCGCGGGGGTCGGTGCGTCAGCCATCGGGGGCCTCCAGCTGCACGAGGAGGGGCCGATCGGCGGCCAGCAGATCGGCCAGGGTATACTTGTCGAGGGTTGCTAAGAAGGCCTTCTGGGACTCGGCCAGGACCCCGGCCAGCCTGCAGTTTCCGGTCAGCGGACAGATCGAGACCGGCTCGAAGCACTCGGCCATCGCCAGCGTGGGCTCCGTCTCGCGGACCAGTTCGCCGAGCCGGATCTCTCCACCCTCGCCGGTCAGCCGGAAGCCGCCACCCCGCCCCCGGATTCCCTCGACCAGGTCGAGCCCGGAGAGGGTCTGAAGACACTTCATCAGGTGCTCCTTCGAGACGACCAGCTTCTGCGACATCTCCTCGGTCGGCACGACCCGGTCGGGGTGCGCTCCGAGGTACATGAGGGCCCGGAGGGCGATGTCGGAGAATCGGGAGAGTCGCATGCGGAGTTCCTGGGGTCGAGTCGGGGGCGGCGTGGCGGTACGGGGCGCACGGTGGATCCGCACGCCCCGCACTCCGTCACCATGTCACCGCATCGTGTCTGCGACGGGCTCGACCGGGCCGACCGAGGTCGTCATCGGCCTCGGTGCCACCGTCTGGGTCATGAGGTCGTCGTCCCAGCCGCCGGTCACATGGATGAAGGCCTTGGCGTCGTAGAGGAAGGCCTTGATGAGATTGTGGTTGAGGTAGGCGTAGATGCCCTCCTGCTCGAAGGTGTAAACCGCGGCGGCCGTCCCTCCGGCCACCACGTCCCAGGTCTCCAGCCCCTGGTCGGGCCGGTTGCCGAACTTCCCGTACGGCCATACCCAGTCACCATGTCCACCGATGAGGTGCGGATAGCTGGGGTTGTTCGCCTGACTGTGCAGCATCAGGAGCGTCTCCCCGACCTCGGCCTCCAGCCGGATGTCCTCGGTGAGTGCGCCATAGGTGCCGTTGAAGGCGATGTGGGTGGGCTTCAGCCCGCGCATGACCTCCAACCAGTCGCTCATCTGGTGGATGAAGCTGTCGTACCGCTTCGAGGTGCCGTCGTCGTTCATCGGGACGTAGTAGTCCTGCTCGCCGAAATAGAAGGCACGGTCGTACCGCACCGGATCGCCGAAGCCGTCCCGGAGCCCCTTGCGGGGCAGCACCATGATCGCCCCGTTGCCACCGGTGGTGACATGGTAGGGGACCATCTCGCCGCCGGGGGCGCAGTGGTAGACGAACAGCCCGGCCTTCACCGCACGCCAGCGAAGCCCGACCTCCTGCCCGGGTGCGATCACGGTCAGCTCACCGCCCCCCATCGCCCCGGTCGCGGCGTGGAAGTCGATATTGTGCGCCATCGTGTTGTCGTTCATCCCGAAGCGGACGGTGTCGGTCGTCCCGTTGATCAGGGTCAGATCGACCCAGTCCCACTGGTGGACCACCGGAACCGGTCCGGGGACGGTCCCCTCGAAGGCCATCTGCCAGACGAAGACGTCCGGGGCGACCTCCACCTCCTGCTCGATGATCTCCATCGTGATCTCGACCACCTTCGGGGGGCCCTCGGCCATCTGGTCGTGCTCGGGAAGGAAGGGGGGCGCGACCAGCTCCTGGGTGACCACCTCGGCCCGCTCGACCGGGAAGTCTACGATCTCGGGGTCCGGCTCGATCATCCACTCCTCGCCCTGCGACCCGCACGCCGCGGTGCCGAGGAGGAGGAGCCCGGCCGCGAAGGCGCGGGTGAGGCTCCGGTGGGTGGCGGCTCCCTCGATTGCTCGCTCGAACATGGGATTCTCCCGTGTGCGATCCCGCGTCTCCCGCGGGGATCGGTGTGATTCCGCGAGCTCTCGCCGCATCCGCAGCCACACCCGGGAACCGTTTCCGCGGGGAGGCGCGGTCGTTCCGAGCCTCGTCTCCCCGCTTAACTGGTAATCTAAATACCAGTTTAAATCGGTCAAGAGGTTCGAGGGAATCGGCGAGGGATAGTAGTTCCAAGGATCCTACGGGCCCCTGAGGGCTCGCTCAAGAATAACTTCCCGATTCTCACACCCGGGGATAGATGGTGTAGTTGCGCTTGGGCTGAACGGCATGGGGCTCGATGTCGAGGGTCCGCATCTGAGGGTTGGAGATCCGAACCCCTTGCTGGTATGCCTGGGTGACGAGTTGAGCGCGGACCTGGAGACCGGAGGCGGTCCGGGTACTGGAAGCGTAGGCGAGGAGGGTGTCGAGGCTGTCCAGCGGGCGACCAGCCCAGTTCTTCGAGATTTCGCTGAAGAGGCGGTGCTCGATGGGGTTCCACTTGGAAGCACCCGTGGGGTAGTGGGAAAGCGTGACGACCAGGCAGTGCGGGTCACAGAGGTGATGTTGAACCTGGTGCTTGAAGGCGCGACTGCGGTAGCCGTTGCTGCCTCCTCCGTCGGCCAGGACCAAGAGCTCGGTGGCGTCAGGATAGCGAGCCTCGCCCTCATCGCGCCACCAGCGCTCGAGGTTGTCGGCAGCGAACTCGGCCGTGTCGTGCGAGGTCCCCACGTAGAGGGCGCCGCGGTTGGCCAGGACGTCGTAGACGCCGTAGGGCACGGCGAGCGCGAGGGCGTTGGAGCGGAAGTCGTGGTCGTTGACGAGGGTGGGTGCCTTGCTCCAGGCACGTCCCGGGTTCTTGAAGTTGCCGATCATCTCCTTCTTCTTGGTGTCGATGGAGACAATGGGCTGGCCGGCTGCGGCGAAGCGTTCCCGGATCTCGGCGATGTAGCGGAACTGCTCGTCACGGTCCGGATCGGAGCGGCCCGGGAGCTTCTTGTGGTTGACGCGCAGGGAAAAGCCGAGTTGCCTCAGGATCTTGGCTACGGTGTTCGGGCAGATCTGGATGTCGAGCCCCTTCAGCTCGTGGGCGATCTTCTCTGTGGTGCGCCGGGTCCAGTGGAGCCCGGTCGCGGGATCTCCGGCCCGGTCGTGTTCGAGGAGAGCCTCGATGGCCGCGATCACCTCGGGCGTTTTTTTTCCGAAGCCGGGCGGCCTCCGCCCTCGCGCCGCACCCGCTGCTTCTCCACGTCCAAGGAGAGAAGCTCCTTTCGGCCCCGGGCCACGGTTCCCGGATCGAGGCCCAGGAGTTCGGCGATCCGCTGGTCACCGCCATGGCCGAGCTTGAGCGACTCCAGTCCGGCGTAGAGACGCCGCTGCTTCTCGTCCAGCAGGGCGAAGAAGAGCACGATGGCCGCCTTGAGCTCGTCGGGAAGCACGCGCGTGCCGGCGCCGAAGGCGACCAACTCGCCCGGTGCCGCCATGCGCATGTGCCGCGCCCTGAGCTGCTGGCGGCGCGTGCTGCCGTCGGCCGACAGGTGCAGGTAGCGACCGGAAACCTTCTGGCGGGCGATGCGCCCTTCGGAGGCCAGCTTCCGGAGTGCGTCCTTGACCCCCACGTGCAGCGTCGCCTCCAGCTCGTCGGCGAAGAAACCGGCCTCGGCCTCGTTGACCAGGACCTCGCAGGTGCGCACCAGCGTGCCGAATCTGGAGAACCACACGGATCGAAACGACCAGAGCCCCGTGGCGTCGAAGCGGACGATCTCGTCCAGCGTGTAGTAGCGACCCCGGTGCGAGTAGCTGCTGTGGTAGACCAGCTCTCGCAGCTTGCGGAAGACCGTGAGATCGACCTCGGTGCCCAGCGCCGTCTTCAGCTCTGGCATCGTCGCAATCTTCTGTCGCAACAGGAGTTGGCGTATGCGTTCGGCGTCCACCCCGGGGCCTCGCATGTTAGAGTTACGCTTACAGTACCGTAATTCTAACATACAGAACACCTCTTGTACAGAGAAACGGAAGATAAGGGTAAAGCTCTGGGATGCCACATGTTATAGCGCACTGTCACAGCAAGGGGGACTGTGCCCCGAAAACACCGCAATGTCAGAGTTGCGCTACCAATCCGGTATTTATTCTTGAGTCAGTCCTTACGGTAGACAGCCCATGGTGGGGATAGCGATCGCCGGGGGCCGGTAGCGTGGTGCAACGGAAATCCTGATAACGTCCGGCCGCGTCTGCATCCCTTCCAGCGAGCTGGTAAGGAGGCCGGAACGCGCTACCCGTGCAAATGCCAGGGTACGGCACGGATCCCGGGCCTCAGAGAGGAAGGGGAGTCCACGCGGCAGCCGAGGGCCCCCCGAGCACCCGAGAGATCCATCCACTGAGCCAACGAGGTGCCATGCCCCGGCGTCGGCGTGGCGGTGGCCTTCACCTCCATACCGTAGAGACGACCACCCCGTTCGATGACCACGTCCACCTCGTGACCGGCGCTCGTACGCCAGAACCAGAGTTCCGGGCGCTCCCCTCTGCTTCGAAAAGCCTTCACCCACTCCGTCACCACGACGGTCTCCATCAAGGCACCCAGGGCCGGACCGTGGAGCACCGCATCGGGGTCGTGGAGTCCCATCAGAAAGGACGCCAACCCGGCATCCAGCAGGTAGAGCTTGGGGCTCTTCCGAATCCGCTTCCCGTAGTTCCGATGGTACGGTGGGAGAAGAAACACCACCTGGCTGGCTTCCAGAACCGAAAGCCAGTTCCGAACGGTCGGGGCGGAAACGCCCACCTCGCGGCCCAGCTCTGCAAGGTTCACAAGCGTTCCAGTGCGTGCGGCCACCAGGGCCAGAAACCGCTGGAAGGCCCCGAGATCTCCTATCTGGGAAATCGCCCGAACATCCCTCTCCAGATAGGTCTGGATATAACTCGACAACCAAAGCTGCCGGTCGACTTCGGGGTGGAGGCGTGGCTCCGGGTACCCCCCCCTGAGAATCCAATCGGCAAGGGACACCCTGAGGGGAGCTTCCCCCAACCCCGAAGCCCCGTCCCCGAAGACCTTGTCCAGCATCTCGTCGATGGAAGGTGGAGGCTCGTCGATCACTCCCTCACCCACCGCCATGGGGTCCAGGGTCAGAACAGCCACTCGCCCGGCCAGGCTCTCGCTCACACCCCGCATAAGTCCGAACCCCTGGGACCCGGTCATCAACCACGTTCCCGGACGACGATCTTCGTCCACCCTCTCCTTGATATAGGGGAGAAGGCTGGGCACGTACTGGACCTCGTCCAGGATCAGAGGCGGAGGGTTTTCGTTCAGGAAGGCCACGGGATCGGCCTCTGCTCGGAGACGAACGTCAGGCCTTTCGAGGGAGACGTACCGATGGGACTCCCCGAACTCGTTCCGGAGGAGAGTGGTTTTTCCGGTTTGACGGGCCCCTGTCACCAGAATGGATGGGAACGTGGCAGAGGCCCGATGCAGGGTGTGCGCAAGGAACCGGGGAACATAGCTCATGGAACACACTAATCCTGTGCAAAACAAAAGTCCAGCATCTGTTTTGCACAGCCTTTTCGGGGCCCATGTTCGCGCTGTTCTCCGCCACCGCCTTGGCGGCCTGGCCTCACAACGACGAGCACGGAACCAGCACGGATGGAGGGGACCGGTGGGTCGGTTTCGGGCCGGTCTACCGCCGAGGTCGGGCTTTGGCAGGATGTAGAGGATCTGCTCGGAACGGTCATCGAACAGGTGGAGTCGATCGAGGGCGAAGGGTCCCCTTGCACAGTAGCGAGGAGCCGCTCCAGTCCCTCTCGATCGATAGCCTCGATGCGGACGCTGGCGCCAAGGCTGAAGCCGCCGCCGTGGGAGGACGCCGTCAACTCAACCCGGTTGCCACGGTGGACCGAAAGAGCTTGAGACTACCCATCCCTTCCACCCACAGCGAGGGGACCGCTTTGCGTTGCCGGCCCATCGTAGGTCTGTAGGGAGGACCTGCTCAAGATCGAGCTGCAGCCTCAAGCCTCAATCGCAAGCTGTCGCCTCCTCGGGCCCGGAATCCACGTGGCTCCTGGGCCCGCCATAACACCCGAGAACAAGCCCAAGACAGAGCAACCCGCCGAGCCGAAGCGCCCGTGCAAGATGACCTGTCTGGACGGTTCCCTCACGCATCGCCGCTTCTTCCTCCCAGCCTATCGCTGGTGCGAGCGTGGCACGTCACGGGGAACCGGGGAGTTTCCAGAGCGTCTCCGAGGGGGACCCGAGGGCTGGTACCTTACACGCCATGCGTGCCCACTGCCAACAGTGCTGCTGTCTTTCTGGCGGCCGAGCGAGCCGTCTTTTCCCCCCCTCAGCCTCTTGCCTTCCTCCAGTCCGCTCCGCTGCCCGAGGATTTCGTCCCGGGGGGCTCTCCCCGCCAGGACCGAACGGCATAACCCCACGTCCATGGCCACGCGCCGGGCCGTGTGCGCCCGGATCCTGGTTTCCGGCCTACCTACCCTATTGCCCCACCTGCGGGGCCAACGGCACCCGACCACGAACGTTTATGACACAGTAGTACTACCGCACCCAGTCCATGCCCATGGCTCTTCCCATCTCCACGTAACTGGGCTGCAGCGGGTACTCCGTGGCGAATGTGGGAGAGGACGGCAGCCCCCAGCCCTCCTCCACCATGGCCCGGAGGCCATCCAACAGGGGCTGCAGAGCGTCCAGAGGCGCCGAGAAGACCATGCTGTAGTCGTCGCAGCCGGTCCTCTTCAAATCCCCGCCGCAGGGGATGCTCATCCACCATTGGTGACCTTTCAGGGGCGGCACCACGTAGTACACGCAGGCGGCATGGCCGGTCATGGTGGTGTGAATGTCCCTCCCATCCAACCAGTTCTTGGCCATCATGATCTGGGTCATGACCGCCGGGGTCCCGTAGAGGAGGAAGAGATCCGGCATGAGAGCCGGATCCTTGAGGGGTGCGGTCACCACGGCTTCATAGCGGGGATGGTCGAAGCGGGGCATGTTCCGGGCCCAGGTGGCCCCGGCTTCCAGGGTGCGGGCCGTGGAGGGATATCGATTGTGCCCCTCGAGAAAACGCTCCGGGGGATCCGCGAAGCCCAGACCCACCACCGGCTCGAAGCACCACATGTCTCCCTTGGTCTCCCCGATGACGAGGCCCCGGCGCCGGGTCAGGGCCAGAGCCTGACAGAAGGACAGGTGGTGCCCCATGTCCCTGAGGGGCCGGAGGGCCCTCTCGGGAATGGCCGATGCCTTCTCAAGCATGCTCACCGCAATGGGCTCACTCTGCAGCCGCAGAAGAGACTCCAGCTCCTTCCCCTGCTCCTGTATGTCCGTCAGCTCCCCCATGGTCCTCTCCGGGTAGGATGCGCCTTGCCTTGACCGCCGGTTTCCCGGCCTCTCGTCGTCGGGCACCGGTGCCTCATTCCTTCCCACTGTCTTCCAACGCCTGACCGATGAGCCGAGCCACTCGATCTCCGGACCGGAGCATGCCGCCAAAAATGGGGCCCATGCGAGGCCCTCCCAGCGTGGCGGACACGGCCATGCCGGAAATGAAGAGACCGGGGAAGATCTCCCCCGCCCTTTCCACCACGAAGGTCTCCCCTTCCTCGGCATTCATGGGACCCTCCGCCAGGAGGGTGGAAGGGAGCTCCAGGAGTCCTCGACGCAGCAGGAATCCCACCAGGGCTGCGTCGTGGCCGGTGGCGTCCAGGACGGCCCGGGCCCGGAGGGTGATGGGATCCACCGGGAGGGCCTGCTCCACTCCGGTCCGGTTGGCCACCACGCCCGTGACCCGCTCCCCGTGGACCGAGAGGTCCTCGGCAAAGATCAGGTTCAGGAGAGTGGCACCGGCCTGCACCGCCGTCAGGGCCAGGGCCGAGGCAAGCTCCATGGCGTCCACCTCGTGGAGTCCCTTCCCCACGTCCCGGAACCCCACACCGGTCTCTTCCAGCAGGGAAAGAGCCTCCTCCTGGATCACCACGCTGTTCATCCCCATGGCGCCTCCCCAGACCCCACCACCGGGAGTCAGACGTTTCTCCAGCACGGTGACCCGGTGTCCCGCCCGGGACAGCTTCCGGGCCGCCACCAGACCCGACGGCCCCGCCCCCACGATGACCACGTCGCTTTCCACGCTGCGGGACAGCTTCTCGTGGTACGCCTCCATGATGGCCCGACTGATATCCCCTTCGTGCAGCTTCGGCATGCGGCCTCCGGCAAGAGTCTCAGGTTCGAATGGAGTACAATGTACCCTAAAAAGGAATGTATCGAACCCGTGAATCGGTACAATGTCTTGTTTACTGTGCCTCTTGTAATAGTTTAATGGTACACCCCTCGAAGCCCGGGGAAGAGGGATTCTGTCCCCGCCGTCGTCCCGGCCAGGAGAGCAACAGGGTCTCCAACCATGAAGATCAGCACTGTTCAGCAAATGCGGAAGATGGACATGGAAGCCATGACCTCCTACGGGATCCCCGGGGAGATTCTCATGGAGAATGCGGGTCATGCCGTCTACTATGCCATCCTCCGGGAGATGGGCGTGCGTCATCGGGACATCCTGGTTCTGGCCGGCCCGGGAAACAACGGCGGAGACGGGTTCGTGGTGGCCAGAAAGCTCCACTCCAGCGGGGCCCGGATACGGGTCCTGGTTCTGGCAGATCCCGACTCCTATTCCGGCCCGGCCGCAAAGAACCTGGCCCGTCTGCAGAAGGCCGGGATCCGCCCGGGCTTTGAGCCAGGTTCGGAGGAGATTAGGCGGGAGTTGGAGTGGTGTGATGTCGTGGTGGACGGCCTCCTGGGGACCGGTCTCACGCGAGAGGTCACCGGCCTCTATCGGGATGCGGTGGAGGCGGTGAATCGAGGGGACAGGCCCGTGTTCAGCATCGACATCCCTTCCGGCGTGGACGGGGACACGGGACAGGTACGGGGCGCGGCCGTCCAGGCCACATGCACGGTCACCTTCGGCCTGCCCAAGCTCGGCACTCTCCTGCATCCCGGTGGAGGTCTTTCGGGCCACCTCCTGGTCTCCCACATCTCCTTCCCCCCCAAGCTCATGGAGGAAGCCGAAATCCGGGTGCGACTCAACGAGCCTGAGCCTCTTGACTCTCCCGGCCAGGAGTCCGGAGACACGGGGGGGGATCCCGTCCTCTTTCTCCTGGGCGAAGAGGTCCACCCCGGCGGGCAGGCTCTGGGCGCCCGGGCCTTCCTGGAGGTCGGCGGGGAACGAGCACCCGTGATCGCCCCCCGATCCCGCCTGGAATCCCTGGAATGCGTGGCCGATGCCCTGGCGGTGGAGGGTCAGGAAGCCGAATCTGGCCTCTCCACTCGTCTGCAGGACCTTCTTCGCTTGGGTAGCAGCTGCCGAATGGTGGTGGCAGGACGGGGATTCACCACCTCCCCGTCCGTTCTCCGCCTGGTCCGGGAGCTGGTAAGGGTGGCGGAGAATCCCATTCTCCTGGGGGGAGACGCCATTCCTCTCTTCAAGGGTCACCCCGATCTCCTCCACCAGCGTCCCGGAGCCACGGCCCTGGTCCTCACCCTGGAGGAAGCAACCACGTTCACGGGTCATTCGGCGGAAGAGCTCCGGAGCCGGGGCCCCGGTCTATTGGCAGACTGGGCCGAAGAGCTTGGGGTCATGGTGGTTCTTCTGGGCCCACCCTCCCTGGTGAGCTGTCCGGGCCGCAGGACCTTCCTGTCCGCAAGCCCCGCCCCTCTGGCGCAGATCTCAGGGGCCGGGGATATCCTGGGAGGGATCGCCGCCGCCTCGTGTCAGGAGGGTCAAACCCTGGAGGAGGCCCTGCGGACCGGCCTGTTTGTCGTGAGCTCGGCGGCAGAGGAGGCCCTGGGAGCGGAGGGAGCGGAGGGTGTACCGCCCCGAAACCTCCTCCACCACCTGTCGGGACCCACCCGGGCCCTGCGGGAAGCCTTTGAAAGCATGGCCATGGACTACTTTGGCGCTCTGGAGGTCGTGTGATGCGAGCCTGGATCCTGATCTGCTGCGTGCCTGGATCCCGAAACGACCCACCCGGTCCCAGGCTTCCTACCCCTCCCAGATCACCAGAATCACGGCGCCATTTCGGCTGGAAAAGGGCCCATGATCGGTGTGAGCGGGAATGCACTGGTAGGTCCCGGGGCCGTGCTCTTCCCCCTCGGCTTCGTACTCTCCCTCCAGCACGAAATGGTGCTCGAGGCAGGTGTGGGAGTGGGACTCCATGTGGAAACCCCGGGGAAGCTTCAAGAGGATCGTCCGAGCCTCTCCCTCGTCCCGAAGGACCTTGATCAGCGTTCCCTCCGGGTAGGAGTTCGACTCCTCCCATGCCAGTTGACCCGTGTCCAGCGTAATCTCCGGCATCCTCTCCTCTCCTTTCCGGCAGCTCTCAATCAGCTTCGGTCCCGAGCTTCGGGCCCCCTCACTCCGAGGCAATGCTCGAGCTGGGACCCCGCCCTGCCGTTTTCCCGCAAGGGTGTGCAAGGGTAGGGCCAGGTCCAGGACCCCGCGCCAGGCTCGGATGGAGGGCTGTTGAACACGAGGGACGGGGCACTTCAGCATGCAGAACCGCAACTCGGAGGCTCCGAACGTCGCATTTCTGCGTCCCCTCCGAAGCAAGCCCTGGAGCCGTCCCTATCCAACACGGCCCGTGAAACCGGGGGATTCACGGCATTCCGGGAGCCGAGGCCTCCCTGGCATGGCTGGTGCTTTTCAGAGGGGTGCGTGAGGCCTGTCTCACGCGTGAGCATTCGGAAGGAGGAGGATCATGAAGCTCACCAAGGACATCATGCCCGAGTACCCGGATTACTACGAGCCCGAGTACCCCGGAAAGCCCCTGGAGTACGTCAAGGACAGGAACGGAAACGGTTGGCTCTGTGACAAGGGAATCAACCGGGACCGCGACCTGAAGCGACAGGGCTGCTGGCGCTGCGACGAAGTGACCTTCCCCTGCGGCGGCAGGTGATCCGCATCGCTGGTCCTTCCGTCCCTGGCCCTAGCTCGATGCCCATGACGGCCGGATCCGGACTCCGTCCCGATCCATGGCCCCACCATTGGTCTGTCTCCTGGGCCAAGGCCAGGGGAGGGAGGGGACGTGCGTTCGCACGCCGGAGGATTCCGAGGCCGGGGCGGCATCCACCTGACAGACAAAGACAAGAAAGACAAGGAAGCGGAGACCCATGGCAGACCATCACAAGAAGCTCTTGATCTTCTGCGGATCCGACGACCCCCAGCGGGCCTTCCCCCCCTTCATGCTGGCCTCGGGAGCTCTGGCCATGGACATGGACGTGACCCTGTTCTTCACCATGGGCGGACTTCACATCGTGGAGAAGGGGGGTCCGGAGAAGATCCACATGGAGGGCGAGCCCCAGAGCCTGCCCACCCTCATGAACGTGATCAGGGAGAACGGAGGCAAGCTCATCGCCTGCTCGGCTCTCCTGGCCGCCGAAGGACTGGAGAAGGACGACATCATGGAGGGGGTGGAGTTCGGCGGCGTGGCCACCTTCGTGGAGGGAGCCGAAGAAGCGGACGTGGTACTGACGTTCTGACACCGGGAGGGAGAGGCCCCCTTCCCTGGAAGAGAGCCTCCCCCTCTCTCAAGAAAGGAGCATCGTCATGAGCCCTGAGGAGCTTACCACCCTGGAACCCGACGAGGTGGTGGATGCCCGCGGTACCGCCTGCCCGGGCCCGCTGCTGGAGGCGAAACGGGCCGTGACCCGGGTCCCGAAAGGCGGGGTGATGCAGGTCCTGTCCTCGGACCCGAGCACGAACGAGGACATCCCGGTGTGGGCGAAGAAGGTGGGACACGAGTACCTGGGAACCGTCGAGGAAGCCGGCTACTGGAAGCTCTTCGTCCGGCGGGGAGCATGACGGCCCATGAGCGAGGAATCGGCAGAGGAACCGGAGCTGAAGATCCTGGTCTTCTCCACGGAGACCATCTCCGATCCGGGAATCGACTTCGCCGGTAGCGCCCATCGCTCCTATCCCCCCTCGGCCCTGGTTGTACCGGTGCCCTGCTCCAGCGGCATCAGGCCCGAGTGGATTCTCTACGCCCTGGACCATGGCTTCGACGGCGTGTTCATCGCCGCCGACGGCACCGACTGTGCCTACGTTCCGGATTGCACCGCCCGGACCGGGGACCTGGTGGGGCGGGCTCAGGCCATGCTCTCCGAGCGGGACATGGATCCCAGGCGACTCAAGATGGCGGCCATCTGCTCGGTCTGTGCCGACGCCTTCGCGAAGCACATCAGGAACTTCGAAAAGGAGCTGGCGGCCATGCAGAAAGACGGCGTGACGGCGGGGAGGGGGGCCGAAGCATGAAGGGGTCTCAACATACCGATGTTCTGGTGGTGGGAGGCGGAATCGCAGGCATGGAGTCGGCCCTGACCCTGGGCGACATGGGCTACCAGGTCCTGCTGGTGGAGAAGGAGGCCAGCATCGGGGGAACGATGGTCCTGTTGAGCAAGGTCTTCCCCACCCTGGACTGTGCCAGCTGCATCTCCACCCCCAAGATGGCGGCCACGGCCCACCATCCCAACATCAACGTCCTGACCAACAGTGAGGTGGAACAGATCGTGCCCCGGGACGGCCAGGGCTTCCTGGCCAGGATCTCCCGGAAGGCCACATACGTGGACTCGGCGGCCTGTACGGGATGCGGGGAGTGTGAGATGGCCTGCACCGTGGCCATGCCCGACCCCTTCAACTTCGACCTCACGGGCCGGCGGGCCGCCCACATTCCCTACCCTCAGGCCGTGCCGCTGAAGGCCTTGATTCAGAGATTCGGCACGTCCCCATGCACGGCGGCCTGCCCCGCCGGGGTGAAGGCCCACGGGTTCGTGTCCCTGGTCCGGGCCGGCAAGTACCGGGAGGCCTTCCACCTGCACATGGAGGACGCGCCTCTTCCGGGTTGTCTCAGCCGGGCCTGCTACGCCCCCTGTGAGACGGCTTGCACCCGGGGCGAGCTGGAGGCCCCGGTGGCCATACGGGCCATCAAGCGCTTCATGGTGGATCGCTACTACGGGGAGCACCCGGAGCCGGAGTACGGACCGCCCCAGGAGCGCAAAGCGGAGACGGTGGCTGTGGTGGGCTCCGGGCCCGCCGGGCTCACCGCCGCCTACTTCCTGGGACGACGGGGATACGAGGTGACGGTGTTCGAGGCCGCCCACGAGGCCGGAGGCATGCTCCGCCTTGGGATTCCCGTCTACCGGATTCCCAGGAACGTCCTGGACCGGGACATCAAGAACATCACGGCCCTGGGCGTCCGGATCCGCACCGGCTCCCCGGTCCAGTCCCTGGAGGCCCTGGAGGCCCAGGGCTTCGACGCCGTCTTCGTGGCCGTGGGAGCCATGGAGCCCCGCTGCATGGGCATTCCCGGCGAGGACCTGGAGGGTGTCTCGGACTGCATGAGCTTTCTCCGCTCCGTGCATCAGGGGGATCCTCCGAATCTGGAGGGCCGAAGCGTCCTCATGGTTGGGGGAGGCAACGCCTGCATCGACCCCGCACGGGTGGCCCTGAGGCTCGGGGCCGAGGCGGTCACCGTCCAGTACCGGCGCAGCCGGGCCGAGATGCCGGCCCACGACTGGGAGGTGGACGCCGCCATGGAAGAAGGGGTGGAGTTCCAGTACCTGAAGGTGCCCGTCCGGTTCGTGGGCATGGACGGAAGGGTGGTGGCCGCGGACTCGGTCTCCATGCGTCTGGGGGAACCCGACGAGAGCGGACGTCGGAGGCCCATCCCCATACCCGGCTCCCAGGAGCTCATCCCGGCGGATCTCGTGGTCCGGGCCATCGGCCTGCGACCCGGCACGGCTCCCTTCGCCTCGGAGCTGGCTCTGCGGCGCAACGGTGCGCTGGAGGTGGACGAGCACACCCTGCAGACCTCCCGGCCCTCCGTCTTTGCCGGCGGAGACGCGGTCACCGGGCCGGCCTCCATCGTGGACGCCGTGGGCCAGGGGAAGCGGGCGGCCTTCTTCATGGACCGCTATCTCCGGGGCCAGGACCTCTCCCCGGAGGCCTTCCCTGAGGGCCCACCGGCGGTGGAGCCGGAGGAGGTCCTGGGACGGGTATCCCACCACAGCGTCCGGGAGCCCATCCCCTCACCCCTCATGGCTCCCTCCGAGAGGAATCGGACGTTCGCCGAGGCCGAGGGGTCCCTGGGAGAAGCCCAGGCCCGGCACAACGCCAGCCGCTGCCTGGACTGCGGCGGCTGCTCGGAGTGCATGGAGTGCGTTCACGCCTGCCCGGCCGACGCCATTCGCCTGGACATGCGCCAGGAGGAGGAGATCGTCCATGCTGGATCCGTGGTGGTGGCCACCGGCTTCAAGCTCTTCGACCCGACGCTGAAGCCCACCTACGGGTACGGCCGCTTCCCGAACGTCATCACCGCCATGCAGATGGACCGGCTCCTCTCCCCCACCCGGCCCTTCAACGGGGTCCTGCGTCCCTCGGACGGGAAGGAGCCCGAGAGCGTCGCCTTCGTCCTCTGCACCGGATCCCGGGACCGGACGGTGAACAACCGTCTCTGCTCCCGGGTCTGCTGCATGTACTCCATCAAACAGGCCCAGCTCCTCATGGGCACCCTCCCCCTGGCCGACATCAGCATCCACTTCTTCGACATCCGGGCCTTCGGCAAGGGCTATGAGGAGTTCTATCAGCAGGCCAAAGCCATGGGGACCCAGTTCCTGGAGGGACGGGTGGCCAGGATCGAGCAGACCGAGAAGGACAACCTGGTGGTCCACTACGAGGATGTGGCCGGTTGTGGATGCCTGAAGACCGCCGAGTACGACCTGGTGGTCCTCTCCGTGGGCCTCCTGCCCAACGAGGAAGCCCTTCGCCTCCTGGGGAGCGGCCGGCTGAGCTCCGACCCCTACGGCTACGTGGAGGAAGTGGACGAGGACATCCATCCGGGACGCACCTCCGTGGCGGGAATCTTCGCCGCCGGATCCGCATCGGCGGCCCGGGACATTCCCGACGCCATCCTCCACGCCGGGGCGGCGGCGGCCCAGGCCGCGGCCTGGGTGAATCGGGAGCCATCGGCCCCGAGGGAACGAGAGGTGACGACATGAGCGACGCCAGGGGCGAAGGACGGATCGCTGTCTTTCTCTGCTACTGCGGAGGCAACATCTCGGATTACGTCCAGGTGGAGGAGGTCCGTGACGCGGTCCAGGACGAGCCAGGGGTGGTGGTGGCGAAGACGAACATGTTCACCTGTTCCGACGCCGCCCAGGAGGAGATGATCCAGGAGATCCGGGAGCGGGACGTGGACGGTCTGGTCATCGGGTCCTGCTCCCCGAAGCTCCATCTCTTCACCTTCCGGGCCATGGCCCAGCGTGCCGGGTTGAACCCCTACCAGTACGTGCAGGTGAACCTCCGGGAGCAATGCTCCTGGGTGCACCAGGCCGACGAGAAAGAGGCCACGCGGAAAGCCATTCGCCTGGTCCGGGCCGGAATCGCCCGGGCCCGCCTGTCCGAGCCCCTCACACCCCAGCGCATCGAGACCGTGCCCAACGTGCTGGTGGTGGGAGCCGGGGTGGCAGGGCTCCGGGCGGCCCTGGCCCTCTCCGATCTGGGCCTGTCCGTCTACCTGGTGGAGAAGAGCCATCAGGTCGGGGGCTGGACGGGGAAATGGGGCACCATGTTCCTCCACGACCAGCAAGGCTCGGAGATCATACGAGACCTCATGGCCCAGCTCGGGGAACGGGAGAACGTCACCCTCTTCACCCGGGCGGAGCTGGTGGAGAAGACCGGGTCCATCGGGGATTTCTCCGTGAAGGTCCGGGTGGCCAACGGAGAGAAGGTCTCTCTCCAGGTGGGAGCCATCCTGGTGGCCACGGGCTTCGACGTGTACGAGCCCCGGGAGGGGGAGTTCGGATACGGCCTGGAGGGTGTCGTCCGGCTTCCGGAGTTCAAGGAGCTGGTGGCGGAATCCGGGTCCGAACTCACCCATCACGGCCGACGAGTCCGGGACATCGTCTACATCTATTGCGTGGGGAGCCGCCAGGCCGAGGGGGAGCATCCCTACTGCTCCCGGTATTGCTGCAACGCCGCCACCCACGAAGCCGTCTGTGCCCAGGCAAAGGACCCCGGTCTGCACCAGTTCCACCTCTTCCGGGACATGCGGACCTACGGCAAGCACGAAACCCTCTACGAACGGGCCAGCAAGGCCCACTCCGTCTTCGTCCGGTACGGGGAGGACGATCCACCCCGGGTGGAGGAGAAGAACGATCGGCTCCAGGTCCGGGTGAAGGACCAGCTCCTGGGAGGCGAGGAGATCGACGTGGGGGCCGACCTCGTCGTCCTGGTCACGGGCATGATCCCCCGGAAGAACCAGGCCCTGGTGGATGTCCTGAAGCTCCCGGTGGGGACCGAGGGGTTCTTCAACGAGATCCACCCCAAGCTGCGCCCTGTAGAGACCGTGGTGGACGGAGTGTTCATCGTGGGGACGGCCCAGGGGCCCAAGACCATGGCGGAAAGCGTGGCTTCGGCCCTGGCCGGGGTTTCCAAGAGCGCGTCTCTCCTGATGAAGGGCTATGTGGAGCTGGAGCCCTTCGTGGCGGAGGTGGACGCGGAGCGGTGCACATGGTGTGGGAAGTGTCAGGAGGTGTGCCCCTACGACGCCATCGAGAAGGAGACCGTCGACGGGAGAGAGGTGGCCCATGTCCGCCCCGCTCTGTGCAAGGGCGGCGGATCCTGTGTCGCCGTGTGCCCGGAGAACGCCATGGACCTGAAGGGCTACAGGGATGACCAGGTCAAGGCCATGATCGGGGCCATGGCTCAGGAGGTGTGACCATGGCCAACGTGATCCATCGGGACGTAAGGGAAGTCGTGAGGGACGAAATGGTGGTGCGAGACGATATCGCAGCCTTCATCGCGGAGGAGGGTCCCCGGACCATCCCCGAGATCGCCCGTCACCTGGAGCATCCCAGGCACGAGGTGGTGATCTGGGTCATGACCATGTGGAAGTACGGGATCCTCCGGGACACGGGGGAGACGGGTGAGGACGGCTACTGTCTGTACGACCTCAACGAGTGAAGGTCCGGCATGTCCACCGTCAACGCAGGCTTTCTGGAAGAGGTGAGCTGCTCGGAGGATTTCAACGCCGATGCCTGCATGCACTGTGGTCTCTGCACCGCCCTCTGTCCCCTGGGGTTCGATCTCCTTCCCCGGCGAATGTTCCGCTACGTGATGCTGGGATTGGAGGACAAGGTCGTGGAGAACACCGAGACCATCTTCTCCTGTCTGCTGTGCGGGATGTGCGAGGAGAACTGTCCGGCGGGGGTGCATATCGTGGAGAACATCATGTGCCTGCGCTGTTACCTGAACCGGGACGTCTTCCAGCTATAGAGGACCGAGCCATGACCCTTCCCACGAGGCATATCCTGGGAATCCTCAAGGACAACCTGGACCGCCGAAGCAGCATTCTTCCCCTGACCAGGCCCCGGGCCGTGGGTTGGGCAGACGGTCTGGGCATTCCCAGGGGTGGCGCCACGGTGCTGTACACGGGCCTCATGTACCAGCTCATGCCCTCCATGATCGCCCTGGAAAAGGTCCTGTCTCGCCTGGAGGAGTCCTCCCTGAACCATCTCTTCGGGATAGGCCGGACCTTCAATCGGGTCCTGGACATGTCCCACTTCACGCCTCTCCTGGTTCGCAGGGAGGACCAGGAGAGCTTCGACGGGATCCTCCGGACCATCGTATTCCTGCTTCGCAACGCGAACGTGGACTTCGGCTACCTCTACGACGAGGAGCTCTACGCCGGAGCCCTGGCCCACGACGAGGGACTCTGCGCCGCCTTCGAGAAACAAGCTCTCCGGGTTCGGGACCTCTTCCGGAGCCACGGAGTCCGGAGGGTCATCACGGTAGACCCCCACACCACCAACATCCTCCGAAGCGTCTACCCGAAGGTTCTGGGAGAAGACCCCCTGGTGGTGAAGAGCTACCTGGAGATCCTGGCCGAGGATCCCAGGAAACCCGTCCGGCCCCTGGATTCCTCGGTGGCCATCCACGACTCCTGTGTCTACGCACGCCAGGAAGAGCTGATCCAGGAGCCCCGGGAGTTGATGAGGGCTGCGGGGATGGAGCCGGTGGAGCCGGAGAATGCAGGAAAGATGACCTTCTGCTGTGGCGGGCCCATCGAGTCCCTCTTTCCCTCCAAGGCCCGGTCCGTGGCCGACCGTCGCATGGAGCAACTGGCCACCGTCAGCCGCACGACGGTCACGACTTGCCCCATCTGCCTGGTCAACCTGAGCAAGGCCGGACGAGCTCGGGGCGTTTCCGTGGAGGACATCTCCGTGCCCCTGGCCAGGGCCCACAGCGACAGGGCGTCCCTTCGGTCGGCGTAAGAGGGTGATGGAAAAGGTGGGGCGCCGGCTGGAACTCAGATGGGCCGGCTCGAAGTCGGGTCCGGCGGCTCGAAGTCGGGTGCGGCGACTCGGACCCCGTTCCCATTCGCCTACCGGGAGGAGGGAAAGACGGGGATGGCATGATGGTCTCCAAAGGAGGGAGTCATGGAAACATTGAAGAAGCTCACACCCAGGGGAGTCGGAAACGCCATGGAGAAGGCCCATCGCTACCGTCTCCTGGACGAGCCCTGCGAAGCGGAGAGCATCTGCGTGGACGTACTGGGAGTGGATCCGGACAATCACGAGGCCCGGATCCTCCTGATCCTGGCCCTTACGGACCAGTTTCGGGGCGATCTCAGCCGGGTCGCCGAGGCCTCGGCCCTGGCCGCGGAGCTACCGGACCCCTACGAGCGCTACTACTACTCGGGAATCGTGGCCGAGCGACTGGGAAAGGCCCAGCTACGCAAGACCGGCCCCACCTCCGACGATTACGCCAACCGGGCCCTCCGGGAAGCCATGGGGTGGTATGAAAAGGCCGAGGCCATCCGGAAACCCGGGGACGACGACGCCATCCTCCGCTGGAATACCTGCGCCCGGACCATCGAACGTCACGGATTCTCCTTGCCCAGGGACATGTCCTCCACGCCTCTTGTTATGTTGGAATGACGAGAGGTCCTGTCCGGGACCCGGTGCTGGAGCCCACGAAGCTGTCGGCACCTCCTGGGCAGGCGTGCGGACATGATTCTGGGAGGAGACCCGGATGACAGATGGCGCTTTCGACGAATACGCTGAGCAGTACGATTCCTGGTTCCTGGAGAACCGGAACGTGCTCCAGTCTGAGGTCTTGTTGATCAAGAAGGCCCTGGGGAATCCAGGTAACGCTCTTAGCGTGGGCTGCGGGAGCGGGATCTTCGAGCTCCTGCTCAGGAAGGACCACGGCATTCACATTCTCAACGGCGTGGATCCCTCCGACGACATGGCCCGGATTGCCGAGCAGCGGGGGATGGTGGTCAAGCGGGGGAAGGCCGAGCGCCTTCCCTTCGGCGACGCCCAGTTCGATACGGTCCTCTTCAACGGGAGTCCCAGCTACATCGAAGACCTGGAGGCCGCCTTCCTGGAGGCCGCCAGGGTACTCCGGCTGGGTGGTTGGATCGTGGTGGCCGACGTACCCGCTGAGAGCTCCTACGGCCTTCTCTACCGAACGGCCGCGAAGGTGGGGACCTGGGACGACCCTTTCCTCCGAAGCGTGGCCCCGGAACACCCCTACCCCATCCCCTTCGCCGCTGCCGCCGAATGGAGGACCACCGAAGAGAAAACCGCCATGCTGGAGGAAGCCGGCTTCGTGGAATTCGAGTACTTCCAGACCCTCACCCGTCATGCCAAGTACTCGGACGAAGCGGTGGAAGAGCCCGTACGAGGCTATGAGCGGGGGGATTACGTGGCTATCCGGGGTCGGAAGCCCTGAGGACGAGGTCTCCCACGGTGGCCCCCAGGTCCCGGGCAATGACGGGGCACTTCACCTTCAGAAGGAAGAAGACGGGTCCTTCTTCCCCCGAAAGGCCCTCGTAGTTGCCCTGGCCCTTGGCCAGGATCATCTCGGCCCTCCGAAAGGTGTCCCGAAACGCCGGATGGCATTGGTGGAGAAGGGTGCCCGGGCTGCCGACGCCGCTGGTGACGATCTCCGCCACCTCATCCATTCCCACATAGAGGGCGTCCTCCAGGGTCGCATCGTTGATGATGGGCTCCTCCCGAACCACGAACGTGACGTCCAGGCCCATGGTCACCAATTCCTCCACCAGGATCTTGTCGAAGACGATCTCGCCGGTGTTGTCGCCGATGTAGAGCACTCGGCCTACCTCCCGGAGACGATCGCTGAACAGGCGGAAGCCGGACCCGGTGAACTCCTGCTCCACCCCCTCGTTGAGGGATCGGGTCAGGTCGAATTCGGGGTTCGCCCCGAAGTCCACGGTGTTCCCCACGGCAGCGAGCTTGACGGCCATGAGCAGGGGATCGGGAGCGTCCTCCACCAGCTCTCGAAGGTCCGGGTAGAGAGACAGGGCCCGGTCATTGCACTCCCGCTTCACCTCCCGGTAGGGATCCGGGGTGGCGGCCATCTCCTTCACGGTCCGGTGGATCTGGAGGCCGGCGTCGATGGGGGTGGCCTCCGGTGGAAGCTGGCCCAGGAATGCGGAGACCCTCTGAAGGACACGCCGATGGATGTCCTCGTCCTCCGTTGCCATCCGGGCGGCCTCCAGCGTCTGTCTCAGGAAACATGGGTAGCAATCCAGGTAGGCTCGCAAGCTCAATCCCCGTTTCGGCGTCTCAGGTGTGCAGGTCTCTCAGGATCCTGAAGTACTCCCCTGGCTTTCCGGTAGCTGGAGACCCAGGCGTCGAATCCTGCGAAAGAGGGTGGATTTGTGGATTCCAAGCTCCCGGGCCGCTTCCTGTCGGTTCCAGTCATTTCGTTGCAGAGCCCCCAGGATGACCCGCTTTTGACAATCCTCCAGGGTTTCGGCGGGAGGAGCGTCGGCCCCACCCTTCACCAACCACGCCGGTAGGTCCTCCACATCGATCAAACGCCCCTCCGTGAGGACGAAGCCGTGCTCGATGATGTTCTGTAGCTCCCGGACGTTCCCCGGGTAGTCATGGGCCATGAGCACGCGCTGGGCTTCCGGAGACACCCCTTCGACACGCTTTTCGTGGATGGCGGCCAGGTCTCGAATGAAGTGACGGATGAGGGGGAGGATGTCCTCCAGGCGTTCCCGGAGGGGTGGCAGGTCCAGCTCGATGACGTTGATCCTGTAGAAGAGATCCCGGCGGAAGGAGCCCTCCTCCACCATGGCCGAGAGGTCGGAATTCGTAGCCGCCACGATTCGAGCATCGGTCTCCAGCTTCTCCGTGCCCCCCAGGGGCTCATACGTCTTGTCCTGCAGGACCCGGAGGAGTTTCGCCTGCGTGGGAAGGGGGAGGTTGCCCACTTCGTCCAGGAAGAGGGTGCCGCCCTGGGCACGGGCGAAGCGTCCGGGCTTGGCCCGGTCCGCTCCGGTGAAGGCCCCCCGCTCGTACCCGAAGAGCTCGGACTCTACCAAGGTATCGGGAAAGGAAGCGCAGTTGACGGCTATGAAGGGCCCCTCTTTTCGGTGGCTCAGATCATGAATGGCACGAGCGAAGAGCTCCTTCCCCGTACCGGTCTCCCCCATGAGGAGGACCGTGCTCTCGCTCTCGGCCACCACCGGTAGGAGCTCCAGGAGCCTCCGGACATCGGGATTGCAGCTGATGATGTCGTGGAAGGTGTAGTTCTCCTCCACCTTCCGACGGAGAGCTTCGGTTTCCCGGAGGTCCCGAAAGGTCTCCGCCCCGCCTTTGAGGCGACCCTCCTTGTCCCGGAAAAGAGCGGTGGAGATGCTCACCGGGACCCTCCGTCCGTTGATGTCCGTGATGTAGACCACGAGGCCCGAGATTGGCTGCCCCGTCTCTACCGTATTCTGGAGAGGGCAGGCTTCCATGCAGAGATCGGAGTGGAGAACATCGTAGCAGTGCCTGCCCATGACATCGGCACGCCGGAACCCGGTGATCCGCTCGGCAGCACGATTGAAGCAGGTGATCCTCCAGGCCCGGTCCACCGTCATCACGCCGTCGGAGATGCTCTGGATCACCGCCTCGAACCGCTCCGAGGTCGGGGCCCGGAAGGGTTCGTCCTCCTTCCTCCCCTGCTCCCCCTTCCTGGAGTGATGGGTCTGAGGCCCAACGTCGTCCAAGCCGCTCCCTCCTTCCTCTCGCTACATCCTCCCCTGGCCCGAAAGTTCCTCCTGCCCTGATGATACTACACCTACCCCCGTCATTACTTCCCCTTTTTTTCTCTTTCTTCAGTTTCCCCGGCTCTCCATGCGCCCGTCCGGCAAGAAGGTCTCCAGCACGGCATCCCGAATGCGACTGGAGCTGGCCCGGTACCGGTTGGCGAAGACGATGACGGCCATCTCCTCCGACGGGATCCTCAGGAACGACGCGACGAAGCCCGCCACCATCCCGTTGTGGCCCACCACGGGACGGCCCTGGTACTCCCCGGTGCGCCACCCGAACCCGTAGTGGGTGTTCGTACCGTCGGGCAGAATCGCCGGAGTCCACATGGCTTCCTTGGACTCGGCCCTCAGCAGCTCCGTGCCATACAGGGCCTCGTCCCACTTCGCCATGTCGTGGACCGAGGACAGGAGTCCTCCGGCCCCCAGAGTCGCCGACGTCTGGGTGGGATCCCGGTTCACCAGGTCCATGGTGCCGTTCACGTAGTATCCCGCCGCCCGGTGGGGGATGATGTCTTCCGGGTCGGTCATCCGGGTCTGGGTCATGCCCAGAGGAACGAAGATCCGGTCCTCCAGCGCCTCCCCCAGGGGACGCCCCTCGATCCGCTCCACCAGGAGGCTCAGGAGGAAGTAACCCGTATTGCTGTAGTCGTATCCCGTGCCCGGCTCGAAGTCCATGGGCCGGGAGTGGGCCACCTGGATGATCTCCTCCGGCGTGAAACGGAACCGGTACGCCTCGTAGGTCTGGATCTCCTCATAATCCGGGATCCCGGAGGTATGGGTGAGAAGCTGGCGAACCGTCACCCCCAGCCACTCCGAGGGAAGGCCGTGGAGGTGGGTGTGGATAGGATCGTCCAGGCCGATCCGGCCCTCCTCCACCAGGAGCAGGACGGCAGTCGCCACGAACTCCTTGCTGATGGAGCCGATCTCGAAGACCGTGGAGTCGCTCACGGGAACGGAGAGCTCCACGTTGGCCAGCCCGTACGCCTTCCAGTGGACCAGTCGGCCCCTGGAAGCCACCCCCACCAGGACTCCGGGGATCCGGTATTCGGCCATCTCGGAGCGGATTCGCTCATCCAGGACCTCCAGGGCCCGGGGGGAAGGCTCCACGGGCTGGGCCTGGAGGGCCGCATGGGCTCCTCCGGGGAGGCCTGCCGGGAGCAGGCTCAGGAGAACGAGGAACGCCGCCGCAAAGCCCCGTAGGATGAGGAAGGAACGGGAAGAGGAACCCTCAGCAGCCGAAGGACGGGAGGGCTGGCTCGGAAGGGACATGTGAAAGCTCCAGGTTGGGGTTCGGCGGGACGGTGGACCAGGGCGCAGGTCCTGCTGTCGCCGGGCTCCAAGACCAGAGCTTCCACCTCCGGGTTCTTGATGTTGAGCGCCACGACAGGCCGCCTTCCCTGGTGTAGTTCTCTCCACAGGGCAGAATCCAACATGGCATCCCCAGGTCGAGACGGCCAGGATGCGCCTCCCCTACTCCACCATGGCCTGGTTCTCTCGGGAGCCCGTGCCGGCCCACCGCCACTGAGCCGCCACGGAGACTCCCCCGGCGGCTCCGCAGAAGAGGAGCACACTCAGGGGCCCTCCCTGGGCTCCGATCCCGGTACTCAGCACAGCCATCCCCGCCGTGACGGCACCCAGGAGAGCGGAGGTTCCGACGTGGGTCAGGCGGACCAGAGGAGAGGGGGAAGAAGCAGGGGAAGGAGCAGGGGAGGGAGCAGAGGAAGGGGAAGGACGCTGGGGTTCGGCTTCCGGCAACGAGGCCATGACCCGGTCCACGAGATACCCGGGGACCTCAACCCCCGGATCCAGGGCCTCTCTCAGGTCCCGGAGCAGGACCAGGTAGGCCCGACAGGTGGGACACGTCCTCAGGTGGTGGGCCAGGAGCTCGTCCTCGGGTTCATGGGGCCCATCCTCCTCTTCCCTGCCTTCCCTCTCTTCCCTGGCCATGTCCATGAGCCGGTCCATGTCCGGACAGTCCATGCCTCAGACCTCCTCAGCCAGGCGCCGCCGGGGCCGCTGCCGAATCCGGACCCACACGCTGGCCACTCCCAGCGCCAGGGCCGGCACCAGGAGGGGGGTCCAGGCCGCCGGAAGCCCCGGACGGGTCCAGTCCTCCCGGACCCACGCTCCGGCGGCCACCACGGGCAAGAAGAAGGTGAGGGCCACGACCAACCCAAGGGACCATCGGGCATTCCTCCGGGTGAGGAAGGAGAGCCCGGAGGTGAGCTGAGCCACCCGGAACCCCAGAAGGGCGGAGAAGAGAGCGAAGACGGAATGGGCCACCAGGGCATGGACCCGGTAGAGCAGGTAGTTCGGCGGCCTGCGGTAGGGCTCATCAACCCGAAGGGAGTAGTCCCCCGGGGGATTGGCCAGGACGTGGGTCCGCTGGGCCAGAAGGGCACCGGGCGTGGTGGGACCCCACGGGTCCGTTGTCTCCACATCCAGGCCTTGCCTGGCTTCCCAGTGGTAATCCAGGACGGGGACCGCATAGGCCAGGAGGCCGTAGGCCGCCACCGTCAGAACCAGAGCCCGGGACACCACGAACCGCGGCGTCCGGAATCGCTGCACCGCTACCCCTCCGGCAAAGGCGGTGAAGGGCAGAAAGAGCCCCACATGACCCGGGACCTGCCGGAGGAGATGCAGGAACCGCTCCCCCGCGGTGAAGTCCCGAAGGCCGGCGGGCCAGTTCATGATCTGGAAGAGCTGGCCCAGGATCACAAGTCCCATGCACCAGCCCAGAGACCAGAGGAAGAACCCGGAGGTCACCCCACGTTCTCCGCAGTCCGGAACGGCTGGGGACCGGGGCCCTTCTCTCGCCAACGCCTTGCTCCCTTCCGTCATGCGCCTCCTGGTCGACGTCCTTTGGTTCCTCTTCCCCCACCTTCTCCCCTCCCCCGTTACCCTCCTTCCCTTCTCCTCTTCTAGACGCACCCCGACCCGAAACCGTGGAGTCGGGTGGCGCACCGGATCTTACCCGTGCCGAGAGGGTTAGAAGACTGTCCGGATCCTCTCGGGGCCCGAGGCACCTGCGACCGGGTCTTACCGCGCCCCTTCCTCCGAAGCGTCGACGGTGAGAGGCGCCCATTCGTATCACTGACGCACCGCCACCAGCCCATGAGGTACACGATCCGCCGCTACGTCCGTCTTTCCCTGGTCCTGAGCGTTGTCCTCCTCCTCTCGGCCTGCGCCGCCGGAGGGGATCCGAGCTCCATGGAGGCCCAGGTCCTCATGGAGCGCCTGGACGACCCCGACGCCCCCATCGTCCTGGATGTCCGGACGCCCCGAGAGTACGAGCTGGGCCACGTGCCGGGGGCCTACAACCTTCCGGACCAGCAGGTCCCGAGCCGTATCGAGGAGCTGAAGCAGCTGCAGGACCGGGAGATCGTGGTCTACTGCGAGGTGGGGCCCCGGGCCCGGTGGGTGGAGTCCTACCTCCGGAATCAGGGCTTCACCAACGTGAAGCACCTCCAGGGGGACATGGCGGGCTGGAGGCGGAGCGGCCTGCCCATCGAATGAGGGCCTTCCAAGGCCCATTTCGGTCCGCCGGCCAACCCTCGGCTCAACCTTCGGCTGAGCCCTCCAGGATGAGCGTCTCCACGCTCCTGCGTTCGAAGAGGTAGTAGAGGGCCGGTGTCGTGGTCAGCACGAAGAGGGTGGAGGACAGGAGTCCCCCGATGAGGGCGTAGGCCAGGGCGTTCCAGATGTTGGCGTCGGCCCCCTGGCTGAACAGGACCAGGGGCAGGAGTCCCAGGACCGTGGTGGTGGTGGTCATGAGGATGGGCCGGACCCGCTCCAGGGTCCCCTGGAGAATGGCCTCCCGCAGGCCCTGCTCCCCCTTCCGGCGGATCTGGTTGATGTGGTCCACCAGGAGGATGGCGTTGTTCACCACGATCCCTCCCATCATGATGACCCCGATGTAGGCCTCTCGGGTGAAGGTAGCGTTGGCGTAGAAGAAGATGAGGAAGACCCCGATGAGGGCCATGGGGACGGTGAGGAGGACGCAGAGAGGCTGCTTCAGGGATTCGAACAGGGCCGCCGTCACCATGTAGATGAGAAAGATGCTCACGGCCAGCACGAAGTAGATCTGCTCCCGCTCCTCGTCGCTCCACCGCCACCGGTCCGCCTCTTCGATGGTGTAGCCCGGAGGAAGCACGGTGGCCTCCAGCACCCCGTCCCTGATTACGTCCCCCAGCTTCCGGGGTCCCCGGAACTGGTAGGCCACGGTCCGCTCGTACTGCTGGTTCTCTCGACGGATCCGGGCCATGATGTCCCGGGGGCGGATGCTCACCACGTCGCCGATGCGGATGCCCGTTCCCGCAGCCCCCAGGATAATGGTCTCCCGGAGCTCCCGGAGGTCCACCTCCCGGAACCCCTCCACCTTCACGTCGAAGCGGACCTCTTCGCCCCCCACCTTCAGGAGGGACTGGCCCGTCTGTCCCTGGATCACCGCCGTCATCCGGCTCACGAACTCCTGGACGGTCATGTCGTAGCGGGCCAGGGCCTCCCGGTCGATTTCCACCACGAACTCGCTGGCCTTGTCCTGCACGTACCAGGAACCGGAGGCATTCGTGTCCACGTCCCGGATCCGGGACAGGCGGGTGAGACGGCTCCCCAGGTCCTCGGCGATGTCCCGGACCCGCTCGTAGTTGTAGCCCAGGATCTTGATGGAGTAGTTCGGCGGGGAGCCCCCCCCTCCGTAGAAGGAAGGCCCGTAGCCATAGACCCGGACCTCCGCGCCGGTGAACTGCAGCGAGTAGGCCACCATCTGCTCCTTGATGGCCGGGGGCACGGAGGTGTTTTCCAGCTCCTCGGGGAACTCCACCCTGATGAAGCCGTACGTGCCCTGGACGTTGGAGGTGAAGCGATCCACCTCGGGCAGGGCCGTCAGGCGCTCCTCGAAGAACCGGGTGAGCTCGTCGGTCCGCTCCAGGTCCGAGCCCCGGGGCAGGGTGATCCGGATGCTGATGTAGGTGTCCTGGCCCCACCCCCCTCCCCACACCACGCCCCGGGTGACGTACTTGTCGAAGAGGTAGTAGGAGCCTCCCAGAGAGGCCGCCGCTACCACCACCGCCACCCAGGGGAAGCGGAGGGTGAAGGAGATCACGGTCCGGTAGATGCGGACGTAGAGAGGCACCGTTCCCTCCGCCACCTCCCCCACATTCCCCCCTCGCCAGCTCACCCGAGGGCCGGTCCCCACGCCCAGGATCCTTCCGGCCAGGGCCGGAATGAAGCTGAAGGCCACGAAGAGGGAGGCCAGAAGGGTGAGCCCCACCACGATGGCCAGAGGCACGTAGTAGATCCGGAGCTCACCCTGGAGATAGACGAAGGGGACGAAGACGATGAGGGTGGTGGCCGTGGCCGCCAGGATGGGAAGGACCACCTGCCGGGCCCCTTCCCCGGCGGCCCGGAGGGGCTCCTCGCCCCGCTGCCAGCGCCGGTAGATGTTCTCCAGCACCACGATGGAGTTGTCCACGATGAGACCGAACCCCATGGCCAGTCCCATGAGGGTGAGGAGGTTCAGGGAGAGGCCCCCGAAGTAGATGAGGTTCAGGGCGATGAGGACGGAAAAGGCGATAGTGGCGAAGACCACACCGGCGGAGCGGAAGGAGCGGAGGAAGAGGAGGAGGACCATGAAGATCACCCCCGCAGCCACCAGGGCCCGGTAGCGGAGGTCCGTAAGCTGCTTCTTGATGTCCTCGCTCTCGTCCTGGTCAAGGATCACCCGGGTCCCGGCGGGAAGTCGGGGAGCGAGCTGGGCCATGCGGGCCTTCACCCGTTCCGCCACCCTGACGGTGTTGGCCCCGATCTCCTTCATGACCACGAAGGCCACGGCCGGCTGTCCGTCGATGCGGTAGTAGCTGTAGACGTCCTCGTAGGTGTCCCGAACCAGGGCCACGTCCGAGACCCGGATCAGGCGCCCTCCCAATGCGGTCACCACGGCGTCCCGGATCTCCTGGACGGAGTTGGGCCGGTTCCGGATGGTGACGGTCCACTCCTGTTGTCCGGAGCGGACGGAGCCGGCCTCCCGGACCAGGTCCAGGTCGTTGATGCGCTGAAAGACCAGGCTCGGCGTGAGCCCCAGTGCCGTCACCCGATCCTCCTCCATCTCGATCTCCACCAGCCGGTCCCGGCCCCCGTAGACCCGCACCAGGGACACCCCCTCCATCTGGCCCAGCTCCGGGACCACGGTGTTGTCCAGGAAGGAGCGGAGAGCCTCCAGGGTGTAGGGGCCGGTGAGGGTGTAGCGGAGGAAGGGCCGGCCCGCCTGATCGGCAAACTCCTGGGGCACGTAGGGCTCAACCGTGACGGAGCTCACCCCCGGGGGCAGATCTTCCTCCAGGGTGGCCAGACGCTCGCTCAGATCCAGGCGAGCGAAGTCCATGTCCGTCTCCCGGGCGAACTCCACCTGGATGCTGGCCAGCCCCATGCCCTGGTTGACGTAGGACTCGGAGGTGATCTTCCGGACCCCCTGGATCTGCTGGACCGTGCTTTCGATGGGGGAGGTGAGGAAGGCCTCCAGGGTCTCCGGGGAGGCCCCCCGCCACTGGCCCCGGACCTGCAGACGGGGGAACTGGGTGTCCGGGAGGAGCTCGATGGGGATGTTCCGCCAGGCCGCCACCCCCAGGAGGGCCACGGCCAGGTAGGCCATGGCCACCGCTACCGGTCGTTTGATGGACAGGCCGATCATCAGTCCCCCGCCTGCCCTGTCGCCGGTTCCGGGGCCCGGGCGCCACCGGCCAATCCGGTGATCCGGACCCGGAGGCCCTCGGCCAGGGAGTAGACCACGGGCACGACGATGAGGGTGAGGAGGGTGGCCACCAGGAGCCCCCCGATGACGGCGATGGCCAGAGGCGCCCGGAGATCCGCCCCCCGGCCGATGCCCAGGGCCATGGGCGTGAGACCCAGAACCGTGGTCACCGTGGTCATGACGATGGGCCTCAGACGCACCCGTCCCGCCTCCAGGATGGCCTCCCGGAGGGCCATTCCCTGGTCCCGGGCCTGATTGATGAAGTCCACCTTCACGATGGAGTCGTTCACCACAATCCCCACCAGGATCACCGCTCCGATGAGGCTCATGGTGTTCAGCCCCTCCCCGGTGAGGAACAGGGCCAGGACGGCTCCCACCACGGCCAGGGGCACAGCCACCAGGATGGTAAAGGGGTGGACGAAGCTCTCGAACTGGGCCGCCAGGATCATGTACACCAGGAGCAGGGCCAGGCCGAAGGCGAAGGCCAGGTCCCGGAAGGAACGGCGCATCTCCTCGTTCTCACCCCCCACCTCCACCCGGATGTCCCGGGAAGGGGGCAGGTCCCGGAGGGTCCCCTCCACCTGGCCGATGGCCTCGTTCAGCCCCCCGGACACAACATCGGCGTACACGGTCACCACCCGACCCTGCTCCTCCCGGTGGATCTCTGCCGGGGCCACCGCCTCCTCAACCCGGATGAGCTCCCGGAGGGGCACGCCCTGGATCCGGAGATCCTCCAGGGTCTCCCGGGCGTAGCGCAGGGTATCGGGCAGGCGGACCATGATGCCGATCTTCCGGTCGAAATCCACGAACTCCGTGGCCCGCTCTCCCCGCATGGCCCGCTCCACCGTCTCGGCCACGGTCCTGGGCTCGATCCCGTAGCGGGCCGCCACCTCACGGCGGATCTCCACCTGGAACTCGGGCTGCCCCCGCTCCGTGCCCAGGCGCACGTTTCCGATGGAGCCCACGCCTGCCAACCGGTCCCGGATCCTCTCGGCGTAGGGGAAGGTCTGATCCAGGTTCTCCCCCCGGATCCGCACGGCGATGTCCGCGTCCACCCCCCCCAGGATCTGGCCCAGGGCCGTGGCCTGGCCGGTCTCGAAGGCCAGAGAGGCCTGGGGGAAGCGGTCCTGAAGGGGCCGCACACGCTCCAGGACCTCTCGGGTGGAGGCCCCGGCGTGGAGACGGACCTGGAAGAGGGCCGTGTTCACCCCGGAGGCCGCCTCCGCCTCGGTGTAGGACCGGACGTCCTTGCCGATCCGGGAGAAGACCGCGTCCACACCCGGATCCTCCAGCAGCGCCGCCTCCACCCGGTCCGCCACCTCCAGGGTGGCCGGCAGGGACGTCCCTTCCGGTAGCTCCAACCGGACGTCGAAGGCTCCCTGGTCCACGTCCGGCAGGAGGTCCCGCTCCAGCACGGCCCCCAGGAGCACGGATCCCCCCAGGGCCAGGACGGCGATGCCCATGACTCGGGCCCGGTGGTCCAGGGACCACTCCAGGGCGACGTGGTATCGGCCGGCGAAGACCTCGAACCACTCGTCGAAGGCCCGGAGGAAGGGGCCGAAGACCCGGGACAGCAGACGGCCGATGCCCCGACCCCAGAAGGCCAGGAGTTGGGTCAGGACGCTCCAAAGGAAGGCCAGAGCCACGAAGGGGAAACGAAGAACCCACTCCGCCGCCCGTCCGGTCTTGCGCCAGAACCCCCGGGCCGGCTCCCGGGTCTCCCTGCCAATATCTCCGGCTCCCCCCTGCCCCACGCCGAACCGGGCCGCCATGGTCGGCAGAAGGGTCAGGGCCACCACCAGGGAGGCCAGGAGGGAGAAGGCCACGGCCAGGGACAGGGAGCCGAAAAGCTCTCCGGCCACGCCTTCCACGTAGACGATGGGTCCGAAGACGCTGATGGTGGTGAGGGTGGAGGCCGTGATGGCCCGCTGCACTTCCTCGGCCCCGGTGCCCGCCGACACCAGGGGTCCTTCCCCCAGCTCCTCCCGGTGCCGGAAAATGTTCTCCAGCACCACGATGGAGTTGTCCACCAGCATCCCCACACCCAGGGCCAGGCCTCCCAGGCTCATGATGTTCAGACTGATGTCCGCCGCCTCCATGAGGGCGAAGGTGCCCACCACGGAGATGGGGATGGCCAGGGCGATGGCCACCGGGTAGCGGGGATCCCGGAGGAAGAGGAAGAGGACCAGGAAGGCCAGGATGCCTCCGAACACCAGGGCCTGCACCACGTTGGAGATGGAATCGGCGATGAAGCCCGCCTGGCTGGAGGCCACGTCCACCTGGTAGGCCGGGTACTCCTCCCGGAGCTGATCCAGGACCCGCCGAACGTCTTCCGCCACCTGGACCGTGTTGGCCCCGGACTCCTTGAAGACCAGGATCCCCACGGACTCGTGGCCGTCGTAGCGAGCGATGGACTCCCGCTCGGCGAACCCGTCCACCACCCGGGCGATGTCCTCCAGCCGGACCAGGCGGAAGGAGCTCTCTCCAGCGGCTCCTCCCTCACCCCCCCGGCCTCCGGGCTCCAGCTGTCGGCCCACCACAACGTCCCCGATCTCCTCCACGGTCTGGAACTCCCCCAGGGTCCGGAGGGGATAGCGGTAGCGGCCCCGGAGAATCGTGCCCCCGGGTGCGCTGATGTTGGCTCGGGCCAGGGCCTGGGTGACCTGCTCGAAGGAGACGCCGTAGGACTCCATGAGGCGGGGATCCACCTCCACCTGGATCTCCCGGTCCAGCCCCCCGGTCACGGAGGCTTCCGCCACTCCGTCCAGCTGCTCCAGGCGCCGCCGGAAGACGGTTTCCGCCACCTCTTTCGTGGTCCAGAGGTCCTCCCCCCCGGCCACGGAGATGGCCATGATGGGCTCGGACTCCGGGTCCACCCGGAGGATCCGGGGTCGGCTGGCCGTTTCCGGGAGGCCTTCCCGGATGTTGTCCAGCCGTTCCCGGACGTTCAGCATGGCGAAGTCCATGTCCGTGCCCCAGGCGAAGCGGAGGGTCACCAGGGACACGCCCTCCCGGGAGACGGACGTGACCCGCTCCACCCCGGGAACCGCCGCCCCCTGGGCCTCCACCCGTTCCGTGATGAGGCGCTCCACCTCCGCAGGGGCCACGTCCGGGTAGGAGGTGTAGACCACCAGACGGGGGTAGCTCACGTCCGGCAGCAGGTCGATGGGAAGTCGGAGGAAGGAGATGATTCCCAACAGGACCACGGCCAGGAAGAGCATGGCCACAGCCACGGGGCGCCGGGTGGAGGTGGAGGGAACGGACACGGTCAGCGCACCTCCTCTCCCACGACCTCCTCCAGGTTCACTCTGGCCTCCAGGAACCCGAAGAGCTGGTTGATGACCTCACGCTCCGCCGAGGCCGCGTCCTCGATGTCCCGCTGGAGCTCGGAGAAGGTTCGGGATCCCTGCCGGTACTGCTGCCGGGCCAGCTCCAGTCGTTCCTGGGCGATCTCCCGGGACCGGAGAGCGATCTCGTACCCCTGATGCGCAGTCCGGAGGGAGATGAGGCGGGAGCGGACGTTCTCCTCGGCCTGGAGCCGGGTCTTGCGCAACGTCTCCCGGGTGTTGTCCAGGGCCACCTGAGCCTCGGCGATCTGGGCCTCGTTCTGGAAGCGGGAGAAGAGGGGGATGGAGAGGGAAAGACTCGTGCTCCCGTAGCGGGACTGGTCCGGGAAGGGCCGAAACAGGGCCCCTTCTCCTCGATCGAAGGTCCGCTGGTTGACCCCGAAGGAGAGACGGATGGAGGGCCACCGGCTTCCCCGGGCATACCGGGCCTGGGCCCTGCCCGCCTCCAATTGGGCCTCCTGCTCCAGGACCTGGGGACTGGCCGACAGGGCCCGCTCCACCAGGGCGTCCTCGTCGAGCCCCGAGGGATCGAAGGGAGTGGGGGGCTCCTGGCTCAGGCGAAAATGCTCCAGCTCCGGGTCGCCGATGACTCTCCTGAGGGTGAGGAGGGCCTGGTCGAGTTGGGCCTGGATCTGTTGGATCCGCTGCTCCTGCCGTTGGACGTTAAGCTCCGCCGCCAACACCTCCACCCGGGTGGCTCCGGCCAGCTCGAACATCCGCTCCGTGAGCTCCAGGTCCCGGCGCCGCCCCTCCAGAAGCTCCTCCTCCACGGCCAGGAGGGCCTCCTGGTTCAGGGCCCGGTAGTAGGTCCGGACCACCTCCCCCCGAAGGGTCCGAAACCGGGTGGTCACGGCGGCGTTCCGAGCCCGGGCCCGGGCGTCCTCCATGGCCAGCTGGTGGAAGCGCTGTCCTCCCTGGAAGAGGGTGAGGCTCCCTCCCAGGTTCTGGTAGGAGGACGACGACGTCTGCCACTCCGTGAAGGGATTCTCCACGGGCTGACCGAACTCGTCCACGGAGACGAGCTGCCGGTTGAAGCTGAGCCCCGTCCCGGCGCTGAGGTCCAGGCCGGGGAGAAACGCCCCCCAGGCCTGCTTGCGACTGGTGCGGCTGAGCTCCAGGTCGTTCTGGGCCATGCGGTAATCCGGGTTGTGCTCCCCGGCCCGCTCCAGGGCCTCCGGCAGGGTGAGGGTCGGAAGCTCCTGGCCCCGGCCGGGGCCCTCCTCCTGGCCCTGGATGGGAGTCGCCGCCGGAAGCAGGAGAAAGAGGAGGGAGAGGGTCAGCAGGCCGATGGGGTGCAGGGGCCGCCGCCGCATCACTCACCTCCCCCCGTCTCTGCCTGGGCCACGCTCTCCACCAGTCTCACCGGAGCGTCGTGGGCGATGTAGTAATGGCCGTCCACCAGGACCACCTCCCCAGGCTCCACCATGGACGTCTCCTCGTCGGGAACGATCTCCACCAGGGAGTCCCCCTCCAGACCCGTGGTCACGTAGCGCCACTTGGCCACCCCGTCCTCCAAGACGAAGAGCATGGTCCGTCGGTCCCGCTCCAGGATGGCCTCCCGGGGCACCAGGATTCGGTCCGGATAGTACTGGGCATCCAGGGAGACCCGGGCGTACATCCCGGGCTTCACACGTCCCCGGGGGTTATCCAGGAGGAGGGTGACCCGCCCGGTGCGGGTCTCCGGGTCCACCACCGGGTTGATGGTGGTGATCTCCCCCCGGAAGGTCTCCCCGGGGAAGGCGGCGAAGGTCACCGAGGCCCGGCGTCCCTCCGTCAGGTAGCCGATCTCTGCCTCCAGGACCTGTACCTCCACCTTGATGGGGTTCAGGTCCGCCACGGTGAGGAGCTCCCCGCCCACGCTCACGTGCTGACTCTCCACAACCCGGAGGTCCGCCACCCTCCCGGGGAAGGGCGCCCGGACCGTGGTCTGCTCCAGGTTCAGCTCCGCCTCCCGGAGGGCGACCTCGGCCTGGGCCAGGCCGCTCCGGGCCCGAGCCAGACGGTCCCGTTCGGCCCTCATCTCCGGATCCGCGATCTCCTGGTTTCCGAAGATCATCTCCTGGAAGCGAGCCTGGGCGTTCACCAGGTCGGCCCGGGCCCGGGCCACGGCCAGGGCGAACTCCGTGGTGTCGAACTGGAGGAGCACCTGGCCGGCCCGGACCGGGTCGTTCTCCTGCACCCGGACCTCCTCCAGGATCCCGTCCACCCGGGCCTGGACCAGGGTGCGCCGATAGGCTTCGGCCTGTCCCGCCGCCGTCACGGTGATCCAGAGGGTGTCCCGAACCACCTCCGCCCCTTCCACGGGTTGAGGGACGTCGGTGCTGAACTGTTCCGACGCGGAGGCCGGAAGGGCGCCGGAGACCTCCGGGGATTCGGACTCTTCCCCGGCACTCTCCGTTTCGTCGGGACGGAGGCGGAGATAGATGCCCGTGGCCAGGGCGGCCAGGATGACAAGAACGGTGAGAATTCCCAGAATCGGCTTGGAGAGCTTCATCGTCTGCCGCAGGCGAAGGGTGATGAAGTCGCGGCCCCGGAATGGGACAGGCTGAAGGCCGGCAGGAATCACCGGCCCTTGGTAAGACGTACGGCGGAGCCGAACCGTTGCTTCAAGTCGGGAAGCAGGGGGAGCAGAGGCTCCATGGGCACTCCGACTCCACCTTCCCGATTGGCCCGATCCGTCAACCCACAGAGGTCCGGGGGGTCGATAGGGCAAGCTACGGCGCCGCTGGAGGACCGGTCAATGAAGGAATCGGCCTCTGGTCCAGACCCAACGAAGCCTTCTTCCTTGGATACGGCCTCCTGGCCGAGTGGGAAAGGCGGGAAAGGGCGACGACCTCGTCACGCCTGGGAGATCACCCCGTCTCAGCCGGTGGACAGATTGCCCAAATCCCAGGATTCACCATATTAAGAGACTGTCGGTAAAGCGGGACTTTGTGCCCAGGCAACGGGAGATTATGTCACAAGGCCATTCCCACCTCGCGGAGGAGTTGGCCGCTCTCTACGAGATCGGTGGAGCCATCCTCAGCACGCTGGACGTGGACGCCGTTCTCCAGAGGGTGGCGGACACGGCCCGTCGTCTCCTGAATGCCTCGGGCGCCTGCATCACCGAGTTCCGGGAGGAGGACCAGGAGTTCTTCCTCAAGACCTGCTCCGGCACCTTCTGCCCCGCCCTGAACTACACCTTCCCTGCCCAGAAAAGCCTGAGCTTCCGGGCCCTTGAGCAGGGGGATCCGGTCATCGACAACGATGTGCCCGGCGGTCCAGCAGCGTCCGTGGCCGGTTCCCTCCCCGTCCCCATCGAACGGGCCCTGATTGCCCGGCTGGACGGTCGGGAATCCATCCTGGGTACTCTGGTTCTGACGGCCACCAGGGAACGGGTTCCCTTCACGGAAGCCGACGCCGAGCTGTTGGCTGCCTTCGCCAACCAGGCGGCCCTGGCAGTGGAGAACGCCCGCTTCTACCAGACCGAGAAGAGCCGGGCCCAGGAGCTGGAGACCCTCCGGGCCCAGCGGGAGGAGCAGATCCAGCGTCTCCACGATCTCCACGCCGCCGGCCTGGCCGTAACCTCGGACCTGGATCTGGCCGAACTCCTTCAGCGGGTGGCCGACGAGGCCCGCAAGCTCACCGGTGCCGAGTACGGGGCTCTGGGTGTGTTGAACGCCGAGAAGACGGAGCTGGCCCAGTTCATCACCAGCGGGATGCCGGAGGAGGCCGTGGCCCGGATGGGGCACCCACCCAAGGGTCTCGGCCTCCTGGGAGCCGTGATCCGGGAGGGGGAGACCATCCGCCTGGAGGAGGCGTCGGAGGATTCACGGGCCGCCGGCGTCCCCCCGGGCCATCCGGAACCCGGCTCCTTCCTGGGAGTCCCGGTCCGGGTCCGGGGAGAGGTCATCGGCAACCTCTACCTCATCAACAAGGCTGGTCAGGCCTCCTTCAACGCCCAGGACGAGACCCTGGTCCGGATGCTGGCGGCCCAGGCCGCGGTGGCCATCGAGAACGCCCGCCTCTTCGCCGAGAGCGAACGCCTGCTGGGAGAGCTGGAAGCGGCCCACCGAGCCCGGAACCGCCTCCACGCCTACGTGAATCACGACTTGAAGAACGCCCTGCACGGCGTGTCCTTGTGGGCCGAGCGCCTGGAGCAGGGGGTGGAGTCGTCTCCGGACCGCTTCGAGGCGGAGGAGGCGGCGGACATCGCTCGTAAGATCCAGCGTGGAGCGAACCACGCCCTGCGGCTGGTTCGGGACGTCCTGGACCTGGCCCGCCTGGAGGAGGGCCGGCTCCAGACCTGGCCCCGGAGGGTCCTGGTCACGGATCTCATCGAGGCCGCCCTGGACGCCATCTCCCCGGAGGCGGACCGCCGGGAGGTGGAGCTGGACTTCCGGAAGCCGGATCAGAGTCTGGAGTTGGTGGCCGATCCGGACCGGGTCCTCCAGATCACCCTGAACTTGTTGAGCAACGCAGTGAAGTTCTCCCCCACCGGCGGACTCGTGGCTCTGGGGGCCACCACCTCCAATGGGACCCCGGAGAGCGAGAAGAACGGTCCCTGGGTGGCCATCTGGGTGGAGGACAACGGCCCCGGCATCGCCGACGAGGACATGGAGCGGATGTGGGGGGAGTTTCAGCAGGTGAATCCGGAGGCCGGTGAGCGGGGAAGCGGGATCGGCCTGGCCCTGTCCCGGAAGCTGGCCGAACACATGGGGGGGACCCTCACCGTGGAGTCCCAGGTGGGGGAGGGATCCCGGTTCACGCTCTGGATTCCCAGGAGCACTCAGCCGGAAGTCCGGGAGGGCTGGATCGGCTGAGGGCCGGAACGCCGCCAGCTCTTCAGCCCGAACGCCGTTACTCCTCGGGCATCTGGTGGTCCGCCAGGAGACCTTCTTCCCTGTATTTCTTCAGCTTCCGGTACAGCGTGCGGCGGTTGATACCCAGAACCTGGGCCGCTTCCCCCTGGTGCCAGTGGGTCTCCTCCAGGCACTCCAGGATGTATTCCCTCTCCAGCCGATCCAGGTCCCACCGCTCGGCCCGGGCCCTGGAAAGAAGATCCCGCTCCGGCCTCCGGCCCAGGGCCTGGGGCGGATCGAAGGGAATGGACTTGGCCCCGGCGTGCATGATGACGGCCCGCTCGATGAAGTTCTCCAGCTCCCGGACGTTGCCGGGCCAATCGTAGGCCATCATCCGGGAGAGGGTCTCGGGAGGGATCTCCGGGGGCTCCACGCCGTTCTCCTCGGCGAAGCGGAGCCGGAAGTAGTTGGCCAGAACCGGGATGTCTTCCCGCCGGCCCCGCAGGCTCGGCACCTCGATGGGGAACACGTTCAACCGATAGAACAGATCCTCCCGGAACTCCCCCTGCTCCACCAGTTCCGCCAGGTTCCGGTTCGTGGCGGCTACCAGGCGGAAATCCACGGGAATCTGCTCCCGGCCTCCCACCCTCTTCACCTTCCGCTCCTGCAGGACCCTGAGGAGCTTGACCTGGATGGGGGCAGAGACGGTGCTCACCTCGTCCAGGAAGAGGGTTCCTCCCCCGGCCTCTTCGAAGAGGCCTCGCTTGTTCTGGATGGCTCCGGTGAAGGAGCCTTTCATGTGGCCGAACAGCTCGGATTCCAGGAGGGTCTCGGGCAGAGCCGAGCAGTTGATGGCCACGAAAGGCTTCCTGGCCCGATCCGACAGATCGTGGATGCCCCGGGCCACCAGCTCCTTCCCCGTTCCCGTCTCCCCGGTGATGAGGACGGTGGCCCGGGTGGGGGCCACCCGCTCCATGAGATCGAAGAGGCGCTGCATGGGGGGAGAGCGGCCCACCATCTTCGTCTTGGGCCCCTTCTCCTGGGCCCGGCGTCGGAGCTGGGCCACCTCCCGCCTCAGCTCCGCCTCTTCCCGAGCTCGCTTCAGGGTGAGGAGGAGCTCCTCGGTGCGGAAGGGCTTGTTGATGTAGTCGTAGGCGCCCAATCGCATGGCCTCCACGGCGGTATCCACCGTGCCGAAAGCGGTCATGACGATGAACTGGGCGTCGGTCTGGGTGGCGGGCGCGGCGGACAGGACGTTGAGCCCATGCATCCCCGGGAGGTTCAGGTCCAGGAGGACCAGGTCGTAGAGGTTCTCCTCCAGAGCCTTTAGCCCCTCCTCACCGGTCTCCACGGCATCGGCCCGATATCCCTCCTCCCCCAGAACCTTGAGGAGGATGTCGCGAACGATCTCCTCGTCCTCGACCACCAGCACCCGAGGCGTCACATCCGCCTGGGCCGCTTCTTCAGTCATCCGCCACCTTTTCCAGGTTGATGGTGAAGGTCGCTCCCCCCATGTCATTCCTGGGGCTCACGCGAATCCCGCCCTGCTGCTCCACCAGGATCTGGCGGGTGAGGAACAGGCCCATGCCGGTCCCCCCGGTGGTGGAGACGAAGGGAAGGAAGATCCGGGACGCGTCTTCCGGGGGAATGCCGGGGCCCGAATCTTCCACGTGGAGGTAGACCCGGTCTCCGTTGGACTCCGTCTTCACCTTCACCCGTCGATCCTCGGTCCAGGACTGGAGCGCCGTCCGGGCATTCAACAGGAGGTTTACCAGGACCTGCAGGAGATGGTTCCGGTCCGCCGAAGCCAGAACCCCCTCCGGGGCCAGCTCCGGAATCAGGCGGATGTCCCGCTCCGCGAAGGAGCTTTCCATGAGCTCACAGGCCGAGTCGGCGATCTCGTTCACGTCCACCGTGCTGAGACGGGGACGACCGGGATCGGCCAGGTCGATGAGCTGCCGGGTGAGGCGAGTAATGCGCTGGGTCTGACGGAGAACCTGGCGAAGGACCTTCTCTTCGTCTTCCTTGCCTTCCCCGGCCATGCCTTCCAGAAGATGATCGATGGCCACCTGGATGGAGGTGTTCGGTCCCCCGATCTCCTGGGCCACGGTGGCGGCGAGCTGGCCCACAGCGGCCATCTGCTCCGCCTCCACCATGCCCCGGAGCCACTCCGGATCCAGCTTTTCCACGGGAAGCTCCACCCCCCACACTCCGTCCACCAACTCCCTCACCCTGGAAGGGCCGGCCCCTGCCTCGGGCCCCGTGGCCCGGATGGCCGACTGAAGCTGCGGCGGCAGGTCCCGGACGTGCTCCGGACTCCCAAGGCCCAGCCGATCCAGGGCGTCCCGGGCCGCAGGGTTCACGAAGAGGACCTCTCCCTCCGGCCTCAGGAGGATGACGGCGTCCGACACCCGGTCCAGGCCGGTGAGAGACTCCGGTCCGGCGGAGACCGCAGAATCTGCGTCGCCTCCGGTCTTCGTGTTCGTTACTCGGTTCTCCTGCCCCTTCAACACGGTGCGTCCTTCCTCTGCTTCCCTCTGCTCATGGGTCCTCGGTGGCCCGGGCTGCGTTCAGCTCTCCACCCAGGCCCGGAGGAGGTCGAAGGTGGTCACGATGCCCTTGAGCTGTCCGTCCTCCACCACCAGAGCCCGGTGGATTCGGCCCGTGAGCAGGAACTTGGCTACGTCCCCCACAGAGTCTCCGGGTTCCACGGTGAAGGCCGCCGAGGTCATGATGTCTCCCACCGTGAATCCCTCGAACAGGCCCTCGTCCAGGGTGTCGCCCTGGTCCTGGTTGGGATATCGCCAGTCTTCTCCCAGGCCGAAGTAGGATGCCGCATCATCATCCTCCACCTCCTCCGGCGGCACGACCCGGGGTTCCCACCTCAGCGTGCCCCGGGGCACTTCTCCGTCCCGGGCGCCCAGACGCACGACGTCCGTGTTGGATACCACACCCACGATCTCTCCCCCGTCGGTGACCACGGGAACCCCGCTGATCTGAGACGACACCAGGAGGCGAATGAGCTCCCGGACGGAGGTCTCAGGCGTCACCGTTACCACATCCCGTTGCATGACCTCTTCAACCTTGCGGATCATGGCGACCCCCTCTGCGGCCTACGAATGGACGATCTCCCACCTCAGGAGAGGGGGACCGGGTTATCCTCCAGCTTGCCAGCCGGGTTCGCTGGGCTTGCGTAACTAGATTCATGCCGCCCCGGACAGTAGGGGACACACCCGGAATGGAATGCCCTCAACCCCCTGCAACGGAAAGGGTTAGATGGAGGAGCCATCAGGAGCTTTCCCCCCGGTCGGCCCCCAGGGGTTGGGTTATTTTGTCACCTTCCTCGGGACAGGCCTGACGATTTGCCCCAGGCAGGGCGGGAAGTCCCACATCGAACCATGGCTTCGGGGGCTGGAACCTCGGGCCACCCGGGACGAGGGGCCGGGGCAGGCGGGAGCCGGAAGGACAGCGGATAAGGAAGGAGAACGGGCCTTTGCTGGCCAGGAAGAGGTTCGATCAGGGCCTGTATCGCCGCTCCACGTACTCCCGGAGGATGCCCTTGAACTCGGCCACCAGCCCTTCTCCCTTGAGGGTGGTGACGTGCTGGCCATCCACGTAGACCGGGGCCTTGGGCTCCTCGAAGGTGCCCGGCAGGGAGATGCCGATGTTGGCGTGCTTGGATTCTCCGGGGCCGTTGACGACGCACCCCATGACCGCCACCTCCAACTCCTCCACCCCGGGGTAGCTCTGCCGCCATTCGGGCATCTGCTCCCGGATGTAACCCTGGATGTCCTGGGCCATCTCCTGGAAGAAGGTGCTGGTGGTCCGGCCGCAGCCCGGGCAGGAGGTCACCTGGGGCTCGAAGCTCCTGAGACCCAGAGACTGGAGGATCTGCTGGGCCACCCGGACTTCCTGGGTCCGGTCTCCTCCCGGCTCCGGAGTCAGGGAGACCCTAATCGTGTCCCCGATCCCGTCCAGGAGGAGGGGAGCCAGTCCCGCCGTGGTGGCCACCATCCCCTTCTCTCCCATGCCGGCTTCCGTGAGCCCCAGGTGCAGGGGGTGGTCCGTCTCCGGGGAGAGCTGTCGGTAGACGGCCACCAGGTCCTGGACGCTGGAAACCTTGGCGGAGAAGATGATCCGGTCGTGGGGCAATCCCGTCTCTTCGGCCAGGGCGGCGGAACGGAGGGCACTCTGCACCATGGCGTCCCGGAGCACGGCCCCCGCTTCCTTGGGGCGCTCCCGCTTCGCGTTCTCGTCCATGAGCTCGGTGAGGAGACGCTGGTCCAGAGATCCCCAGTTCACACCGATCCGTACGGGCTTGTCGTTGTCCATGGCCACCCGGACGATGGCCTGGAAGTTCTCGTCCCGGCGGGAGGTGCCCACGTTCCCGGGGTTGATGCGGTACTTGGCCAGGGCCCGGGCCGCCTCGGGGTACCGGGTGAGGAGGATGTGGCCGTTGTAATGGAAATCGCCGATGATGGGCGTCTCCTCCCCCCGGTCCCGGAGGCGGGCCACGATCTCCGGGACGGCCCGGGCCGCATCCTCGTTGTTCACAGTGACCCGGACCAGCTCGCTTCCGGCCTCGGCCAGCTCCTGGACCTGCCGGGCCGTGGCCTCGGCGTCCGCCGTGTCCGTGTTTGTCATGGACTGGACCACGATGGGGTGGTCCCCCCCGACCTTCACGCCTCCCACGTCCACCACCACGGTCTCTCTTCGGGAAACGATGCTCACATGTGACTCCTGTGCACTTCCGTTCGTCGCCGGGGGGACCCCCTTCCTCGGCCCTCCCGGAGCTCGAGCCACCGGGGGCCGCCGGGGAACTGGTACCCTGGCCTCATCCCCGGGTTCGACGCCCCTCCGTTGTCGCCACTCCAGGGTTCGGTGGCCTTTCGTCATCCTCGTTTTCGACCCTGTCCCCTCATTCCGGCGTTGGACCCGGGACCGATCCCGCACTGCGGCCTCAATCGCTCTTCAGCTTGTCCAGGAGGTGGAGGAGACCCAGGGTGGGATCGGTGAGACGCACCGGGTGGAGCACCTCCCGGAACTGCCTCAGGTGGTCCGTGACGAAGGAGGCCACCTTCCGCAGAGGGACCACGGTGTAGCGATTTCCCCCCTGCTCCTCTCCGTCACCGAAGGCGACGATTCGAACCCGGGAGGGGATGGCGCCTCCTCCCCCCCTGAGCCAGGCTTCTCCCCTGTCCCGGAGATCCTCCACCGCCTGCTCAAGGGAGTTCTCCGGACAGACCCCGAAGCGGATGAGAGCCCGGTACAGGGATTCCTCCTCCTTCAGGTGGGGGTTGAGGCGGGGCCTTCCGGTCTTGACCTCCCCGATGATCAGGTCCATGGCATCGTCGGGGATATCCAGCTCCGGGTCCGGAGGGAAATGCAGGTCGTCCATGGGTCCAGGCCTTCCCTCGGCCACCACGTGGGAAGCGTCGGGAAAGCGGAGCGCCAGGATATCGATGTCCGTGACCTCGAAGTATAGCCCGTCGTCTCCCTTCTTGATGACGGGGAGCTCGGTGGCCGTGAAGTAACCGTTCAGCTTGAGATAGGTGCGAACCAGGGAAACGGCTGGATTCACCGTCGTCCTCCGGGGCGGTTGCCGTTCGGGAAAACACCAGGAAACGTCCGGAACCGGAGACACAATACGGCCCGGAGCCCCCTTCCTCCACCCCGGTGCACCGGAATTGCGGTCCGGCATCAGGAACCCGGGAGAGTCAGGAGGGTTCTTGGCCTTCAGAATCCTGATGGCACAACCCCAGTAAACGCTGCAACGGAGGCGACAGTGTCCGACGTCAAGATCACGGTGAGTCTGGATGGCTCTCTGAAGGTGGAGGGGCCGGTGACCCTGGTGGACCACGAGAACCGGGAGCTTCCCACCCGGGAAGGCAAGCCCTTCTTTCTCTGCCGCTGCGGGGCGTCCACCAACAAGCCTTTTTGCGACGGCTCCCACGGGAAGATCGACTTCAAGGGCTCCTGAGGGGGACCCGGGCGCGGGAGCCTCTCATTGCCGATCTTTACCGATCCGTGTCCGCAGGTCTTTGCGCCGTGAATCCCCGGGGGGTTAGCCTACGAAGGCCGTTGACCAAGGGAGACCCCCCGCCCCCTCGATGAACGGTCCTCGAACCAGGGACACCTAGGCTGACCGCACCCGGAGGCTGCCGTCATGGCGGACAGTATCGAATCCTGGCA
>CAZZEL010000026.1:0-28735 GCA_964652625.1 uncultured Gemmatimonadaceae bacterium
CTCCGGAGACGGCGGCAACGGGCCGGAGAGCCCGCCGGGCGGACCTCCTGCCGACGGTGCTGACGACGTTTCGGACGCCGAAGGCGCTTCCGACGCCGGAAACGTCTCCGCGGAGACGCCCCGGGAGAAGAAGGGGTAGACGGAACCCGGGCCTCCGAAATGGGACGATCACGGGGACAAACCCCGGCGAGGTCCCGGCGACAAACCCCAGCAAGGTCCCTGAGACAAACCTCGGGAGGCCCCGGAGGGAAGACACTGGACCGGAGCCGGGAAGCCACCGTCCCGGAAGGCTTGGTCCCAGCTGAGTCCCGGCCGTACCTTGGTCTTCGGCACCCGGCCTGTCCCTCTTCCGGAGATCATTATGCATGGAATGCATGCACCGCCCCGCTCCTGGTGCGCCACACCTGGTGAGCACCCCTGCGCAGCAGCCGTAGCACCCGGAGATTGGTCCCTTCCCTCTCCTCCCCTCGCCGGCTGCGACTCCCCGGGTCTCTCACTCGACTCCCGCCGGTGGCTTTTCCTGGCTCTGACGATTTTCTGCCTCATATCCTTCCTCGCCATTCCAGGCGCCCTCCTGGCCCAGGAAGAGACCCCAGGTCCACCCTCACCTCGACCCGAAGACGTGGCCTCCGAAGACGCCATCGTGGCTGCGGTCTATGACGTCATCTCGGGAGAGGCCGGGGAAGCCCGGGACTGGGACCGCTGGCGATCCCTTTTCATCCCCGAGGCCCGCCTCATCTCCGTGAGCCTGAATCACCAGCAGGAGACGGTCTACCGGGTCATGACGCCGGAGGACTACGTGGAGCTCGCGGGGCCCGCCCTGGAGGCGAGCGGCTTCTTCGAGGAGGAGATCGGGCGCACTCAGGAGGAGTTCGGGCCCATGGTGCACCGATTCAGCACCTACCAGTCCCGGCGATCCCTGGACGACCCGGAGCCCTTCGCCCGGGGCATCAACTCCTTCCAGCTCCTTCGCCACCGGAACCGCTGGTGGGTGGTGACCATCTACTGGACCTCGGAGCGGCCGGACCTGCCCATCCCGGAGCGGTATCTGTCCGGCAGAGGAGGGGATCGATAGGGGGAGCCGGGAGCGGGTCCGCCCTCACTCGATGAAGATGGTCTCTTCCGCCGATACGAAGAGGACGTCCCGGAGGTCGGGATGCCGAAGGAGGAGGTCGGCTCCCTTCTCCTGGAGACGCTCTTCGGTGAAGCCGAGAATCACCAGGTCCGCCCCGGCCGAGTGCTTCCGGACCAGCTCGCCGAAGTCGGACCGGTCGTCCGTGGGGAAGATCTGGAGATTCCCCTTGGCAATGGGCAGCCGGCCCTGTGTGATCATCTCGTTGAGCCGGGCCGTCTGCTGAGGGACTTCCGAGTAGGGGAATGCGGCCTTGATGCTGATCTCTCCTCCCTCCCACTCCGGGTGCCCCAGGAGAATGTAGGAGAGGAGGATCATGAGGTTGGCGTTCCGGTAGTCGTGCCAGGTCAGCCACACGTGAATGCTCCGGCGGTTCCCGAAGAAGTGCTCCCCGTGCCGGAGCACCAGCCGGTTCATTCCCGGGGCGGAGGCCAGCATGCAGGTCTCCAGCACCTCCTCGGTCACCTCGGGAGGATCGTGAGGGGAGAACTCGGAGAGGATCGTGTTGTTCTCCATTCCGCTCACGCCGGGGACCTGGAGGCTCTGGGCCAGGGCCGAGGCCATGGAGGGGCTGATGATGGTGTCCACGTAGATGGCCGAATCCGTCTCTTCCGTGCCCTCGATGAGCCGGGCCAGGACCTCCTCGCTCTTCAGCACCGTCTCCCGATCCAGCTTCCCCCGGATGAAGTGCAGGTAGGTGCCGAAGCCGTATCGGTGACAGAGCCAGGAGAGCATGCGGATGGGGGAGAACCGGTCGAAGGTCCGGGAGGTGATCATGATGACGCTGGGCCGCCAGTCCTTGGGAGGGGACTTCTGAAGCCGGATCTGGAGGTAGCGGGTGAGCTGGGTCATGACGCCGTGGAAGATGGCCGAGAGATCATCCACTTCTTCGGGGCGGGTCGCCCGGATGGTGCGGTAGAGGAGTGCCATGAGGACGATGGCCACCACCGCGTAGAGGGGGTCCATCTGAAACATGAGGAGGAGGCAGAGAACGGCCCCCCAGAAGCTGAAGTACCACTTGGAGCGGAAGCTGGGCCGGTAGGACGGGCGGGCCGCGAAGTGCTCCAGGAAGGAGATGGCACAGAGGGCGCCATAGGTCACCATGAAGAACATGGAGACGACCCGGGCCACCAGATTCACGTCTCCCAGGAGCACGGTGACCAGGGCCAGAGCCGAAGTCACCAGGGTTGCGTTCCGGGGCTCCTTGGCCTCTCCCCACCCCCGGAAGAGGAACCGGTTCACCCGGGGAAGGGGGAGAACACCGTCCCCGGCCAAGGCCTGAAGGGTCCTGGGCGCCACCAGGATGGATCCGATGGCCGATGACAGGGTGGCCGCCGCCAGACCCAGTGGGATGATGGGAGGCCAGAGGGCGATCCGGGCCATGATGAGCTGATCCTCCGCCAGAAGCTCCGCCGGGGCGGAAAGGGCCAGCTTCGCCACCACGGCCACGTAGACCAGCAGCCCGGTGAAGGTGGCCGAGAGAACGCCCAGAGGGATGGACCGCCGGGGGTTGGCCAGGTCCCCGGACAACCCCACGCCCGCGGTCATTCCCGTGAAGGCCGGGAACACGATGGCGAAGACCAGGATGAAGGGATCCGGGCTGTCCAGACTCCCGAAAAGCCCCACGGTATTCGCCTCCACACCCTCCAGGGGCGAGCCCAGGAAGAAGAGGACAAGGGAGACCGCAAGGATCGACGCCACCACCCAGAGTGCCCTGACACCCAGGTCGGCCCCCCGGGTCAGGACCAGAGCCACCAGCCCCAGCGTCGACGGCAGGGAGATCAGCCGGGGATCCCACCCCCATCCCGTGGCCTCCTGAAACCAGGCCCCGAGGCCAGTGAAGGCCTCGGCGAAGGCGATCATGTAGAAGGCCACGGATACGGCTTGGGACAGGAAGAGGGAGATCCCAATGGCTCCGCCGATGGTGGTGCCGAAGGACCGGGAGATAATGAAATACTCCCCACCCCCTTCCACCCGTCGGTTCGTGGCGATCTCGGCGATGGCCAGAGCCGTGGGCACGGTGACCATGTGCCCCAGGAGGATGATCAGGAGGGTGCCCAGAAGGCCGGCATGTCCCACCGCATAGCCGAAGCGGAGAAACATGATGGCCCCGAGAATGGTGCTGATGCTGGCCAGGAATACCGGGCTGGTGCCGAACCCGTATCCCCGGGATCCCCGGGAACCGGAAGGGGTCCGGGGAAGGCTGGACGCTGTGGCTGGCACCTCCGGCTCCTGGCTCGAGGGGATGTGGGACGAGGCCCCTCAAGAAATCTCCCTCACCCGACCTCCGGGACGCAATGCCTCTCTTCTCACTCCCGGAAGAGACGGAAGTACCAGGCGATGAGTCCCGTCAGGAGCAGGGCCCCCAGATCCACCAGGAGCACGTCCAAAGGCATCTCAGCCTCCCCCGGGTCGGTTCGGCCCGCCTCCGGCTGCCGCCGCGTCCTCTACAGGAGATCCTCCGGAGGCTGCACCCTCCGGACGGGAAGCTTCGGAGGCCATCTCCCGAGAGTCATGGGTCCGAAGCCGGGGTCCTGACTCCCCGGGCCGGGAGTCATCCACGGAGGTCTCTGGCCGGAAGAAGCGAAGGCGGTTCGCGTTCGTGACCACGGTGACGGAGCTGAATGCCATGGCCGTCCCGGCAATCACGGGGGAGAGAAGGATGCCGAAGAAGGGGTAGAGGACCCCGGCTGCCACGGGAATCCCCAGGGTGTTGTAGATGAAGGCTCCGAAGAGGTTCTGCTTGATGTTCCGGAACGTGGCGTGGGAAAGCTCCAGGGCCTGCACCACCCCCAGGAGGGAGCCTCGCATGAGGACCATGTCCCCGGTCTCCATGGCCACGTCCGTGCCGGTCCCCATAGCCATGCCGATGTCCGCCTGGGCCAGAGCCGGAGCATCGTTCACGCCGTCCCCCACCATGGCCACCCGTTGTCCCCTCTCCTGCAACTCCCGGATCCTGTCGGCCTTCTCCTGGGGAAGGACCTGGGCCAGGACCTCGTCCACCTCCACTTCCCGGCCGATGGCTCGGGCGGCGGCCTCGTGATCCCCGGTGAGCAGGATCACCCGATGCCCCATCTCACGCAGCCGGGCCACGGCCTCCCGGGAGTCCTCCTTCACCGGATCGGACACGGCCAGGGCGCCCAGGGGCGCTCCCCCCCGAGCCACCAGGACCGGGGTCCGCCCCTTCCCGGTGATCTCCTCCACCCCAGCCTCCACCTCGGGCTCGGAGTTCAGCCCCATCTCCTCCAGGAAGGCCGGGCTTCCCACCCAGACCTCTTCGCCATCCAGGATCGCCTTCACGCCCCGGCCGGCCACGGCTTCGAAGTCCTCCACCCCACCCCAGGACACACCCCGGTCACGGGCGCCATCCACCACGGCCCGGGCCAGGGGGTGCTCGGAGCCTTCTTCGGCGGCGGCGGCTACCGCCAGAAGCTCGGCGTCGTCCACCCCGGCCAGGGGCAGGACGCCGGTGAGGGCGGGTTCGCCCCGGGTGACGGTACCCGTCTTGTCCAGAACCACCGTGTCCAGCTGCCGGGCGGACTGGAGGGCTTCCCCGTTCCGGATGAGGATGCCCCACTCGGCGGCCTTTCCCACGGAGACCATGATGCTGATGGGCGTGGCCAGGCCCAGGGCGCAGGGACAGGCGATGACCAGGACGGCCACGGCCACCACGGCGGCGAAGTTGATCCGGGGGTCCGGGCCGAAGGTGTACCAGGCGGCGAAGGTAAGAACGGCGACGATCATCACCGCGGGAACGAAATAGCTCGCCACCACGTCCACAGTGCGCTGGATGGGGGGCTTGGAGCCCTGGGCCGTCCGGACCATGTCCACGATGTGGGCCAGAACCGTGTCCTTGCCCACCCGGCTGGCCCGGAACCGGAAGCTGCCGGACCGATTCATGGTCCCACCCACCACCTCGTCTCCCACCTCCTTCTCCACCGGCAGGCTCTCCCCCGTCACCATGGACTCGTCCACCGTGCTTCGGCCCTGGGAGATCGTGCCGTCCACGGGAATCTTCTCCCCGGGGCGAACCACCACCAGGTCCCCCACCTGCACATCCTGGGCGGGAATCTCCGATTCCTCTCCTTCCCGGACCACCCGGGCGGTTCGGGGCCGGAGGTCCATGAGACGGCGCAGAGCCTGGGAGGTCCTGCCCTTGGCCCGGGCCTCCAGGGCCTGCCCCAGCATGACCAGGGTGATGACCACGGCCGTGGCCTCATAGAAGGGATGGGCCGTCCCCTCGGGGAACAGACCCGGAAAGAGAACGGCAACGGTGGAGTACACCCAGGCCGAACCCGTACCCAGAGCCACCAGGGTGTCCATGTTGGCTTCACGGTGCCGGAAGGCCTTCCAGGCGCCCGTGAAAAACCGTCGGCCCACCCAGACCATGATGGGGATGGTGAGAACACCGCTGAGACCCCAGAGCCACCTCATGATCTCCGGATCCAGTCCCCGGAGGCCGGGCAGCAGGTGGGCATGACCGATCACCGCCACCGGAAGGCCCAGGATCACACCCACCCAGAAGCGCCTCAGGAGATCCCGGTACTCGGCTTCCCTCTCCCGCTCCCGTTCCTGGAGGGCCTCCTCGAAGTCCCGGCCCTCGTCCTCACGGAGGTCGTACCCGGCGTCCTTCACCTTCTCCTGAAGGTCCGTCCGGTCCAGGACCCCGGGAACGAACCGGAGCCGAGCCGACTCCGTGGCCAGGCTCACGTCGGCGTCCAGGATCCCGGGGACCTTCTCCAGGACCCGCTCCACCCGCTTCACGCAGGCGGCGCAGTGCATGCCCTGGACCGAGATCTCCGCCTCTCCCTCAGGGACCCGGTACCCCACGTTCTCCACCGCATCCACCATGGCCCGGAGGGAAGTCTCCTCCGGACGGAAGAGGACCCTCACGTCCCCCGTGGCCAGGTTCACCGACGCCCCCTGCACACCCGGGAGATCGGTGAGAGCCCCTTCCACCCGGGAAACGCAGCCGGCGCAGTGGATCCCGTCCACCGGGAAATCGGCCATCATCTCCCCGGCCTCGGGTGCACGCAACGCATTGGACGTGGTATCCGCCTGGGTCATGAACCTTCCTGGGTTGTCGGGGTTCTGGATCAATATCAAACCGCTGAGGGGTACAGAGGTTCCAGTGCCAGGAAAAACCGGAACCCGAATAAGAAGGAGATGCACATGACGGATCGAAGCTGCAGCTACGGATTCAAGAAGACGGTGACCATGCCCTTTCAGGAGGCGGAGGAACGCCTTCGGGAAGAGCTGAAGAAGGAAGGGTTCGGGGTCCTCACCGAGATCGACGTGAAGTCCACCCTGAAGGAGAAGCTGGACGAGGACTTCCGGCCGTACAAGATCATCGGAGCCTGCAACCCGCCTCTGGCCCACCAGGCCCTCACCGCCGAGACCGACATCGGCCTCTTGCTGCCCTGCAACGTGGTGGTGTACGAAGGGCGGGACGAGGGCACGTCCGTGGTGGGAATCATGGACCCCATCTCCCAACTGAGCCTCACCGGGAGGGAGGACATCCAGCCCCTGGCCAACGAGGTGAAGAGCCGTATGGAGAGGGTCCTGGAGGCTCTCTAACACGCCAGGGCGGGCATGTCCCGGGCCTCGGCTGCTCTGGCTCTACTCCTCTCCGTCCATGCCCTCCCCCGTCCCGGCCTGCTGGCCCAGGTCGTGGCGGGGGATTCCGTCTACGCCGGACCGCGGGTCCGGGGCGTCGTGGAGAGGGCGGCCGAGGTCCACGCCCACCCCCCGGAGGCTCTCCAGAGCTTCACCGCATCGGTGGAGTCGGAGATCGCCATCCTCCTTCAGGGCATGGACGGGGAGGAGATGGCCAGCCAGGTGGAGCAGTTTGCAGGCTCCGTCCACTGGCGCAGGGAAGGCTCCCTCGTCCAGATGGTGGAGGCCTACCGAGGTCTCTTCCTGGGCCCCAGCTTCTCCCTCCTGAGCTCTCTGGAGGTGCCCTGGGTCATCCCTCCCCTCTACGGAGACCGGGTCTCCCTCCTCTTCTCCGGAGGGCCCAACCCCGGCACCGGGGCCGATTCCCTCCAGACCTCCGGAACCGCGGCAGGTTCGGCCGCAGCTGACTCCACCGCAGCCGATTCCGCCGCAGCTGACTCCACCGCAGCCGACTCCGCCTCAGCCGACTCCGCCGCAGCCCACACTCCCCGGGCCGACCCCGTCGGCGCCCTCCGTGCTGACGCTGATTCCGTGGAAGCCCCAAGGCCCACGCCGAAAGGGCTGGTGCACCCCTTCGCCTCGGACCGGGAGCGGTTCTATCGCTACACTGGTGGAGACACGGTCCTCTTTCTCCGGCTGACGGACCGGACCGTCCCCCTGATTCGGGTGGGGGTGGGCGTCCGCCGGCTACCGGACTCCGGTGCGGTCTTCAGCGGCGAGATCGACCTGGACGCCTCCAGCTACCAGATCGTCCGGATGCGGGGACACCTGGTGCGCCGGCCCCGCTCCTCCTCCCCCCTTGTGGGAAGCGTGATCAACCGGGCCGTGGAAGAGCACGTCTTCCTGGAGCTGAACAATGGAGAGTGGGAGGGTGCCTTCTGGCTCCCCTACTCCCAGCGCCTGGAGCTCCACGCCCAACCCGCCTTCTCCCGGGAAGGAGCCATTCTCCGCCTGGTGAGCCGATTCTCCGGGATGGAGGTGAACCCTCCGGTCCAGGGCCGGTTCCGGAAAGCCGCAGCGGACTCCCTCTCTCCCCCGGGGGATTCCCCTCCTCCCGAGCCTCTCCGGGTCCTGGAGCTCGCTCCCCTGGATTCCCTGACCGGCTTCCAGGACTGGGAAAACGACCTGGGTGTCCTGACGGCGGAAGCCAACATCCGGGACTTCGAGGACGTGGCTCCCCCAGCCCTCCGGAACCGGGGTCCCCCCAGGCTGGCCCTCCGGACCCGTCGCCTCTCCGACCTGCTCCGCTACGACCGGGTGGAGGGGCTCTTCACCGGTCTCGGCCTGGGCATCCGCTTCCGGGATGCGGCGCCGGGCCTCTACTCCCGGGTGCAGGCCGGCTATGCCTGGTCCGAATCCGCCGTCCGCGGGAGCGTGGAGGTGGGCCTGGAGAGAGAGCGCTGGACCGTGGGAATCACGGCGGAACGGGAGCTGGCCTCCACGAACGACTTCCCCCGACCCTTCATGGAGCGTCCCACGATCCTGGGACTCCTGGGCCAGGACGACTTCGACTACGTGGATCGACGGTTCGCCGGCCTCCGGGCCACACTGCGCCGGGGGCACGGGCCTTCCTGGGGCCTGGAGGGGGGCGTGGCCCGGGACCGGGCCCCTGCGGTCCATGTGGACGGGGACCCTCTCTGGGGAGAGTTTCGGGAGCTTCGTCCCGTCCGGGAAGGGAGCTTCGCCTATCTGAGGATGACCGGGAGCCTGGGCCGGGCCAAGGGAGGGGGGTTCCTCTCTCCGGGGCTGGGGGGACGGGTAAGCTGGGAGATCGCCCATGGAGACCTGGACTGGCACCGCCTGGAGGCTTCCCTTCGGGGTCGTCGCCAAAACGGCTCCTGGAGTCTGGCCGGGGAGATCCTGGGTGGCGTGGTCTTCGCCGAAAACCCGGCGCCCCAGGTCCTCTTCGAGCTTGGCTCCTACTCGAGTCGCCTCCCGGGATTCCCCTACAAGGCCTTCTCCGGAGATCGGACCGTGGTGGCCGGAGGGCAGATCATGTACACCCTGCCCCTGTGGACCCGGCCCATCCGCATCGGGGGGATGGTGCTCCCGGGGCTCTCTCCCTCCGTGTCCCTGGAAACCAGGGCCGGATGGGTGGAGGCCTCCAGCTTCGCCGAACCCCTTCTCCAGGAGCTGGGCTGGAAGGACAGCGGCGGAATCCGCTCCTCCGCCTTCCTGGGGATACGCTTCTTCGGCGGATCCCTGGGCGTCGGCGCTGGCACGCCCCTGGGGGAAGGGGGGGCATGGCGCGTGGAGATCGTGGCGGGTCCCGGGTTCTGAAGGGGAAGGGCACGGCCACCGGCCCCGGGCGGTGGGCAGTGGAGCTCCCCTCCCGTCAGCTTCCCAGGGCCCCCGTCAGGTACCCGAAGAGGAGGAGGGCGGCCAGGAGAGCCACGACAGCCACCCAGGCCCCGATCCGCCGCACCAGAAAGGTGTTCGGGCCCATGGCGCTGACGCCGCCGGACTCCACTGTGCCCCTGCCCCGGCGAATCCCGCCGAGCTCGTCCAGGTTGGCCAGCAGGGAGCGGAGACGGGCCTCCAGCTCCCCGGGATCTCGTGGTTTGGTGATGAAGTGGTTGCTTCCCAGCCCGTAGCTGGTGGCCATGTCCTCGTCCGAATCCGAGGAGGTGAGGACGGCCACGGGAATCCTCCTCAGGTCCTCGTCCCCCTTCAGGCGATCCAGCACCTCATGGCCCGTCTTCTCCGGCATCTGCAGGTCCAGGAGAAGGAGATCCGGGCGCTTGTCCTGCACCAGCTCCACGGCCTCCAGGCCCGTTCGGGCCCGGTGGACCTCCACGGGGCCGGAGGAGGCCCGGCCCAGTGCCTCCTGGATGAGGAGGGCGTCATCATCCGTATCCTCGGCCAGAACCACGACCAGGGCCTCGCCGGTATCTCCGGATTCCCGTTCGTTCAACCCACGTCCTCTTCCGAGTGGACATCGGTCACGATGGTGGATTCGAACCCCCGACCCGCCAGCTCCCGAGCCAGCTCCTCGGCAGACGACCGGGCAGAGAAGCGCCCCGTCCTCACCCGGTAGAGCTCACTCCCCGGCACCGTGACCAGCCGGGGAGAATACCCGGCCTCCTGGAGGCTCTCCAGAAGAGTACGAGCCCTTCGGAGACTGCGAAAGGCGCCGAGCTGCACGGCCAGATGGCCCTCCAGCGAGTCCGGGCCCTCCTCCGTCTCGCCCTGACCCGGCGTCCCGGAATCCGGATCCCGGGCCTCCCGGTCCCGGGGAGGAAGGGTCGCCAGGGCCTGGGCATGATCCTGGAGCCACCGGCGGGCCTCCTGGCGAAAGGGGCTTCCCGGGTAGTCCTGGACCAGGGCCCTGTAGTGCCTTTCCGCCTCCCTGAGATCTCCCCGGAGATCGGCCCAGAGGGCGAGGCGCTGGAGAGCGTCGTCGGCGAAGGATCCTCCGGGGTACTCCAGGACCAGTCGACGGTAGTCCAGCTCCGCCATGGAGGGATCCACCGTGAGGACGCCCCGGAGCCACAGGGCCCGCTGTCGCTGATCCCGCCCGGCATCCTCGTAGGCGGCCGCCCACCATGTCTCCAGTGCAGCCCGGGCCGCCTCCACCTTCCCGTCGTCCAGCAGCGTCTTCACCCGCTCCAGAGAACCCTCCTCCTCCTGGGCCGCCAGGGGAGGGGAAGAGGGGAGCAGGCCGGCGGCCAGGAGCAGAACGAGAAGGGTCCGAAGGGCCCGACGGGCCGGAGCCGCCGAGGCACGAGGGGGCGTTCCAAGCCCAGGATCGCCCGGGAGGGTCCCGGAATCCATCACGACGCCACTCCCTTCCCCTCCACCCCTTCTTCACGGGCCATGAGTCCCAGAAGCCACTCCTCCAGAACGCTCTCGTCGGCCAGGTGTCCGGACTTGGACTTCAGGACCTGATCCACCCTCCGGAGGCCGTCCAGGGCCTCCCGGATCTCCTCCCCCGTCCACTTCCGGCTCTGGGGCAGAAGCTTCTTGGCCAGCCACCTTTGACGCGGCTCCAGGAGCTCGTCCAGGGCCTTCCGTCCGCCTTCCCGGGCCACGCCCAGGCGAAGAAAGTGGGTGGCCAGGCCGATGGTGAGCCCCACCCCGGTCTCCCCCTGGGAGACCAGGATCTCCAGGCCCCTGAGAGCGTCCTTGAATTCCTTGCGTGCCACCCGATCCAGCCATTCCCAGCGATCCTCCGCCGGAATCCGGGTCCCGGCCTTCCGGACCGTCTCCACGGTGATGGGCTCCCCCTCCGGCGTCAGGCTGGAGAGCTTGTCCACCTCCTGGGCCAGCACGCCCAGATCCGTACCCAGGGCGCTTCCCAGGGCCTGGGCGGCCTCCGGCTCCATGGTTCGATTGTGCCGGGAGCTCGCCCACTGCATCAGCCATCCCGGCACGTCGTTCGATGCCACTTCCCGGAACTCCACGGATCGGGTCTTGCGTTTCAGCTCCTGGTAGAACTTCGCCCTGGATCTAGCGGGAATGGACGCCACCAGGATGAAGGCCAGGCCCGGAGGAGGCTTCGCCGCCACCTCCAGGACCACGTCCCGGGCCCGGGGACTGGGAGCCAGGGCCTCCGCTTCCCGGAGGATGACCACTCGCCATTCGGCCATCATGGGCGGGGTGCCCAGGACCGAGGCCAGGGTCTCCACATCCACCTCCGAGCCCCGGAGAGGATCGAAGTTGAAGTCCCGGGCCCCGGACTCCAGGTGCCACTCCACCAGGGCCCGGGCCGCCTCCTCCTTTCGGAACTCGTCGTCTCCGAACAAGAAGAAGACTCCCCCCTTCTGGTCGGGAGGGAGTCCCAGGGGCCCCTTGGCGGTCATGGCTCACGCTCCGGAGGAGGAGGAGGGAGCCTCACTGGAGGCCGGTCCGAGCCCAGAACGCGCCAACCCTTCTCTCGGAGACGGTGGAATAGCGGAACAGAAGCTGATGGGGATCACCCCAGATGCCCTCCTGGAACTCCGACGAGGTGAAGGCCGACAGGCTCCGGGAGAAGGTAGGAGGAGTCGGCGACGGTGCAACCGAAGAGCCGGGGGGAGCCGAGACCACCAGGGCGGGAAGCTCCACGGGGGTCCGGTGGTCCAGCAAGGGCGTCCAGGCGGCCAGGGCGATGAAGGCGGCCACGGCCAGGATGGCCAGGGTGGTGGTGCCGGAACCCAACCTCTCCCGGGCAATGGCCTCCCCGTCTTCTACGTGGTAGATGCGGTGTGTCAGGCGGGCCCGGAAGTCCCGGGGCACATCGATGGAGGGAAGCTCGCGAGCCAGTCGGATCCCCTCCTCCACCGTCCGGCAGTACTGCTGACAGCGGGGGCAGGACGCCAGGTGAGCCTCCAGGTCGGAAGCGCCTCCGGCGCTGTCTCGTCCATCGTAGTATTCGGAAAAGCGGGCCAGAAACTCCGAGCACTTCATGGCCTGTCAGCCCCTCCTGGAATCCGATGCGTTACCCTGGAAAGCAGCAGAATACGTTCCGGAGAACACATTCTGTTACGTCCCGTCCCCGTTCCGGGTTCCCCTGTTCCCCCAGGACAGGAGTCGGGGAAGCTCCGGAAGACGGGCGGATTCGGATGGAATGGTGCCCCTGAGAGGCTGATTCAGCCAGCTCGTCAGTCCAGCATGGGGGCGATGATCCGGGCGAAGTTGTTGCGAGCCCGGTTCAGACGGCTTTTCACCGTGCCCAGGTTGCAGCCGGTGATCTCGGCGATCTCTTCGTACGTCTTGCCCTCCAGCTCCCGCAAAACGAAGACGATCCGGTGGTGTTCGGGAAGCTGGGCCACGGCCTTTTCCACCGTCTCCTGGAGATGTCGCTTCCGGAAGAGATCGTCGGGCCGAAGCTTGGTGTCTTCCCATTCCAGGGGACGGTGGTCCGCCTCCCAATTCTTCTTGATGGTCTGGAAGAGGACCAGGGGATTCCGGGACCGGTTCCGGAGCTCGTTCTTCGCCAGATTCCCGGCGATGGTGTAGATCCAGGTGGAGAACTTCTTGCTCTGGTCGAAGCGGTGCAGGTGACGGTAGACCCGCACGAAGGTCTCCTGGACCAGGTCCTGGGCCCGTTCCCGGTCTCCTACGGTCCGGTAGACGAAGTTGATGAGGCGCTTGTCGTAGCGGTCCACGAGCTCACCGAAAGCCCGGGGATCTCCATCCAGGAACCGCTGAACCACCTGGCTGTCCGAGAGCTCCTTCCTCTCGGCCCGGGCCTTCTCGGCCCGGCGGGCGATTCCCGACCGCTCCTGCGACCTGATCTCGGCTGTCTTGGCGCTCATGGTGGACCGACCTCCCTGTTCGTCGCTTCAGCAACCCTCTTCGGGGCGCACCTCCTCCTCGCTCTCATGATAGCGCAGGATCCATACCAACGGATTGGCCCGGAAATCCGCCCCGCACGTCCCCCATATGTCCATGTCAGAGGACAGTGTAGGGTCTGAAATGAGACGGTCAACGCCCAGAGCCCCAGGGCGGGCAAGCCCCGCACTTCGTCGGACCCCGGCGCTCCGGGGTTCCAGGCCGCTGGTGCCGGGTTCCTTCGACCAGGGCGTGCTCAGCCCCGGCGCCTCGGAGGTGCTCCGGCCCCGGCGCCTCGGAGAGTGCTCAGCCCCCGGGGCCTCGGAGGAACTGCTCCACGAAGAGGATGGCCGCCATGCTCTTCCCGTCCTGCATCTCCCCGGTCCTGATGAGGTCCAGGACCCGGGACAGGGGCAGAGCCAGGGTTTCCATGAACTCGTCCTCGTCCCGGCTGTGGTTGCCCTGGCTCAGGTCGGTGGCCAGAAAGAGGTGGATCACCTCGTTGGTGAATCCCGGTGTCGTGAAGAGCCGCGTGAGGGCTTGGAGCTTACCGGCCCGGTATCCCGTCTCCTCCTCCAGCTCCCGCATGGCACAGACCTCCCACTCCTCCCCTTCCTCCGGAATTCCCGCCGGCACCTCGAAGACGAATCCGCCCGCGGCGTAGCGGTACTGTCGGACCAGGACGACCCGGGGGTCCGGATCCTCCACGCTTCCCAACAGGGGCACCACGGCGGAGGCTCCCCGGTGCCGGACCAGCTCCAGCTCTCCCACGCTCCCGTCGGGGAAACGGACCCGGTCCAGGCTGAGGTGGACCACTCGTCCGTCGTGGATGACCCGGGAAGAGATGAGACCCGTGTCCTGCCGGATCACTCGCTCCTCGTTCCAGGACTCGTCGCTCATGGCATTTCTCTTTCTTGCGGCGGGTCGGGCCTCGCGGCGGCGGGTCGGGCCTCGCGGCGGCGTGCCGGGCCTCGCGGCGGCACGTCGGTGGCCTCTCTACCGTGCGTCGGTGGCCTCGCGGCGACCCGTCGGGCGAACCACTCGAGCTCTACGGCGCCTCCACAACCTCTACCGGACCCAGGTCCAGCTCCTCCAGGGGCTCTCTCACGGTGACGGCATCTCCCACCACCACGGTGATCAGCTCCTGGGGCCTCACCACGGCCCGGGCGCTGTCCAGGGCCGCCGTTCCGTCCACCTCCCGGATCCGGTCCCGGTACGTGGCATGGAAGTCGTCGGGAAGCCCGTACACCAGGATCTCGCTGATCCGAGCCGCCACCTGCCCGGTGGTCTCCAGGCGCAGGGGGAAGACCCCCACCATGAAGTCCCGAGCCTGATCCACTTCCCGGGGGGATGGCCCGTCCTGGAGGAGGCCTTCCAGCTCCCCCACGGCCTCCCGTACCGCCGGCGCCGTGACCTCCGTCCCCACCGCCGTGGCGATAGAGAAGGGACCGGGCTTGCGACGGAAGGCGAAGCGGGACCGGACACCGTAGGTGAAACCCTGCTCCTCCCGGAGATTCAGCATGAGACGGCTGGTGAAGGCCCCACCCAGCACGGTGTTGAAGACCTTCAAAGGAAAGAAATGGGGGGAGGTCCGCTCCACTCCCACATGGCCGATGCGGATCTCCGACTGGACGGCCCCGGGCCGGTCCACCACCAGGATCCTCCGTTCCCGGAACCTGGGTACTGCATGGAAAGCATCTTCCGGAGACAAGCTCCCGCTCCAGCCTCCGAAGTGCTCCCGGGCCAGGGCTTCCACCTCCGAGGGCTCCACGTCTCCAGCCACCACCAGCCCGGAGCCGGAGGGCTGGTAATGAACCGACGCGAAATCCCCAGCGTCCCCGGATTCCAGGGGTTCCACGGATTCCGTCCGTCCGGCCAGGGGCCGGTGGTAGGGCACACGGGAATCGAAGAAGAAGTGGGCGGCCGAGTCGCTGGCCAGGGCTCCAGGGTCCATGCGACGCTGCTGGATGGCGGCCAGGCGCTGGTTCCGGTTCCGACCCACTTCGTCCTCGGGGAAGGAAGGGGTCAGGACCGTTTCCGCCAACAGGGCCATGGCTTCGCCCAGACGGTCGGCCATGCACGTGAGGGAGACGGTTGTGGCGTCCCAGCCCGTCCGGACGGCGAAGGTGGCGCCGATGCCCTCCATGGCCTCCGCCAACTCCGGTCCGGTCCGGGTCCGGGTGCCCCCTTCCAGGGAAGACCCGGAGAGAACGGCCAGGCCGGCCCGGGCGTCCTCCAGCCGGGCTTCCCCGGCGTCCAGGACCAGGGCCACCGTGGCCAGGGGGATCCGGGACATGCGGGCCACCCGGATTCCCAGGCCGTTGGGGAGCCGGGAGGGGACCACCTCGGGGAAATCGAAGGGCCGGACGGGGCCGGGGCTGGGAGCCTGGCTCCGGTCCGGGGACGGAGTGGGGGAAGAGACGCTCATGTCTTGGATTCCGGCACGTAGGTGAGAATGGCTCGGTTGTCCGGACCCAGGTAGTCCCGGGCGTAGGCCCGCACCTGCTCCCGGTCCACGGCCCGGATCCGCTCCAGCTCGGTGTTCAGCCGATCCGGGTCGTCGAAGTACTGGTCGAACATGGAGAGGAGATCGGCCCGGGTCCCCACCCGCTGGATCTCCTGGAGAAGCCCGGTCTCGGTGAGAGCCACGGCCCGCTCCAGCTCCCAGGTGTCCACCGCCGCCAGGTCTTCCATCTCCGCCACCAGGGCCTCCTCCAAACTCTCCGGCCGGGCTCCGGAGTACCCCGTGATCACGAAGAGGAAGAGTGCCGGTCCCGTCTCCAGGGGGAAGAGGAAGGCCATGACGTCCTTGGCAATCCTCTTCTCCCGAACCAGGGTGCGGTAGAGCCGGGACGCCCGTCCCGTCCCCAGAACCGTGGCAGCCACTTCCCCGGTGTGAAAGTCCGGCGTCGTGGCCCCGGGCACCCGGGCCGCCAGGTAGATCCGAGGGAGGGGAACGTCGGACACCACCTCCTGCCTCACCGTCCGGCCCATGGCGAAGGGGATCCGGGGCTCTCCGGGGATGGGGGGGATGGGATCCCCGGCGGGGATCTCCCCGAAGTAGCGATCCACGAGCTCCAGGCCCCGGGGTGGGTCAAAATCCCCGGCCAGGGTCAGGACGGCGTTGTTGGGTACGTAGAAGGTCTTGAAGAAATCCGCCACGTCGTCCAGGGTCGCGGCCCCGATGTCTTCCATGGAGCCGATGACCGGGTGGTGGTAGGGGTGGCTCTCCGGGTAGACCATGCCCTGGAGCCGCTCGTCCCAGTCCCCGTAGGGCTGGTTGTCGTACCGCTCCTTCCGCTCGTTCATCACCACCTGCTGCTGGTTCTCCAGCTTCTCGGCGGTCATGGCCGGAAGCATCCGACCCATCCGATCGGACTCCAGCCAGAGGACCGTCTCCAGGTGGTGGGAGGGGACGGTGTCGTAGTAGTTCGTCCGATCGAACCAGGTGGAGGCATTCAAGGACCCTCCGGCCCGTTCCACGAGCTCGAAGTGCCGGTTCTTGGGGACGTTGGCTGATCCCTGGAACATCATGTGCTCGAAGAGGTGAGCGAATCCGGTCCGGCCCGCTCTCTCGTTCCGGGACCCAACGGCATACCAGATGTTCAGGGCCACGATGGGGGCCGTCGGGTCCGGGGACAGGGTAACCCTGAGCCCATTGGACAGACGGTGGCGCTCAACGGGTACGGTCAGCACAGGGGCATTCTCCTGCGTTCGGTTCCAGGTGTGAGGAAGAGGCGACGAGAAACCTGGGGGCTTCCAGCCCTGGCCGCCACAGGACACCCCATTCCCGGGTCACGAAGCCCCGGAAAGGGGCCATGCCACCGGCTCCAGGGGTCATCCCCGATCACGGGCGGACCCTGAATCGCGTCCGGGGGGCAATCCCAGATCACGGAAGGGCCATGAGACACGTCCGGGGGGCAATCCCCGGTCACGGGCGGGCCATGAGGTGTTCACGAAGGCGGGTGGGAAGGACCTCCTGCACCAGGAGGCTCCGGGCCTTCTCCCCCTCGTCGTGCAACCGGTCCTCCACCGCCTCCAGGAGGGCGGCATCTCCGGGCCCCGCCGCCTGGCGGCCCCGTTCCAGCATCTCGTAGGCCAGGTCCTCCCAGCCCTCGGCCTTGGCGGTCAGGGCCGCCAGGAACTGGCTCTCGGCGTCATCGGGGCGAAGCCGAGCCCCCTCGGAGAGATCCCGAAGGGCCTCCTCCATGCGATCGTTCTCCACCTCCAGGAGTCCCAGCACCACCCGGGTCCACGGGTCCTGGGGGTCCAGGTCCACGGCCCGGGTCAGGGCCTCCATGGCCGCTTCCGCCTCGCCCTTCAGAGCCAACGCCACCCCCAGCTCGTAGACGACCACCGAGTCCTCCGGGGCCAGCTCGGCGGCGGCCCGGAGCTCCTGCAGCGCGTCGTCGAAGAGCCCTTCCCGGGACAGATACGCCCCGTACATCCAGCGGGTCAGGGGAAGCTCCGGAGCCATGAGGGCGGCGGACCGCAGAGCCGCCTCGGCCTCCGGATCGTCGAACTGGGCCAGGCCGTTTCCCACGGTGGCCAGGACCCATGGGTCCTCCGGCTCCCGGGCCAGAGCCTCCCTGAACCGGTCGTAGGCGGAGGTGCTCAGCCCCATCTCCCGCTCCGCCACCCCCAGAAAGCAGAGGAGGGCCGGATCGTCCGGGGAGGACTCCAGGGCGTCCAGGAGCTCCTGGGCCATTCCTTCCCAATCCCCGTCCTCTCCCCGCTGCAGGGCCTGCTGAAGAGGGCTCTCCGGATCCACCGTCAGGCTCCCAGCTTGGCCAGGCGCCCGGCGTGGGCCAGGAGCAGGGTCATGAGGTGCTTGCTCTCGAAGGTGCCCAGGTCTCCCCGGCGGCACTCCCCTTCTCCGAAGCTGTCCCCCGTGGGACGGGACCAGGGAGAGGCCAGAAGAAGGGGCACGGAGTGCCAGGAGTGGGCCCGAAAGGCCGCAGGCGTGGAGTGGTCTCCCGTCACGGCCAGCACCTCCGGTCCCAATTCGAGGATCTCCTCCACCAGGGGATCCACCGACTCGATGGTTTCCACCTTCGCGTGGAAATCCCCGTCCTCTCCCCTGGAATCGGGATACTTGAAGTGGAGGAAGAAGAAGTCGTAGTCCTGGAAGTTGCTGGCCAGGATCTCCACCAGCTCCCCGGTCTCGGAGGGCACCTCCCGGACGTCCATGCCCACCAGCCGGGCTACACCCCGGTACATGGGGTACTGGGCCACGGCCAGGGCCCGGAGTCCGAAACGCTCCTGGAAGCCGGGGTAGCCCTCGTAGGCGGCGAACCCACGGGCCAGGACGCCGTTGATCACCTCCTCGCCCCGGAGGATGTCCCGGATCTGGTTCAGGATGGCCTGAACCACTTCCGCGCTGTGCTCCGAGGCGGGATCCGTGGCCCGGACCGGGTGGGGTGGTACCCCGGTCTCCTGGGGATCGGTGTCCGTCAGGTCCGCCCCCAGTCCCTGGCCCCGGAGGATGAGCACGACCCGGTGCTCCTTCTCCGCTTCCAGGAAGATCTCTACCCCTTCCGGAGCCTGGAGCTCGCTCCGGACCTGGTCCACCACCCGCCGGGCCTCGTCATCCGGAGGCCGTCCGGCCCGACGATCCTGGACTTTCCCCTCCCCGTCCAGCGTGGCCAGGTTGAGCCGAGCCGCCAGGTCTCCGGGGCGCAGGTCGAAGCCCACCCCCAGAGCGCTCAGGGCGCCTCGGCCGATGAGGTAGTCCACCGGGTCGTAGCCGAACAGGGCCAGATGCCCGGGGCCACTTCCCGGGGCGATCCCCGGGCTCACGGGGAGGAGACTCCCCAGGGAGCCCCTCAAGGCCAGGGCGTTCAGGTTCGGGGTTCGAGCCGTCTCCAGCTCCGTCTTTCCCGTCTCCGGGTGGGGCAGCCCCCCCAATCCGTCAAGAACGAAGAGGACAATCTTCTTTCCATCCTCTCCTCGCTCCACGAGGCTGTCGGGAAGTTGGATCTCGGACATGGGCTTCCCCCTGGTGGAAGTGGACGTGGCCGAACGAGGGAGACGCCCCCGGTCGCCCCAAGAAACCCGCCGGCCCTCCACCTGTTCCAGCCACTCGGGAAGCTCATGGAGAAGGGCTGCGAGCCGAACCCCGGAAAGATGGGGAGGACTCCCTTTTCCCGCACCCGGCCCGGGACAAAAACGGGACAGGGAGAAGACTGTTGAATGGGGAGCCGGACAGGCGGGGGAGGAAAACGGCGAGGACAGGCCGGTTGTTCTGTCAGCCTCCCGGGGCAATTGCCAGGGACCCGGCGGGGCCGGTAGGATGAGGGGTTCATTCGCGTCACCCCCGGTCCCCGGGACGTCCCAACGAGGAGACAACGGTGCGGTACACACCTTTCCAGATGGAGCGTTACCAGTCCACCTACGAGAATCGGGTGGAGTTCAACCTCTCCGAGAGCGGCGTTCACCCCATGACCGCCGCGGAGCTCCTGGAGCTGGCGGGGATGGAGGAGTCCCTGGACGACGTGCGCCTGGCCTATGGTCAGTCCAACGGCTCCGACGAGCTCCGGGAGCGGATCGCCGCCCTCTACCCCGGAGCCACCGAAGCCTCGGTGCTGGTGACGGTGGGGGGAGCCGAGGCCAACTTCACCGCCCACTGGCACCTCTCGGAGCAGGAGCGGCCCGTGGCCGTGATGCTTCCCAACTACATGCAGGTGCCGGGGATGGTGGAGAACTTCGGGTCGCCCATGATCCCCTTTCACCTCCGGGAGGACGCGGGCTGGCAACCGGACCTGGATCAGCTGAAGCAGGCCCTGGACGACGGGGCGTCCTACATCCTGGTGACGAACCCCAACAACCCCACCGGAGCGGTCCTCACTCCGGAGTCCGTGGACGGCATCCTGGAGCTGGCCGAGAAGCACGGGGCCTGGATTCTCTCCGACGAGGTCTACACCGGGGCGGAGATCCAGGGAGACCCCACGCCGTCCTTCTGGGGCCGCTCCGAGCGGGTCCTGGTCACGAACTCCCTCTCCAAGGCCTATGGGCTCCCGGGGCTGCGACTGGGCTGGATCATGGGCCCGGCGGCCCTGATCCAGGAGCTATGGGGCCGAACGGACTACACGACCATCTCCCCCTCCACCCTGTCGGACTACCTGGCCACCATCGCATTGGAGCCCCGGACCCGGGAGAGGATCCTGGAGCGGACCCGTGGCATCGTCCGGGAGAACTTCGGAGCCCTCCGGGACTGGATGGAGGCCCAGGAAGGCCTCTTCACGTACCGGGCACCGGACGCCGGGGCCATCTGCTATGTGCGCTACCGCCCCCGGGTGAACTCCCTGGAGCTGGCGGAGAAGCTCAGGGTGGAGAAGGACGTCCTGGTGGTGCCCGGGGACCACTTCGGCATGGACCAGTACCTCCGGGTAGGCTTCGGTCCTCCCAGGGAAGAGCTCATGGAGGCCCTGGGACGCATGGCCGAGACCTTCCGGGAGGTGGAGGAGTCGGAGTCGTAAGAGGGGCTGTTGAGCGAGGAGAGAGGGGCAGCCATGGACTCCCAGGATGTCCTGCAGGATCTCAAGATCCTCCTGAAATCCCGTTACGGCCTCATCCACGTGGACACGGACGAGGACGAGCGGGCCCTTTCCCTCCTCCACCACCTGGCGGACCGGATCGCCGTTCCTCTCTTCACCTGGTCCCGGGTGGAGGGCATCACCCGTGTGGACCGGCAGGGGAGCATCTTCGACACCAAGGAGCCCCGGAAGGCCCTGGCCCACGTGGGGGCGGCGGACATCGATGCCATCTACCACTTCCACGGCCTGGACAGCCACCTGGAGGAAGACGAGGTATTCCAGGCCCAACTCCGAGCCGCGGCCCGGAAGCTGGAGGGTCTGAACGGCGCGGTGGTCCTCACGGGAGACCAGCTCCGGCTCCCGGGTGACCTGGAACGGATGGCGGCCACGGTGGTCCTCCCGGCCCCGGGGGAGGAGGAGTACCGGGAGCTCCTGGCGAACCTCCTCCGGGACCTGAGTGCCCGTCAGTACGTGGAGGTGACCCTCTCTGGAGAAGAGACGGCGACCCTCCTCAAGCACCTTTCCGGCCTCACCCTCATGGAGGCGGAGAAGATCCTCACCAAGGCCATCATCGAAGACGGCCGCCTCACCCCCGGGGACATCCACCACGTCATCGAGGCCAAAAAAGCCGTGGTGGAGCGGGAAGGTCTCCTGGAGTACTACCCGGTGGAGCAGACCATGGCCAGCATCGCCGACCTGGTGACCCTGAAGGGCTGGCTGGAGAAGCGGAGGAACGTAGTCCGGAACCCCATGCAGGCCCGGGAGTTCGGCCTGTCCTTCCCCCGGGGCGTGCTGCTTCTGGGGGTACCCGGATGCGGCAAGAGCCTCTCGTCCAAGGCCGTGGCCCGGGAGTGGGGCCTGCCGCTGCTGAAGTTCGACACCTCCAACCTCTACAACAAGTACATCGGAGAGAGCGAGAAGAACTTCAAGCGGGCCATCCGGGCGGCGGAGCGCATGGCGCCCGTGGTCCTGTGGATCGACGAGCTGGAGAAGGCCTTCGCCGTGGGAGGGACCGAGGACGGCGGGGTGTCCCAGAGGATCCTGGGGACCTTTCTGAGCTGGATGCAGGACCGGAAGGGGGAGGTCTTCATCGTGGCCACGGCCAACGACATCGAGCGCCTTCCCCCGGAGTTCCTCCGGAAGGGCCGCTTCGACGAGATCTTCTTCGTGGACCTGCCGGACGAGGCGACCCGGAGGGAGATCTTCCGGATCCACCTGGCCTCCCGGGGACAAGCCCCTGAGAGCTTCGACCTGGACACCCTGGCCCAGGAGGCGAACGGCTTCAGCGGATCGGAGATCGAGGAGGTGGTGGTGTCGGGGCTCTACACCGCCTTCTCCCAGGGTCACTCCCTGGCTACGGAGGATCTCCAGCGGGAAGCCCGGGGCACCGTCCCCCTTTCCATCACCATGGCGGAACGGGTGGAGAAGCTCCGCTCCTGGGCCCGGGAGCGGACGGTCTCGGCCAACTGACTCCCAGTCTCAACGAAGGACAGGGCTCAGACGGCCCGGGGCCACCTCAGGACCCCCGGGCCACCTCAGGACCACCGGGCCACCTCAGAATCCCCGGGCCACCTCCATCCGGGCCCGGACCACGTCGTTGAGGATCCCGTCCACCAGGGGCTCGGGCTGGTCCACTCCCCGCACTCTCTCCAGCTCCCGGAGGCGTCCCGTCTGCACCACTTCCAGGAAGGCGTCCGCCACATCGGGATCGAAGTGGGTTCCCCGGTCCCGGTTGATGATCTCCACGGCCTCGTCCTGGGGAAGGGCCGGCTTGTAGGGACGCTCGTGGGTGAGGGAGTCGAAGGCGTCGGCCACGGCCACGATCCGGCCCACCAGGGGGATGCTCTCTCCGCTCATCCCGGGCTTGTACCCACTGCCGTCCCATTTCTCGTGATGGTAGAGGGCGATCTCCCGGGCCACCTGCAGGAGGGGATACTGGCTCCCGGAGAGGATTCGGCCCCCGATTTCCGTGTGGGACTTCATGACCTCGAACTCCGCCGGGGTCAGGGTCCCGGGCTTCATGAGGATGGCATCGGGAATCCCGATCTTGCCCACGTCGTGCAGGGGCGCCGCTCGGCGGATGAGGCGGGTCTCGTCGGGGTGGAGACCCAGGGCCTGGGCGACAAGGAAGGAGAGGATGCCCACTCGCTCCGCGTGCTTCCCCGTAACGTCGTCCCGGTACTCCGCGGCCAGGGCCAGGCGATTCAGGATCTCCACCTGGGCCTCGGCCAGCTCCCGGGTCCGGTCCTGGACCTTCTGCTCCAGGGTCTCGTTGTGCCGGGCCAGCTGGCGATGGAGAAACCGGGTCTCCAGGAGGTTGCGAATCCGCAGGAGGACCTCCGTGACCTCGAAGGGCTTCGTGACGAAATCCTTGGCCCCGGAGGAGAGGGCCCGCTGGCGGACTTCCTGTTCCTGGTCTCCGGTGAGGATGAGGATGGGGAGGTAGGTGTCCTGGGAAACCAGGGGGCGGATGCCCTCCATGACCTGGAAGCCATCCTGATGGGGCATGTGGAGGTCCAGGAGCACCAGGTCCGGCTCCCTCTCCCGGAAAAGGGGCACGGCCTTTCGGGAATCCGTGGTGCCGATCACATCGGTGTAGCCCGCCCGTTTCAGAAGCTTCAGGAGGGCCGTCACGTTCGCCTCCTCGTCGTCCACCACCAGAACCCTGGCGTGTCTCAGCTCCTCCATTCCCAACGTGTTGTCCTCGTCCCCGGGCATGCGTTTGCCCTCGCCTCTTGTCTGGGCCGTGAAACCCCGGCCGGGGGGCCGGATCCCATCGAGCCAGGAACCGCGTCTCAAGTATCGACCGAGGACACCGTTTTTTGAACCCCGGGCTACTCTGGAGGGCTGTGAGACAAGGGGGGTGCGGCTGCCCGCGCTTTGGTCAAGGGCCCTCCGGAGCCGGCTCGATACACCCCGGGTTGTCGTTCCGGGGGGAATTCACCTCGGTGGAGACGGGATGGAAGGCCAGACCTCCCTCCATGGACGCCTCCAGAAGGGGCTCCAGGTCGTCGGTGGACGCCTCCGGATCCAGCCAGGTGTCCCGCCGGGAGTCCGGGATCATGAGGGGCATGCGAGGGTGGATGGCCCGGATCTCCGGAGCAGCCCGGGTGGTGAGGATGGAGAAGGTGTAGAGGGGATCCCCTTCCTCCGGCTCCCAGCGGTCCCAGATCCCGGCCATGGCGAAGAGCCGCCCCCGGGACGGATGGATCCAGTAGGGGGTCTTGCCCTCCTTCTCCTTCTTCCACTCGAAGAACCCGTCCGCCGGGATCAGGCACCTGCGGCGTCGGAAGGGCTGCCGGAAAGCGGGCTTCTCAGCCACCGTCTCGGAGCGGGCGTTGATGAGGCGGTTTCCGATTCGGGGGTCGTCGGCCCAGAAGGGAACGAGCCCCCAGCGCAGCAGGCCCATGCGCCGACCCTCCCGGTCCTGAGCCACCACCGGCACGTCCTGGGTGGGGGCGATGTTGTACCGGGGCTGGAAGTCGAACTCCGGGGGGGGCACATGGAAGGAGTCCACCAGCTCCGACAGGGGAAGGGTGAGGGTGTAGCGTCCGCACATGGTGATCTTCCGTGGCCAGGGGTCCTGGGCGGCTACGAGGGGTTGAGGAGGAGAGTGTAGCTCAGGGCGAAGCTGCCCGCCTCCTCCTTCGTCCGAAGGATGTCCAGGGGCGAGAGCTCCAGCTCCCGGGAGAGAACCCGGAGATTCACCAGCGTCACGATCTCCTCGTCCCCCAGGCGGATCCTGTCCCACCCCCGGGTGGGGAGGCTCCGGAACTGCCGGTAGACCTCCTCCAGAACTCCCAGGTCCCCTTCCCGGGGCAGGTCCAGATGGAGGGTCCGGGGCCCCACGCCGAACACCGACGCCACGGCCAGCCACTTCCGTCCCTCTCGCCTGAATCCCGCCAGGGCGTCCGGCGACACCCCGGCCCGTCGGGACAGGAAGAGGACCACCGGGACCTCGTCCGGGGAGAGATCCCAATCGGCGATGATCCGGATCTCCCGGAGGGAGACCTGGAAGTGATTCCCCAGGGCATGGAAGAAGGCCTCCGTCACTTCCGGGGTAAGGAGATCCGCTTCCACGTCCTGGGCGCTTCCCGGCTCTGCAACGACCAGGAGCCCGAGGAGGAAGGGAACCCAACCAGTGGCCCGGGCCCACAGCCCGAGGGGTGAGGTCCGGGACGGTCCTGGGCATGTGGAGGTTTCCATGGGCTCCTCCGAGAGATCAGGCTGGGGGGTTTTCAACTCATAGGCCCCTTCCCGCTCCGATGCAATCGCCTTCCTGCCATTCTGACACCAGACAGGAGGGGTCGGAGCTGGCACGAAGCTTGAGGTAGAAGGAGGGGGAAGACGGGAACGCGGGGTGTGGGATCACGGACGATGCGGCACGGGAGGGAGCGATGACTGAGCACGAGCGCGGCACACGACAGGCGAACCGGGAACTCACCGTCCTTACGGGGCAGGACCACCGTCCGACCCCGGAGAAGAGGGACCTGGTGGTGGACCTCTCCGGTGTCCGGGAGCTCAACCTCACCAGTCTGGCCCTCCTCCTGACGGCTCAGCGCAACGCCCAGGAGGAGAACCGGTCGGTCTGGCTGGCCGGACTCCCGGGGCAGATGTGGGAGGCTCTGTACGCCATGGGCCTCGGCCCTTTCTTCAAGGCCTTCCCCAAGCCGGGCCAGGCGGCGGGTCCGGCCTGATGGCTTCATAGAACAAGGCTGCCGGCATCCGCCGGAGGTAGCGCGCCCCCGGTCCCCATTCAGGGGGCCGGGGGCGTTCTCTCGTTCCGGCGGTGCATTTGTCCTGAGGAGTGTCCTCCTGAGAGGTCACTCACTGGGTCCGCCCCCTCCTCGACCTCCTCCCGAGCCTCCTCTCTCCATCCCCTTTCTCAACCCCCTTCCGTGACGATCTGGGCGTAGCTCTCCGGGTTCCATCGGGGTTTCTCCGGGTCGTTGGCCACTTCCAGACCCAGGTAGAACATGAGGCGGGTGATGCGGGCCGCCTTCTCCGCGTTGATGCGATCCGCTTCATCCGAGGGCTGATGGTAGTCCTCGTGAGTGCCGTTGAAGAAGAAGAGGGCCGGGACGCCGCGGCGGGCGAAGTTGAAGTGATCGGAGCGGAAGAAGAAACGCTCCTCCGGCCAGATGTCGGGCATGGGGACCATGTTCAACTCCGGGTGGGCCGCGCTCACCTCCTGCACGGTCTCCCCCAGATCCGAATGCTCCTGCCCCACCACCACGATGGAATCCGGCCAGTTCCTGGCGATCATGTCGGCGTTCAGATTCGCCACCATCCTCTCCACCGGGACCGGCGGGAAGGCGGCGAAGTACTCGCTCCCCCACAGGCCCCTCTCCTCCCCGCTCACCGCCAGGAAGATGACGGAACGCCGGGGCGCCGGGTCCAGCATGGCGAAGGCCTCGGCCAGCTCCACCACGGCCACGGTCCCGGAGGCGTTGTCGTCGGCCCCGTTGTAGATGCTGTCCCCCTCCTCGTTCCTCCGGCCCACTCCCACGTGGTCCATGTGGGCGGAGTAGACCACGTACTCGTCCCGGAGCTCAGGGTGGCTCCCCCGGAGGATGCCCACGGTGTTGGGAGCCTCCACCGCCTCCACCACCTTGCTCTTCGCCTCCACGGTGAGCGTCATCTCCGGCACCCGGCGGAAGGTCCCGGCTCCTTCCGGACCTTCCGGCATGGGCGGAAGAGAGAAGTCGTGGGCCTCCAGGACCCTCAGGAGACTTCCCTCCCGGATGGCGAAGAGGGCCGGAAATCCCCCGGATCCCTCCCGCCAGGGTGTTCGGGTCTGGGGGCGACGGGCCTGAGCGGCCAAGACCTGGTCCCACTCCTCATCGTTCTGGCGGGAGGCTACGATGAGGGAGGCCGGGTTCGCCTGGAGGAGCGTGCTGAGGAGCCGCATCCGGGCTCTCCCCGTCTCCGCCCCCTCCGGGGGGATCACCACCAGGTGCCGTCCCCGGACCATGGCCCGGGGAACCTCCTCTCCCGGGGCTCCTCCGACAAAGACCGTGACCTCGCCGGAAAGGGCCTCACCCGAGGGTGCGCCGAAGGCCACCATGAGATCCTGGGGGAAGGTGAGGGGGACGGGTCCGGAGACCCGGACACTGGAAGCCTCGTAATCCGGCACCACCCGCTGGATGGCGTAGTGCTGGAGATAGGTCCCTCCATCGCCTCCCGGCTCCAGACCCAGGCGCCGGAATTCATCGGCAGCCCAACGGGCCGTCTTGTCCAGCCCGGGGCTGGGAGTATCCCGGCCCCGCATGGAATCGTGGGCGATGACCTCCACCCGGCTCTGGAAATCGTCTTCCGTGATGGAGCCCACGGCCTGGACCACGCCGGTGGCCTGGGCCCCGGCCACGCCCGGAAGGAGCAGAAGGGCAAGGAGAAGGAAGGGGATCATGATGAAAAACCTCGGTTCGAGTGGCTGTCCACGAACATCACCGGGACCCGGGGCTCCCCGGCCCCGTCAGCGAGCTCCCGGCGACGCCTTCATGACCGGATACGTGTGGCCCGCCTCCAGGACGTCCGTCAGGAAGGCCCAGGCCACGAAACCGTCGTCGGAGCGTGGCTCCAGGAGGGTGAAGGCCAACCGGGCCAGGGGCTGGTCCATGGGCACCACCACGGTGCCCGGCTCCAGAGCCTCCTCCCGGATCTGCCAGGATCCCCACACCTCCTGGGGCGACCGCCCCTGGTACTCCCGCTCGGCGGTCCGTACCGAATCCACGGTGAAGACCTCCACCTCCGCCGAGCGTGCTTCTCCCAGCTCCCGGATCCGGATGCCGTGGGCCTGGAGACGCTCCCGGACCTCGGCCAGCTCGGCGGAGACGTAGTAGGCCGACGGAACCCGGCCCCATTCCGTGGGCTGGAAGGTCCCGTACTCGTACATCTCCACCGGATTCTGGACATCGGTTCTCCGGAGCATGATCTCCCCGGTGAAGGGATTCCGATCCTCCTCCACCTCTCCCATGAGGATGGTCACGGGCTCGCTGGACCGCTCATGGACCGCCCGGAGGGCCAGGGAATCACCCACCAGGGAACGGGAACGGGCGTCCGCTTCCCGGGTCAGGGAGCGGATCTCCGAGGCCCGGGTGTGGGCGAACTCCAGGAGCTCCACCACGAGCCAGTAGGAGGCGTCGATTCGATCCCGGAAGGTCGCGTAGGCATAGGCTTCTCCCAGAACCCCGAAACGGTTCCGGATGCCGATGTAGTTGCTCACGAAACGGGGGCGGTGGTCGAAGGTGTACCATCCCTGCTCCTGACCACTCCCCCGCCGCCAGTAGGTGCCACCGTAGTAGTAGAAGTCCCAACCCGTCTCGTCCCTCACCCCCCGGGTCATGGCCGGGAGCCATTCCTCCCGGAGAAAGGCGTCCATGGCCCGGGGCGTGTTCGGGCTCAGGGGCGGAGCGTACGTCAGGTGGTACCCGTGCCGGGTGCCGTTCGTGGTGTGGAGATCCACCGAGAGGTGGGGATCGTATTGGTTGTAGAGCCGGACCAGGGAGCGGGACTCCGGTCCGTCCAGCTTCATCTGGTCCCGGTTCAGGTCCAGGCCCAGGGCGTTGTACCGCTGTCCCATGCCCCCCACGGGTCCGTGCTGGCGACGCCGGTTCCGGAGGTTGACCCGCTCGTTCCAGTCGGCGTTGAAGAGGGGGGCCACCAGGAGCACCAGGGAGTCGGACCAGTGGGCATGCTCACCCCGGTAGAGCTCCCGAAGGAGAATGAGAAGAGCTTCCTTGCCGGCGATCTCACCGGCGTGGATCCCGCCCTGGACGTACACCCGGGTCTTCCCGCTCCTCCGCACCCCTTCCGGAGAGGGATCGTCCACGTCTCCCACCACCAGGAGGGGGAGGGGGCGTCCTTCGAAGGTATAGCCGTAGGTGGTGAGCTGGATGCCGGGATCGGCCTCAGCCACGCTTCGGGCGAAGGCCATGACCTCGGCGTAGCGGGTGGTCTCCCGGAACCCGGTGGCCTCGGCTCGGGTCAGCAGCGGCTCCGACCCGTCCCCCGGTTCCAGGCTCTGACCGAAGAGGGATGCCGGGAGAAGGGCCGGGAGCAGCAGGGAGACGGCCCTCCGCAGGGAGACAGCCCTCTGCGGGGAGACAGCCCTCTGCGGGGAGACGACACCCCGGGT
>CAZZEL010000026.1:28835-40033 GCA_964652625.1 uncultured Gemmatimonadaceae bacterium
GGGAGACAGCCCTCTGCGGGGAGACAGCCCTCTGCGGGGAGACGACACCCCGGGTGAAGCGGGAAAGGACACAGGGGAGTTCCATCATTCCACCTCGAAAGGCTCGGTTCAGCTCCGCCCCCTTCGGGGGGCCGGGACGGACGTCAAGGTACGGTTCCCGGCCCGGGGGTGTCCATGCGAGACGATCACGGCCCGAGGGGGGGCCCTCGGAACCGGAAGTCCGGACTCCTCACTGGATGGAGCGGAGAAGAGCCTTGATGGAGGCGGTGGGAAGGGGGGCACGGGCCACCACCCACCCCCGGCCCCAGCGCATGACCACCTGGTTCCAACCCGGAGGCAGCGAGGCCTCCAGGACCTTGGGAGAGAGGGCCCGGAGGGACTCCAGGGTCTCGGGGCTAACCGGCTCCTCCTTCGTGCGATCCGCCCGGGGCTGGCTCTTCGCAGCGGCCCGGGGCTCGCTGCCCACCAGGAGGCCCAGGAACCTGAGCTCCAGCGTGTCCCCGGTGGGCAGGAGCTGTCTCACATGCAGACCCCGCTCTCCCGGCACCCACTCCTCCCATTCCACGCCCAGGACCTCCAGTCCAGGGACCGTCATGGAGCTCTCCGGCGCCGGATCTCCCGGATGGAGGCTGGTGGCGAACCGACGGGCCAACCCCTCCCCTGTCATGGATCCCGGAGCCGCAACGGAATCCGGCTCCTCGGGGAGTCGGACCGTAGCCGGCTTCTCCTCCGCCTCTTCCGGGGCCTGCGCCTGGGCGATCTCCCCGGTGGCACCGGCTCTGGCCGACTCCACCGGAAGCCGGACACGGGCCGATTCCCCTACAACCCCCGGAGCAGCCTCGGCCTCCCTGCCCCCGGGGGATGAGGGTCGGCTCCGGGCGGCAGAGACCCCGGTCTCCTCCGGGGACGATGCCCTGGTCACACTTTCCTGGGGAAGGGTCTCCCAGATCCGGCCTCCCATCCATCCCACCCCCAGGGCCAGCACCACCGTGGCGGCCCAGGCCAGGGGCAGGCCCTGCACGGGCCTCCGTCGACGGCGAACCGTCTCCCCCCCGGTGGTGGACGTGCCCCCGGCGGCTCCGGAGGCCCCCGCCGCCCGGGCCCGCTTCCGGATCTCCTCGAAGGGGGGGGGCTCCGCGGGGACCGGGGCTCCTTCCTCCAGGACGTCCCCGGCCCGGGCCCGAATGGCTTTCTCTTCCTCCAGCCGTTCCCTACAGGCCGCACAGGAGGTCAGGTGCTCCCGGATCTCTTCTCCCCGATCTCCCGGGAGGAGGTCCAGAGCCCCGTCCAGGTAGGCGTGAAGCTCTCCGTCATGTACGTGCTTCATGATCCCTCTCCAATGCCCTGTGGGCCTCCACCAGGCGTCGCCGGGCCCGGGCCAAGGTGGTGCCCACGGCCCCGGGAGCCAGGTCGATCACGCTCGCGATCTCCCGGTAGGACAGGCCAGCGTCCCAGAGAAGGAGGACCTCCCGGTCCCGTTCTCCCAGGGTCTCCAGGGATTGCTGAAGACGAGCCCTGACCTCCGTGGCCTCCAGGGATTCTTCCGGGGTGGGCGGGGCGGGTGCGTGCCTGGCCTCGCCTTTCAAGAGGGCCAGGTGTCGTTTGCGCCGGAGCACGGTCCGGGCCTCGTCCCGGGCCAGGTTCGCAGCCACCCGGAACACCCAGGCTCTGGGGCTCTCGGGGTCGTGGCTCAAGGCTCGCACGAAGACCTCCTGAGCCAGATCTCGGGCCCGTTCCGTGTCCCAGACCTTCCGGTGGAGGAACCGGACCACCTCGGGAAAGGTGGTTCGGTAGACCTCGGCCCAGTCGACGCTCACGATTCCGGTTCGTCTCCCCTTCGAAGGGCTCGCACCCCAGTTCCCGAAGCACGTTGTATACCCCATCCGCCTCCCGAAAGAGCCACCCCCTGGGCCTCCGCCGAAGGGGGCTACCGGGACACCGCCTGTCGTCCTTCGCCAGCTTCGTCAGCCCTCATGGGGCTGCTGGACAAGGGGGGTGCAGGGGCTCGCCCCCCTGCTCATCAACCCCTATGACGACGGAGGGGAGAAGGCATGCACAACGACCCCGCCGACGATCCCTCCGTCGACGAGGTCGCTGTTCCTCCGGGAGTGGCCCTGGACCGCCTCGAGCCCCATCCGAAACTGGCGCGAGACCTGCCCGGGCCTGTGGCGGCCTGGGCCCGCCTACTCTGCCTACCTGTTCCCTTCCCTGGTGAGGATGTGGATGGTGCCGGCGAAGGTCTCCACCTCGACACGGGCCGATCCGCTGCCCACCTCGAAGGACAGCTCCTTCTCGTTCAGGCCCGGAAGGCCTTCCCCACTGGTGGGCTCCGTCGGTGCGCCGGGGAACTCCACCTCCACGTCTCCGGAGAGGGTCACGGCTTCGACCCGGGCGTTCATGTCCGAGGGAAGGTAGAGCCAGATGGAGCCCCCGTGGCTTCCGAAGGTATAGATGCCGTCGTCCTCGACGCTGCCTTCATACCGGAGGGAGCCACCCACCGTGCCCACCTCCACGTCCCGGGAGGTGATGCCTTCCAGGGTCAGGGAGCCGCCCACGCTCTCTGCCAGGATATCCCCGGAGCAGCCCCGGAGGGTCACGCCGCCGGCCACCCCGCTCACCTCCAGGGAGCCTTCCGCCCCTTCCACCACGATCTCACCGTTCACCGACTCCAGGATGACCGTGCCTCGCCCCCCCCGGACCTGGATGGGGCCGTTGATGGTGGTGACCTGCACCTCCCCCTCGGTCCCCTCGATGTCCACGTCCAGGGACATCCCTTCGATGTCCAGGTCGAAGGCCCGGGGAACCGTGATCTGGAAGTCCACGGAACCGGCCAGCCCCAGCCCTCGATCCGACTCCACCTGGACCTCCAGCGTACGCCCGGACCGCTCCAGGTCGATGTATCGGCTCCTGGAGTGATCGGCCTGGACCCGGATCTCGGCCCGATCCCAGGTCCTCACCGTCACATCGCCCCGGAGATTCTCCAGCTCCAGGCGGGAGAGGCCCTCCGCCGAGATCACGGTGTCGGTCTGGGGCGGCAGAGCCCCCGTTCCCAGAACAGTGCTCAGGACCCCTATGGCAATGGCATTCAACATGGTATCCCCTCTGATGCTCCTCAGGTGGCGGCGTACACCGCCACGGCTGCGTGCCGGAGAAGATCGATCTTCCTCCGGAGATTCTCGGCCAGGATGCGCCGGAGCGTCGTGCTCCCGGGATCCCGGGCCAGAGCTTGCTGCGATTCCTGGATGGCCTCCTCGATGGTGGCCAGGTTCTCCTCCAACACCTGGACGGTCTCGGGATCCAGGACCTCCCGGCCCCTGTCCAGCACCGCCTCCAGGTCTTCAACGGCCTGGTCGTATCCCCCGTAGGTCTCGGCCCATCCCGCCAACTCGGCCTCCGGCGCGCCGGTCCCCGGCTCCAGAGCTACGGACCCGGGTCCGGCCGCACCCCCGGAGAGGAAGAACCAGACGGCTCCGCCGGAGACGAGGGCCACCACCAGGCTGGCCGCCAGGAGCTGCCAGGCCGGGAGGGTGACCATCCCCGGGCGCCTGACCATCCCGGGCTGACTCACCGTCCCGGACCGGCGTTCCTCCCCGGGCTCCCGGGCTTCCGGAGCCTTACCCACCCCCGTCCGCCATGCGATCTGGGGCCAGAGGTCCCGGGAGGGCTCGCCCTCGTCCGGCAGCTCGGCCAACCCGTCCATGAGCCGGCCTAGGGCCTCGTACTCCTCCCGACAGCGGGGACATTCCTCCAGGTGGGCCCGGACCCGCTCCTCCTCCCGAGGAGGGAGAAGCCCTTCCCGGAGATCCTGAAGCTGTCCGTCGTCCAGGTGCCTGTTCATCGTTCCAACCTCTCCCTGACCATCTTCCTCGCTCGGTGGATCTGGGCTTTCACCGTGCCCAGGGCCACGCCCTGCATGTCGGCGATCTCCTGGTACTTGAATCCCTGGATGTCCCGGAGCACCAGGACTTCCCGGGCTCCCTCCGGGAGTTCGGCGATAGCCCGTTCCAGGTCCAATCGGGTCCCGGGCATGGCCTCCTTCACTCGCCGGAGGTACCGGCCCGGATCCTCCACCAGCTCTTCCCGGGATTCCCGGCGTCCCCTGGAACGGCCGGCCTGGAGCACCACGTTCACCGCCAACCGGTGGAGCCAGGTGGAGAACTTGCTGTCGCCACGAAAGCTGCCCATGCGCTCCCAGGCCCTCACGAAGACATCCTGCGTCAGCTCCTCCGCCCTCTGTGCATCCCGGGACATCCGGAGGCAGAGGGCGTAGATCCTGCCCACGAGCCTCCTGTACAGGGCTTCGAAGGCCTGCCCGTCTCCGGCCTGGGCCCGCTCCACCAGGGTCTCCGTGCTCACCTCGCCTGTGGCTCCTTCATCCGTCGCCTTGGCCAGAGGGACCGCGCCCATTCCATCTCCCGGAGGGTTCTTATCGTTCTTCACATTCTCTGATCCCGGGTTCGGTGGTTTTGTTTACAGGGCCTGTTCCGCCAGGAGCTCCTGGAAGGCCGGCTCGTCCCGGATGGAGCCGAAGACGGGATCCAGAAGGAGATCCGTCGGGGTGATGGGCGAGGGAATGGAGAGGGCCGTGCGGAGTTGGAGAAGGGCCAGGTCCGGCTCCCCGATGAGGACATAGATCACCGCCAGGTCCCGTAGATGCTCCCCACCCTCGTAGGCGTCGATGGAGATAGGGAGGAGGGAGACGGCGGTCTCCCCCTCCAGCTGGGCCTGGATCTCCTCGCCCAGGAGGGCGTAGGCGATGCCCAGCTTGGCGTGGGCCCGGGCTTCCACTCCGCTCTGGACGGGCCCCGGGTTCTCGGAAGCGGCTTCCAGGACCTCTTCGTTGATCATGCGGAGGGAGTCGGCCAGGGACCGGGCCCGTTCCTCCTGCCCCAGCAGTCGGTGCAGGATGGCGTTTCGTTCCAGGTAGCGTCGCCCGAATCCCCGTCCAGGAGAGAGGGCCCCGGTCAGATCTCCGCGGTAGTAGGCCAGGTTCCTTTCCAGCTGGTCCCGGACCGGGGAGGGCATCGAGTCCGGGAGCTCCTCCATGACCCGCTGGGCCGCAACCGTATCCCCGGTGGAAGCCAGACGGGCTCTGAGGAGGTCTTCATGGGCCGCGAGCATGTCCGGGGCCAGCTCCCCGGCCATCCGCAGGTACCGCTCCGCTTCCCCGTAGCGGCGCATGCGCAGGAGGGTCTCACCTACCGTGTAGTTCAGGTTGTAGGAGCGGGGATTGAAGTTCCGGGCTCGGAGGAACTCCTCCACCGCCTCGTCCCACTCCCCCTGGACCCTGAGAACGAGTCCCTTGGCGGCGATAACGCTGGCGTCGCTGGGCTTCGCCTCCTCGGCCTCGGCGAAGTGGGCCAGGGCCCTCCGGGCGTCGCCCCGGCCCCAGAAGTGGAAGTAACCCTGGGCCAGGATCGTCTCCACGGCTTCCGGGGCCAGCTCCATAGCCCGGTCCAGGGCTTCCCGTGCCGGCTCCGCCTGATCCTGGAAGCCCGGGAAGTTCCAGAAGAGCCACATGCGGGCCTGGCTCAGGGCGGCGTAGGCCCGGGCCAGGTCCGGATCTTCCTCCGTGGCCTCCCGGAAGAGCTCCACGGCCCGTAACGCATTCTGCCGGTTCTCCCGGAGGTCCCACTGGGAGAGCCCTCGTGCGTATCGTCGGTACGCCGGCCCCCGGGTGGTGGACGCGGCCTCGAGGCGGGCTCGCTCCTGGGACGTGAGCTCCGCCCGGAGGGCACTGGCAATCTCCTGTGCGATCTCACTCTGGACCAGGAAGACATCCGACTCCTCCCGGTCGTACCGCTCGGACCAGATGTGGCTATCGGTCCGGGCGTCGATGAGCTGGGCCGAGACCAGGATCCGGTCTCCCTCCTTTCGCACCGTTCCCTCCAGGATGGATCCGGCCCGGAGATCCCGGCCGATCTCCCGGGCCGTGAGGGTGGTGTCCCGGTACTGGAGGACCGTCTGCCGGGAGATGACCTCCAGGCTCCGGATCTTGGCCAGGTTACCGAGGATGTCTTCGTGGATTCCGCTGGCGAAGAAGCCGTCGTCCTCCTCCGGCGGATTCAGGTTGGCGAAGGGGAGAACGGCGATGCGGAGGGGATTCAGGCTGTCCGCCGGGACCGTGGTGGAGGAATCCGGGGCCTGGGCGGTGGAGAGGGACCACTCGTAGGTGAACCAGACCCCCCCGGCCAGGAGGACTCCACTGAGGATGAGGAGAACGGCGGACAGCAGGGGGCGTCCGTGCTCCTCCCCTTCCCCATCACCCTCCTTCAGGGACCGGGTTCGGATCACCCCTCGGGGCGTCACGTCGTAGACCCATGCCAGGAGGATGGCCACGGGGAACCCCAGGAGAGCCAGGGCGATGACCCACCGTATGGTCCAGGGAGGGAGGCCCAGGGCCGGGATGACGATGTCGGCGGCCTCCAGGAAGGCGAAGGCCACGGCGGCATAGACCACGGCCACCCTGGCTACGTGCCGTCGACCGACCTCTTTGAGAAGATCCCGGAGATGAAACAAGCCGCCCCCGCCCGTGAGGAGAGTCCTGTCTCGACTCTACGGAACGTACTTCTCCAGAGTTCCCGGCGACAGCGGAACGGACAGGCGGAGGGGCCGGCCCTGGCGGGGCGGATCCTGCTAGCTCTCGCCCTCCTCCAGCACGGGAAGGGGGGGAGGGCGGAGGGCCCGGTCCAGGGGCCGGAGCTCCCGGGCCATCTCCCGGAGGGTCCTGGCCAGACGGGCATTCCCCTCCCTTTCGGCCCGCTCGGCCGCTCGGAGAAGAAAGCCAACCCGACTCTCGGCACTCATGACGCCCTCTCTACACCAGGGGCCCGCCGGCAGCGGGCCACGGAGAACCAAACGGCTAGAGCCACCGCGAAGGTTCAGGAAGTGTATACGAACGCCCTGGTGTTTCCTTACCGCCCTTCTCCTCGGGAGACCTCCTTGCCAGATGGTCCCCTGCCGGTGAATCATGGAGCGGGTCGGCGGCTGGTCCTGCGGTGCTGGTCCGCCCTCGAACCCCCTCGGGAACCCCACATCCACTCCAGACCGCAAGTCGGGAGACGGGAAGCTTGGCCGAGACGCGCCCCCCTGAGATTCGGGTCAGGAGCATCCTGGGCGGGCTGTGGAGGATCGCCCTCTACTACGTGGTTCTCTTCACCCTGGCCTACTTCCTGGCCGACGTCTTCCCCGTATTCGAGGAAGTGGTGTTCGGAGGGTTCGAGCGCCTCTCCCGCCAGGATCCCGTGGGGACCTCCCTGAGCAGCATCGCCACGGACCCCATCAGCCAGACCCCCATGGGGAGGCTGTCCGACGGACACAACGAGGGACAGATCTTCGCCCTCGCCGCCGTCATCTCCCTGGTTGGGGCCCTGGCCCTCATGATCCCGGTGGTCTGGGTGTACCTCCTCACCAAGCAGCGGAGGGGGTATGACGAGTCCGTGGTGCAGTCCATGCTCATCCTCCCCCTGGCCGTGGCCGGAATCGTCTTCATCGTCCAGTTCAACCTGGCTCTGGCCTTCTCCCTGGCAGGCATCGTGGCCGCCGTTCGATTCCGAAGCACCCTCAAGGACACGAAGGACGCGGTCTACGTCTTCCTGGCCATCGGAGTCGGTCTGGCCAGCGGCGTCTGGGTCCTGGGCATCGCCGCCATCCTGTCCGTGGTCTTCAACGCCGTCATCCTCTACCTCTACTGGTCCAACTTCGGGAACATCTACGCGGATCAGCGCGGTCGCACCGGCGCCATGGGGCTGGCGGACGTCCTGGCGGGACCCGGCTCGGCGGCCACGGCGGTTTCCATGGGTGATCCCCAGCTCCTGGAAGCCATGACCCAGGACGAGATCCGGGACGTGGCCACCCGGGTGGCCCGCATGGAGCGATACCTCAGGGCGGAGCAGAGCCAGAAGAAGAAGAAGCGCCTCAACGCCCTCCTCATCGTCCACGCGGAGCAGCTCGTGGGTGCCCAGGCCCTGGTGGACGAGATCCTGGGGCAGATGGCCAAGCGCTTCGAGCTGGCGGAGATCCTCCCGGGGAAGGGGACGACCGCCGTCCTGGAGTACCTTCTTCGACTGAAGAAGGGAGAATCCGCTTCCCGCCTCCTGGAGCTTCTTCGGAGCGCCCCCGGGCAGCAGGTCCTGGCCGCGGAGTACCGGTCCCTGGAAGGCCTGAGCATCGATCGATGAGGTCGTCGTGCTGAGGCAACGAGCTCTGCCGGGCCTCTGCGTGCTGGCCCTGGCTGTGACGGCGGTGAAGGCGGCTCCCGGCACACCTCCCAGGCAAGGGACCATTCTGGGAAGCCTGGATTTCTCCCGGACCGCCAGTCTCCAGGAGACCCTGCCGGAAGGCCTGAACGAGGTCTCCGGGCTGGCTACGTCCCCGGATGGCCGCCTCTTCGCCCACGGGGACGAGCGAGCCGTGATCTACGAGCTGGCTCCGGACCGGGCCCGGGTGTTGAAGTGGTTCCTGGTGGGCCGCCGCGGGGTCATGGGGGACTTCGAGGGATTGGCCATCATGGGGCACCGGTTCTTCCTGGTGACCTCCCAGGGCGAGCTCGTGGAGTTCAGGGAAGGGGAAGCGGGATCGGAGGTCAGGTACAACATCCACCTCACGGGGGTGGGCAGTCTTTGCGAAGTGGAGGGCCTGGCCTACGATCCGGACCGACACACCCTCCTGATGCCGTGCAAGGTCAATCGGACCGAGGAGTTCGAGGGTCACGTGGTGGTGGTGGAGATTCGGGGCAGGCGGCTGAGAGCCCATCCCGTGCCCAGGGTCTTCCTGCCCCTGGACGAGCTGGAGAGGGTGGGCATGGACGCCGAGTTCCACCCCTCCGCCATCGAGATCCACCCGGAGACCGGGGCCCTGATCGTGGCCTCGGCCCAGGAGGAGGCCCTTCTGGAGCTCACCACCTACGGCCGGCTCCTGGCGGGCCACTCCCTGCGACGTCGTGACCACCCCCAGACCGAAGGCGTGGCCTTCGGGCCCAACGGATCTTTGGTGTTGGCCGACGAAGGGCAAGGGGGCCGGGGACGCCTGACCTGGTACTTCCCTGATGGGGGCAGCCCCCCATGATCCGGGAAACCGAGCTCAACCTCTTCGTCCCCTCTCCGGAGCTTCTGGTTCGTCTGGCCTCGGAGGACCGGCCCCTGGGGATTCGGGCGGGCCCTCCCCACATCACCATGATCCGGGAGACGTACTTCGACACTCCGGACCAGGTTCTGCGGCGCCGGGGCATGACCTGCAAGCTTCGGCAGGAGGAGGGCGAGGACCCGGACATCGTGGTGACCTTGGGAGAGGGCCCGGACCAGGAGGGAATTACGTCCCGGACTCGACTCACGGCCTCGGCGGTGGGATTCGGGGTGTTCGAGACCCTCCGCAGCGACTCCGAACCCGCCGCCCAGATCCAGAAGGTGGTGGATCCCAGCGGCCTCCGTCCCCAGATAGCCCTGGACATCCAGCGCCTCCGTCGGGTCCATCGGAGCGGCATCTTCCGCAGACCGGTCCTGGCCCTGAACTTCGACCGCATCACCGTCCAGGTCGGAGCCATCTCCACGGTCTTCCACGAGATTCGGGTCCGACGCCGGCGGGCCGGGGGACCCAAGATCCGGGACATCGGACTGCGTCTGCGGGACGAGCACCACCTGTTCCCCGACGGCCTGAGCACCCTGCAGCGTAGCCATCGGGTCCTGGCAGCAGAGAAAAAAGGGGCAGAGTCGGAGCTGTCCCCCTACGCCCTGAGTCTGGTCATCACTCCCTTCTCCCGGGGTCGTCTCGGACTCCAGCGGAGAGGATCGGTGCTCCGGGTACCCGGCTTCCGGGGCTCCGGGGAGGATGCCGCCCGGGCTCTCACGGCGGACCTGGGGATGAGAGGAGACGTGGAGCTCAAGCGGCTGGGGACCACCGAGCACCGACCCGGCCGGCCGGTGGTGGAGCTCTGGAGCGTGCCGGAACCGGCCTTCGTCGGAGACGAGGAGGGGCCGGACGCCAAGCTCATCTGGTATCCATGGTACGAGCTCGTGAGCCGGGCGGGGGAAGAGCACCTGTCGGACCCGGACCTTCTCTCCGCCCTCCTCCTCCTGACTCGCCGAAAGCTCCTGGGGCAGATCGACTGGGTTCCCCCCTACCGGGTATGCATCGGCGACGGGCAACCGGTCCCGGGCCCGGAGCCCTCGGGCCTGGACGTGCCCCGTACCTCATCCGCCCCTCCCCCGGAGCTGGCCTCCCTCCAGGAGTTCCGGAGCCGGCTCGAGCGGATGGAAGACCAGGACCAGCAGCTGGAGGTCCGTCTGGAAGCCCTCACGGAGCTCACCAGGGGTCTGAACCGATTTTTCACCCGGGACGTGGCCCGACTCAAGGGCCAGGTACTACCTGGAGAGGAGTCCCCCGAGGGGGAGCGCCCGGAGGCGGGCCCGCCCCCCACCCGGATCCTGGACCTCATTACCGTTCAGGTTCGGGGCATGGCCGACCGGATGGCCCAGGTCCTGCAAGACGATTTGCTTCCCCAGCTCGAGGCCAGGGATATCCACCTCCGGGGCTGGTCCGGACTCATGCACGAGGACCGCCGGACCCTCCTGGAGGAGTTCTCCCGACGGTACCTCCCCAACCTCGAGGTGGGGGACGAATGGGGGCCAAACCTCATCCCGGACATGCCCAGCTCCGGCTGCGGGGTCGGGGTGGCCACCTGGGACCCGGAGACGGGCCAAACCCGCTTCTTCCACGTGGTGCTGGCCCCGGACACCCCTTCCCTCCTCCCCGTCCCCGGGAGCACCATGGTGGTTCCCATGGAGGAGATCGTCCGGGGGTTCGTGTACCGCCGCCATCCGGAGGTGGAAGAGCTGGAGAGCTTCCTGTTCCGCTTTCTCACAGGGGAGATCGTCGTGCGGGAGCCGGTACCTCCGGAGGAGACCGGCCCGGAGGGGGAGCTCGACGAGGAGGACGACCAGCAGGAGGGCGAGGAGGAGGCCAAGGAGGGGGGCGAGAGCCCCAACGAATCTGGAGCGGCGGATCGCGGGGCAGACGGGAGTGACCTCGAGGGGGAGAGGATAGGCCGGGCTGAGGACGCAGGAGAGGAAGAGGAAGAGGGTGCACGGCAGGGAGAACGCGCAGGAGAAGGAGAGGCCCGAGGCGCCGGAGAGCCCGGAAAGAGGGGAGTGGCCGGAGAAGAGGGAGCGGCTCCCGGCGAGGCTCCGGTGGAAGCGGCTCCC
>CAZZEL010000026.1:40133-41677 GCA_964652625.1 uncultured Gemmatimonadaceae bacterium
GCGAGGCTCCGGTGGAAGCGGCTCCCAGCGAGGCTCCGGTGGAAGCGGCTCCCATCTACCGGGAGAGGCGGGAGAGCGTTGTGGTGCGGGTCCTGGTGGAGCGCTCCATGCCGGAGCGTCAGCAGGCCCAACTGATCCGGGCCCTGGAGCGGCACGTGGCCTGGAAGAGGCCTCTCGTGGGCTGGTCCGATCTCTACCCTCTTCCCAGGCCCCTGGATGTCACGGGCCTACAGGAGCTCCTGAAGACCTGACCCTACTCGTCCTCAACTCTCCGGGTCCTCAGCTCTCCGCGTCCGCCTCCTGGTCCTCGTTGTCATGATCGGGCTCGGACGCTGACAGGGGAGCGTCCAGGGCCACCAGGGCCACGGTCACGTTGTCCGGAGCCCCCCTCCGATTCGCCTCCGCCACCAACTCCGTCACCACCGATTCCGTATCGCCGGGAGCCACGTTTTCCAGCCACTCCCCGATCTCGTCGTCGTCCATGACCGCGACGAGACCATCGGAGCAGAGGAGGAACCGATCCCCGGGACCGCACGTCCCCTCCAGGACATCAACCTCCACCTCCGCATCCACGCCAAGGGCCTGGGACAGGATGTGGGCCAGGGGATGATGTCGCTCCCCCTCGGGGGGAAGATCACCTCGCTCCACCATCTTTCGGACCATGGTGTGATCCCGGGTCAGGGCACGCACCTCCCCGGCGGCCAGGCGATAGGCTCGGGAGTCACCCACGTGCCCCACGACGAAGACCTCCGCTTCCGGCCGAACCACCAGGGCCGTCACCGTGGTCCCCATCCCGGCGAGCTCCGGGTTCTCGGCCGCCATCTCCCGGATCCGTCGATCCGCCCGGCGAATCGCCTCCTCCATGCCCTCTCCGGCATGGAGGCCCCGGGCCACTTCCTGCACAGCCAGGGCGCTGGCCACGTCGCCGGCGGGGGCACCACCCATTCCATCGGCCACGACGGCGATACCCCTGGACGGCTCCACGCACAGGGAATCCTCGTTGCGGCCTCGAACCCGGCCCATGTCAGACTGGCCGTAGGCCGAGAGCTTCAGGGCCATGGGGGCATTCTCCCGGGAAGAAAGTGAAAGAGATGGGGAGGTCGACTCCGCCCCCGTCCAGCCGGGCGGAGCCGGATGGACCTCCCCACGCTAACATCTTCCGTCGCCATGAGGCCAGCGTCCCGAGGATATTCCTTGGCATCCGGCGAGCGTGTTGAGGCTATTCGGTCGCTTCAGCCTCCCCCCGACGCCGAGGCGGAAGACCTTCCTGGGTTCCGGTCTCCCGGAAGGGTCTCCGGCTGGGGGCGCCGCCTGGAATCTGGAGTCGTGGCCCTCGTAACGCGCCCCTCCCCGATATGCACGACATCGCATTCGTCGCTCTTCCTTGTCTGGCATCCGCAAGACCCCTGCGCACGGCCGCACCCCCCTTGTTCAACAGTCTTCTAGTGGTGAGTTCGGTGACGTCGGATACCCCCTTTTCCACGCCCCCCCGGCGAAGGTCTCCAGATCCCGGAATCTGCGCCGTCTTCGCAGCAACGAATGCC
>CAZZEL010000027.1:0-41271 GCA_964652625.1 uncultured Gemmatimonadaceae bacterium
TCTCACTCACAGGGCCCGATCAGGCGTCGGCTCGGGCCCAGATGCAGGATTCAGGGTAATGGGATAGGGTGTCGGGGAAACCGAGCCTGTAGCGATCCGGCAGGCTCAATCGCCTTATGAAGGCCTCCTTTCTTCTCCTCCGGTCTCCGGAAAGCCCGTCCAGCCTGGCTTCCTTCCATTCACGCCGGTGGCGATCCGTGACCTCCTCCGGCGGCCAGATGCCGCGGACGATCGTCGTGAGCTCGCCTTCGGTGGTGAGCCCGAGGATTTCGTTCTTCGCCGACGTCCCGATCCAGAATCGGCCCCCACCGGTGGCGCCGTAGCAATCGGGTGTGGGGACGGGAATGATTCTGGACACTTTGGGAAAAAGCATGGACAGGCGGACCTATCGACCTGTTGCACATTTCGGGATCTATTCGGGTGTCGGTGGGTATAAAGGGGTGTGAAGCTGAACACGCTCATTCGCAGGTACGCGACGGAAGCCGACGCCCGGCGTTGGTTCGAGCAGGCACGCTGGCCCGACGGACCAGTGTGCCGGTTTGTGGGGTCATGCACCGTAGTTCCCGGATCTCGACTCGCCCCAGCCAGTTCACCTGTCTCGACTGCCGGCACCGCTACTCCGTCACCTCGGGCACGGCGCTCCACAACACGAAACTCCCGCTCCGGACCTGGCTGATCGCCATGTACCTGATTGCCACCAGTTCGAAGGGGATCAGTGCCATGAAGCTGTCCGAGTGGCTGGGCGTCAGCTACAAGACCGCATGGCACCTCGGGCATCGGATTCGGGCCATGATGGCCTCCGAGCCCACGCTCCTTCGCGGGGTGGTGGAGTTGGACGAGACCTATGTGGGTGGGAAGCCGCGGAAGGTGCATAGAGAACGGCTCCTGCCAAAGGATGAGTGTCCGAAGCGGAAACAGGGACGGGCAACCGACAAGGCCTGTGTGTTCGTAGCCGTGGAGCGCGGAGGCCGGGTGATTCCCAGGCTGGAGCCCAGTCACACGAAGGGAGCACTGGGTGGGGCCGTCCGCGCCACTGTCCACAGTGACTCGATCCTGGTCACCGACGAACTGCCCGCCTACACCGGCGTCGGCCGGGAGTACGCGGGCCACCACCGGGTCCGGCACTCCGACGACGAGTTCGCCCGCACCGACGGTGACCTCCGCGTCCACGTCAACACCGCCGAGAGCTTCAACGCCATGTTGAAGCGCGGGATCGTCGGGGTCTTCCACTACGTTTCGCGCAAGCACCTGCATCGCTACGTGCCGCTGCACGCCACTCCGTGCTTGACCGTGCGGGAGACCGCAGTATATGCTGGAAATGCGGCCACCATGCGCGCGCTAGGCTGCGCTGGTTAAGTCTGCCGGGGTCCCCTCTTCCGACGTCCCATGCCGACACATCCCCACCCTCCGAACTCGTTCAACGAGTTCGCCGATCGCTGGAGGCCCGACCTGCTCGCGGCTGCGCGGAGGGTGCTGGGCGACTCGGACCTCGTGGACGATGTCGTCCAGACCGTCCTGCTCAAGCTCCTGATCGCCGGCAAATGGCAGAGCATCGAGGCGCCCCGGGCCTACCTCCGAAGCGCCGTGCACCGGGAAGCCTTGCGGGCCGACGCCTTCCGCCGTCGGAGCGTACCCCTGACCGACGCCGGGAACGCACTGCGCTCGAACGCATCCGACCCCCTCCAGCGGACCATGATCCTGGAGCAGGGTGCGCTCCTTCGCGCCCACCTCGCCCGGCTTCCGGAGCGGTGTGGCCTCATCATGAGGCTCATGCTCGTCGAGGGTCTGTCGCAGGGCGAGATCGCACGCAGGCTGCAGATCAGCCGAGGCGCAGTCGAGAAGCAGGTGGCCCGAGCCAGGGAGCACCTCAGGCGCTGGTTGAAGGTCGGGGCGGAGGGTGCTGTGGAGTGGTGTCCTCAATTTAGGACGGGGGGGTGAGCCGCCTCGCGGGTCTATGAGAGTGAAGCAGCCCGATTCCCAGGGCCCTGATCGAGACCCGGAGAACCCATGCTGAGGCTACCGACCTTCGTCGAACTCGCCGCGATGCCCGATGCGTATCTCGATGAGACGCGAGACCTCCTGTCACGGGATCGTTGTGCAATCATCGGATACGGTCGAGTCAAGACCAAGTCTGATCGTTCTGAAGTAGCCGAGAAGAACCAATGAGGACCTCCCTCTCCTCTTCCGGTCGAACGGCGCTGGTGAGCGCAGTCTGCGCCCTGTGCGTGTTGATGATCATATCCTGGCCCATACCTTTGGCCGCCCAACTGAGTGCCGTCGAGATCTGGCGAGTCGGGGAACTCGACGGTCCTCCGGAGACGATCTGGGCGCGCGTCTCGGGGGCCACCACCCTGAACGGCGCCACCTATGTAGTCGATATCCTAGCTGGCTTGAACTGCCGCCAGGCGTACGAGTCCTGAGCTTCAACGAGGGGGTTGTGATCGGTGTTACGACCGATGAGCTGGGAGTCCAACGGGTCGTTGCGTTCCAGATCGTCGAATAGGCGCTGGTTTTCGCCTGTTAGGTCCAGTGCCGCCGTCGAAGCGGGCCTGGCTTGGTTCGTACTGACCGTTGCGTCGTCTCAGCCGGCCAGGCCTCTGGGGGCGCAATGGTGGTTGCCCGGTCAGATTCAAGAGAGGGAGTTGACGCACGCCATTTCTGACGAAGTGGAGCGTCTTGCTCACGAGCTGCGAGGAAGCGCGGTTATTGCGCCCACGACCGTGTCATCACGCGAGTCGCTGGGTGACCGCTTCCGAGCAGAGTTGCAGCGACAGCGCGACCTGCTCCCCTTCGATGTGGTAGCACGTTACGGATGCGTAACGATCAACGTAGAGGTTACCGTCGTAGTCCCGATCAACGGCCCACCCGCCCAGTATCGGCCCGTCGGCGACGGCTGCGGTTCGATTGACGTCGCCGCCCAACGTTGGGAGACTCTCGACGCAGAATTGATTCCGATCGTTGTCGCACATGAAGGCTATCTCGGCCACCACGCTTTCGAGCTGGCGATGCCTCCTCCCGAGGTCCGCCACCGCTCCATCGACGAGGCTTGGGCGTTCCTCGTCGAGCGTTTCGCGGTAGAGTTCGGTTGGCTCCAGCGTCCTCACCCTCGAAGGGTAGATCTCCACCGACTCGGGTTGTTTCGGGCCGCCCTCCGCAGTGATGCGCCGGGCGCGCGTGAGGCGCGACAGACCGCTGCAGCTCTGTTTGCGCTTGAAACTCTTGTCACTGAGGAGAGTCAGGGTAGGGTCGTAGGGATCGAGCACCTCATTTCAGTTTTGGATCGTATCTCGAATCCCCAAGGGGGGCAGACGCTGGTCGATGCCCTGGTGCGGTACCTCTCCAAGCCGCGATGAGCCTGGCGTAGTGGAGTCTCTCCGGTGTGGTGGAAGCCCCCAGAATCGATGTGGACTTCCGGCCGGTCACCAGCGGTGTACTGAGCGGTCCGGGGACATGCTCGTAGACGAGAACGGATGCGCGTTCTCAGGGCGCCCGCGACACTACTCCGGTGGTGTTCCCGCAGCTATGGCAGTCTGGCTCGCATGGGCTCCTACCTGCGGTTGTCAACCACCTACCTATGACCGCTACGTGCGGCAGATGCGAGGCTTCCTGCGCACGGAGATCAATCGGGTCCTGAACCGGCTCGTCGAAGTTCAGCGACCCGGGCGGATCATGGTCGAGAAGCTCTACTTCAGGAATCCGACCCTTTCGCGGCGCATGAACCGGCTGGTAACGAACGCCGGGCGCCGCATCATCGAAGACAAGCTGACCGACCTTCGTGAGCAGTACGGGATCGAGATCGAGTACGTGAACCCCGCGTACGGCTCGCAGACGTGCTCTGCGTGCGACTATGTGGACAGGAAGAACCGCGCCGGCGAACGCTTCACGTGCGGCTGGTGCGGCCGAACCTTGCACGCCGACGTCAATGCGTCGCGGAATCTGCGGGCGAGACGTTCTCGCCCGGCCGTCGGTTCCGTGAAGCAGTCGAAGGCGGCTGTCCTTCGTGCCCAGGTCCTGGCCTTCCAGCGCCTGAGCATGGAGCGGTGGGGCAACCCAAAGGGGCGTCGGGGAACGTCCCGTGATCCGAGGGAGGGAAATGCCTATTTTCAGCGTTACACTCCCGAGGTGACCTCAAATCGCACCGTTGCTACGTCCGCCTCGGCGGCGTGTGCAACTCGTCGCTAGTTCCCTGGACAGGAAAGTCTCCGAACACTGTTCCCATTCACCCCCTGAAGACTGGGAAAACATCGTACTTCACCCTTGACAAAAGGGCGAAACGCTAGCAGTTTGCCCTTATGCCAAGGGTAATATCAAACGGACTCCTGCGCCTTAAACTCTCGGAATCGCTCTCCGAACCGTTGCAAGAGTTGACTGAACGCGATATTCGCATACCGGCTGTCCCCAACAAGGCATTCGCCGTGATCGGTGTCCGGCGTGGCGGGAAGACATCCTTCATGTATCGCCAGATCGCCGATGCTGTCAGAGCCGGCGATGTCTCGGGAACCCATCTCTTGGTCTCGCTTGAAGATGAGCGGCTGGTCGACATGACGGCCGAGGATCTGGGGTGGCTGGTCGAAGAGCACCGCCGAGTGGTACCGGCGGTGCGGGAGCGGGGGGGGCGGACCGTGTACCTCGACGAAGTACAAGTCGTCGAGGGTTGGGAGACGGCTGTTCGCCGTCTCCTTGATTCCCCAGACACACGGGTGTTCATATCTGGCTCTTCCGCCGATCTGCTCAGCAGTGAGGTACACACGTCCATGCGTGGCAGGTCAATGGAGGTCCTCGTACACCCTTTCTCATTTCGGGAAACTCTTCGCCACATCGGGCAGGAGCCAACAGATGAGTGGGAGCGATTGGGGGCCAACGAGCGCGCATCGATTGACCAGGCCCTGTTGGAGTACCTGGAGACGGGAGGGTTTCCGGAAGCCCAAGGGATCGAGCCTCGTGATCGCATACCCCTGATAAGGGGGTATGTCGACTTGATGGTGCTCCGCGACGTAATCGAGCGGCATGGCGTCACAAATATCGAGGCGCTACGGCGGCTCCAGCGGCATCTGCTTGCGAACCCAGCCAGCCCGTTCAGCGTCTCAAAGTTCTATCGTGACCTCAAATCCCAGCATGTCGCCGTCGGGGAAGATACCCTGTATGACCTACTCAGTTACCTGCAGGACGCATTCCTGGTACGCCTGATCGGAATGCATTCGGCGTCCGAACGCCAACGTCTACGGAATCCACGGAAGGCATACCCCATCGATCCCGGCATCATTCCAGTCTACGAGCGGGGAAGTCGCGAAAACCGTGGCCGAGGCCTTGAAACTACGATACTGCTCGAACTTGAGCGACGTGGCTACGAGATGGGATGGGTGCGAGTTGGGGCGGGGTTCGAGGTGGACTTCTTTGCGGAGCACCCAGTGGCAGATCCGCTGCTAATCCAAGTCTCTCTCGAGACGGCAGCCGATTCGACATGGGAGCGCGAGGTCCGCTCAATCGAAATCGCTGCTCAGGAATACAAAAATGCGAGGCCCCTCCTAATCACCCTCGATCCCACCCCCCCCTCGAGATCACTGCCGGGCCGAATTGAGTGGATATCGGCTTCCCAGTGGCTGCTTGAAGATCGGGGAGACAGCTAGAGATCCCCTCGCCTGACACTCAGACACCCCTGTGTTCGGATACTTCAGGGGCAAGCCCGTTTAGTCTCCTTCCCGTCCCCACAATCGGGAGAGAAGGGGAGAGGGTGGACCTGGACTCCTCGCCCAGACCTCCCTTCGATGCTTTCATGAAGCGCTCGCCGGGCCGGAAGCACGGTCAGGGTATCCACCGCGTCCCCTTCCATGCCAGTAGTCAGAAACGCTGTTTCCGGCGCATGGACCTTGGTCTGAAGCACTTCTTCCGGCGGAACCCAGACGGCTTTTCTGGCCCCGAACATCTGGTTTTCCATGGGCCCGATCACCACAGGAAACGGAACACCGAAACGACCGGTGCGGACGAACTCCCCTCTCCGGTCGAAGATGGAGAACCGGAGGTCGACACCAATTCCCATCACCGAATCGCCCTGGAGCCAGAAGAGATCGTAAAGGGTCTTGAACTCGCCCGGCCCCCGACCCTCCCGGGAGACCGACACCATGTGCTCTCCATGGCGGTCGAAAAAGCGTATCCCGACGGTTCGACCCCGTGCGGAAATGGCGAGCACGACTGTGCCGTCCGCCAGGATGGTCCCCCCGGTGATATCCGGAAAGACGTACTCCTCCGGTCCGTCGAAGGCACCGATGGTCAGCTCGGGCTCGGCGCCCAGGTGCCACACCTGGACGGGGGGCGAGAGTCCCGGTTCATTCGACACGATCCGAATTCCGGCGCTGTCACGGACGGAGGTCTGCGCGAAACCGAGATGTGGTGCAGCAGCCAAAGCGGCGAGGACCAGCCAGGTGATGAAGGGCCTCGGAGAGAGCCTTCCCTCATGGACTGAGGAGAATGACCTTCCGGAATACCAGTCTCCCATGATCCGTCATCCCGATATTCGTCTCATGGTTGGCCCCCACCAGATCGGCGCAATTCCTCGCCGGCACCGAGGAGCCTGACACGGCTGGGCAGCGAATCCTCGTGGAATTCCCAGTCGCCGCCGCTTTGAACTTCGCCCAGTTTCGCCGGCCCGCGGAAGAGCGCGGGGGCCGCAGAGCCGTCCGCGTTCCGGACGACGATGGCCACACCGGCGAGAGTCGAGTCGTCCGGAAGAAGGATTTCCGCGTCATCGCCGGGGGGGGGCTCGTGACGGCGGTGCTCTCAGCGTCTCCCGGGGTACTCTCGGCCCCGTCGGGCTCTCCGCACGCGACGACCAACAGGGAAACGAGGCTGAGCATCGTCAGCAACGAGAACGGTCTGAGTGTCCGCATCATTCTGCTCCAGGTTGCGGTGGGTCGTCCCCTCACCTCCATGGACGCAGCCGGACCCGAAACCGTGGCGGCAGGGTCCCGGGAAGCCGCGCTCTTGGGTCGGGTATCATCGATTCGAGACCCTTCGCCCGGGCCTCGTCGTGTCCATTCCGATCAGGGAGTGAGCTTCAGCATCCTGATCAGTCCCCGAAGGCCCCGGTCCCCTTTCCAGATCCCGGCCAGAGCCCCTGCGGGGACCGGCATCCAGACCAGCCAGTGCCCGATGCCCGTGAACAGGAGGGAGACCGTGATGATCCCACCCAACAAGGCCCCGAACAGCCCGCCGAGACCGATCTCCAGCGTCGATCGTCTGTGCATGGTCAACTCATCCTGACTCGAACCACCTACCACCCCTCCAGGCCACTCCTCACCACCGCCCGGCCCGTGTCGCCGGAAACAACGGCAGGTTCATCTCGGGGTCGTGGATCGGGGCCGGAGGCCCCGGACCCGGGAGAGGGACGAAGACGACCAGTATGTCTGGAGGAGGGAGCGGCGGACCAGAGAGCGTCTCATTCGAGCCGTGATCGTAGCCCTCCTGGTGTCGAGGATCCCCTTTCGTCCTTCCCTCCATCTCTCCTAACAGGCTGTCCACCACCTCCTCCAACCTCTCTCCCCGGACGTTCCTGGCCCGAATGGTCCCGTCGTGGTCCAGGACGAAAATGGTGGGCCACGCCCGGATGCCCCACTTGGTAGCGATGGGACCCTGGGGGTTCCCGCCGTCCCAGAAGGACGGCCAGGTGATACCCTCCCTCTCCACGGTGGCGCGATACCTTTCCGCCGGATCACTGTTGATGCCCACCAGGGCGAAGGGCTCATCCTTCAATCGGCTCACGAGCGACCGCTCGTCGGGGTACATGACCCGGCAGGGGCCTCACCAATCGCCCCAGAAATTGATCACTGTCACCCGTCCCTCGAAGTCGCTCAGGCGGATCTCCTCGCCGTCCACGTTTCTCCCGATGATCTCGGGCGCGGGTTGTCCAACGGCCAGCGCCTCCGCCGTGTGGGGGTTCAGGAGCGCGTCGGCCATCACCCCGTAGGTGGAGGTGCCGCAGGGAAGGTCTCCGTACGCCTCCATGACCATGCGCAGGTCGGCCTTGGCAGCCTTCAATTCCACCGGCTCCCCGTCCTCCCCCGTTCCGCGGTGGCTCGGTGCTCCCGGGAGAATCCGCCTTGGTCGCAGGCGTTGTATCCTGATCTGGGCCGGGTAGAAGATGGACGCGGCCCTCACGGCGGGGTGAGGGGAGCTGTTTCGCAACTCCCCGAAATACCGGATCCGCTGCTCCTCCGTGAAGAGAGATGCATGCTCTCCGAGCTTCCCGAGACTCGGAGACCCGGCGTACCTCCCCAGAATGGAGTCGGTGAACTCTGCCACGACCTGGGGCCGCTGTGACCGAGGAGCCTCCCGGGCGGCCTTCCTCATGAGCCAGAGCGCTGCATCGAACGCGGCTGCGGTGCCCCAGTACTCTTCCACCAGGGTCTGGTAACCGGGCGCGAAGGCGGCTCGCTTCTCGGATTCGGACATAGCCGCTTCTTGGTAGGCGGCCTGAAGGTCGGCCAACTCCGCTGCAGCCTCTTCCTCCTTTGAGCAGCCCGGGAGGACGAGGAGGAGCAGGAAGATGACGGTCCGAGACCGGGCCATCCGGTTCTTTTGTCGAATCACTGGGACACAGCCTTTCAGTACAGGCGTCCCCGGGCCGGAAAGCGTGGCGCGGCCGACCCTGTCTTACCGTGAAAGGAACCTCTACGGGTGCACCGGTACGTCCCGGAGCAGGAGACCGCTGCGCCTGTCCGAGCCTCAGCGTAGAATGGTGTACCGCCACACATACTGAACATCGTACTCGTCAGTCCAGACTCCAGGGACATCTTCGGTGCCGAGCTCGTGAACCGTGAAGCCGGAGGGGATGTGCCCTCTCCCCAGGAATCGTCCCTCGGAACCCATCACGTACCAGTCGGTGACCTCCTCCCTCCGGAAGGGCTGATATGCCCGGAGCCAGATCGTGCCGTCCGGAGCTACCTCCAACTGGGAGAAGAGGGGCATGGAGGACGAAGCCCAGGGGCCGGAAGAAAAGGAAACTCGTTGGCTCGTCTGGAACGTCTCTTCCTGGGGTCCGTCTCGCATGCCGATCTCCAGGACGGGTTCGGAAGGGAAGAGCGTCCAGGGGAGCACACTCACTGGGGGACCTCCTGTCTTCGGACGGAACGGGATCGAGGCCGCCCTGCCATGCCAGATAGACGCAGCCCACCGCCAAACCGTGTAGCCGGGGGGGGAAGGAGGGTGCCCCCATCCCCTCCCGCCATGGCTCCGCCCCGCCGACCACGCGAGACTCCAGCTCCCCGGGTCCGGGGTTTGGGCTGGAGCCTGTCACAGCTACAGGGCCCTCCCCAGGTACCCATGAGTCCGGTCTCTTGCGAGCGACGGGAGGAGGAGGCCCATGCTGGCCCAGGTCACGTCCGCAGCCCTCCGGGGGGTGGAGAGCTACCTGATCCGGGTGGAGGTGAGCCTGAGTAGCGGCCTCCCGGCTTTTTCCGTGGTAGGGTTGGCCGAGGGAGCGGTCCGGGAGGGTCGGGAGCGGGTCTCGGCGGCTCTGAAGAACTCGGGGTTCAACATCCCGCCCAGGAAGATCACCGTGAACCTGGCTCCCGCCGACGTGAGGAAGGAGGGGAGCGCCTTCGATCTCCCCCTGGCGGTGGGCCTCCTCATGGGGGCCGAGCTTCTTCCTGCCGCGGAGCTCTCCCGGGTGGCCCTGGTGGGAGAGTTGGGTCTGGACGGGGTGTTGAGGCCGGTGCGGGGGGCCCTCTCCGTGGCCGAGGCCTGCAAGCGGGAGGGCCTGAGAACCCTCATTCTCCCCCGGCAAAATGCCCTGGAGGCCGCCGTGGTGGGTGGCTTGGAGGTCCTGGGGGCCCGCTCCCTGGAGGAGGTCCTGGAGCACTTCGCCGGAGTGTCGCCGCTGGTGCCGGCCCGCTGCAATCCCGGCGACCTCCTGGAGGAGGGGCCCGGTCCGGGGGGCGACCTGGGGGAGGTCCGGGGACAGGCCCACGTGAAACGGGCCCTCCAGGTGGCGGCGGCGGGAGGTCACAACCTCCTCCTCCTGGGGCCCCCGGGGGCGGGCAAGACCATGCTGGCCCGGCGCCTCCCCGGCATCCTCCCACCCCTAACCCTGGAGGAAGCCGTGGAGGCCACCCGCATCCACTCCGTGGCCGGGGTCCTTCCCAGTGGTGAGCCCCTGCTGAGGACCCGGCCCTTTCGGGCGCCCCATCACAGCATCAGCGACGGCGGCCTGGTTGGGGGTGGACGCGTTCCTCGTCCAGGTGAGGTGAGCCTGGCCCACAACGGCGTCCTTTTCCTGGACGAGCTCCCCGAGTTCCGGCGCAACGTCCTGGAGGCCCTGCGCCAGCCCCTGGAGGATGGAGAGGTGGTCCTGGCTCGGGCTCGGATCTCCCTCCGGTTTCCCTCCCGCTTCGTCCTGGTGGCGGCCATGAACCCGTGTCCCTGCGGGTACTTCGGCGACGGCTCGAACCGCTGCACCTGCGATCCGGCGGTGGTGACCCGCTACCGCTCCCGGGTCTCCGGACCCCTGCTGGACCGGATCGACATGCACGTGCCGGTGAGTCGGGTGCCCTTCCAGGATCTGGCCCGGGAGGGGCCCATGGAGGAGAGCGCCTTCATGAGAGAGCACGTGGTGGAGGCCCGGCGTCTGCAGCGGGTGAGGTTCCGAGAGCTCGAGGGTCTCCACTCCAACGGTCAGATGGGCCCCCGGGAGATCCGCCGGTTCTGCTCCGGGGCCCGTGAGGTCACCCGGCTCCTGCAGCGGGCCATGGATCGGCTGAACCTCTCGGCCCGGGCCTATCACAGGATCCTGAAGGTGGCCCGGACCGTGGCGGACCTGAGCGGGTCGACGTCCATCGAACCCCCGCACGTGGCCGAGGCCATTCAGCACCGGAGCCTGGATCGGGCGTCGCCGGTGTGACCCCTGGACTCCTCGGCCTCCGCCGCTGATGTCGCTTCGCCGTTCCGTGGCGCTCGCCTTCTCATTCCCCGAGATTGTCCGACCGGCCGGCGAAGGGACTCAAGCGAATTCGCCGGAGGGGTGCTGCCCGCTCCCGACGCAGAGGCCGGGACGCCTGGCCGCAAGAGTGTCCGGATCGATGGCCGCCGAACGCAGGAAGGAGCCCCTATTCCACTCCCCAGAGACGCATCGCCGGAAACCGGGGCCGGTCCGGTCCCCGCTCCTGCGGAGGACGAGGAGGGGAGGGAGGCCCGTCGCCGTCTCCGGGTCGCCCTCACCCTGGGGGCTCTCTACTTCATCTGGGGCTCCACGTACCTGGCCATCCGCTTCGCCATCGAGACCCTTCCCCCTTTCCTCATGGCTGCGGTCCGGTTCCTGGTGGCCGGTGGGATCCTCTACGGATGGGCCCGGGCCCGGGGAGCCCGGCGTCCCTCCTGGCCTCTGTGGCGCACGGCCGGAGCCACGGGTCTCCTCATGCTCCTGGGAGGCAACGGGTCGGTGGTGTGGGCGGAGCAGTTCGTCCCCTCGGGGCTGGTAGCCCTTCTCATCGCCACCGTGCCCCTCTGGATCGTCCTCCTGGATTGGTCTTCCAGAGCGGGTGGCGCACCGGGTGGGGGAGTGCTCTTCGGGGTCCTGTGGGGATTCATGGGTGTGGGGGTTCTGGTGTCCGGTTCCGAGATTGCCCGGGCCGGTCCTGACGACTTCCTGGGGGGCGTGCTGGTCCTCCTGGGGGCGGGGTGCTGGGCCGCCGGGTCCCTGGTGGCCCGCTACGGCAGCCGGCCGCCTTCGGCGATCCTGGGCAACGGGATGCAGATGCTGGCCGGGGGTGGGGGCCTTCTCCTGGCGGGTCTCATTCGGGGCGAGCCGGGGATGCTTCACCTGGAGGCCGTCTCGGCCCTCTCCGTTCTCGCCCTCCTCTACCTCATCATCATCGGATCCCTGGTGGCCTTCTCCTCCTACATCTGGCTTCTCCGGAACACCACCCCTGCCGTGGCCTCCACCTACGCCTACGTGAATCCTGTGGTGGCCCTCTTCCTGGGATGGGCCCTGGCGTCCGAGCCCCTGACCCCCCGGACGGGCCTGGCCGCCTTCATCATTCTCACCGCCGTCATGATCATCACCACGCGCCGGACCCGGGGTGGACCGCCACCCGGTAGGAAGGAGGAGGCGAGCCCGGTCACCGGGCGAGGTCCTCATCCCGGCCGAGGTGTGGGACGGTGAGGAGTTCGTCCCGCCGGGCTTCCCCGGCCCCATCCATCCCCGCTCCTTTCCTCCGCCGCGGGTGCACGGTTATTCTCCCGGTCCGGTGGGGCCGGCCTCGCCCCCGCCTCTCAAACCCAGGACACCGATGAAGTACATGGTCGGCATGCTGCCCACAGTCTCAGCCCGGGGGCTCGTCTCCCAGGCCGATACCACCCCCGGGGCGGACACTCTGGTGGCGGATTCCGGGGCGTCTTCCCAGGTCCGGGGGGTTGTGGAGGACGTAGGCACGGGAATCACGGCCTGGCTCGAGGGCCTCACGGGCCTGAGTCCCGAGGCCCAGGGCAACGTCCTCCTCTCCTTCCTGGCGGTGGTCCTCATCTACGCCCTCCGCAAGCTGGTCATCCGGGTCGTGGACCGGAGGGTGGAAGACCCGAAGGTGGTGTATCAGTGGTCCAAGACCAGCGGATACCTGGCCCTCATCCTCTCTTTGATCATGGTGGGGACCATCTGGCTGGAGGGGATCCGGTCCGTGGGGACCTTCCTGGGCCTGTTGTCCGCTGGCGTGGCCATCGCCCTGAAGGACATCGTGGCCAGCTTCGCCGCCTGGATCTTCATCCTCTGGCGACGTCCCTTTCAATTGGGGGATCGGATCCAGCTCGGCACCCGGGCCGGGGACGTGGTGGACCTTCGCCTCTTCCAGTTCACGATCCTGGAGATCGGCAACTGGGTCCACGCCGACCAGAGCACGGGGCGGGTCATCCACCTCCCGAATTCCCTCATCTTCACCGAGCCCCTGGCCAACTACACGGCCCAGTTCGACTTCATCTGGAACGAGGTCCCGGTCCTGGTCACCTTCGAGAGCGACTGGCAGAAGGCCAAGGATCTGCTCCAGGCCATCGTGGACGAGAAGGCCGGAGGGGTGGTGGCGGAAGCCCAGCGGGCCATGAAGACCGCCTCCAGGAAGTTCCTCATTCACTTCCGGACCCTGACGCCCAAAGTCTACACCTCCGTGGAGGACTCCGGAGTCCTGCTGACCCTCCGGTTCATCTGCCGGGCGCGCCAGCGCCGGGGAATCAGCGAGGAGGTGTGGGAGGCGATCCTGGAGGCTTTCGGCCGGGAAGAGAGCATCGACTTCGCCTATCCCACCACTCGGATGTACCATAATCTGCTGGAGGGAAAGACGGAGGCCCGGGCCCCTCTTCCCCCGGTGATGGATGGCGGATAAACCCCGCCGTCCCGGCGTGAGCTTCCATGCCTGGGCTGGGCGCCGGAGTGGACGCCGGATCAGGAGAGGCCTTATGGTGTCCCTCCCGGCAGATGACCACAGGACACGAACCGCGCCGCGCTCCGTGAGGTCCCCCTCGCCCGACGCCCATCCGAGCCTCTGAACACGTCCCTCATGCGCCTCTTCATCGCTCTCAACATCCCGAAGAAGGAAAAGGACCGGATCCACCGGGTCGCCCGGAAGCTCCGGGAAGAGGACTTCCCCGTCCGCTGGGTCAAGCCCGAGCTCTATCACCTGACGCTGAAGTTCCTGGGCGAGACCTCCCCGGACCGGGTGCCCGCCATCGAGACGGTCCTGGAGGGGGTCACGGAGACCACCGCCGGGTTCACCATGGCGATCGGCGGCTTCGGGGCCTTTCCCACCATCCGGCGCCCCAGGGTCCTGTGGTTGGGAGTGGATCCCTCTCCCGCCCTCCGGTGCCTGAAGCAGGACCTGGAGTGGGCTCTCTCCGAGCACGGATTCGAGCGGGAGACCCGGGCCTTCCACCCCCACTTCACCCTGGGACGGGCCACCTCCAATGCGGGTGCCGGGGCGTTTCGGGGGCTTGATGCCCTGGCCGCCGAGCTCTCCTACTCCGGGGAGGTGAAGGTGAGGAAGGTGGATCTCATGGAGAGCCACCTGTCCGCCTCCGGACCCCGCTACGAGATCCTGGGGAGCTTCTACCTCAAGGGCCCCAAGGGCCGGTAGGACCGCGACGTGTTCGGGTGCCTTCGGAGCTGCACGGGCAGGGTCGCCCTCCTCCTCCTCCTGGTGGCGGCCGCCTACGTTGGGTGGCGGTGGGGGCCGTCGGTGTTTCCCAGGGTGGAAGAGTGGTTGGGTGGGGAGCCGTTGGAGACGGTGGAGGAGCCCTCCCCCACCCCGGAGCTGGCTGATTCCGTCATGGGCCGGGTCCAGACGTTCCGGGAGGCCCCGGGGGAGGGCCGTCTGGCCCTGGGAGGTCGGGAGATCACCAGCGTCCTCCGCTACACCGTACCCGGTCTCATTCCCCGGGGAATCCAGGAGCCGGTGGTGAGGCTCCGGGACGACCGTGTGGATCTGCGGGCCCGTGTGAGCCTGGGGTCCTTCCCCGAGCTTCCGGACCTGGGGCCGGTCATGGGGATGCTTCCGGACACTGTGGACGTGGAGTTGGAAGCGTCCCTCATGCCCTTCGGCTCCGAAGAGGCGGCTCTCCTGGTCCACGGCCTGGAGGCCTCCCGGATCCCCCTGCCCCGGCGCATGATCCCCGAAATCCTTTCGGCCATCGGTCGGGCGGAAAGGGCGGGGCTGCCCCCGGATGCCCTGGCCGTTCCCCTGCCGGCGGGCGTGTCCTCGGCCTACATTCTTTCCGACAGCCTGATTCTCACACGAGGGGGCTGAGGGGACCCGACCCATGGCACGCATCCTCATCGTCGACGACGAAGAGTCCATCGGAGACGCCCTCCGTCAGGTCTTCGAGTACGAGGGCCACGATGTCCAGGTGGCCCGGGACGGTCCCGAAGGCCTGGAGAAGGTGGAGGCGTTTCGTCCGGACGTGACGTTCCTGGACGTGAAGATGCCGGGAATGGACGGCCTGGAGGTGCTGGACCGGATCAAGGAAGAGGACCCCCAGGCCCTGGTGGTGATGATCAGCGGGCACGGGACCATCGACACGGCGGTGGAGGCCACCCGGAAGGGGGCCTATGACTTCCTGGAAAAGCCCCTGGACACGGACCGGCTCCTGGTAACGCTCCGCAACGCCCTGGAGATCAAGGGACTGTCGGACAGCGTGGAGCGACTCCGGAGCGAGGTGGAAAGCCACCACCAGATCGTGGGATCCTCCTTCCAGATCCGACAGGTACTGGAACGGGTGGAGCGGGTGGCTCCCACGGACGCCCGGGTGCTCATCTCCGGAGAGAACGGGACGGGGAAGGAGCTGGTGGCCCGGGCCATCCACCGCCTTTCCCCCCGGAACGAGGAGCCCTTCGTGGAAGTGAACTGCGCCGCCATTCCCTCCGAGCTCATCGAGTCGGAGCTCTTCGGCCACATCAAGGGCTCCTTCACCGGGGCCGTGGCGGACCGGGCCGGGAAGTTCGAGCAGGCCCACGGAGGGACCCTCTTCCTGGACGAGGTGGGCGACATGTCCCTGGCGGCCCAGGCCAAGGTGCTCCGGGCCCTGGAGGAAGGGGTGGTGACCCGGGTGGGCAGTTCCAAGCCCATTCAGGTGGATGTTCGGGTGGTGGCCGCCACGAACAAGGACCTGGAGGAGGAGATCCGGGAGGGGAACTTCCGGGAAGACCTCTTCTACCGGCTGAACGTGGTCCCCATCCACATTCCGCCCCTCCGGGAGCGCCGGGAAGACATCCCCATGCTGGTCCAGCACTTCGTGGATCTGCTTCAGGACCGGGAGCGCATGTCGCCCCGGGAGATCTCCCCCGGGGTCCTGGAGCGTCTCAGGAGCCTGGACTGGCCGGGAAACGTCCGGGAGCTCCGCAACACCGTGGAGCGCCTCCTCATCCTCTCCAGCGGGGACGTCATCGAAGAGGAGGACGTGGACCAGCTCGTTTCCGGAGGAGAGAGCGCCGGTGGACTGGGCTCCGAGCTCCTGGGGGCCGATACCTTCGCCGAGTTCAAGGACCAGGCGGAGCGGGCCTTCCTCCTGCAGAAGCTCCGGACCCACGACTGGAACGTCTCGGAGACGGCCCGGAACCTGGACATGCCCCGCTCCAACCTCTACAAGAAGATCGAGCGCTACGGTCTGGTCCGGGAGGACTGACGGCTTCCCGTCGACCCTGGACGCGGGACGACGCTCATCTTGTGGCGCCTCCCGGGACTCCCTCAGCCCCCATCAGGGTCTCAACGCCGGATCTCCGCCCCGTTGGGCATATCGTAGACGGCATGCAGGGTCCGGTAGTCCCGACTCGTCAGGTTGTGGGCCGTGTTCCTGGGATACATGACGTCCCGGGGATCGTCGCTGTGGGGAAGGCCCAGGACGTGACCCATTTCGTGGGCCGCCACCAGTTCCACCTGCTCCGTGCCCAGCTCCCGGTTCACGCCCACGCCCGGGAGGTGGGTGGCCAGGTTCAGGGCCAGGACCCGGAGCCGGATCTCGGATCCCTCCCGGATCCACTCCACCTGGGCCCTTCCCAGTCGGCCTCCCGGGAGCTGGCGGGCCCACTGGATGGTCACGTCCGCCGCCTCTCCCTCCGAGCGGGTCCGAATGGAGAGGGGGAAGGGATGGCCGTTCCAGGCCTGGATCCCCCTCACGGCCGCCCGCTGAAGAGCCCGGGCCCTTCCCGGAGCGAGGTGGTCCGGTTCCGGGACCCACACCCGGATGAGGGATGTGGCTTCGGGCCACCGGAGGATGCGCACCGAACCCTCCGTCTCCACCTCGGCGCAGAGGTAGCCCACGTCTCGGCAGACCTCGCTGGCGGCCAGGGTCTCGGAGGGGCCGGCGGTGGTCCCGGAGGTGACCGAATGCCTGGCCCTTTCCCAGGCCGAGGCGGGAGCGTTCCGGGGACCCTGGTCCGGGACCGGATGAGCCCCGGCGGGAGGTGCGGGGTCTCCGGCGCCTCCGGGCCCGGCTGCGGCACCGTCCCGGGTCATCCGGTCCCGGAGGGCCAGGGCCAGGGCCAGTCCAACCACGAGAACCAGGACCGTGAGTGGAGAAGTGAGGGAGCGGGGAAGGGCCATGACGGAGTGCGTCCTCGGACCGGTGGCGGAAACCGTCGACTCTTCTCAACGTTAAGGGAGACGGTGGGGGTAGGGGAAGAAGAAACGACGACGGAGCCTCCGGGTCCGACAGCCTCGGACCCGGTGGAACGCGGGAGGTGCTCGTGGAACCGCTGGCCCTGGTGATCCTCCTGGGAGTCTGGGTGGTGGCCGCGTCGGGAACCGGGTTTCTCCTGGCCCTTCTTGCCCGGCGGATCCATCCCTCCTTCTCGCTGGCGCGCCTGTGGTTCTTCTACACGGTTCTCATGGCGGTGCTGGTGGCCTTCGTCCTCCTGCTGGGAGTATTCTGAGGAAGGGTCCACCGGGTCATGGCCGTCGCCGGGAGGAACGACCTGTTCTCCGGTCGGGTAGAGGGCCGGGGTCGGGACCGCACCTGCCGGCCTTCGAGGAGATGAGGGAGTCAGACGGAGCATGAAGATCGTCCGATCCGTAGTGAGGGGCATTCGGGAGTGGACCGGCCTGCTGTTGGTCACCCTGGTGCTCTTCGTCCTCCTGCGGCTCTTCGTGGTGGAGGCCTTCACCATCCCCACAGCCTCCATGGAACGCACGCTCCTCGTAGGGGACTTTCTGCTGGTGAACAAGACCCTGTACGGTGCCGAGGTCCCGGGCACGGACGCGCGGATCCCGGCGATTCGGGAGCCCCGGCGGGGTGACGTCATCGTCTTCCGCCCTCCCCACGATCCCCACCGGGACTACGTGAAGCGCATCGTCGGAATGCCCGGCGACACCCTGGCCATGCGGCACAAGACCCTGGTGGTGAATGGCGTCCCGCAGGACGAGCCCTACGCCCGCTACCTGGATGGGCGGAGCGATGCCGTGCACCCCAAGATGCGCTGGCAGTCGGATCACCTGGCGGCCGCCGGCTCGACCCATGGTCGCTACGTTCCCAGCCGGGACAACTGGGGGCCCATCGTGGTCCCGCCGGACCGGTACTTCGTCCTGGGTGACAACCGGGACAACAGCGAGGACTCCCGCTACTGGGGGTTCGTGGGGCGGGAGGACATCGAGGGCCATCCCTGGCTCGTCTACTTCTCCGTCCGTCACCCCCGGGACCGCCGGGGTGGTGAGGGGGAGGGAGCCCTCCTGGAGAGGATTCGGTGGTCCCGGATCGGCCACCTCATCCGGTGAGGGGTGAAGAGAGCGGTTCCGTGAGAGAAGTCGCAGCCTCCTGGGATGTTCGTGGCCCACCGGTAGGGTGTTGGTGGCCCACCGACGCTGTCCATGGAGACGGATGACTCCTGTAACGGAACGTCGCATGTTTTCGAGAATCTCCCGGAGGTGCGCTTGCGAAAGGGACCGCCGGGGTTTCTTATAGCTCTACCGTTTGGTTTCACCGTCCGGCCGCTTCCGGAGAAGTCTCCCCGACCCCATTGCCTCGTCTCTGCCGTCCGGGGATGATGTGGATGGGTCCTGCCGGCGCCCCTACTGTGAGGAACCATCGCATGAGCTTCCCCCCCAAGAGAGGAGCATTCCAGGAGGGGGCCCTCGATCAGTACCTGAAGGAGATCAGCCGGTACGACCTCATCGACCGGGAGGAGGAGGTGCGTCTGGCCCAGGCCATCCGCCGGGGAGAGGAGGAGGCCCTGGACAAGCTCGTCCGGTCCAACCTCCGTTTCGTGGTGAGCGTGGCGAAGAAGTATCAGAACCAGGGCGTCCCCCTGGCCGATCTCATCAACGAGGGGAACCTGGGTCTCATCCGGGCCGCCCACAAATTCGACGAGACCAAGGGAATCAAGTTCATCAGCTACGCCGTCTGGTGGATCCGGCAGGCCATCCTCCAGGCCCTGGCCGAGCAGAGCCGTATCGTCCGGGTGCCCCTGAACCGGGCCGGGGCCCTGCATCGGATCGGGCGCCGCAGCTCCAGCTTGCTGCAGGAGCTGGGCCGGGAGCCCACGGTGGAGGAGATCGCCGAGGAGCTTGAGATCTCCCGGGAAGAAGTGGAGCGTACCCTGGCCATCTCCCAGTCCCATCTCTCCCTGGATGCACCGGTCACCCCCGGGGAGGACAGCCGGCTCCTGGACTACCTCCCGGACCAGTACTCCCCGGGCCCGGAGGACGAAGCCTACGAACAGGCCCTGAAGGAGACCGTGGAAGAAGCCCTGTCCTCCCTCAAGGAGCGGGAAGCCAAGATCCTGCGCCTCTACTTCGGTCTGGACGACCAGGATCCCATGACCCTGGAGGAGATCGGGAGCCTCCTGGGCATCACCCGGGAGCGGGTCCGCCAGATCAAGGAGAAGGCCCTGCGCCGTCTGCGCCACGCCTCCCGGGCCCGCTTCCTGGAGACCTTCATGCAGTGAGGGTCAGCCGGGCCTCAACCTCGCCGCCGTCCCCCGTTGACACCCATCCCCCCCCGGAATACCTTAGAAAGCTCTGTTATTGACTGGTTTTTCGGGGCCTACGGATGAAGACCCTTACGCCAAAACGAGAAGAGATCCAGCGCCAGTGGTGGCTGGTGGACGCCGATGGCATGACCCTGGGGCGCTTGGCCAGCGAGGTGGCCCGGCTCCTCCGGGGCAAGCACAAGCCCATCTATACCCCCCACCTGGACACCGGAGACCACGTGGTCGTGGTCAACGCGTCCCGGGTGCGGCTCACCGGGAAGAAGGCCGACGAGAAGACGTACTATCGGCATTCCGGGTACGTGGGCGGCGCCAAACAGATCCCCTTCAAGCGCATGCTCGCTTCTCACCCGGAGCGGGTCATCGAGTTGGCCGTGAAGGGCATGCTTCCCAAGAACGCCCTGGGGCGTCAGATGAAGCAGAAGCTCCGTGTGTACGCCGGGTCCGAGCACCCCCACCAGGGTCAGGATCCCCAGCCCCTCCAGATTCAAGGGTAGGTGGGTTCGTCATGGCTGTAGAGGAGCTCCAGATGATCCAGACCGTGGGACGCCGGAAGACGTCGGTGGCCCGCGTCCTCATCCGACCCGGCAAGGGGGAGTGGTCCGTCAATGGGCGCCCCCTGGCCGAGTACTTCCCCCGGAAGAACCACCAGGTCCGCATCGAGGAGCCCTTTCAGGTCACGGAGACCGAGGGGCAGTTCGACGTCCAGGTCCGGGTGAACGGCGGAGGGCTCACGGGCCAGGCGGACGCCGTCCGCCTGGGCCTGGCCCGGGCCCTGGTGGACCACGACGAAGACCTCCGTTCCCCTCTCAGGTCCCGGGGGATGCTGACCCGGGACTCCCGGAAGGTGGAACGGAAGAAGCCCGGCCGTCCCAAGGCCCGGAAGCGTTTCCAGTTCAGCAAGCGGTAATCTCCAGCCCGGCTCCGATATGCAGCAGGTCGAACTGAACGAATTGCTCGAGGCAGGCGTCCACTTCGGACACCAGACCCGCCGTTGGAATCCGAAGATGAAGAACTACATCTTCACGGAACGCAACGGCATCCACATCATCGACCTCCGGAAGACCCTGGACCGGCTCATCCGGGCCCAGCAGGCCGTCCGTGAGGTGGTGCTGAAGGGAGAGCGGGTCCTCTTCGTGTGCACGAAGCGCCAGCTTCGGGGCATCGTGGAGCAGGAGGCCGTGCGCTCCGACTCCTTCTACGTCACGGAACGGTGGCTGGGGGGCATGCTCACGAACTTCCAGACCATCCGGAAGCAGATCCGGCGCCTCAAGGAGCTGGAACGGGGTCAGGAGGAGAACGCCTTCGAGTTCTACACGAAGAAGGAGCGTCTCCTGCTGGACCGGGAGCGGATGAAGCTGGAGAAGTACTTCGACGGGGTGAAGGAGATGTCCCGGCTTCCCGGCGCCGTGTTCGTGGTGGACGCCCGCCGGGAGATCATCGCGGTGAAGGAGGCCTACCGCCTGGGCATCCCCGTCATCGCCATCGCCGACACGAACGCCGACCCTGACCTCATCGACTACCCCATTCCCGGCAACGACGACGCCATGCGGTCGGTGGGCCTCATCACCAAGGCCATGGCCGACGCCGTGGAGAGCGCCCGGAGGGAGATGCCCGAGGAGGAGCGGAAGCGGGCCGAGGAGTTGGAGGCCACCACGTACTCCACCGAGACCGGCGAGACCAAGGAAGTGGAGGAGCGGCCTGCTCCCCGGCGCCGGCGTCCCCGGAAGCGGCGTCCCCGGCCCGAGGTCATCGCACAGCACCGGAAGAGCGGCGAGGACGAGAGCGAGGAAGACGAGGGAGAGGGAGAAGAGGAAGATGTCCCGGTGAAGGCTTCCGGCGAGGATGAGGCGGCTCCGGACAAGGAAGTCCGGAAGACCGGGAAGGCCGAAGGAGAGGAGACGGCCGAGGCTGAGGCGGAGGAGACGGCCGAGGCTGAAGGGGACAAGGCCGCCAAGGGGTCAAAGAAGGAGACGGCCGAAGAATCGGCCAAGGAACCGGCCAAGGCCGCCGCGGAGGAGAAGGGTGAGGCGGCGACCGAGGAGCCGGAAGAGGAGAAGGAGAAGAAGGAGAAGAAGGAGTAGGGCCCTCCGACCTCCTTTGAGAGGGATCGGTCCCGGGTCTGCCGGGCCACGGAGGCGGCAGCCCTCGGCTTCCGCCTCCTTTTTCTTAGCCAATTCGGGAAATTGAGACGAGAACGGATCATGACCATCTCCGCCCAGGAAGTGAAGCAACTTCGGGACCGTACCGGTGCCGGAATGATGGATTGCAAGAAGGCCCTCCAGGAGACCGATGGAGACATGGAGGCCGCTGTGGACTACCTCCGGGCCAAGGGAGCCGCCAAGGCGGCCAAGCGGGCCGAGAGGGCCGTTCAGGAAGGAACCATCGGGAGCTACATCCACTTCGGCGGGAAGGTCGGAGTGATGGTGGAAGTGAACTGCGAGACGGATTTCGTGGCCAAGAACGAGGAGTTCCAGGAGTTGGCCAAGGACCTGGCCATGCACGTTGCCGCCTCGGACCCCATCGCCGTCAGCCCCGATGACGTTCCCGAGGACGTGGTGGAGCGGGAGAAGAAGATCATTCTGGAGCAGGTGAAGAACGAGGGGAAGCCGGATCACATTGCCGAGAAGATCGTCGAGGGCAAGCTCCGGAAGTTCTTCGAAGAGAACACCCTCCTGAAGCAGCCCTTCGTGAAGGACACGGACAAGTCCGTGGAGGAGTTGGTCACCGAGGCCTCGGCCAAGACCGGCGAGAACATCAGGGTGGCCCGATTCGCCAGATTCCAGGTGGGCGAGGGAAGCTGATCCTCCCTCTCCGGCCCGTCGCCACCTCGCGCGACGGGCCTTTTCTTAGCTACTTTCCCAGGGCACGCGCATTCGGGGGAACGCCATGACCGACCATGAGGCTCGGACCGGGGCCGACGCTCCCACCGTGGGTGGGATGCCGCCCGAAGGGACCACGGGAGGCGACGGGGACGCTCCCCGCTACTCCCGGGTCCTGTTGAAGTTCTCCGGGGAGGCGCTGGCGGGGAACCAGGGGTTCGGGATCGATCCCCCGGCGGTGGAATACCTCACCGACGAAGTGAAGGCCGTCCACGAGCTGGGCGTCTCTCTTGGCCTGGTCATCGGCGGGGGAAACATCGTCCGGGGAGCAGCCGCCAGCCAGCAGGGAATGGACCGGGTCTCGGCAGACTACATGGGTATGTTGGCCACGGTCATCAACGCCCTGGCCATCCAGGACCTCCTGGAGAAGAAAGGGGTGGACACCCGGGTCCTCACCGCCATCCGCATGGAGGAACTGGCCGAGCCCTACATCCGCCGTCGGGCCCTCCGGCACCTGGAGAAAGGCCGGGTGGTGATCTTCGCCGGGGGCACGGGCAACCCCTACTTTTCCACGGACACCGCCGCCGCCCTGAGGGCTTCGGAGATGGAGTCCGAGGTGGTCATCAAGGCCACCAAGGTGTCCGGCGTCTACACCGCCGACCCGGCCAAGGACCCTTCGGCGGAGTTCATCCCCAGGATCAGCTTCCAGGAGGTGGTCTCCAAGGAGCTGGCGGTCATGGACGCTCCCGCCGTATCTCTGTGCAAGGAGAACGGGCTGCCCATCATCATCCTGGATCTGGAGGAAGAAGGAGCCATCGTCTCCGCCATCAAGGGCGTTCAGGTGGGTACGCTCGTTACTTGAAGGTCTCGTTTCTCGTCTCACGTCAACGTTGGAGGTGATCCATGCCGACTCTGAAAGAAGCGGAACAGGCCATGAAGGCCGCAGTGGAGGCCGTGAAGCGGGAGTTCGGCACTGTTCGCACCGGAAAGGCGAATCCGGCCCTGCTGGATACCGTTCGGGTGGATGCCTATGGGACCCAGATGCCCCTCAACCAGGTGGCCACCGTGAACACGCCGGAGCCCACCCTTCTCGTGGTCCAACCCTTCGATCAGTCTCTCATCGAGAACATCGAGAAGGGGATCATGACTGCGGATCTGGGTCTGAACCCGGCCAATGACGGAAACGTGATCCGGGTGCCCGTGCCTCCCCTGAACGAGGAGCGCCGGAAGGAATTCGTGAAGGTCCTGCACAAGATGGCCGAGGAGGGGAAGGTCTCCCTGCGCCACGCCCGTCACAAGGCCCGGGACACGATTCAGGACCGGATCAAGGAGCACGAGCTGGGGGAGGACGACGGCCGGCGGCAGCTGGACGAGGTCGACAAGATGACCCAGAAGTACTCCGACCTCATGGACGAGCTCCTGGAGAAGAAGGAGAAGGAGGTCATGTCCATCTGAGGCGGCCTCCGTCCGGAACCGGGATCGTTGCCCCATCCCTTCCCGGCCCCGGGCGCCCGCCTCCTGGACCGTCGCCCCATGGCTTCCGAACGCCTCGCAGAGATCCGGGCCGGTGGGCGGATTCCCACCCACGTGGCCGTCATCATGGACGGCAACGGCCGCTGGGCCTCCCAGAGAGGCCTCCCTCGGCATGCCGGCCACAAGGAGGGGATGAAGTCCGTCCGGGAGACCGTGGAGGGATCCCTGGAAGCGGGGGTGGAGATCCTCACCCTCTTCGCCTTCTCCACGGAGAACTGGCAGCGTCCTCGCCGGGAGATCTCGGCCCTCATGTCCCTCCTGGAGCTCTACGCCAGGAAGGAGAAGGAGGAGCTCGTGGCCCAGGGTGTGGAAGTGAGGGTCCTGGGCGATCTGGACCGGCTGAGCACCGGGGTCCGACGGGCCGTGGACGGGATCATGCAGGACACGGCCGGTGGAAAGAACCTCCGCCTCAACCTCATGATCTCCTACTCCGGGCGCAGGGAGATCCTCCACGCCGCCCGGCGCCTGGCCGCCGAGGCCCGTGCAGGGTCCCTGGACCCGGAGGCCATCGATGAGGCCACCTTCAGCGACGCCCTGTTCACCCGAGGCCTCCCGGATCCCGATCTCCTGGTCCGCACGTCGGGAGAGATGCGCATCAGCAACTTCATGATCTGGCAACTCGCCTATTCGGAGATCTACATCACCCCGGTGCTCTGGCCCGACTTCACCCGAGACGATTTCTACGCCGCCGTTCTGGACTATCAGAAGAGAGAGCGCCGGTTCGGCCGGGTATCCACCTCCTGACGCGGTGGGACGGAGACGGATGGCGAAGAAGGAGCTGATACGGCGACTGGCCGTGGCGGCCGTGGGAATCCCCCTGGCCCTGCTGCTCCTCATCCTGGGGGGCTGGGCTCTGGCCGGGACCATCGGCGTGTTGGCGGCGCTGGTCACCGCCGAGCTCTTTCGGATCGCTCAGGCCCGGGACGTGGAGGCCTTTCCGTGGATCGGGATTCCGGCCTCTCTGGCCCTGGTTCTCCTGGGAGGGGCTCTCCCCTCCTTTTCCCGGGCCTCTCCCTGGGCCCTGGCCATCCTCCTGGCGGCCGTTCTCCTCTCCTTCACCTCGGCGGTCTGGTTCCGGGGTCCCGGGCGAAACCCCCTGGCCGCCGTGGCCGTGACGGTTCTGGGCATTCTCTACGGCGGAGGGTGCCTTTCCTTCGCCGTCTTCCTCCGCCACTTCCCCGACGCCCCGGGCGGTCCTCTGGAAGGCTTGTCTCTTCAGGGACCCGTGCTCCTGGCCCTGCCCCTGGCCGTGACCTGGGTGGGCGACAGCGCGGCCTACCTCCTGGGAAGCTGGTTCGGGCGACGCAAGCTCATGGTCTCGGTGAGTCCCGGGAAGACGGTGGAGGGGGGCGTGAGCGGGCTGGCGGCCTCCGTCCTCACGGGAGGAGGAGTGGGGTACTTCCTCCTGGGCCTCCATCCCGAAGCCGGGATCTCCGGACTCCTGGGCGCCGGGATCGGCCTGGTCCTGGGCTTCGGGGCCCAGGTGGGGGACCTGGCCGAATCTCTGGTGAAACGGGAGGCGGGGGTGAAGGACTCCGGGGCGACCCTCCCGGGGCACGGCGGCTTCATGGACCGCTTCGACGCCCTCATCTTCAACCTTCCCCTGACCTACGTCCTCATCTCCCTCATTGGGGCCCTCTCATGAATCCCGCCGGGACCAGGTCATGATCCGTATCGCCATCCTCGGGTCCACGGGATCCATCGGACGGAGCGCCCTGGAGGTGGTGGAGCGTCACCCCGACCGGTTTCAGGTGGTGGCCTTGGCGGTGAACCGGTCCGTGGAGGCGCTGGCCGAGCAGGTGCATCGCCACCGACCCCGCTGGGGGGTGGTGGTGCAGGAGGGGCTCCTGGAGGAGGTGGCGGACCTTCCCCGGGCCCAGTGGCGCTCGGGCAGAGAGGCCCTGCTGGAGATCCCGGAGATGGACGATGTGGACGTGGTGGTGAACGCCCTGGTGGGAGCCGCGGGCCTGGAGCCCACCCTCAAGACCCTGGATGTGGGCAAGCGCCTGGCCCTGGCCAACAAGGAGAGCCTGGTGGCCGGGGGTGAGCTGGTGATGCAGGCGGCCCGGGAGAGCGCCGGGGATCTCATCCCCGTGGACAGCGAGCACAGCGCCATCCTCCAATGCATCGAAGGCTATCCCATGGAGTCGGTGGCCCGGATGATCCTCACCGCGTCCGGAGGACCCTTCCGGGGCTGGAGTCGCCGGGAGCTGGAGGAAGTCCGTCCCTCCCAGGCCCTGGATCATCCCACCTGGAGCATGGGGGCGAAGATCACCGTGGACTCGGCCACCCTGGCCAACAAGGCCCTGGAGGTTATCGAAGCCCACTTCCTCTACGGGATCGATTATGATTCCTTGGGGGTAGTGGTCCACCCCCAATCCATCGTCCACTCCTTCGTGGAGTTCGTCGATGGGTCGGTCCTGGCGCAGCTGGGGTTCCCCACCATGGAGCTCCCGATTCTGTACGCCATGAGCTACCCGGAGCGGGTGGGGGACGACCGGCTGCGGACCTTCGACCCCATCCAGGCTTCTCCCCTGGAGTTCCAGGAGGTGGACCGGCAGACCTTCGAGCTCTTCGCCCTGGGGGAGCGGGCCGGACGGGAGGGGGGAACCTCTCCCGCCGTCTTCAACGCCGCCAACGAGGTGGCGGTTGAGGCCTTTCTCCAGGAGCGGGTCCGGTTTCCCGAGATGGGAGCCGTGGTGGCCCGGGTTCTGGACGAACTGGGTGGAAACCCGGTGGAGAACCTGGAGCAGGTCCTGGAGATGGACCTGGAAGCCCGGCGGAGAGCCCGGGAGGCTGTAGGGGCGCTGGAGTCGTAACGAACCGAAACCCATGGCATCATGACCGTACTCGCCACCATCATCGTCCTGGGCGTCCTCATCTTCGTCCACGAGCTGGGCCACTTCGGCGCCGCCAAACTCGTGGGGGTGGAGGTCCAACGCTTCTCCATCGGCCTGGGCCCCCGGGTCTGGGGGTTCAAGGGAGGGGAGACGGAGTACGTGATCAGCGCCATCCCCCTGGGAGGGTACGTGAAGATGGGGGGGATGGCCGACGAGGTCATGGAGAAGCTCGAAGGGGGCGAGTCGCCGGAGGAGCGGACCCCGGGGCCCCGGGACTTCGACGCCAAGCCCCTCTGGGCCCGGGCCCTGGTGATCTCGGCCGGAGTCATCATGAACATGGTGTTCGCCTTCCTGGCCTACACGGGCGTGGCGGGGATCTGGGGCGTCCAGGAGCTGGCCGTGACCCGGGTGGGAGATGTCCGGGAGGCCTACCTTCCCCAGGGAGCGGAGAGTCTGGACGAGATCCCCGTTGGAGCCCGCATCACCCGCATCGGCAGCAGCGCCGTGGAGGACTGGGGTGACGTGACCCGGAACCTGGTGGAGGCCGACCCCGGTTCCCTCCGTGTCGAGTTCGCCGATCCCCGGGGCCAGGTGCAGGTCACCGTTCCCGGGGACCAGGAGGGACGGAGAGCTTTGGCTGCTGCCGTCTTTCCTTGGATGGAGGCGGCGGTAGGGGCCGTGGAGCCCGGCTCGCCGGCGGAGGAAGGGGGCGTGGAGGCCGGAGATCAAATCCTGTCGGTGAACGGGGACCGGGTGGGCAACTGGCACGCCTTCCTGCGAGCCATCGAGGCCCGGCCCGGGGCCCGGGTGGAGCTGGCCATCCTCCGGGAGGGTCAGCGGATCACCCGGGTGGTGACCCTGGACTCGGTGGAGAGCACGGATCCAGTGACGGGGGAGGAGAAGGTGAAGGGCCGGATCGGGATCTACTCCCCCACCGAGGAGCTCACCTACCACCGGGTGGGTGTGGTGGAGGCCGTGGCCGTGGGATACCGTCAGACTGTGGGCGTCACGGGAATGATCCTGGGCTTCCTCCGGGATCTGGTGACAGGAAACGTCTCTCCCCGGTCCGTGGGAAGCATCGTCACCATCGGGCAGGCCTCAGGCCAGGCGGCGGCCCGGGGGGTGGACTTCTTCCTGAGCTTCATGGCCCTGTTCAGCATCAACCTGGCCATCCTCAACCTTCTTCCCATCCCCGTCCTGGATGGCGGACATCTCCTCTTTCTGGCCATCGAGGGGGTCCGGGGTGAAGCCGTCTCCGTGGAGCAGCGGGTTCGCTGGAGTCAGGTGGGCTTCGTGGTCCTCCTGGGAATCATGGTCTGGGCCCTCTCCAACGACTTCCTGCGCCTCCTGGGCCTGTAAAGGGCTGTTGAAGAAGGATCGATTTCGTGCTGGATTGACGGCCCTTCTGCCCTCATAGCAGTGGCAGCTGCTCCGGGTCCAGGCGTCGCCGGAGTTGGACCACGTCCAGCAGCTCCGTGGGATCTTCCTGGGGGGCCACCTGGAGGAACCCCCGGTAGCCGGCCTCCCGGAGGGCCTTCCCCACCACGGCCTCCGCCAGCTCCGGACGATTGCACTCCGCCGACAGGTGGGCCAGGATTACCCCCGCCAGCCGTGGATGGAGGAGCTCCAGGGCCAGCCGGGCCGCTGCGTCATTGGACAGGTGCCCGTGGCTGGAGGCGATCCGGGCCTTTACGGACCAGGGATAGGAGCCCTGGTGCAACAGGGCCTCGTCGTGGTTGGCTTCCAGGACCAGGAAGTCGCAGGCGTCCAGGGCGTGCCGGACCTGGGCTGTGGGCCGACCAAGATCCGTGGCCACCCCGAGGCGCATGCCCGTCCGGATGTCCCGAAGGGCCACGGCCACCGGATCCCGGGCATCGTGGACCGTGAGGAAGGGCTCCACGGTCAGGTCCCCGATGGGGAAGGGAAACCCGGCCCGGTAGCTCCGGAGCTGCTCCTCCCCCCGGAGGAGGGAGGCGCAGGCCTCCCGGGTGGGATTCGTGAGGTAGACGGGGGTGCCCCATTTCCGGGCGAAGACACCCATCCCCCGGGTGTGGTCCCCGTGGTCGTGGGTGATGACGATGGCGTCCACGGCCTCCGGGGCTACGCCCACCTTTCGCAGGCGCCGGGCCATGTCCCGTCCGCTGAAGCCCACGTCCACCAGAACTCGTGTTGCCCCGGCGGTGACCAGGATGGAGTTGCCCCGGCTACCGCTTCCGAGAACGGCGACCCTCATGGCTCCCGCTGGCTCCGGGTCTCCTCCCAGGCCCGCCGGAGCACCCCTTCCATCTCGGCGTCCAGGGCCAGGTTCCTCCGGTCCATGGCTCGGGTGGCCACCTCCAGGAACTTGTCCAGGCGAAATGGTGTGAGCTCGCCGCCGCTCCCCCAGGAGAAAGGTGGAACCCAGGTCGGGGGCATCCGACCCCCGAAGAGGTTCGACCCGGCCCCCACCACCGTCCCGGTGTTCAACAGGGTACCGATGCCCGTCTTCACATGGTCGCCCAGGAAACACCCCACCTTCAGCAAGCCCGTCTCCACCGGTCCGTCCCGGCCTCCGACACGGACGGGACCGTAGTTGTTCTTCAGGTCCGAGTTCGTGGTGAAGGCCCCCAGGTTCACCCAGCGGCCCAGGTAGGCGTGTCCCAGGAAACCGTCGTGGGCCTTGTTCGCATACCCCAGGACCACGCTGGTCTCCACCTCCCCCCGGACCTTGCACACGGGTCCCAGAGACACCTCAGAAAGGACGCCCCCGAGGACAGTGGTGCCCGGACCGATCCAGGCCGGTCCGGCCAGCCGCGTGTGGGCCCGGATCGTGACGCCGTCGGAGAGGCGCACGGGTCCCTCCCGGACGTCGAGGACGCAGCCGGGCTCCACCGTCACGTCCTTGCCCAGGGAGACCAGGCCATCCCCGAGGATGTACCCCTGGGGAAGGGTGTCGGCCATGAGCCCGGGGAAGAGTCGGGGGATGTCGGAGCGGAGCTGCTCCCCGTTCCGGCTCATGAGGTCCCATGGGGACTCCAGGAGAAGGCCCTGGATCTCCACCTCCCGGGAATGGGCAAGGGGAGCCGGATCCAGGAAGAGCTCGGGCTCCGGTCCGGGGTGGTCCATGGGCACGCTCCACCCCACCACCTGGTCTCCCATGCGCAGCGTGGTGGGCTGTTCCGGGAGTCCGGGTGGAGAGCCCGTGGGGGCCGCCCGACTGCACTGATATACCCTCTTGCCCCGGGATGGCAGGGATGGGGGAGCCAGGACCGGCGGGGCCCCGGGCTCGGAGAAGCCCACCAGGGCCTCCCGGGAGACATGGGCCGTGCAGGGCAGGTCCCAGAACCTCTCGCTTCGCTCCCGGAGGAGGAGGGCCCCGAAGAGGAGCTCTCCGGCGGGGCGGGTCAAGAGGAAGGGGTCCCAGCCCCGGGCCCGTCGGTCGTCGAAGAGAACCAGGGAGGAGGAGGGAGTAGCGGTCATCATGAGTCCGGGTCCTTGAGCTCCGTGGGAAGGATCTTCAGGAGGGATTTCAGCTCCGGGGTCCGCCGCCGCTCCGCCACCAGAACCACGTCTCCCTTCCGAACCACGACGAGCTCCTGGACCCCGAAGAGGACCACCGAGCCCTCCTCGGCCATGACAATGTTGTCCCCGGCCTCCAGGGCGTGGACGGATCCCACGAAGACGTTCCCGGCTTCGTCCGGCTCCCGGGTCCTGGACAGAGCCTCCCAGGCCCCCACGTCGTCCCACTGGAAGGTGGCCCGGACGCTGGCCACCCGGTGGCTCCGCTCCAGGACGGCTTCGTCCACGGAGATCTTCGGCGCCTCATGAAAGAAGACGTCCGCTTTCCCCTCCTCCAGCAGGGGGAGGTGTCGAGCCAGCTCCGGGGCCACCTCCCGCACCTCCTCCAGGAAGACGGAGGCCTTCCAGAGGAAGATTCCGCTGTTCCACAGGTAGCCACGGGCCAGGTACTGCCGAGCCGTTTCCCGGTCGGGCTTCTCCACGAAGGAAGCCACCCGGAAGCCCTGGGCCGTTCCCCGAGTGGCCAGGGACTCGCCGGGCTGGATGTAGCCGTATCCGGTCTCGGGCCGGGAAGGGGGAACGGCCACGGTGAAAAGGCGCTCTTCCTCCCGGGCCAGGGCGGCGGCGTCCACCAGGAGCCGGGCGAAGTCGTCCGCCGGCTCGATGGCATGGTCGGCGTGGAGGGAGCAGAGGACCGCTTCCGGATCCTCCCGGTGCAGGGTCCACGCCGCCCACAGCAGGACCGGGGCCGTCCCCCGGGGCTCCGGCTCCACCATGAAGCAGGAAGTCGGGAGTCTGGGCAGGGCCCCCCGGAGGGACTCCACCAGGTGGTCCCCGGCCAGGATCCGGAGCCGCTCCTCCGGGGCCGCCAGGAGAGCCCGCTTCACCGTGTCCCGGATCAGGGGCTCCTCGCCAGCCAGGGGAAGGAGCTGTTTCGGACGACGGGGCGTGCTCAGGGGCCAGAAGCGGGTTCCGGATCCTCCGGCCAGGACGGTGATCCAGAGGTGGGGGTCAGGCGGGGTCGAGGAGTTCCTGGATGCGTGCAAGGAGCTTCTTCGGGCTGAAGGGTTTGGTGACGAACTCGTCGGCCCCCAGGGCGAAGGCCGCTTCCCGATCGGTATCTTGCCCTTTGGCCGTGAGGATCACCACGGGGAGGTCCTTCCGGTGCGGAAGATTGCGGACTCTCTCCAGGATTTCCAGACCCGTGAGACCGGGCATCATGATGTCCAGGAGAGCCATCTGGTAGGACTCGTCCGACGTCAGGGCGTCCAGGGCCCGGCTTCCGTCCTCCGCCGGATTCACGTCGAAGCCGGCCGTCTCCAGCATGGTGGCGAGGATGCGCCGGATGTGGGGCTCATCATCGGCTACCAGGATCCGGCCTCGGGAAGGATGGGAGGGATCCAGCTCCGGCATGGGCCAACCTCCTCATTGCCCTGGGAAAGCATGGCGGGGAACCTACCGGCGGAATGGTGTAAAGTCAAGAAACGGCGGGGGTTTTCAGGGTTGACACCTTCGCCTCCCTTCCGGTAGTCTTCTCGCGCCGTGCACCCTTCGTCAAGGCATGGGTAACAACGTGGTTCAGACCGTTCTTCGGTACCTCACCAGGAAGCTGTCGTCCCCCTCCCAGGGGAGCCGGCGGAGAGGGCTGGCCGTCCTCCTCCCCCTTTTCCTTCTTCCGGGCCTCTGGGGCTGTGACGACGATCCCTTCAAGATCCGGTGGCAAGCAGACCCGGATACCGTTCAGCTCTACGCCCTGTCCCGGCCCGAGCTGAACCTGTACTCGGCCTTCGACTTCGTGAGACGGGTTCCCATTCGGATCGAGGCCCCGTCCACGGCCGGGGACTGGGATCTGGCCGTGGACACCCGGGAAGGGGACCTGGTTCTGCTCCCCCCCGGGGCCCTGGGGGTGGATTCCAGGGCCCGGATCGCCGTCATGGCCGGGATGACCTTCGACGAGGTGACCCGAGCTCCGTCCGATTCCACTGCCTACGTGTCCGACGAGCCCGTGCCCTTCACCTTCGGCAATACCTATGTCATCCGGACCCGCCAGGAAGCCGGGTCCTTCGGCCGGCGCTGCGTGTACTACGGCAAGCTGGAGCCCGTGGCCAAGGATGCGGAGCTGGGCTCCGCCACCTTCGTCTACGACGTGAGTCCGGTCTGCAACAGCCGGAAGCTCCTCCCACCGAAGGACTGAGGCTATGCTGGATCTCCGACTCCTGCGCAAGGACCCGGGTCGGGTGAAATCCGCCCTGGCGAAGCGGGGCGACCGGGAGCTTGGCACGGCTGTGGACCGGGCTCTGGCCCTGGACGAGGAGCGCCGGGAGGCCATCGGAGAGGCCGATGACCTGAAGGCCCGGAGGAACCAGGTCTCCCGGACCATCGGGGAGCTGAAGAGGAAGGGGGAAGATGCCCAGGAGCTGATCCGGGAGATGCGGGCCGTGGGGGACCGGATCGGAGAGCTGGACCAGGTCATCTCGGCTCGGGAGGAGGGCATCCGGGAGGTCTTGCTGAACCTTCCCAATCTCCCCATGGACCGGGTTCCGGCCGGTGGAGAAGACGCCAACCAGATTCTCCGGAGCTGGGGCGAGGAGCCCACCTTCTCCTTCCAGCCCAGGCCCCATTGGGAGCTGGGAGAGGCCCTGGGAATCCTGGATCTCCCCCGGGGTGCCAAGGTGTCGGGCTCCGGATTCCCGGTCCTGGCCGGTCCGGGGGCCCGGCTGCAGCGGGGCCTCATCGACTACATGCTGGACCTGCACACCCGGGAGCACGACTACCGGGAGCTCCGGATTCCCTACCTGGTCACGGCGGAGACCATGACCGGGACGGGGCAGCTGCCCAAGTTTGCCGACGAGTCCTACCTGAGCGAGAAGGACGGGCTCTGGCTCATCCCCACGGCGGAGGTACCGGTGACGAACCTCCACCGGGACGAGATCCTGGAGGAGGAGGAGCTGCCGGTGCGCTATACGGCCTACTCCCCCTGCTTTCGCCGGGAGGCCGGGGCTGCCGGCAAGGACACCCGGGGCCTTCTCCGGGTGCACCAGTTCGACAAGGTGGAGTTGGTCCGCTACGAGACGCCGGAGCGGAGCCAGGAGGCCCTGGAGGAGCTCACCGGGGAGGCGGAGAGGGTTCTCAAGGAGCTGGGCCTGGCTTACCGGGTGGTCCTCCTCGCCGCCGGGGACCTGGGGTTCTCCAGCGCCGTCACCTACGACCTGGAGGTGTGGGCACCGGGGGTGGAGGCCTGGTTGGAGGTGTCCAGCTGCTCCGTGTTCACGGATTACCAGGCCCGCCGGGCGAACCTGCGGTTCCGCCGGGGGCCGGGAGAGAAGCCGGAGTTCCTCCACACCCTGAACGGGTCGGGGCTCGCTCTCCCCCGTCTCATGGTGGCCCTCCTGGAGACCCATCAGGAGGAGGACGGCTCGGTGGAGTTGCCGGACGTCCTCCACGACTTCGTGGGCTTCTCTCGGTTGGCCCCTTGAGACGGGAGGGCCCGCTCCTGGAGGAAGACGAGAAGGTTGACCCCCGGTTCCGGGGTGGAGATGGCCCATGACACGCCGGAAATGGCCCGTTCTCCTGGCGATCCTCTTCCTGTCCCAGCTGGTCTGGTACCTGCTGTACACCGACCGGATTGTGCAGGCCCTTCGGGCCAACGCCGAGGACGTCTCGGAGATCTACGCCCGGGTCCAGGCCGGAATCCAGGATCCCGCACCCGGGGCCGCCGAGGAGGCCCTTTTCGGGCTCCAGGGCGTCATTCGGGAGAGCGGTGTTCCCCTGGTCCTCACGGGGCCGGGGGACACGGTCCTGGCGGCGGCGAATCTCCCCTTCGAGGCCGATCCGGCCATTCCCCTGGGCCAGGAGCGGATACGAGAGTTCACCCGGAGGCTGGATCTCCGGAATCCGCCCATGGGGGACTCGGCCCTGACCCTGATCCACTTCGGTGATCCCCCGGCGGTACGGGGGCTGCGGTGGATTCCCTGGCTCCAGGCCGGTGGGCTCCTCCTGACGGCGGTCCTGGGGTTCCTCCTGATCCGGATGCAGCGCAGGGCGGAAGCGGAGAAGGCGTGGACGGCCATGGCCCGGGAGCTGGCCCACCAGCTGGGCACGCCCATCTCCTCCCTGCAAGGCTGGTTGGAGCTCCTGTCCCTGCCCTCGCCGGAACGGCCTGCGGGCCTGGGGGAGGGGGAGGTCGCCCGGGAGATCGGAGCCGATCTCAGGCGGCTGGAGAGGATCAGTCACCGATTCGAGCTCATCGGCCGGGAGCCGGAGCTCAGGGAGGTTCAACTGGGAGACCTGATCTCGTCCCTCCACGGCTACATCGACGCCCGTCTGCCCCGGTTGGCGGCGGGGGTGGACCTCCAGATCCAGGTGCCGGAGGACCTGCCACCCATCCTGGGCAACGAGGTCCTGCTCACCTGGGCCCTGGAGAACGTGGTGAAGAACTCCCTGGACGCCCTGGCCGGCCGGGGAGGGGTGATCCGGATGGAGGCCCGGAAGGAGAAAGACAGGGTGACCCTCATGATCTCGGACACGGGCCCGGGCGTGCCGCCGGAGGTCCAGGGCGAGCTCTTCGAGCCGGGGGTCACCACGAAGCCCTACGGCTGGGGCGTGGGCCTTGCCCTGTCCCGTCGGATCGTGGAAGGCGTTCACCAGGGAAGGATCGAGTTGGCGGAAGACGGGGGCCCCGGAGCCACCTTCCACATCGTCCTTCCCGCAGCGGAGAGTGCGGGGTAGTGGCGTGGCTCTTCCTCATCTGAGGGGACTCAACCCGGAACAGAAGGAGGCCGTGGAGCACTTTCAGGGGCCCCTGCTGGTTCTGGCCGGTGCCGGCTCGGGCAAGACCCGGGTCCTCACCTCCCGGATCTGTCATCTCATCGAGCATCACGGGGTGCCTCCCTACCGTATCCTGGCCGTGACCTTCACGAACAAGGCCGCCGGGGAGATGCGGGAGCGGATCCAACGGCTCCTGGGCCGGGAGCCCACGGGAATGTGGGTGGGGACCTTCCACGCCATGGGGGCCCGGATTCTCCGTGTCCACGCCCCCCGGGTGGGCTGGTCCCAGACCTTCACCATCTATGACCAGGACCAGAGTCTGCGGCAGATCAAGGCCGTCCAGGAAGAACTGGGCATCGACTCCCGGCGGTGGAATCCCAAGGTGTTCCGGGCCCAGGTGAGCGGAGCCAAGAACCAGCTCATCTCCCCCCAGGAGTTTCTGGAGGAGAACGGAGAGAGCTTCGATCCACTGGTCCGCCACGTAGCTCGCCTCTACCCCGCCTACCAGGAGTCTCTCCGGAGCCACGACGCCTTCGACTTCGACGACCTCCTCATGAAGCCGGTCCAGCTCCTGGACAAGCATCCCGATGTGCTGGAGAGCTATCGCCAGCGCTTCTCCTTCCTCCTGGTGGACGAGTACCAGGACACGAACCGGGCCCAGTTCCGGTTCCTGGAGCTCCTCACCGGGGAGTCGGCCAACCTCATGGTGGTGGGGGACGACGACCAGAGCATCTACGCCTGGCGAGGAGCGGACATACGGAACATCCTGGACTTCGAGAGCGCCTTCCCGGCGGCCCGGGTGGTCCGGTTGGAACAGAACTACCGTTCCACCGAGCTCATCCTGGAGGCGGCGAACCAGGTCATCCGCCACAACGTGGAGCGGAAGGGGAAGACCCTCCGAACGGAGCGGGCCGGAGGAGACCGGATCACCGTCACCGAGACCGCCGACGAGACGGACGAGGCCCGCTGGCTGGCCGGGGAGATCGGGGCTCTCACCGGACAGGATCCCCACCGGGACTACACGGACTTCGCCGTCCTCTACCGGACGAACGCCCAGGCCCGGGCCCTGGAGGACGCCTTCCGCAGAGCCGGGCTTCCCTACCAGGTGGTGGGGGGCGTCCGGTTCTACGAGCGTCGGGAGATCCAGGATGTGCTGGCCTACCTCCGTCTCATCTCCAATCCTCGGGACGGGGTGGCATTCGACCGGGTGGTGAACTACCCCCGGCGGGGGATCGGCGCCGCCTCCATGGGACGCCTACGGGCCTGGGTCCGGGACGAGGACCTGACCCTCCTGGAAGGAGCCCATCGAGCCCGGGAGGTGCCGGACCTGCCGGCACGAGCCCGACAGTCCCTGGAAGCCTTCGCCCAGTTCATCCAGCGCTATTCGGCCCGGGCCTCCCAGGTGGGCGTGGGGACCCTGGTGGAGGAGCTGGTGGAAGAGCTGGAGCTCCTTCAGGCCCTTCGGGACGAAGGCCCGGACGGGGAGGACCGGGCGGAGAACGTGAAGGAGCTCATCGCCGGAGCCCTGGATTTCGAGGCCGAGATTCCAGAGGACGAGGATCTGCCCCGGGACCGCTTCACCGACCTGGACCTCTTTCTCCAGCAGGTGGCCCTGGTGGCGGAGGTGGACCTCCATGATCCCCAGGCGAACACCGTCACCCTCATGACCCTGCACAACGCCAAGGGGCTGGAGTTCCCCGTGGTCTTCATCTCCGGGATGGAGGACGGCCTCTTTCCCCTGAGCCGGGCCTACGACGATCCCTCGGCCCTGGAAGAGGAGCGTCGCCTGTTCTACGTGGGGATCACACGGGCCCAGGAGAAGCTCTACCTCACCCACGCCCAGCGACGGCGCCGAGCCGGCGATTACATGTACGGCCGCCTCTCCGCCTTCGTGGAGGCGGTGGATCCCTCCCTGATGGAGGAGCGAACGTCGGCCAGGCTCCGGCAGGGGTCCACCTCGGGGTTCGGCACCGGCTTCGGTACCGACCTGGGCGGGGATGTCGGCCAGAACCTGGGCTTCGGGCCATCCGGCCGGGGGCCAGGAAGGAGGGAGGCCGGCAAGGACATCGGATCCCAGGGAGGTGCCGGGGAGGAGGATGGGGTCCTGGAAGAGGACATGAACCAGGATCGTCCCCACTTCGTCCGGGGAGAGCGGGTGAGCCATCCCACCTTCGGATCGGGAACGGTCCTGGCCATCTCCGGCTTCGGACGAGACCTGAAGGTGACGGTGAGGTTCGATTCCGTGGGTACGAAGAAGCTCCTGGCCCGCTACGCGGACCTGGAGAAGGATTACTTCTGAGAGCCGGCCCGGGCTTCGTCCTCCACCGACGAGTCCGGGGCACCCTCGCCGTTGGCCGCCTCGCCCCGGACACCCTCCTGCCGGGCCTCCTCGCCCGGAACGGGCCTCTCTTCCGTCGGCTCGCTCTCGTCCCCCCCCTCGGCGTCCGCCAAGGGACTGGACAGGCCGTTGAGGACCTCGGTCCCCGGGGTGAGCTGCCGCCGCTCCTGGGCTTTCACTTTGGGCCAGTAGAGGAGGGGGCCCTCGGGGAAGGGGAAGAACCGCTCCACCAGCTCCTCCAGGACCGCCGGATCGTCGTACCCCCCCTCGGCCAGTCCGGCCCGGCGGAGCTTCTTGGCGATGCGGAGGTTCAGGGCACCCACCGGGTCCATCTCACGGGGCCGGGACTCGCCCCGGCTCACCAGGTAGTCCACGACGAAGTCGAAAGAGGTTGCCAGGTAGCTCTCTACCCGCTCCGCCGAAAGCTCGTAGCGGGAGCTCTCCAGGACCTTGTCGAAGACCTGCTTCCACCGGTCGTTGTCCTGCACCTGGATCATACCCCGGAAAATCCTCCGGTTCGTCCTGAAGCTGAAGAGGGTCCGACTCAAGACGGAATCGAAGAGCTCGTCGGCCTCGCTGTGGTCGTAGTTCATGACCAGACGACGGGCCTTTCCCATGAACTCCTCTCCCACCTTCAGGTCCATCCGGTGTTCCCAGTAGGTGTGTCCGTGGGCCTGACCGGTCCGGGTGAGAAAGAGCTTCCGGGGAATGAACACGTTGTGGGCCAGGGTATCCGCCGCCAGGTGGGCCAGGTAGCCGTAGGCCGCCGCTTTCAGGGCCTCGTTCGGGGCCGCCTCCAGGATCTCCTCCCCCACTTCCCAGCTATGGCTGTGGCGTCCCTCGGGAACGTACTTCTTGGCGAAGGAGATGTCGGCGGCCACCGAGCCGTAGAGAAAGTGGATGGGGAAGCGCTCCAGGAGGGCCCGGAGAGCGGGGGGCAGGAAGTAGAGAGCGTTCAGTAGCGCTTCCCCCAGGGCCACGTGGGTGGCCGGTCCCCACCCGGCCAGAGGCTCCGGATCCACGAGGAGCCACCCCAGGGCCAATCCGGCGCTGGTGATCCAGAAACGTGCCATGGCTTCGGCCGGCTCCCGGTCAGGCTCCCGGGTTGGTCTTTCCCGGAGCCCCACCGACCTCCGGGCCAGGGCCGTCTTCAGCTTCGGTGGCGGGGAGGGAGCCGGATCCCTCTTCTTCCCGGAGTCTGGGGGCCGCGGCCTCTCCGTCTCCGGACAGGGTCCGGGATCCGGCCCGGACTCCCCGGACGGCGGCGGCGGCGTCCAGGGCGATTCCCTCCGCCTCGTCCTGGAGCACCTCCACCAGGGCGTTGAAGTCCTGGACCCGCTCCTCCATCTGGTTCGAGGCCTGCACCAATCGGTCGTTCAGGCGGCTCACCGAGTCGCTCACCTTCTGGATGTCGGTGCGAACGGCGGTGGCGATGAAATCCACGTTCTCCGCCACGCTTCGGGCCCGGTCCATGACGGGCCCGGCTTCCGCCTCCAGGTGCCGGGCCATCTCCCCCAGGGACGAGGCCACGCGCCGGGCCTGCAGAAGGAGGAGGACCAGGACCACCAGGACGGCCAACAAGGCGATGGTGAGGACGATGGTGGAGACGGCCTCCGCCGTGATGAGGAATCCGTTGGGTTCCATGGGGCTTGCGGCCTCCGTTGCGGTAGCCTGGAGGGCTGGAAGAGGGAGAGCAGGGACCAGATTCTCCATACTCCAAGTGTAACCGGGCAGGGGCTCAGAGATCCAGGTCCCCCTTCGGGCCGGCCTGCGATTCGCCTGGGTCGTGTTCGATGGCCTCGGCGTGGGCACGCTGCTGGGCCCCGGCCCCCAGGGCCTCCTCCACACGTGGAGAGATCTCCCCGGCCCGGATCAGAATGTTCCGGGTGAAGAAAGGACCGGTGAGCTCGGAGAGGATCACCCCCAGGACCACCACCGCGAACAGAAAATCCACGGCGTTCATCCCGCCCAGGGCCAGGCCCGAGTAGGTCAGAACGCCGGAGATGGCCATGGCCAGAGAAATCCCCCCCTGGGGAAGAAGGCCCAGGCCTAACCGTCGGGGAGGGCGGAAGGGAAGGGGCACCGTCTTCACCACCAGGAAATTCCCCAGGACCTTGCCCACGGCCCGGAGCAGGGCATAGCCCAGGGCCAGGGGAAGGATCCACAGGGTGGGGAACTGCAGCAGGGCCCCGGCCAGCATGAGGAAGACCACGTAGATGGGCTTCTCCCATTCCTGGAGGACCCGGTAGACCCGCTGGGGATCCGGCGAGAGATTCGCCACCACGGCGCCCATGGTCACGGACACGAAGAGAGGAGAGAGCTGGAGCTCCAGCGCCGCCCCACTGGCGAAGGCCGCCATGCCCAGGAGGAAGAGAACGAGCTCCTCCCCTCCGGGACGGGGCCGGGTGAGCCAGAGGAAGAGGATTCCGCAGACCGCTCCCAGACCCAGGGCCACCAGGACCCATTCCAGGGCCGGCTCCAGGGGCAGACCCCCCACCAGATTCCCGGGGGGGAAGAGGGAGTAGATGACCTGGAGAGCGACGATTCCCACCAGGGCGTCCAGAGAGGCCACGAAGAAGAGGAGGTCCCGGACCTTCCCCCTCACCAGGTAGTTCGTGGAGATGAGAGCAATTCCCGCCGGTGTGGAGACGCAGGCCGTGGCCGCCGCCCCGGCCAGCAGGAGGGCCTCTCCTTGCCCCATCATGCCCAGACCTTCCAGGACGAGCCATCCGCCACCCAGGAAGATCAGGAGGGTGAGGAGAGCCTGGGCCATGGCCGCCACCAGGTAGACCGGAGGGAAGAAGCCCAGGTTTCGCCGGTCCAGCTGGAGGCCGAAGAGGAAGCCGATCCACCCCAGCCCCAGACCCAGGAGGGGGAAGAGCTGCCGGATGGCTTCCGGTGTCAGGAATCCCAGGAGCTGGGGTCCCAGGAACAGTCCCAGGAAGAGGAAATGGGTTCCGGTCCGGAACACCAGACGGGGACCCGGGGGGACCCGGAGGGTGGAAAAGGAGAACCGGGCTCCCAGGAGAGCCAGCAGGATGAGAATGAGAGTGGAGATGAAGGGATCCATGGGACGGATCAGAAGGGCTGCTGATCTCCCCCCAGCTCGGGAGCCAGCCCCACGACCCGATCCAGGGGCAGGGTGAAGACGATCCCCGTGGCCGGAGCCGTCAGGTCTCCGCAGACCTCCTGCAAGAGGGCCACGGTGGAGTCCACCTTCTCGTCCTCCACCACGCTGAAGATGGTCCGGTTCTGGGGCCTGGACCGGGAGATGAGGGTCTGGAGTCCGGCGAAGATGGGGATGTCGTGACTCAGGACCCGCCCCATTCCCTCGCTGTTGATGACGGTGGCCCCGGTGATCCCCAGCTCCAGGAAACCGGAGAGGATATCGTCCACCTTCTCGGGGTCGTTCACCACGGCGATGAGAACCTGCATCAACGGGCCTCAGACATGCTGGGCGTCCTCCTGCCGGAGGGCCTTCAGGAGTTCCTCCTTGCTGGACGTGCTCTTGAGGTCGTCCAGGAAGCCCGGGTAACGCACCAGGCGGCAGATCCGGGCCAGGAGCTTGATGTGCTCCCGTTCCCTTCCCGGGGGAGAGAGGAGGACGAAGAAAATCTCCACCGGTGGGCTCTCCGGAGGCCCGAAGGGAACGGGGGGAACGGCCGTGGCCACCATGAGGAGGATCTCCTCCAGGGAAGACACCGTGGCATGGGGGAGGGCAACCCCCTCTCCCAGGACTGTGGTGTGGGCCTCCTCCCGGGCGGACAGGGCCTGGATGATCTCCCGGGCCGAGGCGTCGGAGGTCACCGAAGACAGGTGGGCCCCGATGGCATCCAGGGCATCTCGGGTCCCGGAGGCCTGGATCCCGTGAACCACCAGGTCGTCGCGGAGGTAGTCGTTGAGGCGCATGGGGATCCTCGACTGCGAGGCGGGTGTGGACTGAGCGATTCTAGAGGACCCGGAAGAACGGTGTCAAGCGAATCCTCGACCTCCTCCTGCCGGTCAGGTTGCTGGAATCCCCGAGCCTGG
>CAZZEL010000028.1:0-7813 GCA_964652625.1 uncultured Gemmatimonadaceae bacterium
CCAGCGCCGGTTCCTCCCGCCCCGGGAACCCCGCCGGGAGGCGTGAGGGGGGAGGAAGGTGCTCCAGAAGGCGACGCTCTCGATGATCTCCCGGTGGACTTCCTCCACCCCACCCTCACCCCGTCACCGGCGTCAGCGGCTCCTCCCCCTCCAGCACTCGACGGGCGTTCTCCACGGCCAGCTCCGCCATGGCCCGCCGGGTGTGGGTCGTGGCGCTGCCGATGTGGGGCAGGGGAAAGACGGCGGGATGGTTCAAGTTCAACAGCTCCGTGGGTAATCCGCAGTGACCGAAGTAGCGGAAGCGATAACTTCGTTGTGAGCCGCTGTCGGCCTGTTCGCCCTACCGTCTCAAATGCATGAGTGCCGTTTGGTTCAATGACCTTCCCAGAGAGCCCGGATCGGAACAGCGTAGAGGCGCTCCCCAAAGCTAACGCTCGTCTCTCCGTCGTAGACCACGACGCCACCGGCGAACCGCTCGCCGGAGGCCTCCTTCAGTTTCCTCAGGCCTTGGAAGTCCGACGCTGTCACAGTTGCCGCTGCTTTGACCTCAACCCCAGCGACTCGCCCACCGTCCCCTTCGAGGACGATGTCCACCTCTACCATGTCCTTGTCACGGAAATGGTAGAAACGGATGTGATCCTGCTGCCAACTTGCCTGACGGCGTAGCTCTTGATAAACGAAGGTCTCCAACAGTCGGCCAAAGGCGGTTCGGTCCCCCCAAAGGCCTTCGCTGCCAAGCCCCAGCAACGCGCAAGCAAGTCCCGAATCCGAAAGGTGGAGCTTCGGTGTCTTCACCAGACGCTTCAGCCGATTGTTGTGCCAAGCGGGCAACTCCTCCAGGAGAAACACCCCCGCGAGCAGTGTAACGTATTCGCGGATTGTCGGGCGGCTTACCTGAAACGGGCCTGCCAAGTCGCTCACGTTGATCAGGGTTGCGGTCTGACCTGCGGCAAGAGAGAGGAGTCGCGGCAGGGTATCCAGTGACCGGATTCGTGCCAGATCCCGTACATCCCGCTGCACAAGGGTTTCCACGTAGTCTCGGTACCATGCCGTACGCCTCCGGGCGGTGCTGCGGGCCAGCGCTGAAGGGTATCCTCCCTTCGCTACCATCTCGGCCAACGTGTGACCAAGGCGCTCGTGGGGTCGAGTCTTGAACCCTCTTTCGAAAAGGGCTTTCAGGAAACCGGGTTCCCGGCCCAGGATCTCGGCCTGGGCCAGTGGATGGAGGCGCAAGATCTCCATTCGACCGGCGAGGGAATCGGCGAGTTTCGGAACCAGAAGCACATTCGCCGATCCAGTAAGGAGGAACCTTCCTGGCGTCCTTTGGCGATCCACTGCGGTCTTCAGCGCCGTGAAGACCCCTGGAGCACGCTGGACTTCGTCCAGAATCGTGCGCTCCGGCAATTCGGCGACAAAGCCCACAGGATCCGTTGTGGCGGCGGCGAGAGTCACATCATCATCAAAGCTCAGGTAGGTGTAACCCTCCCTCCCCCCCACCATTTGGGCCAGTGTGGTCTTCCCACATTGGCGAGGTCCATGGATCAGGACGACTGGCGTGTCTGCCAGCGCCTCCATCAGGCGCTGTTCAGCGAAACGGGGGTAAAGAGAGAACTCGGTCATGCGGCCAAATGCAAGTTCACCACTCGGCTGATTGAAAGATTCCTGTTCGGCCAGATGCAACCTTACGATTCGGCTATCCGAAGATCCAGCTCCCGTTCAAACCCGGTGCGGATCACCCGGGAACAGTCCGGCAGTCTCCATTTTCTGCACGAGGCACCTCTCTGTCATCGAGGAGGAGCCCAATATCCGCCAACCACTTCTTCCCGCCCCCCCGCCGCGAATCCCTCTGTCCCGACACCACCCCACCCTCACCCCGTCACCGGCGTCAGCGGCTCCTCCCCCTCCAGCACCCGTCGGGCGTTCTCCACGGCCAGCTCCGCCATGGCCCGCCGGGTGTGGGTCGTGGCGCTGCCGATGTGGGGCAGGGGAAAGACGGCGGGATGGTTCAGCAGCTCCCCGGGCACCTGCGGCTCCCGACGGAACACGTCCAGCCCCGCCCCGGCCAGCCGGCCGGAGCTCAGGGCCCAGATGAGGGCGTCCTCGTCCACCAGATCCCCCCGGGCCGTGTTGATGAAGTAGGCCCCGGCCTTCATGAGGGAGAAGCGCTCCCGGTCGAAGAGCCCCCGGGTCTGGGGGGTGGACGGCGTGTGGACGGTGACCACGTCACTGGCCTTCAGCAGCTCCTCCAACTCCGTGAGCTCCGCCCCCGTCTCCTCCTCCAACGACTCCACCCGCCGGGTGTCGGTGTAGAGGATCCGCATGCCGAACCCGGTGGCCCGCCGGGCCACGGCCCGGCCAATGCGGCCGGCCCCCACCACCCCCAGGGTGCTCTCGCTGAGCTCCAGGCCCAGGAGCTGGGTAGGGTCCCAGCCCTCCCAGCGGCCTTCCTCCAGCATGGCCAGCCCCTCCCGGAGCCGCCGGGTGGCCGCCAGGATGAGGGCCCAGGCCAGGTCTGCCGTGGACTCGGTGAGGACGTCCGGGGTGTTCGTGACCACCACGCCCCGCTCCGCCGCCGCCTCCAGATCCACGTTGTCGTAGCCGACGGCGCAGTTCGCCAACACCCGGAGGCGGGGAAGGCCGTCCAGCTCCTCCGGGCCCACCGTCCGGGAGAGAAGCGGGACCATGGCCACGTAGTCCCCGGCGGGGGTGGGCTCATGGACCTCGATCCACTCCGTTCCCCGGCCCGGAAAGGGCTCCCGGGGAAGCAGGGGCTTCAGCTCCCCGGCCACCAGGACGTCCGCCTGGGCCTGCTCCCTGGAGTCCGCCACGTCAGCCCCCTCCTCCCCCACCGCCCCGGCGGTGGGGCCGGCGCCAGCGGACGGGAGGCGGCGGCTCGTCCTGCAGCTCCACCGCTTCCGTCTTCAGGAGCCGGAGAGCCTCCAGGACGGCGGCCTCAAGCTGGGGATCCCTTCCCTCGATGAGCTCCTTGGGATCGTTCCGGACCTCGATGTCCGGGGCCACGCCTTCCGCCTCTACCGCCCACTCCCCGTTCACGTCGAAGAACCCGCCCCGGGGGGCCACAAACCCGCCGCCGTCGATGAGGGGCGGGGTGTCCCAGGTTCCCACCAGGCCGCCCCAGGTCCGGGTGCCCACCAGGGGCCCGATCTCCTTGAAGCGGAAGAGGTAGGGAAGGAGGTCGCCCCCGGAGCCGGCCCGCTCGTTGATGACCATGACCTTGGGGCCCCACAGGCCCGCCATGGGCTGGGTGAAGGGCTTGTGGTCCGCCGCCCGGGAGTTGAAGTAGCCCGTGAGCTCACGGTCCAGGATCTCCACGATGTAGTCCGCCGCCGAGCCCCCGCCGTTGTTCCGCTCGTCGATGACCGCACCGTCCCGGTCCTGCTGGGCGAAGTACATGCGGTTGAAGTAGTTGTATCCCCCCTGCCCCGTGTTGGGCAGCCACACGTAGGCCAGCCGGCCGTCGCTCATCTGCTCCACGGTCCGTCGGTTCCCCTCCACCCATGCCCAGCTCCGCAAGCTTCGTTCGCTCCGGACGGGCTCCACCACCAGCTCCCGGGCTCCCTCCAGGCCCGGCTCGTCGTTCACCTGGACCGTGATGGTCCGGCCCGCCGTGCCCTCCAGGAGCCGGAAGGGGTTCGCGGGCACCCGAAGCTCCGTGCCGTCGATGGCCACCAGGTAGTCCCCTTCCTCCACGTCCATCCCCGGGACGGCCAGGGGGCCTATGAGTCCCGGGTTCCAGTCTCCACCGGTGTAGATCCTGCTGATCCGGTAGAACCCGTTCTCTTCGTCCAGGTCCACGCCCAGGAGGCCCGTCCGGGGGCTGTCCATCTCCGGGTAGTCTCCACCCCTCACGTAGGAGTGTCCCACGGCCACTTCCCCGGAGAGCATGTCCAGGAGGTGGTTGAAGTCGGAGCGGTGGTGGACGTCCGGCAGCCAGGCCGAATACCACTCCCAGATCTCGTTCCAGGGCGCCCCGTGGACGTTGTCCACGTAGAGGAAGTCCCGCATGAACCGCCATCCGTCCCGGAGCATCTGGGCGTACTCGGCCCGGGGCTCCACCCGGATGCGCATGCCCCCCGTGTCCAGCCGGTCCCCGCCGTTTCGGGGGGCCGGGCCCGTGGTGCCCACCATGGACCATCCGCTTCCGCTCCGGACCAGCAGGTTCTTCCGGTCGTGGGAGGGCGTGGCTCCGAAGACCCCGTCCAGGAAGTCCTCGGCCTCCCGATCCTCCAGGCTGTAGCGCTTCAGGGCCAGGCCCCGGGCGTTGGGCACGGACTCGGTGAGGAAGACGTGGCCCTCGGGGCCGGTGATGAGCCCGGTGTAGTTCCGGCTGGGGAGTCCCGGTGCCGCCACGATGCGCCGGGCCATGCCCTGGAAGTCGATGGTCACCGTGGGCCCCTCTTCCTCCTGGCCGCCGGCCTCGGAGCCGCCCGAGGAGCCCCGTCCCGAGCCGGCCTCCGACCCTTCCCCGGAGCTGTCGCCACTCGAACTGTCACGGGCCTCGCGGGACGGCTGTTCTTCCCCTTCTTCCTCCCCTTCCTCGTCACTCACCGGCAGGAAGGGAGAGGGCTCGTCCTGGGCCAGGAGAGCCAGGTAGAGGGACCGGGTCACGGGCCGGTCGTAGGAGGTCATGTCCAGCCACCCGGTGTTCAGCCCGTAGTCGGTGGAGGCCAGGAAGTAGAGGTACTTCCCCGAGGCGTCCCAGACCGGGGTGATGGCGTCGGCCATGCCGTCGGTGAGCTGGCGGGTCTCGCCGGTCTCGGTGTCGTGGACGAAGATGGCCCGAAGCTGGTTGTCCAGGCGCCGGGCGTAGGCGATCCACCGGGAGTCCGGGGACCACACCGGGTTCATGGAACGCTCCGGGTGGGCGTAGCGATCCGTGTCCACGTGGGTCAGCTCCTGGGAGTCCAGGTCCAGGACCAGGAGGCGGTAGTCCGTGTCCGTGAAGGCCAGGCGGGTGCCGTCCGGAGACCAGTCGGGAACGAAGAAGAAGGTGGGATCCGGCAGCTCGATGCGCCGGGGGTTGTCCCCGTCCTGGTCCGCCACCACCACGCCGTACTCGCCCCCTTCGTCGCTGAACCAGGCGACCCGGTCCCCGTCCGGCGACCAGATGGGATGACGGTCCGCCACGCCGGGGCTACGGGTGAGGTTGCGCCAGCTTCCCTCCTCCACCGGTACGGTGAACAGATCGCCCCGGTACTGGAAGAGGGCCCGCTGCCCCGTGGGCGACAGCCGGGGATTCCGGAGACGGGTGGAGGGCACGTCCTCCCACCGGGGCATGCTCCAGGTCATGTCCCCGGCCACGTGGATGGTGAGCTGGCGGACGTCGCCGGTGGCCGGATCCAGCTCGTGCAGGTAGCCCCCTTGCTCATAGACCACGACCCCGGCTCCGGCGTCCAGGCTCTTCACGTCGAAGTCCGTATGGAAGGTGTGCTGGGTCTCTTCCCCGGTCTCCGGATTCCAGGACCAGATGTTGGCGGCCCAGTCCCGCTCGGAGAGGTAGTAGACGGCGCCGTTCAGCCACACCGGATCCATGTGGCGCTCCCCCTCCCAGGGCGTCATGCGCCGCTCGTAGGTCTCCATGCTCACCACGGAGATGGGCTGGGCCTGCCCTCCCCGGTAGTTCCTCCACTCCGGATCCCAGAAGCCCACCTCCTGGTAGGCCACGTGCCGGCCGTCCGCCGAGATCTGTCCCTCCGTGGCCCGGGGAATGGCCAGGGCCCGGGGCATCCCTTCTTCCAGGCTCACGGTGAAGAAGGTCGCCGAGGCCGTGGGGTGGCCAACCCGGCCGGACCGGAAGAGGACCTCATCCCCCTCCGGCGTCCATCCCACCACCTCGTCGCTGCCGGGATGCCAGGTCAGGCGCCGGGGCTGGCCCCCTTCAGCCGGCACCACGTAGACGTCGGCGTTGCCGTGGTAGGAGCCGGTGAAGGCGACGTGGCCGCCGTCCGGGGAGAAGTGGGGTCGATTCTCCTCTCCCCGTCCGCTGGTCAGGCGCCGGGCATCCCCGCCGTCCCGGCCCACGATCCAGATGTCGTTGGCATGAACGAAGGCGATGTGATCGGCGCTCACCGAGGGGCTCCGGAGCATCCGGGTGCCCTGGGCCTCCACGGTGACGGGTCTCGCCAGGAGGGCGATCAGGAGAAGAAGGATGGTGAGGAGGACGGTCAGGGGACCCGGAACCCGGCCCGGAGACAGGCTTCTCCAAGCGTCCAGGGCCCATGAGAAGGACCCACCCGCACCCCCGCCGAGGCCCGAGAACCGATCCGGAGAGGCCGTGTACTCCGGAGCAGGGGCCCCGAGGCCGCGTGGGACGGGGCGGGGCCGGATGCCTGCGACCTCCAGCCGGCCGGATTCCTCCCCTTCGGCAACCGGGGAGGTCGGGCCGAAAGAGCGGGACATGAGGGAGCGATGGGAACCCATGGAGCGTCCTCCGTTCGTTCGAGTTCGACTGGCACCAATCTGGCCCGGGCCCGCCGCGCCGCAACAGGGGCGGAAGGGCGATGCGCTTGCCGCCCGTCCCTTCCCACCTCTATTCTTGGGATGTCTTCCCCACAGTTCGTCGACGGGGGCGTCCAGCCCTCGGAGCCTCCTCTCGGCGAGTCGGCCGCAGCTTGAGAGAAGGAGGTCAACATGCCCACCGTGACATCGAAGAACCTCCAGATTCGCCTTCTCATCCTCGTGGTTCTGGCCTTCCTCCCGGCTCTGGGCTTCTACTGGTACGCCAACGGCGCCCTCCGGGACCTCCAGGTGGAAGCCAAGGAGAAGGACCTGCTCCAACGCGTGACCATGGTGACCTCGGAGTACCGGAACCTCACGGAGGAAGCCAACGCCTTCCTGGGCACGCTTTCCGAGGTCCCGGCGGTCCGGGACGCCCAGTTCCCGGGGTGCACCGAGACGCTCCGGAACATCATGGACCACGTGCCCAACTACACCACCATCTCCGTCATCGGCGTGGACGGCTACCTGACCTGCGGATCCCTCACTCCGGAGGGGGATCTCTACCTGGGAGACCGGGCCTACTTCGTCCGGGCCAACGCGGTGCGGAGCTTCGCCGTGGGTGAGTTCGCCCTGGGCCGCATCACGGGAGAAGCCGTCCTGGGGATGGCCTACCCGGTGATTCAGGAGGGTAGCATCAGCCGGACCCTGGCCGTGAGCCTGGACCTGGACGTCCTCTCCCAGTCCTGGGCCCGGGAGGCGGTGCCCGAGGACTACAGCTTCACGGTCCTGGACGGGCACCAGCGGGTGATGGTCCGGGGTCCCCGCCCCGACGACTTCACCCTGGCCGACTCGGTGGGCGCCATGGCCGAGACGGACTTCCCCGGCATGCCGGAAGGGCGGGAGCCCCGGATCGCCGTGGGCACGGACCTGGACGGCATGGAGCGGGTTTTCGCCGTGGCCCCCCTGGTGGGGGTATCCGGCAGTCCCCAGGGCTACGTGGCCATCGGCCGGACCCGAGCCACCCTCCTGGAGGAGGTGGAGGAGGTGTCCCGGTTCCAGCTCCAGTACCTGGCCGTGGGAGCCGTGGCGCTCCTGATCCTGGCCTGGGTTCTGGGTCACTTCTGGCTCGTGAGGAGAGCGGAGCCCACGCAGGAGGCGTGAGGAGGATCGGCCGGGTCGCCTTCCCGAACCTCCGGGGGTTCCCGGCCCCCGGGCCAGTCAGCCCTCGGGCCCCCGGGGCCCGCCGGCTCCCCGGCCCCGCAGGCCTGGATTTGCCCTCCCCTGGGTTCGGGAGGGCAAATTCTTTATTGTTCGTGCTTCACCGCGTCCGAGCCGGTTCGCCGTGTCCGAGCCG
>CAZZEL010000028.1:7913-15894 GCA_964652625.1 uncultured Gemmatimonadaceae bacterium
GTCCGAGCCGGTTCGCCGTGTCCGAGCCGTTTCGCCGTGGCCGAAGCCGTTCCACGCATACGAGCCGTTTCACCGCGTCCCATATCCGGTCCCGTCCACACCACGAAGCCCATGGAACACGACGCCGTCGCCGTCATCGACTTCGGGGGGCAATACGCCCACCTCATCGCCACGAAGATCCGCCGCCTGGGCGTGTTGGCCGAGATCCGGCAACCGGAGGACCCCATCGAGGCCTTCCAGGGCTATGAGGGGATCATCATCTCCGGCAGCCCCAGCCTGTCGTCCCACGGGGAAGACCAGGACTACAACAAGGCCATCTACGACCTGGACACCCCCATCCTGGGCCTGTGCTTCGGACACCAGGAGATCGCCAAGCATTACGGGGGCGAGGTGGTGCACGGGGGCCGGGAATGGGGCCGGGCGGATCTGCAGGTCCAGGGCGAGCATCCCCTCTTCTCCGGCCTGGAGCACGGCGAGCAGGTCTGGATGAGCCACTACGACTCCGTGTCCGCCGTGGGGCCGGAGTTCCGGGAGCTGGGCTTCACCGTCACCGCCGGCGGCGAGCACCGCTACGCCGCCATCGGCTCCGACACCCTGAAGCGCTACGGCTTCCAGTTCCACCCGGAGGTGGACGACACGATCCACGGCACGGAGATGCTGGCCAACTTCGTCTTCCAGGTCTGTGGCTGCGAGCCCACCTGGAGCATGGAGCAGTACATGGAGGAGCAGGTGGAGGCCATCCGGGAGCAGGTGGGCCAGGACTCCATCTTCCTCCTGGCCTCCGGAGGCGTGGACTCCACCGTGGCCGCCGTCATGCTGGGCCGGGCCCTGGGCCCCGAGCGGGTCCACCTCCTGCACATCGACAACGGCCTCATGCGCAAGCAGGAAAGCGAGGAGGTGCTCCGGCGCTTCCAGGCCATGGGTCTGGGAGAGCACCTCCACTTCATGGACGCCTCGGATCGCTTCCTGGAGGCCCTGGACGGGGTGGTGGAGCCCGAGGAGAAGCGCTCCATCATCGGGAACACCTTCGTGGAGGTCTTCCAGGAGACGGCCCGGGAGCTGGAGATCCCCCATCACCTCCTGGGACAGGGCACCATCTACCCCGACACCATCGAGACCGGGGGCACACAGCGCGCCGACGTCATCAAGACCCATCACAACCGGGTGCCCATCATCGAGGAGATGATCCGGGAGGGAAAGGTGGTGGAGCCCCTGGCGGACCTGTACAAGGTGGAGGTCCGTGAGCTGGGAGAAGAGCTGGGGATCCCCGAGAAGCTGCTCTGGCGACATCCCTTCCCGGGGCCGGGCCTGGGGGTGCGGCTGCTGTGCAATGACGGCGAGCCGGATCGGGAAGGGCTGGAGGAGGCCGAGCCCCTCCTGGAGGAGCTCGGGGCCCGGCACGGTCTCCACTCCCTCATCCTCCCCATCCGCTCCGTGGGGGTGAAGGCGGACCTGAGAGCCTACGAGCACCCGGTGCTCCTCACCGGCGGCGCCGAGTGGGACGACCTCATGGCCGCCGCCTCGGCCATCACGGCCCGGGTGCCGGGGATCAACCGCTGCATCTGGAACCTGGACCTGGAAGCGCCGACCTCGGCCCGGCCGGTGGCGGCCACCGTGACCCGGGAGCGTCTGGACACGCTCCGGGAAGCGGATCACCTGGTCATGGACGCCCTCCGGCGTCACGACCTCTACAGGGCCATCTGGCAGTGTCCCACGGTCCTCGTACCCTTGGAACTGGATGGGAAGGGGGAGCTGGTGGTGATCCGACCGGTGATCTCGGAGCGGGCCATGACGGCCCGTCCCTTCCCCGTTCCCCTCACCGTCCTCCAGGAGCTCCGGGACGAGATCCTGGCTGTGCCGGGGGTGGGGGCCGTGGCCCTGGACATCACGTCCAAGCCTCCGGGCACCATCGAGTGGGAATAGGTCAGGGATCGGGTGGTGCCCCGCAGGCCGGGGCCGCAAGGCGCCGACGGGCGGAAAGGGGGAGTCGCCGGCAGGGCGGAGGAGTCAGGGCTCGATGACCCAGCTGTACTTGCTCCCGGAGCGCCAGACGCCGGAGCCCAGGAGGTCCATGACCGCCAGGCCCAGCTCCTCCTCATCCGGGATGACCGTCACCCCCACGGTGAAGCTCCCGTCCATGGCCGCCCAGTTGTCGTAGTCCAGGACGTAGCGCTCCGCCACGAAGCTGAACCCCCCGGGCAGGTAGTCCTCCAGCCCCGGGGGGATCTGGCCCCGGTTCCGGTCCGGGGGCCACCGGTGGTGATCCGCCTGGTACTCCCGCACCGCGTTCTGGATCACGTCCATGTCCCCCACGACCTCCGCCGCCCGGGCTTTGAGGAGGACCTGGTGGAAACGGGGCTGGGCCAGGCCCGCCAGGATGCTCAGGATCACCAGGACGATGAGGACCTCGATGATGGTGAAGCCCCGAACGTTGGCGGCGGGCATGGGACCACCGCTTCGGCCGCCGGCCTCACGGGCGGGGAGGCCCCGAACGTCGGCGGCGGGCGCGAAACGAGGCTTCCTCCCCTTCCTCATGGCCCCCCTTCCATGATGATCCGGCGGGCGTCGCCCAGGAACTCGTCCAGGGAGGCGCGGGAATCGTACTCCACCCGCCCCACCTCTCCCTCCATCCACAGCACGTAGCGGCCCCCGTCCAGCCGGGCATACTCCACTTCGGCATAGGGGTCCCCGGCCTCCTGGAGGGACTCGGGCAACCGGCCCAGGGCCTCACGGAAAGCCTCCACGCTCCGGGCCTGGAGGGCGATCTCCATGCGCAGGCCCGCCTCCTGGAGGGCCGGAGGCGGGGGTTCGGGAGGCGAAGGGAGAAGCCAGTCCGGGGGAGCCAGCCACAAGTAGGCCGAGAGGCCGGCCAGAGCCAGGAGAAGGCCCCACTTCAGGGGGGACGTCCCGCGGCTCCGGGGGGCCGGAGCCTGCTTCCGGACCTTGGCCTTCTCCGCCTGATCCTTCATGACGTCGGCCAGGGCGTCGGCGATCTCGCTGCCGGAGCCGGAAGTGTGGGAGCGTTCCCGGGGATTCTGGGACTCGGACATGGTGCCAGAATAGTATGAGCCCTCCCGGAGGGGCACCACCCGGTATTCGGACCTCTCCGGCAAAGGGTGGCTCGGTTTTCGGCTTTCTCCGGGGAGGCCACCACCTGCCCATTTGCCTGGCCGCCGTCGAGCTTCTAGCCTCTACGAAGCTACGGCACCGGGAGTGCGGCGATCCGACCCACTTCCCGGCCACATAGACGGCCGCTGAACCGGCCCGGCCACAGGGACGGCCCCTGAATCGGGAGTGCGGCCGAACCTCTGTTCAACGAACTCTTCGAAGGAGGTCCCCATGAGCTGGACTCCTTTGCGTCCCTCTTCGTGTCCCTCGCGTCCCCCGCGCCCCCCGGGCCCCTCGCGTCCCACGCGTCCCCGCCGTCCTCCCTTGCGTCGCGTCTTCACCGGTCTCCTCATGGCCGGTCTCGTGGCGCTCATTGCCGCCTGCGAAGGCCCCTCGGCGGAACCCGCCGATATGGTCCTCCGGGGCGGCAAGGTGGTCACCGTGGACGAAGCCGTCCCCCAGGGAGAGGCCGTGGCCATACGGGACGGCCGGATTCTGGCCGTGGGTTCCGACGCCGAGATCGCCGACTACATCGGGGCGGAGACCCAGGTCATGGACCTGGACGGTCAGTTGGCGGTGCCGGGCCTCATCGACAGCCACGCCCATTTCCTGAGCATCGGCCAGTCCACCCTCCAGCTCGATCTCATGGACGCCTCCAGTTGGCAGGAGATCGTGGAGGAGGTGGACCGGGTGGTGGAGGACGCCGAGCCCGGGACCCTCATCCGGGGCCGGGGCTGGCACCAGGAGAAGTGGGAGCGGGTGCCGGAGCCGAACGTGGACGGTCTTCCCCACCACCACGACCTGAGCCGGGTCTCCCCGGACAACCCGGTGATCCTCACCCACGCCAGCGGCCACGCCACCTACGCGAACCAGCGGGCCATGGAGATGGCGGGGATCACCGCAGCCACCGCCGATCCTCCCGGCGGGGAGATCGTCCGGGACGCCCGGGGCAACCCCATCGGCGTCTTCCGGGAGACGGCCTCCGGCCTCCTGGGCCCGGCCTACGAGGGCTCGGTCTCGCCGGACCCCCGCCAGCTCGCTCGTCTGGCCGACGAACGGGTCCTGTCCCGGGGCATCACCAGCCTCCACGACGCCGGCGTGGGCTATGAGACGGTGGACATGTACCGGGAGATGGTGGACGCCGGAGAGCTGGGGGTCCGCCTCTACGCCATGCTCTCCGCCTCCAACCAGGAGCTGGAGGAGGGAATCGAGGAGTACCGGCTCCTGGGATACGGGGACCACCACCTCACGGTCCGCTCCGTCAAGCGTCTCATCGACGGCGCCCTGGGGGCCCACGGCGCCTGGCTCCTGGAGCCCTACGAGGACCTTCCCAGCAGCGTGGGCCTGAACACCACACCGGTGGACGTCATCGAAGAGACGGCCCGGATCGCCGCGGAGCACGACTTCCAACTCAACATCCACGCCATCGGAGACCGGGCGAACCGGGAGGTCCTGGACATCTACGAGGCCACGTTTCAGGCCCATCCCGAGAAGACGGATTGGCGCTGGAGACTGGAGCACGCCCAGCACCTGCATCCCACGGACATTCCCCGCTTCGGCGAGTTGGGGGTCGTCGCCGCCATGCAGGCCATCCACTGCACGTCCGACGCCCCCTACGTCCTGCAGCGCCTGGGCGAGGAGCGGGCGGAGGAGGGGGCCTACGTGTGGCAGAAGCTCATGGACAGCGGAGCCGTGATCTGCAACGGCACCGACGCCCCGGTGGAGCGGGTGGATCCCATCCCCGTCTTCCACGCCAGCGTCACCCGGCGCCTGGACGACGGCACCACCTTTTTCCCGGATCAGGCCATGACCCGGATGGAGGCCCTGGAGTCCTACACCATCAACGGGGCCTATGCCGCCTTCCAGGAGGACGTGCTGGGAAGCCTCACCCCGGGCAAGCTGGCGGACATCACGGTGCTGTCCAAGGACATCCTCACCGTGCCGGAGGAGGAGATCCCCACTACGGAGGTGGTCTACACCATCGTCGGCGGCGAGGTGAAGTACAGCCGGGACGACGTGCCGCCGGAAGGATAACGGAGCCGGTTCCCCCTACTCGCTCCTCAGGGCCTCGCCGGGGTCGATCCGGGCCGCGCGCCGGGCCGGGACCAGGGTGCCCAGGACCACCATGCCGGCCAGGGCCAAGGTGACCCCCGCGAGGGCCACCGGATCCACAGGGCTCACCCCCAGGAGGAGGCTCCGGAGGAGGTAGCCCACCCCCACGGCCAGCAGGGCCCCGGCAAGGAGCCCCGGCAGGGCCAGGCGGAAGGCCCCGGCCAGGACGGAGCGGAGGACCCGTCCCGGCTCGGCTCCCAGGGCGATGCGGATCCCCATTTCCCGCCTCCGCCGGCTGACGGCGAAGGCCATGACCCCGTAGACGCCCATTCCGGAAAGCAGGAGGGCCAGCAATCCCAGCCCCCCGGAGAGGAGGCCCGCCAGCCGCTGGGGCAGGATCCCCACCTCGGTGTAGCGGTCCAGGGCCAGAACCGGGGAGAGGGAGATGGTGGGGTCCAGGCTCCGGAGCCCCTGGTGAACCTCCTCCACCACCTGGCCGTGCTCCCCCCCCGGCCCGGTCCGGAGAACCAGATGCACCTCCGGGTCGTAGAACTGGGCCAGGGGCCGGTACACGAAGGGATCCACGGTCTCGGACAGGACCTGGTTGTGGACGTCCTCCACTACGCCCACTACCGTGAGCCAGGTGTGTTCGGAGGAACCCCACTGGATGCGCCGGCCCAGGGGACTCTGGCCGGGCCAGACCCGACGGACGAAGGTCCGGCTCACCACGGCCACCGGCTCCGAACCCTCACGGTCCGCCGCGGTGAACCCCCGTCCTTCCAGGATGGGGATCCGGAGGGTTTCGAAGTAGCTCGGCGAGACGACATTGAAGTCCACTCCCACCCGGGGCCTCTCCTCCGAGGGCTCCCATCCCTCGGGAACCACTCCCGTGCCCTTACTGGACAGATCCAGGGGAAGATCCGCGGAGAGGGCCACGGACCGGGCCAGGGGACGCCGGGAGAAGTACGCCAGCATCTCCTCCTGAAAGACCCTCCCCGCCTCCTCTTTGTACCCTTCTGCCGAGAGGTCCATGAGGGTCAGGTAGGCTCCCTCCGCCTGAAATCCCTTCTCCATCTCCCCGGCGGTCTCCAGGGCCCGGAGGAGCAGGCCCGCGGCCACCAGCAGGACCAGGGAGGCCCCGACCTGGGCTGCCACGAACCCCCTCCGGAGCCGACCCACCGATGAGGGCCCTCGGTCCCCTTCGTTCTTCAGGGCCCCCAGCAGATCCAGATTCAGGGATGCCCGAGCCGGCAGAAGCCCGAAAATGAGACCGGTGAGAAGGGTCAGACCCAGGGTGAAGACCAGCACCCGGCCATCGGCCCCCACCTCCAGGGCTACGGGGAACGGCGCCGGGAGTTGGATCCGGGTGAGGAGTTCCAGACTCCAGGTGGCCAGGAGGAAGCCGCCGACGCCTCCCAGGACGAAGACCAGAAGGGACTCGGTCAGGAGCTGGAGAATCAGGCGCCACCGATTCGCTCCAATGGAGAGGCGGATGGCGATCTCCTTCCGCCGAGAGCCGGCCCGGGCCAGGAACATCCCCGCCACGTTGGCGCAGGTGATGAGGAGGATGAGTCCGGCGAAAGTCGTGAGAATGCCGAAGAACAGACCCGCCGGGCCCCGGATGGCGGCGGGAAGGGCGCCGAAGGGTCTCACCGAGGCCGTACGGCTCTCATTCGTCTCGGGATACTCCTCGGCCAAACGCCGGAACACCGTGGCTACGGCGGCGTCGGCCTCCTCCACCGTGGCTCCGGGCTCCAGCAGGCCCAGAACCTCGAAAAAGGAGGCGCTCCGGCGCTGGAAGTAATTCCTTCCCTGATTCAGGGAGGGCTGCTGGACGAGAGGCAGGTACACGTCCGGGGTTCCCACGGTGATATGCCCCCGGAACTCCGGTGGGGTGACGCCCACCACGATGTAGGGCCGGCGGCTCACGTACAGGGTGGAGCCCACCACCTCCGGATCGCCTCCCATCCGGCTCCGCCAATAGTCGTGGCTCACCACGGCCACCGGGTGCTCGTTGACCCCCCGGTCCTCCTCCGGGGTGAAAGCCCGGCCCAGGTGGGGTCGGACCCCCAGAAGACGGAAGTAGTTGGCCGACACCAGGAGCCCGAAGGCCCGGTCCCCTTCCTCGCCCCGGCTCAGGGTGAGCATCTGCATCCTGTAGCCCGCCAGCTCCCGGAGGGGCTCGGCTTCCTCCCGGAGATCCAGGAAGTCCGGGTAGGAGAAGCTGTCGAAGCCCGAGCCGTCCCGTCCCCTTCCCACCTCCACCATCCGGTCCGCGTTGGGAATCCCCGGGGGAGGCCGGATGAAGAAGTGGTCCACCACGCTGACGATGGCGGTGTTGGCCCCGATCCCCACGGCCAGAGAACCCACGGACACCAGGAGGAAGAGGGGGCGCTTCCGGAGGGAGCGCAGCGCGATCCGGAGATTCTGCCGCAGGGTCTCGATCATGGGTCGTCCGGGGCGTGACGTGGGCATGGGCAGAGGGCATGTGTGCCTCTCGCCCTACGAAGGCGCCGGCGGACCGGTTTCGGGGACTCGAGGCCCCGCCCCGCCACAGGTCCGCCCCGGGTCCGCCCTCCCTCCTCACCCCACCGTCGAAAGGGGTCCCCCACCCTGCACCAATCACCCCATGGGGTGTATCAGGCTTCCGACTGTCTCTGCCCTGGCATGGGCCACGGTGCCCGTGACCGACGGGCAGAGTGCGCCGCCCGGAAGCGGTGCCCGCATAGCCTTTGACCGATCCTCGACATGAGCCGCCCATGAGCGTGAGCCGACCCGAAGCGGGAGATGCCATGAGCCGGAGCTGCCCATGAGCCGGAGC
>CAZZEL010000028.1:15994-18873 GCA_964652625.1 uncultured Gemmatimonadaceae bacterium
CCATGAGCCGGAGCTGCCCATGAGCCGGAGCCGGCCACGAGCGTGAGCCAAGCAAAGGAGCGCCCCACCCCATGAACGACCACCCCACACTCTCGAACGGATCCACCCTGAGCCGGCGTCGTCTGCTGCGGGTCTCGTCAGCGGCGGCGGCCTCGACCCTCCTACTTTCGGACGGGCTGGCCGGAGCCACGGGCGAGAGGGGTTCTCGGACCCGGACCCTGCCGGCAGCGTCTCTGAAGGCCCTGCCCGACGCCGATGAGGCCTATCCCTTCTCCCTTCCCCCCCTGCCCTACTCCCACGATGCCCTGGACCGGAGCATCGATGCCCAGACCATGGAGATCCACCACGGCCGGCATCACCAGGGGTACGTGAACAACCTCAACGCGGCCCTGGAGGACCACCCATCCCTGCAGACCCTCACCCTGGGGGAGCTGGTGGCCGACTGGCGGGGGCTTCCTGGCCAGGTCAGGACAGCGGTGCGGAACCACGGGGGCGGCCACCTGAACCACGCCCTCTTCTGGCCCGCCCTCTCCCCGGACGGCGGCGGAGCCCCGGTGGGCACCCTGGCCCAGGCCATCAAGGAGCAGTGGGGCACCATGGACGCCTTCCGGAACGCCTTCTCGGGGGCCACCGGATCCATCTTCGGCAGCGGCTGGGGGTGGCTGGTGGTCAACCCCTCCGGGACGCTGGAAGTGGTCACCACCCCGAACCAGGACAATCCCCTGTCCATGGGGATGATCCCCATCCTGGGCCTGGACGTGTGGGAGCACGCCTACTACCTCCGCTACCAGAACCGCAGGGGCGACTACATCCAGGCCTTCTGGGACGTGGTGGACTGGGACGAGTGTCAGCGACGCTACGCCAGGGTGTAGGAGGCCATCGAGAGGAAGGCGGCGAGCCGGAATCGGGGGGCGTCGGAGCTCCCGGTCCCGGCGGCCCGGGCACACTCCGGGCAGCGGAGGCTGCGCCGAAGGCCGCACCGCAGTATTCTGTGGGGGAGATCATCCCTGAACCATCATGGAGGACAGCATCATGTCGTCGTCCTACGCCAGGTTTTCCCTTCTTCTTCTAGCCGGGGCCCTCTGGGCCTGCGGGCCCTCCGGCGAGACCGCCGGGACCCCGCAGACCGCGGAGCAGCCCGAGGCAGCGGCCCACGCTGAGGACACCGCGGCCGCAGCCCAGGATCCTCTCCTGGCCCGGGCCCAGGCCGCCTTCGACCCCATCCCCATGGAGCCCCCGGAGATGGAGGACAACCCATCCTCTCCGGAGAAGATTGAGCTGGGCCGGATGCTCTACTTCGAGCCCCGTCTCTCCTCCAGTTGGCTCATCAGCTGCAACACCTGTCACAACGTGGGTCTGGCCGGCGTGGACCTGATGGAGACCTCCATCGGCCACGGCTGGCAGAGGGGCCCCCGGAACGCCCCCACGGTCCTGAACGCCGTCTTCAACATCGCCCAGTTCTGGGACGGCCGAGCCGGGGACCTGGCGGAGCAGGCCCAGGGGCCGGTGCAGGCCGGAGTGGAGATGAACAGCACGCCGGAACGGGCCGTGGCCACCCTGAAGAGTATCCCGGAGTACGTGGAGCTCTTCGAGGCGGCGTTCCCCGATGACCCGGACCCGGTGAACTTCAACACCATGGCCGACGCCATCGAGGTCTACGAGACGACCCTCATCACGCCGAACGCCCCCTTCGACGAGTACCTCAAGGGTGACCTGGAAGCCCTGAGCGACATGGCGAGAGAGGGGCTCCAGACCTTCATGGACAAGGGCTGCACGTCCTGCCACGGTGGGGTGAACCTGGGAGGCACGGGCTACTTCCCCTTCGGACTGGTGCAGCGGCCCGGCGCCGACGTGCTGCCCCCGGAGGACAAAGGCCGCTACGCCGTGACCCGGACGGCCACCGACGAGTACGTCTTCAAGTCCCCCTCCCTGAGGAACGTGGAGCTCACGCCCCCCTATTTCCACTCCGGTAAGGTGTGGGACCTGAGGGAAACGGTGCGGATCATGGGGGCGGCCCAGCTGGGAGCGGACCTGACCCCCGAGCAAGGGAACGCCATCGTGGCCTTCCTGAACTCCCTTACGGGGGATCAGCCCGAGGTGGTGTATCCCATTCTGCCCCGACACACCGACGACACACCTTTACCGGATGTGAGCGTGGCCGCCGCGGGAGCGAACTGAGGGAGCCGTGGCCTCACGACGAAAGAACGCCAGGCGCGGGACCTGACCACCGCGGGAGCAAACTGAGAAAGTGGGGAGCCGGGATCACCTCCCGGCTCCCCTTCCCTTCCCCCCCTCCCACCCTGGGTACACCAGGAATTCCTCCTTGCGCATGAGCCAGACCAGGTGGCCCAGGCGCTCCTCCGCCGGCTCCACCTCCTCGCCGAACTCCTTCCGGAGGAGCTCGGCCACCTCCCCCACCGTCCGCTCCCCGTCCAGATGACGCCAGGCGAAGCTTCCCACTTCGTCCAGACGGATGCGGTGAGCCGAGAGGCTATGCAGGACCCGGTCCACGAGCCGCCGTAAGCCCCGGCTCGCGGGGGGCGGCCGCAGAATGACCACCCGCCCCTCTTCCTCCTCCCACTCCGCCACGCGGCGGGGGGCCAGCCCCAGGAGATTCACTCCCTCCAACTCCTTCTCCCGTCTCTTCTTCCTCTTGCCCATGGGGAGTGGCTTGCCCTTCCGTGCTTCGGGTCAATGGGATGCGCTGGACGATCCGACGATGCCGCAACGCGGCTTCTGGGCAAGGCATCTCTGCGGGTCCAATACGCCCGGTGCGTTCCCCCACCACTCCAGGGGCGTGGATGTCTCTGCGCTGACCTCGGTCTCCTCGGTGGGCCCCGGTCTCTCGGGCGGTCCCATTTCCGGCGCTGGCTCCATTC